>NZ_JBIAVN010000005.1:188069-464160 GCF_042894285.1 Streptomyces sp. NPDC001544 | reverse complement strand
GGTTCTCGCCCGCCGACTGCCGTACCTGCCCCAGTCTCCGGGACTGCGTCAGCTCGCCCAAAGCCCAACGCAGGGAGATCACCCTGCGGCCCCGGGACGAGTACGAAGCCCTCCACCAGGCCCGGCAGCTACAGGCGACCGACGAGTGGAAGGATCGCTACAAGATCCGTGCCGGGGTCGAAGGAACCATCTCCCAAGGAGTGCAAGCCTGCGGCTTGCGCAGATCCCGCTACCGCGGACTCGCCAAGACCAGCCTCCAGCACCAGCTCACCGGCGCCGCGATCAACCTCATCCGCATCAACGCCTGGCTCAGCGACAAGCCACGCGCCCGGACCCGCACCAGCCCACTGGCAGCACTTCGCCCCGCCGCATAACGACGGGGCGAAGCATCAGGGCCGGGGATTAAGCCAACAGCGTCCCGTACGGCTTCCGGCCCCTCAGGAGTGCTGCGACCGGGATCAGGCGGCCACGCCCACGGTGCCGTGCAGACGCGCGACGACCTCGGTGAGCTGGGCGGCGACCTCGGAGTCGTCGACCGGGTGGGTCTCGGCGAAGCGGGTGACGGAGCCGGGGATGGACAGCTTGATGTCCTCGACCACCTTGCCGCCGGCGATGCCCACGGCCTTGCGGGCCTCGTCCTGCGCCCACACGCCGCCGTACTGGCCGAAGGCGGTGCCGACCACGGCGACGGGCTTGCCGCCGAAGGCGCCGGCGCCGTACGGGCGGGACAGCCAGTCGATGGCGTTCTTCAGGACGGCCGTGATGGTGCCGTTGTACTCGGGGGAGAAGAGCAGGAACGCGTCGGCGGCCCGGGCGGCCTCACGCAGCCTGGCGGCGGCGGCCGGGACGCCGCCCTCGACGTCGAGGTCCTCGTTGTAGAAGGGGATGTCGGCCAGGCCCTCGTACAGGACGACCTCGGCACCCTCCGGAGCCAGCTTGACGGCGGCCTCGGCGAGCTGGCGGTTGTGCGAACCGGCGCGGAGGCTGCCGACGAGCGCAAGGATGCGAACAGACATTGCGGTACTCCAAGGGTGGGGCTGAAACATCGTCGTTACGATCCGGACCGAGGTCCGTTTAACTTTCTACCACCCTAAGCGGACCGCGGTCCAGTTTTGTTCCGGATGCTTTACGCTGTCTTCATGTCCAGCGCCCTGCCGCCCTTCCCCGATCTCCAGGAGCCCCTCGACGAGCCCCGGCTGCTGGAGGTCGGCTCAGCTCCCGACGAGCCGTGCCTGCGCGCCGACGCCGCCCGCAACCGCGCCAAGCTGCTCCAGGCCGCGGCCCGGCTGATCGCGGAGCAGGGCGTCGCCGGGGTCACGATGGAGGCGGTGGCCGCGGCGGCCCAGGTGGGCAAGGGCACGGTCTTCCGCCGTTTCGGCGACCGCACCGGGCTGCTGCTGGCACTGCTGGACCACTCGGCAAGGCAGCTGCAGGCCGATTTCCTCGGCGGGCCGCCGCCGCTGGGCCCCGGTGCGCCGCCGCTCGAGCGGCTGAGGGCGTTCGGCGTCGCGGTGCTCCGCCACTCGGCCGAGCGACTGGACCTGCAGTTGGCCGCCCAGCCGGAACCGACCCGCCGATTCTCCCACCCCGCACTCAGGGCGCTGCGCGCGCACGTCGTGATGCTGCTGCGGCAGATCCAGCCGGACGCCGACTGCGAGCTGCTCTCCCTGACCCTGCTGGCGTATCTCGACCCGGCGCTGATCAGTCATCTGATCAGGCAGTGCGAGATGCCCATGGAGCGCCTGGAGGCCGGCTGGACCGACCTCGTCGACCGTGTGACGGGCGCCGCGCCACCCCGCTGACCGACCAGGTTCGTCCAACGGTGAACCACATTCCCCCGCCCGTCGTGCGCCCCGGGGCTTCTGCCAAGATGCGGTACGTCATGGTGCAGATACCCAACTCGCCCTCGCCCGGGTCGCCCGCACCGCGCTCCGTTCCCACGAGTGCCGATGTGGCCCGCCTGGCCGGCGTCTCGCGCGCGACCGTCTCCTACGTCCTGAACAACACCAGCGCCGTACGGATCAGCGAGCCGACGCGCCGCCGTGTCCGCCAGGCCGCGAAGGAGCTGGGCTACGTGCCCCACGCGGCGGCCCGCAGCCTGCGCGCCGGGCACAGCCGCATGGTGCTCATGCCGGCCCCGGCCGTGCCCGTGGGGCCGCTCTACGGCCAGTTCATCAGCGAACTGCAGTGGGCCCTCGGCCGTCTCGACTACACGGTCGTGCAGTACGGCAGCGTCGGGCTGCACGGTGACGAGGCCGCCCGGGCCTGGGCCGAACTGCGGCCCGTCGCCGTCCTGGTGCCCGGCGCCGGCCTCGGCCCCGAGGGGGTCGCCGTCCTCAAGCGGGCCGGTGCCCGCGCGGTGGTCACCCTCGGTCCCGAACGGGTCGAGGGCGCCCACGCGCTGCTGATGGACCACGCCGGCGTCGGCCACTGCGCGGGTGCCCACCTCCATGCCCGCGGCCGGCGACGCGTCGGCGTCGTCGTCCCCGAGGAATCGGGCCTGGAGGTCTTCTCCCGGCCCCGGCTGGAGGGCGTACGACGGGCCCTGCGCGACACGGACGCCACGGTCACCGGGCTCCCGCTCGCCCATGACGAGGAGGCCGCCGCACAACTCGCCCGGAGGTGGCGGGCGCTGGAGCTCGACGCGGTGTTCGCGTACAACGACGAGTACGCGATGCTGCTGATGCGCGCCCTGCAGGACGAAGGCGTCCGGATCCCCGAGGAGACGGCCGTGATCGGCGCCGACGACCTGATGCTCGGCCGTCTGCTGCGGCCCCGGCTCAGCACGGTCCACGTCGAGCTGCCCTCCGGCCGCGACCTCGCCGAACTGGTCGACCGCGCGGTGCGCGACCCCTCCGCCGCGCCCGAGACCCACAAGGTGCTCGGGGCGTCCGTGGTGCAGCGGGACTCCAGCTGATCGTCCGGCCGCAGGAAGCCTGTCGCGCCTTCCGGTTGCCTAGGATGTTGCTCGCTCAACCAAATGCACTTCCGGTGAACGGAGAGCCGCCATGCCGTTGCTCGACCCGAAGACTTGGCAGTCCCGCACTTCCCGCCCCCTGACCGGACCCCAGTACGCCGTCACCGAGCCCGCCACCGGCGACTCGCTCGCCGCCGTCGCCCTCGCCGCTCCCGCGGACGTCCGGACGGCCGCACGGGTCGCCGGCGCCGCCCAGCGGGAATGGGCCCGCGCCCCCCACTTCGTCCGCGCACAGGTGCTGCGCAAGGCCGGTGACCTGTTCACCGCGCACGCCGACGAACTGCGCGAGTGGATCGTCCGCGAGTCCGGATCCATACCCGACAAGGCGGACTTCGAGCTCCACGTCGCCGCCCAGGAGTGCTACGAGGCCGCCGCCCTCGCCTCCCGTCCCGCCGGACAGATCCTGCCCAGCGAGGCGCCCCGGCTGTCGTACACCCGCCGGGTTCCCGCCGGGGTGGTCGGCGTGATCTCCCCCTTCAACGCCCCGCTGATCCTCTCCATACGCTCGGTCGCCCCGGCCCTCGCCCTGGGCAACGCGGTCGTGCTCAAGCCGGATCCGCGCACCGCGGTCTGCGGCGGTCTCGCCCTCGCGGCCGTCTTCGCCGAGGCGGGCCTGCCCGAGGATCTGCTGCAGATACTGCCGGGCGGGGCCGAGGTCGGCGGCGCCCTCGTCGAGGACCCGCGCGTGCCGGTCGTCTCCTTCACCGGGTCGACCGCGGCCGGCCGCGCCGTCGGTGAGGCGGCCGGCCGCCACCTCAAGCGCGCGCACCTCGAACTGGGCGGCAACTCCGCCCTGGTCGTGCTGGAGGACGCCGACCTCGACGCGGTGATCTCCACGGCCGCCTGGGGCTCGTTCTTCCACCAGGGGCAGATCTGCATGACGACCGGCCGCCACCTGGTGCACGCCTCCCTCTACGAGGAGTACGTCGAACGGCTCGCCGCCAAGGCCGACTCCCTCGCGGTCGGCGACCCGCACCGCGACCAGGTGCACCTGGGCCCGGTCATCGACGAGGGGCAACTCGCCAAGATCCGCGGCCTGGTGGAGACGAGCACCGCCCGCGGCGCGAAACTCGCCGCGGGCGGTGTCCACGACCGGCTCTTCTACCGGCCGACCGTCCTGTCCGGCGTCGACGACGACACCCCCGCGTACGCCGAGGAGGTGTTCGGCCCCGTCGCGCCCGTACGCTCCTTCCGGACCGCCGACGAGGCGGCCGCCCTGGCGGCCGACAGCCCCTACGGGCTCTCCCTCGGCATCGTCACCAGGGACACCGCCCGCGGCCTGGACCTGGCCGAGCGCATTCCGACCGGCATCGTCCACATCAACGACCAGACGGTCAACGACGAAGCCGTGGCCCCCTTCGGCGGGATCGCCGCCTCCGGCACCGGCGCCCGCTTCGGCGGCGAGGCCAACCTGGAGGCCTTCACCGAGGTGCGCTGGACGACGGTGCGCGGGGACGTGGCGGCGTACCCCTTCTAGGGATGTTCCGCATTCAGGGATGTTCCGAATCAAGGGATGTTCGCATCCCGCCCGGGGCTACTCGCCCTGGGCCTCACCCTGCTGGGCGGCGATGCTCTTGCGGACCTCGTCCATGTCCAGGTTGCGGGCCTGCCCGATGACGTCCGTCAGGGCGGACTCGGGCAGCGCGCCCGGCTGGGCGAACACGGCGACCTGGTCACGGACGATCATCAGGGTCGGGATCGACTGGATGCCGAAGGCCTGGGCCAGCTCCGGCTGGGCCTCGGTGTCCACCTTGCCGAAGACCAGGTCGGGGTTCTCCTCGGCCGCCTTCTCGTACACGGGCGCGAACTGACGGCACGGCCCGCACCAGGACGCCCAGAAGTCGATCAGGACGAACTCGTTGTCCGTGACCGTCTGGTCGAAGTTCTCCTTGGTGAGCTCCACGGTGCTGCTCATGCGTCTACCTCTTCCTCGACATGGGGGCAAAAGCCGTGGGCAAAACACGGCCCTCTGAGTACATATTCCGGCCGCCTACCCATGTGGCCCCCCGGCACACCACCGACCAGACTGTGCCCATGACGGAAACGGAATCCATCGCTTACGACGTCGTGGTGCTCGGTGCCGGCCCGGTGGGGGAGAACGTCGCCGACCGCACGCGGGCGGCGGGGCTGACCACCGCGGTCGTGGAGAGCGAGCTGGTCGGCGGCGAGTGCTCCTACTGGGCGTGCATGCCCAGCAAGGCCCTGCTGCGCCCGGTGATCGCCCACGCCGACGCCCGCCGCCTGCCCGGCCTGAGCCAGGCCGTCCAGGGGCCGCTCGACGCCGCCGCGGTGCTCGCCCGGCGGGACGAGTACACCTCGCACTGGAAGGACGACGGCCAGGTCGGCTGGCTGGACGGCGTCGGCGCCGACCTCTACCGGGGCCACGGCAGGCTCGCCGGGGCCCGCACGGTGACCGTGACCGGTCCCGGCGGCGGGCTCACGACCCTCACCGCCCGGCACGCCGTCGCCGTGTGCACCGGTACCCGTGCCGGACTGCCGGACCTGCCCGGGCTCGCCGAGGTGAAGCCGTGGACCAGCCGGGAGGCCACCAGCGGGAAGTCCGCGCCGGGCCGGCTGATCGTGGTCGGCGGCGGTGTCGTCGCCACCGAGATGGCCACCGCCTGGCAGGCCCTCGGCTCGCAGGTCACCGTCCTGGTCCGCGGCAAGGGCCTGCTGTCCCGCATGGAGCCGTTCGCCGGTGAACTGGTCGCCGAGTCGCTCACCCGGGCGGGCGTCGACGTGCGCACCGGCACGTCCGTGGAGTCGGTGACCCGGGAGAACGGCACCGTCGTGGCCGTCACCGGCTCCGGCGACCGTATCGAGGCCGACGAGATCCTCTTCGCCACCGGCCGCGCTCCGCGCACCGACGACATCGGCCTCGACACCGTCGGACTGGAGCCGGGCTCCTGGCTGGACGTCGACGACAGCCTGCGTGTGAACGGCAGCGACTGGCTGTACGCCGTGGGCGACGTCAACCACCGAGCCCTCCTCACCCACCAGGGCAAGTACCAGGCCCGCATCGCCGGCGCCGCCATCGCCGCCCGTGCCTCCGGCGGGACCGTTCCGGACTCCGAACCCTGGGGCGCCCACGCCGCCACCGCCGACCACCACGCCGTACCGCAGGTCGTCTTCACCGACCCCGAGGCCGCCGCGGTCGGCCTCTCGCTCGCCGAGGCGGAGCAGGCCGGGCACCGGGTCCGGGCCGTCGACGTCGAGTTCTCCTCGGTCGCCGGGGCGGGCCTGTACGGCGACGGCTACCGCGGCCGCGCCCGCATGGTCGTCGACCTCGAGGCCGAGATCCTGCGCGGCGTCACCTTCGTCGGCCCGGGCGTCGGCGAACTCATCCACTCGGCGACCATCGCGGTCGCCGGCCAGGTCCCCGTCAGCCGCCTGTGGCACGCCGTGCCGTCGTATCCGACCCTGAGCGAGGTGTGGCTGCGGTTGCTGGAGGCGTACCGGGGCTGAGTTCACCACGCGGGGCGGCGCCGGCGCGAACCCCCGGGTCGTCTCGCCCCCGCCGCCCCTACCCTTCCCGTCCCCAGGGGCTCCGCCCCTTCGGCCCCGCCAGGGGGCTGCGCCCCCTGGACCCCCCTTCGGCCTGAACGGCGGGTGGTGGGTGGGCACAGGCCGGGGTGCCGGGGGCGGAGCCCCCAGCGGCCCGGACCGCCTACGGCAGCTCGAACCCCAGCTCCCGCGCGGCACGCTCAGGCGTCGGCTGAGGCCAGCGCAGCGCCATCGCCTCGTTCGACGACAGAGACCGCAGCTCAGCCCGGTCCAGGTACAGCGTGCCGTCGAGATGGTCCGTCTCGTGCTGCACGATCCGCGCGGGCCAGCCCGTGAAGACCTCGTCGAGCATCCGCCCGTGCTCGTCCTCCCCCCGCAGCCGCACCTCGGCGTGCCGGGCCACCACCGCCTGCCAGCCCGGCACGCTCAGACAGCCCTCGAAGAACACGGCCCTGCCGCTGCCGACGCCCTCGTACGAGGGATTGACCAGCACCCGGAACGGCTGCGGCACCCGGCCACGAGCCAGCCGGATCTCCTCCGGCACCGGCGCCGGGTCCTCGATGACCGCGATCCGCAGCCCCACCCCGACCTGCGGCGCGGCGAGCCCCACCCCCGGGGCCGTCTGCATGGTCAGACGCAGCGCCCGGACGAAGCGCTCCAGCAGCGCGGGCCCCAACTGGCCATCGAACGGCTCGGCGCGGCGCCGCAGCACCGGGTCACCGGCCGCCACGATCGGCAACGGGCCGTCGGCGGCGAGGAGTTCCTCTACCCGCTCGGCAAGGGACGTACCACCGGAGGGAGATGCCATCCCGTCAGGATCGCACGCCCACCGCCCGGCCCGCGTGACGCACGCCACTGCGG
Organism: Streptomyces sp. NPDC001544; assembly: GCF_042894285.1. NCBI lineage: Bacteria > Bacillati > Actinomycetota > Actinomycetes > Kitasatosporales > Streptomycetaceae > Streptomyces > Streptomyces sp. NPDC001544. Next base: position 456,818 of record NZ_JBIAVN010000005.1, on the reverse strand, counting down.
ACATGGGGAACCTGCGCGTCAGCCGCCCCGACTACTGGACCACCGACAGTGAGAGAACGAACCCCGGAGAGCCCTGCCGATGTCCACCGCTCCCTCGCCCGCCAAGGACGAGGCCCCCCGACACCCCGCCCCGGCCCCCTCCCCAGGGCGCGCGGCCCCGCTCCGTCCCCTGGTCCTGCGTCTGCACTTCTACGCGGGCGTGCTGGTCGCGCCGTTCCTGCTCGTCGCGGCCGTGACCGGCCTGCTGTACGCCGGCTCGTTCCAGGCGGAGAAGATCCTGTACGCACACGAGACGACCGTCCCGGTCGGCAGGACCAAGCTGCCGGTCTCCCAGCAGGTGACCGCCGCGCGCAAGGCCCACCCGGAGGGCACGGTCTCCGCCGTGCGCCCCTCGCCGGAGGCGGGCGCGACCACCAGGGTGCTGCTGTCCGGCGTCGAGGGCGTCGGCGACGGCCACACCCTCGCCGTCTTCGTCGACCCCTACACCGGCGAGGTGCGCGGCGCGCTCGAACAGTACGGCTCGACCGGCGCGCTGCCGCTGCGCACCTGGATCGACGAACTCCACCGCGATCTGCACCTCGGCGACACCGGCCGTCTCTACAGCGAGTTCGCGGCGAGCTGGCTGTGGGTGGTCTCCGGCGGCGGGCTCGTGCTGTGGTTCTCCCGGCGCCGCGCCCTGCGCAGGGTGCGCGGCACCAGCGGGCGGCGCCGCACCCTCGGCCTGCACGGCACCGTCGGTGTCTGGGCGGCGGCCGGATTCTTCTTCCTGTCGGCGACCGGTCTGACCTGGTCGGCCTACGCCGGTGCCAACATCGACGAGCTGCGCACCTCCCTGGGCCAGGCCACCCCCTCGGTGTCGGCGACGGCCGGCGGTGAACACGCCGGCCACGGCACGGCCACCGCCTCCGGAGGGGACGCCGGGCACGGCGTCGGCCTCGACAAGGTGCTCGCCGCGGCGCGGGGGAAGGGCCTCACCGACCCGGTCGAGATCGTCCCGCCCGCGGACGCGGGTTCGGCCTACGTCGTCAAGCAGATCCAGCGCAGCTGGCCCGAGAAGCAGGACGCCGTCGCCGTCGACCCGGCCACCGGCCGCGTCACCGACGTGGTGCGGTTCGACGACCATCCGGTGCTCGCCAAGCTGACCCGCTGGGGCATCGACCTGCACACCGGCACCCTGTTCGGGATCGTCAACCAGATCGCCCTCGCGCTGCTCGCGCTCGCCCTGATCCTGCTGATCCTGTGGGGCTACCGCATGTGGTGGCAGCGCGGCCGGGGCTCGGCCTTCGGCCGCCCGATACCGCGCGGCGCCTGGGCGCAGGTGCCCCCGTACCTCCTGGTCCCGGCGCTGGCGGTGATCACGGTGCTCGGCTGGTTCGTCCCGCTGCTCGGCATACCACTGGCCGCCTTCCTGGCCGCGGACATCGTCCTCGGCGAGATCGCGCACCGTCGAGGACGCCGGACGTACGGGAGCGCCCCGACGTGAAGTGGCCTGGCGCGCCAGGGGTTGGCCGGACCGTGCCGCCGGTGACAGGGCCCGGTCCGGTGCTGGAACCCGGCCCCGAACGGTGATGCGTCACCCGTCGAGGGCGGCCAGTTCCGCGTTCGCCCGTTCGGTGACCAGGCTGAGCACGCGTCCCGCGGCGGCCCGGTCCGCTTCGGGGATGCCGGCGTAGAGCCTGGTGGCGACGGCCGTGGTCTCGGCGGAGCCCTTGGCGTACAGCTCCCGTCCGGCGTCGGTGACCCGTATGCGCAACGGCTCCTCGGGGGCCAGCAGCCCGGCGTCGACCAGTTCCTCCACCGTGCCGCGCACATCCGCCGGGCCCGCCTTCACGGTGGTGACGACCCCGTCGACGAGGTCGTCCGTCCGCATCGGTCCGTCCGCGACGGTGGCGAGCCGCAGGGTGACGAACTGCTGGAACGTGACCCCGTGGGGCGCCAGAACGCGTTCGAGGACGGCGCGCGAGGCGTAGTGGGCGAGGCCGATGACGCGGCCGTCGACAAGGGGTGTGGTGGTGGTCATGACTGCTCCGTCTCATTGCCGTTCGCGGTGAAGGGATCAAGCGGTGCGTCGAGCAGGGTCGCCAGGTCGCGGGTGAACTCACGGGCCCGTGCGCTGTCGAGCCCGCCGAGCGGCTCCAGCAGCTGACGCAGCAGTCCCTGGACGACCGTGATGGCCCGCCCGGTGACCTCGCGTCCCTGCCCGGTGAGGGCGAGCCGCACCGCGCGTGGATCCCGGGGGTCCCTGGTGCGTTCCAGCAGTCCCGCGGACTCCAGGGAGCGCGCCAGTTTGGACACGTACAGCGGTTCCAGACCGGTGTGATCGGCCAGCTCGCGCTGGCTGGGCCGCAGTCCCGAGCGATGCATGCCGTACAACGACGCCAGCAGCGAGTACTGGGCATGGGTGAGACCCAGCGGGGCCACCGCCCGGTCGACCGCGACCCGCCACTTCATGGACAGGCGCCACACCAGAAAACCGGGCGTGGCTCCTTCGGAACCCTTGCTCATGGCGCATACAGTACATGGCTATTATGTACATGGCTACTATCCGCTCGGCCGCGCGCCGTTGTCCCTGTCCGCAGAAACCGGCCCCGTACGTCGCGGCTGAATCGTACGGATCGATTCGGTGCCGCACAGGGGAGCAGCCGCGCCCGATGCGCGGACTGAGCCGCCGGCCGCCGGGACTCCGCGCCTACTATGGGTGGGCACACGTGCGGCCACAGTGATCAGGGCGGAACAGGAGAGGGATGTGACGGACGACGCCAGTGGCTTGGAGGATCCGCCCGCCGAGGTGCTGGCGGCCGCCGCTGCCGCGTTCGGGCTGCTCGCCTCTTCCGCACGGCTGCACCTGATGTGGGCGCTGTCCCAGGGCGAGAGCGATGTCACGCATCTTGCCGACCGGGTGGGCGGCGCGCTGCCCGCGGTCAGCCAGCACCTCGCCAAGCTGAAGCTCGCCGGTCTGGTCCGCTCGCGACGCGAGGGCCGGCGCCAGGTCTATTACATAGACGATCCCGGCGTCCTGACGCTGGTACGGGTGATGGTCGGTCAGCTGACCGCGCGCTCCCAGCACGCCGCCGCCCCGGTTCACCGGCTGCGCGGGATCGCCGCTCGGCCGGTGAGCCCCGGAGACACCCGGGCCGGCGCCCCCTCACACAGGTCTTAGGCACCCTGCGGTACAAGGGGGTTGGGCGGACCTGGGGGCAGGGAGACGAGTCATGTCCGATTCCGGGGCGCGAAAGCGCCGGCGCTGGATTCCCCTGTTGGTCCTCGCGTTGGCGCTGTACGTCATCGTGCGTGCTGCCAACACCCCGCAGGGCGGCACGTCGCCTCCAGTGCAGGCGCCCGTCTCCCCGCGGACCTCCTCGGCCGGTTCCTGAGCGCGGGCACCGCCGCCCTCCGAGGAGCCCGATCACGTACGCTGCCACCACACCGGGCCCGCACCGGGACGCGTCCTGTCCCAGGCGCATGCGATGCTCCAGCTGTGAATCGGGTGTGAAACGTGCTGCTCGGGGCCCCTGTTTGTTAGATTGCGCAATCACGCAACTGAGCGGGGCGGCGCCTCGCTCGTCCGTACACCGCCGCGCATGCCCGGCCGCCCCCGACGGCCCGGCCTGACGGGCCCGACCGTTCATGGGAGTGGTAAATGAGCGACCCGTGGGACGGCCCGGCCGGTCAGGGCACACGCAGCCGCACCGCCCGGTTGCCCGGGGGCCCCGGGTCCCGGGCCGACGGCATGCGCCCGCCGGGGGGCAGGGCCGCGGCCAGGGCGGCCTCCCGCTCGAGCGTCGGCTCCAGGTCGCGGCGCGGGACCCGTCCGGTGGGACGCGGCAGGCGGTTCCTGAAGACGGCCGCGGTCACCCTGTCCGCCCTCGTCATGGTCACCGCCGGTGCAGGCTGGTGGTTCTACGAGCATCTGAACGGCAACATCAACAGCGTGTCGCTGGACGGCAAGGGCGGAACCGAGAAGGCGGACGCGTTCGGGCGTACACCGATCAACATCCTGGTCATGGGATCGGACGGCCGGACCAGCAAGGCGGACTGCAAGCTCGGCGGCGGCTGTTCGAAGACCGGCGTCCAGACGGGCAGCAACGCGGATGTGGAGATGGTGGTGCACATATCCGCCGACCGCTCCAACGCCACGGTGATGAGCATCCCCCGGGACACCATGACCAAGGTTCCCGCCTGCCAGGACAGTGCGACCGGCCAGTCCACGCCCGGCTACTACGGACAGATCAACAGCGCGCTGGAGTACGGTCCGGCCTGCCAGGTCGCCACCGTGCACCAGCTCACCGGCATCCCCATCGACCACTTCGTCAAGCTGGACTTCTCCGGCGTGGTGAAGATGTCCGACGCGGTCGGCGGTGTCTCCGTGTGCGTCAGCGACGACGTCTACGACACCTACTCGCATCTGAAGCTGTCCAAGGGCAACCACACCCTCAAGGGCGTCGCGGCACTGGAGTTCGTACGCTCCCGGCACGGTTTCGGCGACGGCAGCGACCTGGGCCGTACGGTCTCCCAGCACATCTTCCTCAGCGCGATGATCCGCAAGTTCAAGAGCGCGGGCACGCTCACCGACCCGGCCGCCGTCTACGATCTCGCCGACGCCGCGACCAAGGCACTGACCGTGGACGACGGCCTCGACAGCGTCAAGAAGCTGATATCGCTCGCCGCCGACGTGAACAAGGTCCCCACCAAGCGCATGACCTTCACGACGATGCAGACGGCCCCCGACCCGACCAACAAGGAACGTGTGGTGGTGGGCCCAGGGGCCAAGACCCTCTTCGCCACCATGGCCGACGACCAGTCACTGACGACCGGTTCCGGCAAGAAGTCCTCGGCCGCCTCCGCGACCGCCGAAGCGACGGCCGCCGCCCCGGCCGTACCCGCCTCACAGCTCGCCGTGACGGTGGAGAACGGCACCCCCCTCACCGGCCGCGCCTCCGCCGTCGCCACCGCCCTCACCGACCAGGGATTCAACTCCGGCACGACCACCGCCAACGCGCCGAGCCCCGCCACGACCACGACCCTGACCTACGGCACCGGCCAGAAGGCACAGGCGCAGACGGTCGCCAAGGCACTCGGCCTGCCCGCCTCGCACCTCGAGCAGGGCACCGGCACGGGCCTGACCCTGGTGGTCGGCAGCGACTGGCCGAGCGGCACGCGTTACCCGGGCGGAGCGTCGTCGTCCGCTCCGGCCGACGCGAAGGCCGCGGTCGGAGGCGCCCACGCCCAGACCGCCGACCAGGCCAAGACCTGCGCCAAGGTCAGCCCGTACAAGACCGTCTCACTGAACGGCGTCCCCATGACCCCGTCCCAGGCGTACGCGGCCGCGAGGAACAGGCCCGACTCCGACAGCTGACAGGACGGCCGGGGGCGACCGGCCCGGCACAGGGTTGTACAGTTGCGCGATGTCGCAATCATGGCGGTAGGTGTGGCACGTCTGGCCCACACCGCCGTCGGCGTGAAGCATGAAGAAGGGGTGGGCGGGATGCTCCGCAACGGGCTGGAACCCTGGCACCTGCTGATCGTGGCCATCGTCATGATCCTGCTGTTCGGCTCCAAGAAGCTGCCCGAGGCCGCCCGCGGTCTGGGCAAGTCCATGCGCATCCTCAAGAGCGAGGCCAAGGCCATGAAGGACGACGGCACCGCTCGCCCCTCCACCACCCCCACCGAGAGCGCGGTCGAGGCCCGGACGGCTCGCTGAGACCCGCCCGCCCCGCCGGTCGGAGGCCGGCGATGTCGAAGCCGTACCTGAGACGCTCGTCGGCGACGGTGTGCTCCCCGCGTCAGACGTACAACGCTGCCGCGCACACCGGGCGGCGCGGCCTCCACCTGGTTTCCCGGTCCACGGTGCCGGTCGTCTCCACGCGGACATTTCAGGGGCGCTCAAGCAGGGCTCAGGACGGGCGACGACCCATCGCCCGTTCCGAGCGTTCCGCCATGCCGCTCGCACCACCCTGATGGCGGAATCCGAGAACGATGGATGTCTGGAGCATCACGGGTGTTTTCACGAATAAACGGCACAAACGGGTGGGCCGCATGGCGACAGCCGCGAGCGATGTTCTGGGTCACAGCGGGTGTGGCGGCGCTCGGAGTCCTCATCGCGCTGGAGATCGTCGCACGTCGCTACTGCGGCCAGCCGGGGCCGATCACCAATCAGGCGAGAGAGGTGATCTTAGCTCCCAAACCCGGGCCGCTGTACGGCGGCATGGCCTTGATGCTGGTGGTGCTCACCTGGCGGCAACGGTTCATCGCGGTCGCTGCCGCGATCGGCATCGACGCCGTCTTCGTGCTGGTGCGGTGGGCGGTCGGCGCCAGGACGAGCGGCAGTCATCCCTTCGGCAACGGGGCGTTGTGGGTGATGCTGGGCTGTGCGTTCATCGCCGTCACCCGCCGCACCGGTCAGGAACGGGTCCTGCTGCTGAAGGGCGTCGGGCTGGGCCTGCTGCTGGTGACCGGCCGCAAGATCGGTGACACCTGGCTGCTCATCACGTCCAGGACGCGACCGATGGTGCTCGACCAGTACGTGGCGGCCGCCGATCACGCGCTGGGCAACCCGTCGTGGCTGGCAGGCCGGATCGTCGGGGCCACCGACCCGATCGGCCCCCTTCTCCTCCACCTGGTCTACGGTCAGCTCGCGGTGGCCGCGGTCGTCGTCGCGCTGTACCAACTGCGCGACGTGGCGGCCGAGCGCCGCTTCCCGCGTCACCATCTGGTGCGGACCTTCCTGGTGATCGGCCTTCTCGGGCCGGGCATCTACATGCTCTTCCCGATGGTCGGACCAGTCTTCGCCTACGGCCCGGGCGCCTCCGGCACCGGCGGGGTGCAGTGGGCGGTGGCCGACCTGTGGCCCCACACGCCGCCGCCGATCCACACCCCGCACCCCATGCCCTACGACGAGATCACCCCGCGCAACTGCATGCCCAGCCTGCACACCGCGTGGGCCACCGCGATCTTCCTCCACACCCGCAAGGGCCCGAGGTTCCTGCGGTTCGCGGGTGCGTTCTGGCTGATCGCCACCCTCACCGCGACACTGGGATTCGGCTACCACTACGGCGCGGATCTGGTCGCCGGGGTCGTGTTCGCGCTCACCATCGAGGCAGCGCTCCGCTCGTTCGACCGCGGCTGGGACCGGGCCGGGCTCCGGCTGGTCGCGCACGGCACGACGGTCTTCGCCGCGCTCCTGCTGGCGTACCGCTACCTGCCCGTGGAGATGGCGGGACAACCGTGGCTGTCCGGCCCGCTTCTCCTTCTGGCGATGGCCTCGGTGATCCACGGCTTCATACGGACCACCAGGTCGTGGGAGCCGCGCCTCGCGCCAGTACGGCAGCGGGAGACTCAACCCGAACCGGTCTGAGAAGGGCACTCAAGGCGTAGACCCAACTGCCCATGCCGGCAGGGCAGTAGTACTTGCGACGGAGCTCCGGCGTCGTAGCGACGGGTGACGCACAAGATCATTCCAACGCCTAGCGTTGCATGTGATCGGAAACGGCCTGCGGGCCGACTGTGCTTCTGGTCGCCCCCTTCCGCGCCCATCCGGAGCTTCGTCATGCCCAGAGCACCGTTCATCGTGGTTCCACCAGCGGCCCTCACGCTCGTCCTCGGCACGTGGGGGCTCACGCGGGGGAACAGCATGTGGCGCGACGAGGCGGCGACGTGGGAGGCGACCCACAGGACCGTCCCCGAGATCTGGCACCTGCTGGGCCGGATCGACGTGGTCCACGGCCTCTACTACCTCCTGATGCACATCGTTTTCACGGTCTTCGGAGACAGCCTCTACTCCCTGCGACTGCCTTCCGTCCTGGCCATGGCAGGCGCCGCTGTCGTGGTCACCCTGCTGGGTTCCCGACTGGCCGGCCGCTGCACAGGACTGGCCGCGGGCCTGGCGTTCGCTCTTCTCCCCGCGGTACAGCAGTACGCGCAGGAGGGACGCCCGTACGCTCTGGTGACCGCCTGTGTGGCACTGTCCTGCCGGCTGCTCGTAGCGGCGATCGACAGCCCGGGCACAGGCCGCTGGGCGGCGTACGGCACGGCCGTGCTGGCGGCCGCGCTCCTCAACTGGTTCTCCCTCATGGTGCTGTGCGCGCACGCGCTGACCATGGTCCTCGCCGGCCCGCCGCGCGCGACGGTCGTGCGATGGGCACTCGCGGCGTGCGCCGCCGTGCTGGGCGCGGTGCCCCTTGTCGTGGCGAGCCGGGCACAGGCGGAGCAGATCGCCTGGATCCCTCCGACCGGACCGGGCACGCTGCTCGGCCTCTTACTGACACTGCCGGCAGGTGGGCTGTGCGCATGGCTCGCGCGACCCGGAACGGCCGGTGGCGGGCCGCGCGGCGCCCGGCCCACGCTCACCACGCTGGCCCTGCCGCTCCTCGTCGTCCCGCCGCTCCTGCTGACCGCCGTCTCCACGGTCCGCCCCGTCTACCAGGCCCGCTACGTCCTGTTCAGCCAGGTCGGACTCGCCCTGCTCATCGGCGCCGCGTGCCACGCACTCGCGTCTCGCGTCCGGACCCCACCCCGCCGCACCATCGCCGCGGTCACGGTTCTCGCCTTTCTCGGGCTGCTGCCCGTCGAGGTGTCACTGCGCGGCGCGAGCGGACGGATCGACGACGTGCTGTCCACGGCCCGGAACGTCGCCACGGTCCGTGAACCGGGTGACGCGGTGTTGTTCATCCCCGCGGCGCGCCGTGACACCGCCCTGGTCTCGCCTGCCGCGTTCACCGGGGCCGACGACGTGGCACTCGCCGAGAGCCCGCTGGGGTCCGGCACCCTGAACGGTGTGGAGGGCACCCCGCGGCAGATAGCGGACGCCATGCTGACCGCACGCCGCATCGTGGTCGTCACCGACGACAGCGCGGTGCCCCTGACCACGGCCCGAGACCGGACCAAACAGCGGGTCCTGCGCACCCACTTCGTCCGCTGCCTCGAAAGGAGCGGAGCAGGGCGCAAGGTCGTGGTCTACGAACGCCGTCCGGGCTGAACGGCCCCGCGCTCGGCCCCGCCCCGGGCGGAGGCCCCGCCCGACGCGGCCCGCCGGCCGGATCCGCGGACCGCCTTGCCGGAGGCGGCGCCGGTCGCAGCCCCGGCCCCGGACTGGCGGCCGGAACCGCGCCCGCCCGTTCCGGCGGCGCTACCGGGGGAACCGCCGGAACCCGCGCGGCGGGCAGAACCGCGCCCCCCGGTCGCCGAGGTGCCGGCGGACGCCGTCGTCCCGGCCGCGGCCCGGCGTTCGGAGCTCCGGCCCCCCGTCCTGGCGCCGGCACCGGTCGCCGCTTTGGCCCCTCCGCCGTTCCGGCTCCGGCGGCCGGCCCGCCTGCCCGGCTTGGCGTCCGCCTTCCCGTCCGGGCGGGATGCCGCCGGTGTCGCCGGCTGGGGGACCTCGATGGTGACGGGCACGCCGGACGGCTCCCGGGCGCCGGTGATGGCGGCCAGTTCCGCGTCGCTCGAACCGACGCGGGCCGCCCGAGGACGGATGCCCGCGTCCGACATGAGCCGGGTGACGTCCCGTTTCTGGTCCGGCAGGACCAGCGTGACCACGCTGCCGGAGCCGCCCGCGCGGGCCGTGCGGCCGCCCCGGTGGAGGTAGTCCTTGTGGTCGGCCGGGGGATCGACGTTCACGACGAGATCCAGGTCGTCGATGTGTATGCCCCGGGCCGCGACGTTCGTCGCCACCAGCGCGGTGACCTGACCGTTCTTGAACTGCTCCAGCGTGCGGTTGCGCTGCGGCTGGGAACGACCTCCGTGCAGCGCCGCCGCGCGGACACCGACGGCCAGGAGCCGCTTGGCGAGCCGGTCGGCCGACCTCTTGGTGTCGAGGAAGAGGATGACCCGGCCGTCACGGGCCGCGATGCGGGTGGTGACGGCCTTCTTGTCGGTCTCGTCCTGGACGTGGAGCACATGGTGCTCCATGGTGGTCACCGCTCCCGCGGACGGGTCCACGGAGTGCACCACGGGGTCGGTCAGGAACCGCTGCACCAGACGGTCGATGTTGCGGTCCAGGGTGGCCGAGAAGAGCATGCGCTGCCCGTCGGGCCGTACCTGCTGGATCAGCTTGGTGATCTGCGGCAGGAAGCCCATGTCGGTCATCTGGTCGGCTTCGTCCAGCACCGTGATGCGTACGTCGTCGAGCACGCAGTCGCCGCGTTCCACGAGGTCGTTGAGCCTGCCGGGGCTCGCCACGACCACCTCCGCGCCGCGCCGGAGCGCACCGGCCTGCTTGGTGATGGACAGTCCGCCGACCACGGTGGCCATCCGGAGGTTGACCGCCGTCGCGTACGGGGTCAGCGCGTCGGTCACCTGCTGGGCGAGTTCCCGCGTGGGCACCAGCACCAGGGCGAGGGGTGCCCTGGGCTCCGCCCGCAGCCCGGCCGTGCGGGCCAGGAGCGCCAGCCCGAACGCGAGGGTCTTGCCGGAGCCGGTGCGTCCCCGGCCCAGCAGGTCACGGCCGGCGAGGGAGTTGGGCAGGGTGGCGGCCTGGATGGGGAAGGGGGTGGTCACGCCCTGCGCGGTGAGGGTCTTCAGCAGCCCCGCGGGCATGCCCAGAGCGGCGAACTCCTCTACGGCGGGGAGCCCGGGTGTCGTGCTTTCCGGCAGCTTGAACTCCCTCGACGACGACGCGGACGGTGGGGGTGACGAGGCGCGTCGGTTCGGTTTCTGGGGCCTGCGGGACATGCGGTTGTCTGCCTTCCTGGAAACAGCACGAACCGGGGTCCGCACCATGGCGGTGCGGACCCCGGTGCGTCGATACGCGTCCGGCGCTCAGGCGGGGACGATGTTCTCCGCCTGCGGGCCCTTCTGGCCCTGCGTGACGTCGAAGGAGACCCGCTGGCCCTCCTGGAGCTCACGGAAGCCCTGCGACTGGATGTTCGAGTAGTGGGCGAAGACGTCGGGGCCGCCGCCGTCCTGCTGGATGAAGCCGAAACCCTTTTCGGCGTTGAACCACTTGACGGTTCCCTGTGCCATGACTTTCTCCTTCTGTAGGCAGAGGGCCCATCCGGAGATGCCGGAAAACAAATAATGCGCCCTAGGAGAAGCATTCCCGTCAGGCGCACATAAGTATATGGGTACCACAACTGCAACAACGAGACCGTAGCACAGCTCGGCGGTCGGTGCCGGACAATCGAGGCGCGCGTCGGCGGGGCGCCATGCCGGCACCGTGTCAGCACCCCTCCGGCACCCGGTCGTCGCACCCTTCCCCGCGGCTTCAACGGCCTCACGCCTTGGCCGGAGAGGCACCGGCGACGGTGGCACGGAGTGCGGCGTTCTGCAACGCCGTGACGCGCTCGACGACGAGTGCCGCCGGCACGGCCGCCGCGATCATGAGAGCCTCTGCCACCACGAGGAGGGCCATCGGCTCCGGGGCCAGGCGGCTTGCCACGACCACCAGCGCGTGCGTGACCCAGGCGGCCCACCACAGATTCACCAGTGTCGTGTCTCGCCGCTCCCCCCACGCGCCGGAGCTCGCCCGCCCGATGTCGAGGACGACCTGGCGGGGGGCGTAGAAGTTGACCACGGGTACGAACCACGCGCCGATCGTCCGACCCCTGCTCGGGACCGAGGCCTGGGGGGGACAGCTCCTGGGCGTTGTGCCGGCAACGGTCGAGCCACACGAGGAACAGCACGGTCGGGAGAGTCATCAGATCGACGAAGAGCATGGAGACGAGGCCCGACTCGTGCAGGGACGCATCCGTGTGGTGCAGGTAGTCGTTCCGGACGGCCACCGCGCGGAAGACGTCCGCCACGGCGGCCGCCGCTATCGCCGCCTGCGCGGAGCGGGCAAGGATACGGGGAGCTTTGCGGGCGGCACTCGTCATCGTCTTGTGGCCTGTCGCGGAGGCGTGGGCGGTCACGGCGGGGCACCAGGGCGGAGCGATCATATGGTCTGATCCCGGAGCCTTGGCCGTGTCGGGGGAGCAACTGTCAGGGCCCTCTGTCCGGAGGCGGTCTGACGGCGCAACACTCACCCCGCCCGTTGGAGCAGCGGCGATCACCGGCACACTCTCCCTGTCGCAGTCCCTTCACCAAGGATGAACCAAGCATGATCACGCTCACTAAGGAAGACGGCCCTGCGGACCTGGATGGAGTGACCCATCTGTCGATCGGAGTGTCCTGGGATCCCACGGGGGGTGCCAGTGGCGGCATCATGGGCGTGCTCCGCCGAAAGGCAGGAACCGACCTGGACTTGATCGCCATCGCCATGCAGGGTGCGGACCCGGTGCGCCTGGCCGGTCTGGACTCCCTCGACCCCATGGGCAACGGCTCACTCGTGCACAGCGGCGACAACCAGACCGGGCGCGGGGACGGGGACGACGAGACGGTGACCGTGGAGTTCGCGCGCCTGCCGGGCAACGTCACTTCGATCGTCTTCGTCGCCGCCGCCTTCAAGAAGGGCAGCTCCTTCCAGAAGGCGCGCAACATCAGCTTCAAGGTGTACGACGCGACCGGCGGCAGCTCTCAGCAGGTCGCCGACATCTGGCCCAGCCTGCTCACCCAGGACAACGGCTGCGCCGTGGCGAAGGCCGTGCGGGTGGGAGACGCATGGAAGCTGGAAGTGATCAACGTGACCGGGAAGATCAAGCAGGGCGACGAGCACGCCTTGATGCGTTTCGCGATCAGCAAGTAGCGCGTCCGCGTCGTCCGTCTCGCGTGGCGCAGGGACGCGCGGCGCGGATGGCAAGCACGGTGGGACCGGCGAGGTCCTGGACAACCCTGCTGTGAGCGCGGTGTCCCGTACCGGGCAGTACCGGCGCGACGGTCGTCCAGGTCCTCGTTCCACGCCCTCCGCCCCTGAAGAAGCATTGCCGTACGAGGGGTGTTGACGGGCCGCGTCGGCACCTTAAGATCCGTGCTGCTCGAAGTGCCGATCATTGTACGGGATTTCGAACGGGTCAGTTGACGGCTTCGGCAGGCTGCCCTGCTCCGGCCGTACGCAACGCAACGGTCCGTCACAAAGGAATGAGCCGCATGCCCTCAGAAGCCGGAGTGCCCCGCAGAACCGTCCTCACCGCCCTCAGCGCCGTCTCCCTCGCCGGGACCTTCGCCGCCGCCGCCCCGGCCGGGGCCGCCGAACCGACCGGCGCGACCGCGAGCACCACCGCCGGGAACCTCCCCGCCGCAGCCGCCCACTGGACCTTCGACGAGGGCTCCGGCACCCTTGCCGCCGACTCCTCCGGCAACGGTCGCACCGTGACGCTCCAGGGCGCGGCCGGGTGGGACACCGGCAAGGTCGGCGCCCACAGTCTCAACCTCAAGGCGGGCGGCAACGCCACGGCCTCCGGGCCGGCCCTCGACACCTCCAAGGGGTTCTCGGTGGGCGTCTGGGTCAACCTCGCTCAACTCGGCGGCTACCAGACCGCCGTCAGTGTCGACGGCAAGGTCGTCAGCTCCTTCTACCTGGGGCTGCGGGACGACACCGGCACCTTCGCCTTCGCCCGGCTCGACTCGGACGCCACCCAGGGTGCCGCGGTGGCGGCCGCCGCCTCAGCGCCCAGCACCGACACCTGGACGCACCTGACCGGCGTCAGCGACCCGACCGCCGGAGTCATCCGTCTCTACGTCAACGGCGTACTGGAGGGGGAGACCGCCTACACCGCGGGCTGGGCCGGCAGCGGCGACACCGCCATCGGCCGCGCGCTCTACGGCGGTGGGCACGTCGACCAGTGGCACGGCCTGATCGACGACGTGTGGATGTTCCCGTCCGTCCTCACCTCCGACCAGGTCGCGGCGCTGGCCGGGGTCCCGGTGGAGTCCACGACGCCGCTGCTCAGCGTCGACGTCGCCAACCCCGCGCACGCCGTGTCCCCCATCCTCCCCGGTTTGATGTTCGAGGACATCAACCACTCCGGCGAGGGCGGTCTCTACGCCGAACTCGTGCAGAACCGCTCGATGATGGCGGACGACAGCACGCCCGTCCACTGGTCGGCCGTCGGCGGAACGACCCTCGCACTCGACACCAGCACGCCGCTCAACACCGCGCTGAATCGTTCCCTCAAGGTCGTGCTGCCGAGCGGCACAGGGGCGGGACACCGGGCGGGCGTCGCCAACGACGGCTTCTGGGGCATACCGGTGCGGCCCAGAACCGCCTACACCGCCCGGCTGTTCGCCAAGGCGTCGCGGCGCCTCGGCCCGCTCACGGTGGCCATCGAGTCGGCGGACGGCGCGACGGTGTACGCGTCCGCCCACGTGTCCCACATCGGCACCTCCTTCCGCGACCGCCCGTTCGAGCTGACCCTGCGCACCGGTTCACGCACCCCCGTGGCCGGTGACGCGAGGCTGACCGTCACCACCGCCGACCCGGCCGCCGCGGGCGAGACGCTGTGGCTCCAGCACGTGTCCCTGTTCCCGCCCACCTACCACCACCGGCCCAACGGCCTGCGCGTCGACCTGATGGAGAAACTGGTCGCGCTGGGGCCGAAGTTCCTGCGCTTCCCCGGCGGAAACTTCCTCGAGGGCAACACCGTCGCGACACGCTTCAACTGGAAGCAGACCATCGGTCCCGTCTGGGAGCGCCCCGGCCACATGGACGACGCCTGGGGCTACTGGTCCACGGACGGCCTCGGCCTCCTCGAATACCTGCAATGGGCCGAGGACATGCACGCCCAGCCGGTCCTGGCCGTGTACGCCGGATACTCGCTCAAGGGCGAACACGTCACCGGCGACGCGCTCACGCCGTTCGTCCAGGACGCACTCGACGAGATCGAGTACGTCACCGGCCCTGCCACCAGCACCTGGGGTGCACGACGTGCCGCCGACGGACACCCGGAGCCGTTCCCGCTGGAGTTCGTCGAGATCGGCAACGAGGACTGGTTCGACTCCTCGGGGTCGTACGACGAGCGGTTCGCGGCCTTCCACGACGCGATCAAGGCGAAGTACCCGCATCTGAAGCTGATCGCCACGACGTCCGTGACGAGCCGCACGCCGGATCTGATCGACGAGCACTACTACCTCGCGCCGTCCGCCGCCCAGGCCTCCACCCACAAGTACGACAACCGGGACCGTGGTTCGACGAAGGTGTTCGTCGGAGAGTGGGCCGCGCAGGAGGGCCGCCCCACACCCGACCTCAACGCCGCGCTGGGCGACGCCGCTTGGCTGGCCGGGCTGATCCGCAACTCGGACCAGGTCCTCATGGAGTGCTACGCGCCACTCTTCTCGCACGTGAAGAACAACGTCTGGGCCACCAACCTGATCGCCTACGACAACCTCACCAGTTATGTGTCGCCCAGCTACTGGGCGCAGCAGATGCTGACGAGCAGGCTCGGCACAACCGTGCTGCCGGCCACCGCACGGGCGCTGCCCGGCCTCGCGACCGTGGCGACCCGCTCCGGGAACCGCCTCTACCTCGCGGTCGTCAACTGCGGGACCGAGAAGCTGAACGTACCGGTCGAACTGAAGGGGCTGGCCAAGGGCGTCAAGAGGCAGGCCACCGCGACGATCCTGACCGGCCCCTCACGCGCCGCCACCAACACGCTGACGGAACCCGACACGCTGGTGCCCAGGACGAGCCGCGTCACCGGCGCGGCAGCGTCCTTCACCAGCACGGTGCCGCCGCTCTCGGTCACCGTGCTGGAACTCGTCCTGACCTGATCGCCAACCACCCGACGCCCCGCACGGGGCGTCGGGTGGTTGGCGTCCGGGGCGGTCAGCGGCGGGTCAGCCGTCCCGGGCGTCCTGCGCGAGGGTGACGAACAGTGGCATCCTGTGCAGCGGCGGGGGCTCTCCCGGCAGGCCGAGTCGCTGCCAGGCCAGTCGGGCGGACAGCTTCAGCACCCGTCGGGCCCGCACGAGGAACAGGACGGCGAGGGGCAGCTCCACCAGCACGGCCGAGGCGACGCTCGCCCACACATCGTCCTGCCCCCAGCTCAGGGATATGTCGAACCAGGCGTCGCAGACGAGGAGCGTGGCCGCCACGTACGACAGCGGGACCATGGCCTGCCGTCTCAGCCACACCGCGGCGCCCGCCGCGGCCAGTGACGCGAGCAGCATCACGTCGAAGCCCACCCAGACCATGGGCCAGTACCGGGCTTCGAACCGATCCGGCAGCGACACCGCAAGGTAGGCGGTCCAGGGGACGAGCGCGGCCACGCACAGGCCGAGCTGCCAGAGCACCCGCCGTCGACGACGGCGCAGCGTGGAGCGGTCCGGTGCGAGTACGTCGGCCGTCATGTCGGTGGGGGCAGTGGGATCGCTTCGCTCACTCATCTCCGCCTGTTTCTGCCGGCAGCGGCCGACGCAGCGAACCGCCGTCGGCGGTGGTGAACCGCCCCTCCGGGCGCCCGTACGGGGGCAAACCCACCATGCATGGTACGGCGATGTCGCATGGCGACCACATCGCCTCCGTGCCCGTGCTCAGTCGGTCACTCGCAGCAGCAGCTTGCCCGTCGACGTACGCCCGCCCATCAGCCGATGGGCCTGCGCCGCGTCCGCGAGCGCGAACTCCGCGGTGATCGGAAGGGTCACGGTGCCGCCCGTGACCGTGCCGAAGGCGCGCTCGGCCAGTGAGCGCAGGGCCTCGGGCGCCGACTGAGCGAGGGCCAGAATGGAGAAGCCGCCGACGGCACGGCCCTTGGCATAGAGCTCGGCCTGTCCCACGTGCCAGGGCTCGGCCCCGCTCGCGTTGCCGAAGGACACCAGGCGACCGAAGACGGCCAGAACGTCGAGGCCGTGGCGAAGGGTTTCGCCGCCCACCGGGTCGAGCACCAGGTCGACGCCCCTGCCGCCGGTGGCACGGCGAACCTCGTCGGCGAAGGAGTCCGTGGTGAACACCTGGTCATAGCCGTGCTCGAGGGCGTGCCCGGCCTTGGCCGAGGTGGAGACCACGCCGTACACCGCACCGGCACCGGCCGCCCGTGCCAGCTGCCCGGCCACGGTACCGATACCTCCCGCGGCGCCGTGCACCAGCACGCTCTCCCCGGACCGAAGCCGTCCCACCTCGTGGACGAGGGCGTGCGCGGTCGGCAGCACGGTGGGAAGCGTGGCCGCTGTCCGCAGGTCCAGGCCCTCGGGCAGGGGGAACACGGTGGTGTGTTCGGCGACCACCACTTCCGCGTAGGCGCCGCCGTGGACGAGGGCGGCGACCTCCTGCCCCGGACGCAGCCCGTCGACGCCCTCGCCGACGGCCCGGATCCGGCCGGAGACCTCCAGGCCCGGACGGAAGGGCAGCGACTCCACCCGGTAACCCTCGGCGCGCGCCTTGAGATCCGCGTAGTTCACGCCGACGTAGGCCGCGTCGATGGTCACCTGGCCCGGCCCGGGCTCGGGAGTTCCCACCTCCACGGCCTTCAGCACCTCGGGACCGCCGTACTCCTGGAACTCGACTGCGCGCATGACGGAACGCACCTCCCCACGACTAGTTCGACGAAAAGCGAACACTATGAGTGTAAGACGTTCATCGAACACTGGGCAAGTGGAGGGGGCGCTCCAGGGCTTTGGGACGGGTCGCCGCGGCGGCGTGTCATGCCCCGCGGTGGCGGCTCCGGTGACGACGAGGGCATGACGCCCCGCTCCGTAAATCCGAGGCCCGGACGCAAGGCAGTCGGGCGAGTGCTCGGGCGAGGCCAGGGCCGACGTGGTGATCCCTGGGCGGGGGATCCCTCAGACGGCTTCCTTGCCGTCCTCTCTCGGGACGCCCGCCGAGTCGCCCCTCAGTACCAGGTCCAGCAGGCCGGGGAAGCGGGCGTCGAACTCCTCCCGACGCAGCCGGTTGAGCCGCTTGGGACCCTCGTCCCGCTGCTCGATCAGGCCGGCGCCGCGCAGCACCGCGAAGTGGTGGCTCTTCGCGGCCTTGCCGACCGATACGTCGAAGCTGCCACAGCTGCGTGTCCAGTCCGGGGACCCGGCCAACTCCCGTATCAGCTGGATGCGCACGGGATCGGCGACCGCGGAGAGCGCGGTGAGCAGGGGGACGTCGTCGGGATGTGTGTGGACCGGAGCCGACCGGTGACTTCCCCCCGCGGCCTGGTTCGACATACACCGCTCCCTGCTGTCCGTGCGCGCTCGGGCACTCCGCGAGGTCCCCTGCAGCCTGTTGAGTGTTCGATGAACATTTTACACTCCAGGCGAAGCGTCCGGCCCGGCAAAACCGTGGCGGCGAACCCGGTCATGGGCGGGGAGGCGAGTACTCGGCGGAATACCAGTGCGCGTTCTGGGACACGATGCCGGGCGCACGGCACTCCTGAGGAGGCCGGGGACCGGCCACGGAGCATCAGCCACCGTGCCGGTCCCCGCCCCTGCGGCCCCGCTACTGGAGAAGTGGCGGCACCTCCGGCACCTCGATCGCGTTCGCGATGTCGGCCGGCGTCAGCTGGAAGTTCTCGGGGTAGGCGTCGCGCCGCGTACGACGGGCGGGCTCGGTCGTACGCCAGGTGTAGAGGCAGCGGCCGCACTGGAGTACGTCCCACACTCCGGGGACGGGTGAGGTGGCGAGCCGGGCGACCGTCTCGAAGGCGCAGCGGGGGCACTGGGCAGGCAGATCGCTCATGGGGTCGTCCTTTCAGGAGAGCGGGGAGGGTGTTCAGGCGCGGTCCGCGAGCATGCGCTGCAGTCGGGCCGCCCACTGCGCGGTCTCCGGCAGGTCCTTGGCGGGCGTGGAGAAGTTGCCGCGGACGTCCGGGGAGACAGGCGTCGTCGCGTCGATGATCATCTTGCTGGTGATGCCGGCGGGCTGGGCCGCCGGGGCCAGCTCCAGGACGGACAGGTTGGGGATGACGACGACGTCGTCCTTCGGGTTGACCTTGGCCGACATCGCCCACATGACCTGCGGCAGGTCGAAGGGGTCCACGTCCTCGTCGACGAGGAGCACCTGGGACACGTAGCCGAGTCCGTGCGGCGTCGTCATGGCGCGCATACCGACGGCCTTGGCGAAGCCGCCGTACCGCTTGGCCGTGGAGATGATCACCATCAGGCCGTGCGTGTACATGGCGTTGACGGCCTTCACCTCGGGGAACTCGGCGCGCAGCTGCTTGAGCAGCGGCACGCACGTGTTGGGGCCGACGAGGTAGTCGCACTCCGTCCACGGCATGCCGAGGTAGAGCGATTCGAAGACCGGGTTCGTCCGGTACGAGACGCGGTCGACGCGGATGACGGGCATGCGGCGCCCGCCCGAGTAGTGGCCGGTGAACTCGCCGAAGGGACCCTCGATCTGCCGCTTGCGCGACTCGATGACGCCTTCGATGACGACCTCGCTGCCCCACGGTACGTCGAAGCCGGTGAGCGGCGCGGTGGCGATCGGGGCGGGCTCACCACGCAGGGCGCCGGCCATCTCGTACTCGCTCTGGTCGTACGCCATCGGCATCCCGGCGACGATCGCCATCACCGGGTCGTTGCCGAGGGTGATGGCGATGGGCAGGTCCTCGCCCTTCTCCTCGGCCTTGCGCAGGTGCTGCGCGACGTCGTGCATGGGGACCGGCTGGAAGGCGAGACGGTTGGTGCCGATCACCTGGATGCGGTACGTGCCGACGTTCTGCTTGCCGAAGTTCCCGGGATCCTCGGGGTCGCGCGAGACGACCGCGGCCTTGTCGAGGTAGAAGCCGCCGTCTCCGTCGTTGAGACGGAACAACGGGAGCACCGAGAAGAGGTCGACGTCGTCGCCCTCCCGGGTGTTCTCGCGCCAGGGCGCGTCCTCGCGGCGCTCGGGCGCGACGGGGAACGCGTCCCAGCGACGTGCGAACTCCTCCACCTGCTCCTTGACCGGGGTGTTCCTCGGCAGTCCGAGCGCGAGTGCGTGGTTGGCCCAGGAGCCGTGCACGTTCATCGCGATCCGGGCGTCGGTGAAGCCCTTGACGTTGTCGAAGTAGAGGGCGGGGGCGTTCTCGCCGATGCGGCCCGTCGCGTTGGCCGCGGCCGCGAGATCGGGTTCGGGCAACACCTCGTCGGTGATGCGCAGGAGCTGCCCCTGCTCGTCCAAGGTGCCGAGGAAGCTGCGCAGATCGTCGTAGGCCATGGGGAACTCCTTTGCCGTGGGCAGGGGGCTTCAGGCGGCGTCGCGGGAAGCGGTGCGGGCCGCGCGCATTCCGGCCCAGCGCCTGGCGGCGGGCGCGGGCAGCTCGAACTGGTCGAGAATGCGGGCCACCACGTGGTCGACGATGTCGTCGACGGTGCGCGGGTGGTTGTAGAAGGCGGGCATGGGAGGCACCAACTGCACGCCCATGCGGGCGAGTTCGAGCATGTTCTGCAGATGGATCTCGCTCAGCGGGGTCTCTCGGGGGACCAGTACGAGCCTGCGCCGCTCCTTCAGAACGACATCGGCGGCGCGCGCGACCAAGCCCTCCGCGTACCCGGTCCTGATTCCGGCGAGGGTCTTCATGGAACACGGCACGATCACCATGCCGTCGGTGCGGAAGGAGCCGGAGGAGATGGTGGCGCCCTGGTCGTCGGGGTGGTGGATGACGTCCGCGAGCGCGGACACCTCCGCCACGGACAGGCCGGTCTCCAGCTCGATCGTCGTGCGTGCCCAACGGGACAGGACGAGATGCGTCTCCACGTCCGGCAGCTCGCGCAGGTTCTCCAGGAGCCGGACACCGAACGGGGCGCCCGTCGCCCCGGTCATTCCCACGAGCAACCGCACAGGACCACTCCTCACACGTTGCTGACCTGTGCTTTCACGCTAGGAGTCGGTACGGCCGCGGCGGCGGTACCCTCGGGACTCACGATGGGGAAAAACGGACACGATCGACAGGATCGGCATACCGACGTCAGGGACCTGGCCTACACCCCGACCGTCGGCGCACCGGCCGGGGTCGAGGTGATGGAGCTCGCCGCCCTGTACGAGCGGGCCCGCCGCCACGGCAACGACCCGTACGCGCCGCTGCGCCCGTCCTTCCACCAGCTGATCAACGCCCGCGACCGGCCGCTGCTGGTAGGAGTGGACTTCGTCGAGTACGCACTGCGACCGGGGTCATGGCTGTGGATCCGGCCGGGGCAGGTGCAGCGGTTCGGCCCCGGCCTGAGGGCGGCGGACGGGGTGATCGTGCTGTTCGAGGCGGGATTCCTGCCGCCCGCGACCGTGGCGGCGGCCCACATGGACCCCCCGTACGAGCAGCGACCACTCACCCCCGAGGGCCCGGACGCGGAGGGCGTGCGCCGCGCCCTCGACCATCTCGGCTACGAGTACGGCCAGTTGGCCTCGCTGGAGCTGCGGACACACACCGAGGTACTGCGCGCCCTGCTGTCCGTCCTGGTGATGCGGCTCGCACAGGCCCGCGGCCCGGCTCCCCGGCCCGCCGCCTCCTCCGAGGCGTTCCGCCGCTTCCACGCGGCCGTCGAGCGGGACCACGCGGTGACCCGGCGCGTCGAGGACTACGCGGCGGCACTCGGCTACAGTCCGCGCACGCTGACCCGGGCCGCGTCCGCCGCGACGGGCCGCACGGCCAAGCAGTACATCGACGACCGGGTGCTGTTGGAGGCCAAGCGGCTGCTCCAGCACAGCCGCCTGGCGGCGAAAGAGGTCGCGGACCGCCTCGGCTTCGTCGACGCCAGCGACTTCACCAAGTTCTTCCGGCTGAGGACGGGTGTGACGCCGGGGACGTTCCGGGGTGTCCAGAGGTGATCAGTGGCCGGTGGTGGTGAAGTCGGCGAAGTCGTCCTCACTCGGGTAGCCCGGGTTGTGGGCGGTGCCGAAGAGGCCGACGTCCTGGGTGGCCGCCGCGGAGGGAATGTTCGCGGTGCTCAGCGGGGTCCAGACGGTGCCGTCGGTGGAGTAGTAGCCGGTGTAGGCGGTGCCGGAGCGGACCAGCCGGATCCAGCTGGGCAGCACCGGCTTGCCGACCCCGGAGCCGTTGGCGACGGTGCCGGAGTCGAGCCGGCCGTCGCCGTCGGCGTCCCACTGCATGAAGTAGCCCTTCTTCGCACTCACCCCTACGGTCACGTAGCCGGGTGAGCTGTTCGCGGCCGTGATGTCGTTGCGCACCATGATGCCGGTCTTCGCCCCGGAGTTCTGGTACTGCTGCCCGGTGACGCGGACCGTGGTGCTGGAGCCGTCCTGTTCCGCACCGGGGAGGTAGAGCGCCCCGTACCCGTTGTTCGATCCGTAGACGTCGGAGCCGGCCGCCCGGATGCCCAAGGCGGTGCCGACCTGCGAGAACTGCGCGGGCTCAGGGGTGGAGGCGAAGGCGCGGAACGGGGCCCGGACGGGTGCGCCGAGCCGGACGGAGGTGTGCCCGGCGGCGGAGCCGATGCCGGGGACAGGGGTGCCGGTGTGCCAGAGAAAGCCGGCGCCGGCGTCGAGGCGGGCGGTCGGGAAGAGCTGGGGGATGGATGACGGTGCCGTGACACGGTAGGTGGCGCGGACGGTCGCGCCGGGGGCGACGGAGACGAAGGAGGTGCGGGAGAGCGCGGTGGCCCTCCAGCCCTTCGGGACGCGCAGGGTCATGTGGACAGCGGTCGCGGCGGTGGTGCCCCGGTTGGTGAAGTCCGCGGTCACCGTGGTCTGCTGACCGATCGTCAGGGTGTCGGGAGCGCTGACGGTCACACCGGTCTGCGGGCGGGCCGGGGCCGTGCCGGTGGACCAGGGGCGGACCCGGAGCAGGGCCACGCCGTGGGCGGGGACGGAGGCGGCGACGGCGCTGCCGGAGGCTCGGGCGACCTGGTGCGTCCACAGGTTGTCGAGGCGGTACGAGGAAGAGGCGGGCAGGCCGGCCGTTCCCGGGGCGACGGAAACGGTCTGGGCGCCGGGCCCGGTGTTGAACAGCCCGATGATCACGTCGCCGTTCGGCTCCGTCTTGGCGAAGACCTGAGCGGTCGCGCTCTTGCTCACCCGGGAGGCGTCGGTCGCGTCCTGGTCGACGGCGATCACGTCACGGTTCGTCAGCAGCTCGAGGTCGGGGCCATAGAGCTTGGTGAGGTCCGTACCGAGGAGCAGCGGTGAGGCCGCCAGCGACCACAGGCTCAGCTGGGTCCGCCGTTCGTCGGGGGTCAGCCCGCCGTCGTCGCCGTTGCCGACCTCGATCGAGTCGTAGTCGTTGAACGCGCCGGGTCCGCCGTACGGCTGCCAGTCGGCGACCTGGTCGAACCGGGCCGACATCCGCTGCCAACTGGTCAGCGGGGTGCTGGAGCCGTTGACGCCGCAGTAGCACTCGATGTCGCCGCCGGTGCGCCAGCCGTTGCTGGTGGCCCGCCAGGTGGCGGCATCCGCGATGCTGAGCGAGTTGGACAGCTCCAGGTGCATCGGCCGGCCGGTGGCGGCGATGGCTTGGTGCCATGCCTTCATGTCGGGGCGGTTGTCGGTGGGGACGAGGCCGCCGCCGGGGCCGACGAAGTCCATCTTGATGTAGTCGACGCCCCAGGAGGCGAACAGATCGGCGTAGCTCTGGACGTACTCCTGCGCGCCGGGCTTGCCGAAGTCGATGCGGTAGGAGTCGTTGTGGGTGTTGCCGGGCCGCGTCGGGTCCGCCATGTCCTGCATGTGGTACGGGGTGCCGTGGACCGGCAGGTTCTTCTGGTACGCCTCGATCGGCACCCCCGGCGTGAGGTAGATGCCGAACTTCAGGCCCAGACCGTGCAGATACGACGCGAGCGCGGGCAGGCCGTCGGGGAAGCGGGTGGTGTCCCAGGCGTCGCGCCCGTACGCGTCCAGGTGGTCGGACCAGCCGGCGTCGATGTTGATGTACCGGTAGCCGTACCGCTGCAACTTGTCGTGCATGACCCGCGCCTGGGCCTTGATCCCGTCCTGGGTGAGGCTACCGCCTTCGCGCAGAGCGCTCCAACTGCTCCAGCCCATGGGCGGTGTGGACGACAGGGAGGGGGAGCTGTCCGCCGGGGCCCCGGGTGCGGGGGCGGCCACCGCGGACGACGCTCCGACGACCAGTCCCAGGGAGAGCACTACCGGTAACAGACGTCTGATCAATCTGGCATGCATGGGGCGGCTCCTCGGGATGGTCAAGGGCAAGGTGCCATGTCCTTACGGGTCGAACCGCACACGTTCTACGTGCGATCTACCGCCGCGTCAAGACATTCATCCGATGAATCATCTCGAGCCCGTTGATCTGTGAGGGGCCGCCCTCGCCGGTGTCAGTGGAGCGCGCTGCCCGCGACCCACTCGCTCCACGGCATGTTCCAGTCGCTGAGGCCGTTGTCCGGCGCCAGCGCGGCCTTGTCCTCGGAGTTCTTGACGATCACGACGTCACCGATCAGCGAGTGGTCGAAGAACCACGCGGCGGGCTGCGTGTCGTCGCCGCCGCCCTTGACGTCCTTCAGTCCCACGCAGCCGTGGCTGGTGTTGACGTTGCCGAAGACCGGGTCGGCGGCCCAGTAGTTGCCGTGGATGAAGGTGCCCGAGGAGGTCAGGCGCATGGCGTGCGGTACGTCCTTGATGTCGTACGCAGGCTTGCCGTCCTTCATGAGGCCGACGGTCGAACCGTTCATGTCGATGTGCCTGTACTTCTCGGCGATGACCATCTGGCCGTTGTACGTCGGGTGCTCGGGGCTGCCGGACGAGATCGGGACGGTCCTGATCGCCTTGCCGTCCCGTACGACGGTCATCGTCTTCGTCCTGGCGTCGACCGTGCTGATCTGGCTCCGGCCGATCTTGAACGTGACCGTCCTGTGGACGCCCTGGAGGTCGAGCCCGACGGTGACGGTGGAGCCGGGCTTCCAGTAGTTCCTGGGTCGGAAGTCCAGACGGTGGTCGTTGAACCAGTGACCGACGGCCTGCTGGCCGCTGCTGGAGCTGACCGTGATGCTCGACTGCACGGCGGCCTTGTTGCCGATCGCCTTGTCGAAGGTGACCGTCACGGGCATGCCCACGCCGACGGTCGAGCCGTCCGCGGGGGAGAGGTGTCCTAGGAAGTCGCCGGCCGGGGAGACCGTGGTGATGGTGGCGTTCCCGGTGGCGGGGCGGCCCTGGGCGTCCGCGGCCTGCGCGGCGATCTGATACGTGGTGCCCCCTTCCAGGGGGCCGTTCGGCTTCCAGGACGTGCCGTCCGCGGACAGGGTGCCCGGAATCTCGTCACCGGTGGCGACGGCCGTCATGGTCACCTGGGTGAGCGTGCCGTTGCTCACGGTGACCTGAACCGGGTAGTTGATCCCGACATAGTGGGCGCCCGGCCGGGGACTGATGTCTATTCGGGCGTCGGACGCGTCCTGGGCCGCCGTCTGATTCGCGGGCGCCTGCGGCGTCGGGTGAGCGCCGGCGCCGTTGCCGCCGTCGGCGGCGTGACCGGTGCCGCCGGTCGTGACGGCGAGCACGCCGCCGAGTACGCCGGCCGCAGCCGCCAGTCCGGTGCGTCGCTTACGTGCCGTGATCAAACGCTTCTCCCATGCCGCTGGTTCTGTGAGTCCCTGGAGCAGGTTGCCGGAGTGTGCGACCAGCCCTTAGAGCTACTTATCCATACATCCGGCTGAAAAGGGACAGATTATGGTGAAGCTCACGTTCCGTGCCGCCCTCGAAGGGTGCGGTGACGCGGATCGCCGGCGCGTCGGTTTCGGCCGCCCCGGTACCGTGTGAGGCGCCCCCGTGGCGTCCGGTGCCGTGACCGCTTCGTATATGACCGCGGCGGCAGCGGAGCGCCGACGGGGACGGACAGGACGCTGATGTGAACGCCCACTCCCAGGCCGGGCCGACCGAACCCCCGCCGACCGGACCCCGGTCGGCGGATGCCGACGCCACGGGGAGCACACCCGTGGCACGTGAGCCGCGGCTCAGGCGGTGGCTGCGACGCGCGGTGTCCGTCTGCACCGTCCTGCTGGCCGTCGTCACCACGGCCTCCCTGGTCTTCAACGCTTTCACCGCGGGGCGTGCCGCACCCCCCAAGGGGCTGCGCTACGTGCAGGCGGCCGATGTCCGCACCCGGTACCGGACCTGGGGCACGAGCGGGTCGCCCGTCGTCCTCGTCCACGGCGCCTTCGAGCAGGCGGACACCTGGTCACGCCTCGCGCCGCTCCTCGCCCGCGATCACCGGGTCTACGCGCTGGACCTGACCGGAGACGGCTACAGCGAACGCCGTGGCCCCTACACCGTCGACCACTTCACCCGGCAGCTCCTGGGCTTCCTCGGCGCCCTGCACCTCGGCGGCCCGGGCGAACGCCCCCTTCTGGTGGGCCACTCCAGCGGAGCCGCGGTCGTCACGGAGGCGGCTCTGCGAGCTCCGGGGCGGATCGGGGGCGTGATGCTGCTCGACGGGGACGCGTTGGACACGGGCGCCGGTCCGCCGTCCGCCTTGAAGTACGTGCTGATCGATCCGTACCGCACCAGCCTGCTGCGCCTCGGCCTCGGCAGCGACTGGCTGATCCGCTCGTTCTACGACACCCAGTGCGGGCCGGCCTGTCCGCGCCTGGACGCCGCCGGAGTGGACGAGTGGCGTCGGCCGTTGCGGGTGCCGGGGGCCGAAGCCGCACTGTGGGACATGCTCGGCCAGGGCGTGCCCGGCCTCCCCGCCGACCAGGTGGCCCGACTCGCCGCCGTCCGCATCCCCAAGTCCGTCGTGTTCGGTGCCCAGGACGACGTGTTCAGCGAGCAGACCCCGCAGCAGACCGCGCGGCGCGTCGGCGCCCCACCACCCACCCTCGTTCCCCGGGCCCGCCACCTCACCATGATCTCCAGCCCCCGCGAGGTCGCGGCGGCCGTGGAAGCCCTCGCGGACACCCGTGCCACCGCGCGCAGGCGCAGCCGGTGACGCCGGCCCCGGCCGGGAATGTCCACCGGGGCATGCTCGGGCGTGCCGGAAGCGTCCCGCCCGGTCGCCGGCGTTCGGCCGTCATCCCCGTCCAGGTGCTCCCGCGCGCAGGCCGGCCATGACCAGGTCCAGAAGCCGGTCCGCCTGGGTGCGCCAGTCGTCCGCTCGCCGCGTACGTCCGCGAGGTGGCCGCCGCCGGGCCCGGCTCCCGCGTCACCGTGCTGATCCCGGAGACCGAGCCGGATCGGCTGCCGCAGCGGCTGCTGCGGAAGCAGCGGGGCACGGCCGTCGCACACGCGGTAGCGGCGGGACACCGACGCGGCGATCTGCCCGCTGCGCCCCCGGCTGCCGTGAGCGGGTCGGCGACCGCCACGCGTCCTACTCGCCGGTGAGGATCAGCTGCCGTAAGGGTCCCGTCAAAGCCGTAGGGACCGCCGTAAGAGAGCCGTCAACGGACGACCGGATCCGGCCGGCCAGGGGTCTCCTCTAGTCGTCCCCTTGAACCGAACCTCACTCCAGGAGTTCGCGATGGCCGATCTGGCCTTCGTCGTCATCACCCTCGCGGGTTTCGCGCTGGTGGCCCTCGTCGCCAAGGGGGTGACGAAGCTGTGACCGCCGAGAACGTCGTCGGCCTGGTCGTGGCCGTCGCCCTGCTGGGCTATCTCGTCCTCGCCCTGATCTTCCCGGAGAGGTTCTGAGCGCAGACATGAGTCCCGTACTCGCCGGCGTCCTCCAGCTGCTCGCCCTCATAGGTGCACTGGCGCTCGCCTACATCCCTCTCGGCACCTACATGGCCGGGGTCTACTCCTCGAAGAAGCACCTGCGGGCGGAGAAGTGGATCTACAAGGCCATCGGTGCCGACCCGGACACCGAGATGACCTGGCTCGCGTACCTGCGCGGTGTCCTGGCGTTCTCGGTCGTCAGCGTCCTCTTCCTGTACCTGCTGCAGCGACTCCAGGGTGTCCTGCCCGGCTCGATGGGCTTCTCCTCCGTCAACCCGGCGCAGTCGTTCAACACGGCCGTGTCCTTCGTGACGAACACCAACTGGCAGTCGTACTACGGCGAGCAGACCATGGGCCACGTCGTGCAGACCGCCGGTCTGGCCGTGCAGAACTTCGTCTCCGCGGCCGTCGGGATCGCCGTCGCGGTCGCGCTGGTGCGCGGCTTCGCGCGCTCGCGCACCGGTGAGCTCGGCAACTTCTGGTCCGACCTGGTCCGCGGCACCGTCCGCATCCTGGTGCCGGGCGCGGCGATCGCCGCCGTCGTGCTCGTGGCCTGCGGTGCGATCCAGAACTTCTCCGGCATCCACGAGGTCGGTCAATTCTTCCATGGGCACAGCATGGGCGGTGCGCAGCAGTGGAACGGCGGCGCGGTCGCCTCCCAGGAGGCCATCAAGGAGTTCGGCACGAACGGCGGCGGCTACTTCAACGCCAACTCCGCCCACCCGTTCGAGAACCCGACCCCGTTCACGAACCTCTTCGAGATCTTCCTGCTGCTGGTGATCCCCTTCTCGCTGACCCGCACCTTCGGGGTGATGGTCGGCAGCGTGAAGCAGGGCTACGCGATCCTCGCGACCATGTTCACGATCTGGCTGGGCTTCGTGGCCCTGATGATGTCGACGGAGTTCGCCCATCACGGCCCGGCGCTCCAGGCGGCCGGCGGGGCGATGGAGGGCAAGGAGGTCCGCTTCGGCGTCGGTTCCTCGTCGATCTTCGCGGTGTCCACGACCCTGACCTCGACCGGCGCGGTGGACTCCTTCCACTCCTCCTTCACGGGGCTCGGCGGCGGCATCGCCATGCTCGGCATGATGCTCGGCGAGATCGCGCCCGGCGGTACCGGTTCCGGCTTGTACGGCATGCTGATCATGGCCGTCATCGCGGTGTTCATCGCCGGTCTGATGGTCGGCCGGACGCCCGAGTACCTGGGCAAGAAGATCGGCGGCCGCGAGATGAAGCTCGCCGCCGCCTACATCCTGATCACGCCGGCGCTGGTGCTGGTCTTCACGGCCGCCTCCATGGCGTTGCCGACCCCACCGCACTCGATGCTGAACTCCGGGGCGCACGGCTTCTCCGAGGTGCTGTACGCCTTCACGTCGGCGTCGAACAACAACGGCTCGGCCTTCGCCGGTCTGAACGCGAACACCGACTGGTTCAACACCATGACCGGAGTCGCGATGCTGCTCGGCCGTTTCCTGCCGATGGTGTTCGTCCTGGCGCTGGCGGGCTCACTCGCCGAGCAGCAGCCGGTGCCGGTCACCGCGGGCACCCTGCGCACCGAGAAGCCGCTGTTCACCGGGTTGTTGGTGGGCGCGATCCTGATCATCACCGGTCTCACCTACTTCCCGGCCCTCGCACTGGGACCGCTCGCCGAGGGGCTGGCGTCATGACCACCCGTACAGAGAAGCCAGAGAAGCCAGAGAAGCCAGAGAAGCCAGAGAAGCCAGAGGACCCGATGTCCACAGTCACCCCGGCCCGGGCGCCGCACAGCGACGTCCCCACCGGTCACCGGCCCGCCGAGGGCCGTGTCGGCGCGGGCCTGTTCGACCCCAAGCAGCTCGTCAAGTCGCTGCCGGACGCCTTCCGCAAGCTGGATCCGCGGGTCATGGTCAAGTCGCCCGTGATGTTCGTGGTGTGGATCGGCTCCGTCCTGACCACCGTGTTCTCCTTCAAGGATCCAGGTGACTGGTTCGGCTGGACCATCAGCGCCTGGCTGTGGCTGACCGTGGTCTTCGCCAACCTGGCGGAGGCGGTCGCCGAGGGCCGTGGCAAGGCGCAGGCCGACACGCTGCGCAAGGCCAAGACCGACACGGTCGCCCGACGGCTCGTGGGTGACAGTGAGGAGCACGTACCCGGCACGGAACTCAAGATCGGCGACCTGGTCGTCTGCGAGGCGGGCGACGTGATCCCCGGAGACGGTGACGTGGTCGAGGGCGTGGCCAGCGTCGACGAATCGGCGATCACCGGCGAGTCGGCCCCCGTCATCCGCGAGTCGGGCGGTGACCGGTCCGCGGTGACGGGCGGTACGAAGGTGTTGTCCGACCGGATCGTCATCAGGATCACGACCCGGCCCGGCGAGACGTTCATCGACCGGATGATCAACCTGGTCGAGGGCGCCGCGCGGCAGAAGACGCCGAACGAGATCGCCCTGAACATCCTGCTGGCCTCGCTGACCATCGTGTTCCTGCTGGCGGTGGCGACCCTGCCGCCGTTCGCGGACTACGCGGGCACCCACCTGACGATGGTCGTGCTGGTCGCCCTGCTGGTCTGCCTGATCCCGACCACCATCGGCGCCCTGCTGTCCGCGATCGGCATCGCGGGCATGGACCGCCTGGTCCAGCGCAACGTCCTCGCCATGTCGGGGCGGGCGGTGGAGGCCGCCGGTGACGTCTCCACGCTGCTGCTCGACAAGACCGGCACGATCACCCTCGGCAACCGGCAGGCCGCCGAGTTCCTGCCGGTGTGCGGCACCACCGAGGCCGAGGTCGCCGACGACGCCCAGCTGTCCTCGCTGGCCGACGAGACCCCCGAGGGCCGCTCCGTCGTCGTACTGGCGAAGGAGCGGTACGGGCTGCGCGAACGCCACCAGGGTGAGCTGGCCCACGCCGAGTGGATCGCCTTCACCGCCCAGACGCGTATGTCGGGCGTGGACGTGGACGGCCGCAAGGTCCGCAAGGGCGCGGCCGGCTCCGTCATCGCCTGGGTGGAAGAACGGGGCGGCGAAGTCGCCGCGGACGCTCAGGAACTGACGGACCGCATCTCGGAGGCGGGCGGCACTCCGCTCCTCGTCGCCGTCGAGGACACCGACGGCGCCCGCGTCGTGGGTGTCATCCACCTGAAGGACGTCGTCAAGGACGGCATGCGGGAGCGGTTCGAGGAACTGCGCCGCATGGGCATCAAGACCGTCATGATCACCGGCGACAACCCGCTCACCGCCAAGGCCATCGCCGAGGAGGCCGGTGTCGACGACTTCCTCGCCGAGGCCACCCCCGAGGACAAGATGGCGCTGATCAAGCGGGAGCAGGCGGGCGGCAAGCTGGTCGCGATGACCGGTGACGGCACCAACGACGCCCCGGCCCTGGCGCAGGCGGACGTCGGCGTGGCGATGAACACCGGTACGTCGGCCGCCAAGGAGGCCGGCAACATGGTCGACCTCGACTCCAACCCGACCAAGCTCATCGAGATCGTCGAGATCGGCAAGCAACTGCTCATCACTCGGGGCGCGTTGACGACGTTCTCCATCGCCAACGACGTCGCCAAGTACTTCGCGATCATCCCGGCGCTGTTCGCGGCGGTCTATCCCGGCCTGGACAAGCTGAACATCATGCACCTGTCCTCGCCCGACTCCGCCATCCTCTCGGCCGTCGTCTTCAACGCGCTGATCATCATGGCGCTCGTGCCGCTGTCCTTGAAGGGCGTGCGGTACCGGCCGCTGAGCGCGGACCGGATGCTGCGCCGCAACCTCGGGATCTACGGCATCGGCGGCCTGATCGCCCCGTTCATCGGCATCAAGATCATCGACCTGCTCATCTCCCTGATCCCCGGGCTGTAATTCCTGAAAGGCGTGATGAAGGACGTGAACAACTCCTTCGTGAACACTGCCCGGTTGCTCGGCGCGGGCCTGCGCGCCCTGCTCGTGCTGACCCTGGTGACCGGCGTCGTCTACCCGCTGGTCGTCACCGGCATCGCCCAGGGCCTGTTCCACGACAAGGCCAACGGCTCCGAGATCAAGGCGGACGGCAGGGTCGTCGGCTCCTCCCTGATCGGGCAGCAGTACAACCTGCCGCTGAAGAAGGGCCAGGAGACCCCGGACCCGGATCCGAAGTGGTTCCAGGGCCGCCCGGCGGACGGGCTCGGCACCAACAGCGTCAACACCCGGTACAAGCTGATCCTGTCCGGCGCCACCAACCTGTCCGCCGACAACAAGGACCTGATCAAACAGGTCGAGGCCGCCAAGGCCGCCGTCGTCAAGGACAACTCGGTGCCCGGATACACGGTCAAGCCCTCCCAGGTCCCCGCCGACGCGGTGACCTCCTCCGGCTCCGGCCTGGACCCGGACATCTCCCCGGCCTACGCCGACCTCCAGGTCCACCGCGTCGCCGAGAGGAACCGTCTGCCCGCCGCCCAGGTGGAGAAGCTGGTCAAGGACCACACCGAGGGCCGCACCCTGGGCTTCATGGGCGAACCCCGGGTGAACGTCCTGCAACTCAACATCGCGCTCAAGGATCTCGTGGCGAAGCGGTGACGGCCTGACGCGAACCACACGGGAGCCGGCGGCCCGGGAGTCGTCCCGGATCCGCCGGCTCCCGCCGCCATGCAGTCGGTCGCCCCGCCCCCGGCGCGCAGGGCCCGACGCACGACAGGAGGGGCAGACCCCATGCCCCAGGTACTCGTGGTGGGGGACGACCCGCAGCTCGCGCGGGCCCTCGTCATCGACCTGCAGGCACATCACCAGGGCGCGACGCCGCCCCCGTCGACGAGGCCGAGGACCGCATCCTCGAGCCCTTCCGGCGGTACGGCGACTCGCCCCGCGGTGTCGGCGTCGGGCGAGCGTGTGGTGGCCCTCCGCGGTTCTGGCTGCGGCGGCGGGCGATGATGCGCACCGAGGGGGGTCAGGAGCTTGAGACGACGGCTTCGGCTTCGGGTTCCGGCTCGGTGACGGTGTCGCTCCGGCCCAGGCGGAGGTGTTCGACGTGGTACAGCGCCTGGTCGAGGAGTTCGCAGACGTGGTTGTCGTAGAGGGAGTAGACGACGGAGCGGCCCTTGCGGGTGCCGACGACGAGGTCGAGGTTGCGCAGCAGGCGCAGCTGGTGGGAGCAGGCGGACTGTTCCATGCCGACCTCGGCGGCCAGCTCGGTCGCCGGCAGCGGGCCCTCGCGCAGGCGGGAGAGGATCAGCAGCCGCGACGGGGTGGCCAGCGCCTGCAGGGTGGCGGCCACCTTCGCGGCGTTGTCCGCGGTGAGGCGGATGCGCGGGACGCGGCTGGCGGGGGATGCGGCTCCATGACCCATGCGGCCCATCGTACGCCTCCGAATGAACGTATGAATCGATGTTCATTCGTTCCTGTTACGGTGAAGGTGTCGGACGCTGCCCACCCCGCCTCGAAGGAACCCCTGTCTCGATGTCTTCCACCCTCACGCGCCCGGCGCCCGTCGGCGACGCCGCCCGTGACGCCGTGGCGCCCAGGCGCCGCACCCGGATCTTCGCTCTGCCCGAGGCGCGCTGGGCGGCAGCCTCGCTGATGTTGTTCCTGATCGCGCTGCCGCTGTATCTGCTGGGCGCGCCGGTCTGGGCGTGGGGGCCGCTGTTCGCCCTCACCTACGCCACCGGTGGCTGGGAGGCGGGCTGGGCGGGCTTGCGGGCGCTGAAGGACAGGACGCTGGACGTGGACCTGCTCATGGTGGTCGCCGCGCTGGGGGCGGCGGCGATCGGGCAGGTGCTGGACGGCGCGCTACTGATCGTCATCTTCGCCACCTCCGGCGCTTTGGAGGCCATCGCCACCGCCCGCACCGCGGACTCGGTCCGCGGTCTGCTGGACCTGGCGCCCGCCACCGCGACCCGCCTCGCTGACGACGGAGCCGAGGAGAGCGTGCCGACCGGGCAACTGGCGGTGGGAGATGTGCTCCTGGTGCGCCCGGGTGAGCGGATCGGCGCCGACGGCCGGGTGCTGGACGGGGCGAGCGAGGTGGACCAGGCCACCATCACCGGGGAACCGCTGCCGGTGGTGAAGCGGGCCGGGGACGAGGTGTTCGCCGGCACGCTGAACGGCACCGGCGCGCTGCGGGTGAAGGTCGAGCGCGATTCGTCCGATTCGGTGATCGCCCGGATCGTGGCCATGGTCGAGGAAGCCTCCGAGACCAAGGCACCGACCCAGCTGTTCATCGAGAAGGTCGAGCAGCGTTACAGCCTGGGCATGGTCGCCGCGACGATCGCGCTGTTCGCCCTGCCGCTGGTCTTCGGTGCCGCGTTGCAGCCGACGCTGCTGCGGGCGATGACCTTCATGATCGTGGCCTCGCCGTGCGCGGTGGTGCTGGCCACCATGCCGCCACTGCTGTCGGCGATCGCCAACGCGGGCCGCCACGGCGTGCTGGTCAAATCCGCCGTGGTCATGGAGCAGCTCGGCCAGGTCGACGTGGTGGCGCTGGACAAGACCGGCACGCTGACGGAGGGAACCCCCCGCGTGACCGACATCCGCCCGCTGCCCTCCTCCGGCCTGGACGAGGCCGCCCTGCTGCGGTACGCGGCGGCAGCCGAGCACCCCAGCGAGCACCCGCTCGCCCGTGCCGTCGTGGACGCCGCACGCACCCGGAATCTGGACATCCCGCTGGTGGAGGACTTCGCCTCCGCCCCCGGCAGCGGGGTCACCGCCACCGTCGACGGCAAGGCGGTCGCGGTCGGCAGCCCCGCCCGGCTCCGCGGCGGCTCCGACGACCCGGTCGTCGCGATGGCCGCCCGGCTGGAGGACGAAGGCCGTACCGCCGTCATGGTCGAGATCGAGGGCGTCCCGGTCGGGCTGCTGGGCATCGCCGACCGGCTGCGCGAGGAGGCCGCCGCCACCGTCACCGCGCTGACCGGTCTGACCGGCTGCGCGCCGGTGCTGGTCACCGGCGACAACCCGCGCGCCGCCGCCCACCTCGCGAGCGAGGTCGGCATCACTGACGTCCGCGCCGGTCTCCTGCCGCAGGACAAGGTCAGCGCCGTGAAGGAGCTGGAGCAGGACGGGCGCAAGGTGCTGGTGGTCGGCGACGGCGTCAACGACGCCCCGGCCCTGGCCGCCGCCCACACCGGGATCGCCATGGGGCGCACCGGATCCGACCTCGCCCTGGAGACCGCCGACGCCGTCGTGGTCCGTGACGAGCTGGCCACCGTCCCCACGGTCGTCGCGCTCTCGCGCCGGGCCCGGCGCCTGGTGGTGCAGAACCTCGTGATCGCCGGGACGTTCATCACCGGCCTGGTCATCTGGGACCTGGCCGGCACCCTGCCGCTGCCGCTCGGTGTCGCGGGCCACGAGGGCTCCACTGTGATCGTGGGCCTCAACGGCCTACGCCTGCTGGCCGATGCCGCCTGGCGCCGCGCCCACGCCGGGACGGTCCAGTGAGCCGCCGCACCCGCAAGGGCGCCCCCGCCGCGGCGGGGGCAGCCCGCTGCACGGTCACCGTCTGCCGCGGTTGCTGCTGCGGAACCCCCAAGATCCCTGGCCTGGACCATGACGCGCAGCTCGCCCACCTGCGCCGATCCCTCGCCGGGACGGCGCAGGTGCGGGTGACCGGCTGCCTGGACGCCTGCGAACACGGCAACGTCATCGTCGTCCAGCCCTCGGCGGCCGGCCGCGCGGCGGGCGGGCGCCCGGTGTGGCTGGGCCTGGTCAACGACACCGACGCCGTCGGCGACATCGCCGCCTGGGTCGAGGCCGGCGGGCCGGGTCTCGCCGATCCGCCCGGCGTACTGGACCTGTACGCCTTCACCCCGTCCCGCCGCATCCGCCAGGCCCTGACAGACTGACCGGCCACCACCCCCGGTCAGGGCCTGCTCGCGCAGCGGGGTGAAGTCGACGGCGAGCTTTGACGGTGTTGGTGGCGGTGTCCATGACGGACACGTTGTTCGAGCCCTGGTTGGCGACGTGGGCGTGGGTGCCGTCGAGGGTGAACGCGACCCCGTAAGGGGTGGTGCCGACGGGGATGGTGGTGGTGACGGTGTTGGTGGCGGCGTCGATGACCGACACGGTGCCCGAGCCGGAGTTGGTGGCGTAGGCCCGGGCGCCGTTGGGGGTGAACGCCACCCACCGGGGACTGGCCCCGACGGTGCCGGTGACGGTGTTGGTGGGTAGGGCTCGCCTGCAGCGCACACCGGGGGGCGGCCCGGTAATCGGGGCGCGCCCTCAGTCGGTACACGCCGGCGGGGGCGCAGCGCCGCCCTTGCCGGTATCAGCGCGTGTGGCCGGCCCCCTGGGCCCGGCGGGCGACCTCGGGGAGAAGCGCCCCGGCGTTCTTTCCGCGGAGCCGAGCACCGGCTCCGGGTCGCCGATCCGGGCCGGGTCTGGGCGATGCGCTTCACGCCGGTTCCCCTGTCGCCTCGTCGGAGTCGGCCCGCTCGGCCGCGGTGTCGAACGGCGTGCGGTAGCTGGGAGTACGGGTGCGCAGTCCGAGCCGCAGGGTGAGCCGGATGCGCGTGGAAGCGGGCAGACGCACCGTCAGGAACGGTGAGTCACACGGGACTTCGTCCTCGGAGACCACTGGCTCGGTGTGGCCGTAGTCGTACATGTCCCCGATCCAGCCGTCGTCCGTGCAGGTCGTGTACCGGACGCCGGTGATGGTGTGTTCGGCGAAGGCCCCCGCCTGGACGATCACCGTGCGGTCGGTGCCGGGGGAGAGGTTGACCAGTTCGACGGTGGTCGCCTCGGGGGCGATGGAGGTGACCAGGGCGGCGACGTCCGCCGGCAGGCCCGCCCGGCGGGCGTCGGCGTCGTGGTAGCGCAGCCGCGCCTGCTGCAGACCGCCCTGGTACAGCACCTGCGGGCCGCCCCAGGTCAGCTGCACCAGGGCCTCGGTGACCACCGGGTTGCACAGCTGCCACACATGGATGTCGGCCTCGGGCACGTCCAGGTCGCCGTAGCGGTCGATGCGCCGCAGCCGGTGCCGGACCTGGGCCTGGGCGGCCGCGAGGATCCGTTCCGGATAGCCCGGGTCGTCGCCGGCGAGGAAGGCGAACCACGCCTTCTCGTGCCCGGATTCCTCCTTGGACCGGAACGGCCGGACGGTGCGCCAGTCGATTCCGTCCGCCTCGCGCAGCCGCTCCAGCCGGGCGCGGTCGGCGTCCGAGGAGGTGTGGTGCCACAGGGCGACCGGCACGGGGGGCGTGGCCGGGTTGTAGTCGAACCAGCCGGAGTCGTTGTGCCGGAACGGCAGGTGGAGCGTGGGCGTGTGACGGTCCGGACCGAGTTCCACCGCCCACTTGGAGGGCAGGCTCGAGTCCGCCTCCGTGTGGGGCATGACCTTGCCGCGGCCGATGAGGGCGTCGAGCGAGGTCGCGACCATGGAGAGGTAGTCGTCGTCCCCGGTCACCGTCGCCGCCGCGAGCGCCGCCACGCAGGCCGCGTGTCCGACGCTGTGCCAGCCGTGCGGCCAGGACCAGCCGTAGTGGCCGCCGTACCAGCGCCCTTCCAGCAGGCTGCCGACGATCCCGTCCGGTCCGACGTTGTCCGGGATCAGACCGCCGTGTTCGTGGGTCCGCTCGCGCCAGGCGCCCACGTACTCGACGATCCAGGCCCGGTAGCGCTCCTCTCCGGACAGGATCCAGGCGTTGAGGACGAGGCCTGCCGCGGCAAGGTTGACCGCGGTGTCGCCGACGCCCATCCGGTCCCGCATCTGGTCGCCCAGCCGCGGGTCCGCCGACAGCGGGAAGGGGCCGTTCGCTGCCTCGGGCAGCCAGTCGAGGGGGAAGCCGTAGGTCTCCGCCTCCTTCCGCAGCCAGGGATACACGTCGCCGTCGAACAGGCCGGTGCGCTCGGGGTCGCTGCCGTTGTGCGGGCGGGTGATGATGCGGTGTTCGGGGTCGTAGTTGCCCTTGGCGGGGTCGACGTACAGCTCGGCGAAGCGCAGGGCGCGCTCCCGCCAGCGGTCGGGGGCGGCCATGCACAGGAAGTAGAGCAGGAGCAGGCTCTCGCCCTGGTGGAACCAGTCGTAGCCGCGCTCGAACCCGTCGCGCAGCATGTTCAGTTCGGTCAGCTGCCTGGTCACGCCCTCCCAGTGCTTCTCGCTGGCGGGCAGGAGGTCGTCGGCGCCGCCGAGGAGGTACAACTGGGGCCAGTTGAAGAACACTTCGTAGAAGTCGTCCGCACCGTCGCGGGTGGTCAGCCGGTCGTGGTAGTTCAGCCGTCCGTCGGGGCCGGTGAAGGCGTGTTCGAAGCGGCGCCAGGCGTGGTCGAGCAGGTCGAACAGCGCGCGCTGGGCGACGGCCCAGCCGGGGGGTTCGAGCAGCGGCACTCCGGCCAGGATGTCGGCTGCGGGCCGGTCGGAGGCCGGGGTGTCGTCCCCGGACGCGTGGGGGTGAGGGCTGAAGGGCATGAGGGCTGTCACTCCTTGGTGGCGCCGGAGAGCATTCCGCTGACCAGGAAGCGCTGGGCGAACAGGAACACGACGAGTACCGGTGTGATGGCCACCAGCGTCGCCAGTGCCAATTGCGGGCGTTGGATCGCGAGGTCGCCGACGGTGGGGTTGAACGACGGCACGTTGCTGAGCAGGTTGCCGACGCCCACCTGGATGGGCATCTGGTCGCTCTCGGGGAGCATCACGTACGGCAGGAAGTAGTTGGTCCAGTTGGCGACGAAGCTGAAGAACCCGACCAGCGCGATGACGGGTGTCGCCAGCGGCAGGGCCACATGACGGAAGACACCGAACTCCGAGCAGCCGTCCATCCGTGCCGCGGCCAGGAGGTCCCTGGGCACTGCGGTGGTGAAGTAGATGTACGTCAGGTACACCCCGAACGGGTAGAACGAGTACGGCAGGATGATCGACCACATCGTGCCGATCAGGCGCACCGCGTTGATCTCCAGGAACAGCGGCACCACCAGCGTGGCGTTCGGCATCAGCATCACGACCAGGGTCGCGATCAGCAG
This sequence comes from Streptomyces sp. NPDC001544, assembly GCF_042894285.1. Lineage (NCBI taxonomy): Bacteria > Bacillati > Actinomycetota > Actinomycetes > Kitasatosporales > Streptomycetaceae > Streptomyces > Streptomyces sp. NPDC001544. The sequence goes on along the minus strand of NZ_JBIAVN010000005.1, from coordinate 418,611 downwards.
CGCGCGCCGCCCCCGGAACTCGGTCATGGCCAGCGCGTATCCGGCCGGTATGGCCAGGCAGAGCGTGATGACCAGCGATATCGCCGCGTAGACGGCGGAGTTGCGCAGCCACACCAGGATGGCGTCGTCCTGGAAGGCCGTGAGCGCGTGCCAGTTGACCGTCAGCGCGTGCCAGGACCCGAAGGACAAGGGGTTGTCGTGGATCAGCTGCTGGTCGGTCTTGGTCGCCGCGAGCAGCAGCCACAGCACCGGCAGTACGAAGAAGACCACGAACACGGTGAGCACCGAGCCCGCCAGCAGCCGGGACGTCACGTGCCGCGGTGGACGGTGGCGCGGCCGTGGTTCCCCGAGTCGGCTTCCGACGCTCCGATCCCGTTTCGCGCGAGGAGCGTCGGCAAGAGGGGTGGATCGCGTGTCAGTCGGCATCGAAGAACCCCGATCGTGCGACGAAGACACCGGCGACCGACACGCTGACGACCAGGAGCTCCACGGACACCGCGGCGGCGCCGTTGATGTTGTTCATCTGAAAGGCGAAGTCGTAGGTCAGCTGGTTGAGCGAGTAGTCGCGGCCGGCCACGCCCACGCTGGCCAGGGAGAGCAGCTGCGGTTCGACGAAGAGCTGGGCGCCGCCCGCGAAGGCCAGGATCACCATGTACACGATCCACTTGCGGAGCATCGGGATCTGCACCCGCCAGGCGGTCTGCCAGCCGTTCGCGCCGTCGATGCGCGCGGCTTCCATGACGTCCTTGGGGATGTTGTTCAGGGCGCCGTACATGACGACGATCCAGCCGCCGGCGCCGGTCCAGAACGCGATGACCGTGAACAGCAGGGCCAGGTTGCCGGGGGCGATGACGTCGCCGAAGGTGTGGAATCCCAGCGTGTCCAGCAGCGAGCTGACCGGGCTGACCGTCGGGTCGAGCATGAACAGCCACACCAGGACGCTCGCGGCGCCGGCGAGGGCTCCGGGGATGTAGTAGAGGAAGCGCAGCGCCTGACCGACCGGCCCGGAGGACAGCCGGTGCAGGAGCAGCGCCAGGATCACCACGAACACCACGAGCGACAGCAGCCAGAAGACCAGGTACAGGGCGACATGGCCCAGGGAGTCGACGAAGCGGAAGTCCTGAGCCGTGGTGACGAAGTTGGAGAAGCCGGTGAACGCGCCTCCGGCGTCGGTGAACGCGAAGTAGACGGCGTAACAGGTCGGAAGGACGCCGAAGGCGATCAGCAGCAGTACGTAGCCGGCGACGAATGCCACGCCGGCCCGGCTCTGCCGGGAGGTGCCGCGCGGGCGCCCCCGGACCGAGCCGGCCGAGGGGGGTGTGAGGGTCACTGGGAGACCTTGTATCCGTTGGACTTGGCGTACTTGACGACCGAGTCCTGCCAGGCGGGCAGCATCGATTCGATGGTCCTGCCCTGCGTCAGGGCGGGCTTGACGGTGGCGGCCCAGATCGCCTCCTGGCTGAACTGGCCCGAGCCCCAACCGGGCCACACCTGCGAGGAGGCGTCCTTGAGAGGCGTGAGGTCCCCGGCGAAGTACCCGGAAGCGGCCTGCGCCTTCAGCCAGTTCTCGGCGGCGGGAGCGTACGCGGGGAAGCCGGGGGCCTTCTCGCCCTGGTAGGCGTTGTCGGTGGTGACCCACTTCAGGAATGCGGTGGCCGCCTTGATGTGGGCCGAGTGCTTGGACAGCAGCCAGGTACCGCCGCCGACATTGCCGGTGGACGGCGAGGCGTCGCCCTCCCACTGCGGGATGGGCGCCACCGCGATCTGCTTCGCCGGGGTCTTGAGGCCGTCCTTGAAGACCGCGCCGCCGTACCACGCCGGGCCGGGCATGAGCAGGACCTTGTCGGCCTCGTTCTTGGCGAAGTCGGTGCTGAAGACGCCGCTGATCGACATGGACTTGTTCTTGATCAGTACGTCCAGCAGCTTGGCCATCTTGGTGCAGGCCTCGCTGGTGGTGTCGACCGAGACGGCCTTGGGACCGGTGATGTGGTTGGCGCCGCACTTGCTCGCCCACAGGTAGATCTCGGGCGTGAAGGTGTCACCCGCGTCGCCCACGAGGTAGCCGGGGTGTTCGCCGGCGACCTTCGTGCCGAGCCTCTGGTATTGCTCCCACGTCGTCGGGACCTTGTAGCCGAACTTCTTCATCAGCGGCGCGTTGTACCAGAGCACCGCTTGGGAGAGGTCGTTGCGCAGGCAGTAGAGGGTCCCGTTGACCGTGCAGACGTCGTTGGCACCCTTGGCGAACCCGCCGAGGACGGCGTCCGGGATCAGACCCTTGTTCAGCGGTGCCGCGAAGCCCGCGTCGACCGCCCAGGTCACCTCGTTGTTCTGGGAGCTGAAGACGACGTCCGGCCAGCCCTTGCCCGTGCGGTTGAACAACTGGACCTTCGTCTGGAGGTAGTTGGACCCGTTGGCGTCGCCGTCGTAGCTGACGATGTTCATCTTCACGCCCGGGTGCGACGCCTGGTACTGCTTCGCGGCGTCCATCCGGGTCGCGTCCACCCAGACGGTCAACGCCCCGTCGTTCTGCGCGACTTGGGCGAATCCGTCCTTGGTGGTCGTGCCGGCGCCGCCACCGCTGCCGCAGGCGGCCACAGTTGACAGCACGGTGGCGGCACAGCAGGCCAGCAACGTGGTGCGTCTCCTGCTGGTCCCTGTCTCCTGGTCGGCCGAAGGCTTGTACACGGACATGGGCGACTCCACTGGGTCTGCATGAGGCTGCTGACGGCTCTGTCCTACTGCCGAAGAAGAAATTAGCCGCCATATCGAAGGGTGGGTCAAGGGGTGTGTACGTCTTTTCTTGACCCGCGACGCGCATGCCAAGGTGACCATTGCGAGTCATATACGCAGCTAAAACGGTCTAAAAGCCACGATCCGCATGCAGGCTCAGCGGCGAAGACCCCTCGATGAGTACGACTCATTTGGCTCTGAGGTACGATGAGCGCGGCTTCAGGCCGATCGGTCACCGTCGTCGCAGTCACCCGGAGGCAGCACACATGAAGGACACGCCCGCCGTGGCAGCGGTGGTGAACGGCGCGGACGAGCGGCGCGACTACCGGCCCGGATACGAGGTCGTGGCGGAGCGGATTCTCGAGTTCATCGCCGCATCGCGCCTGGTCCCCGGCGACCGGCTGCCCACAGAGAACGACCTGGCCCAGCAGCTTGACACCAGCCGAGCGGTCGTCCGGGAAGCCGTGAAGATCCTCTCCGCGCTCGGCCGGGTCCGGGCCCACAAGGGGCGCGGACTCTTCGTGGCGGACGACGAGGGCATGCTCCTCACCAGCCGCTGGGGCGGCTTCTTCCGGCCCGTGGACCTCGATCACGTGCTCATGCTGTTCGAGTTCCGCAGGGTGCAGGAGACGGCCGCCGCCAAGCTCGCGGCCACCCGGGCCACGCCCGCCGAACTGCGCACCATCGAGGTCGCCATGCAGCAGTGCCGGCACGGGTACGCCCATGGCGAGGTCGACGTCTTCAACCAGGCCGACGACGACTTCCACGCCGCGGTGGCGGCGGCCTCGCACAACACGTTCCTCCGTAGCGCGGTGCGCGACGCCCGCCGGCTGCAGCGCCAGTCCAGCGCGATCGGCATCCACGACACCTTCGGCGAGGGCACCGCAGCCGCGGTCGAGGAACACGAGGCGATCTACCGCGCCATTCGCGACGGCCGACCCGACGAGGCCGCCGCGGCCACGGCCGTACACCTCGACCGGACGCTGGAAGACTACCGACGTGAGATCCAGCGACGCCTGTTCGGCTGACCCTTGGGCCGGCACATGCCGCGGAGGCTGTCACAGAGTGACGAGTCGCCGGTTCTGATCGGCGCCACCGGCGACCGGCGGCTGCTGCCGTCGTTCGCGCACGGGCTGCCAGGTCAGTGGGGTACTTTTATGCCGTGACGCGCGCGGTCAAGCCGTCCACGATGAGGGAAAGTCCCGCCTCGAAGGCCGATTCGTGATCGATTCCCGGGGCGGCGGTCGGTCCGTCCGGGCTGCCCCCGGGGCCGGAGTCCGCCTGTTCTTCCAGGACGCTGCCGACCGTGAAGCGGCCGGCCGTCAGCATCGCCATCTGTGCGTCGCGCTCTGGCACGCCTGAGGCGACGAGGAAAGCCATCTTGTGCCGGATCCGGTCGAGGTCCGCGGTGGGTGTGGAGCCGGCATGGAGGCGTGCGCCGTCGCGGCGCATCAGCAGGGTGCGCCTGAAGCTGCGGGTGTTCTCCAGGAACCATTCGCGCCAGTCGTCCTCAGGCGTGGGCAGCGGTTCCCTCGCATGGGGCGCCATCGCGGCCTGGGCCATGGCGGCCATGAGGTCCTTCTTGGTGCGGAAGTACCAGTACAGAGACGGCTGCTCGACGCCCAGTCGCTTCGCCAGCTGCCGAGTGCTGACGCCCTCCAGGCCCACCTCGTCGAGCAGGTCGAGCGCCTCGGCGACCACGGTCTCACGGTTCATCTTCGTCACGTTGACAATCTATCGCTGATAGACAACCCTCGAAAGGAATCATTCACTGATAGATTCTGGAGTGAGGGACATGACACAAGGCTCGAAAGCGCGGTCCTTACGCGTCCTCATCGCCGGCGGCGGAGTCGCGGGGCAGGCGCTGGCCTTCTGGCTGACGCGGGGCGGCCACCGGGCAACTGTCGTCGAACGCTTCCCTGCGCTACGGGCCACCGGCGCCCAGGTCGACCTCCGGGGTCAAGGCATCGAGGCCGTCCGTCGCATGGGACTCCTCGACGCAGTCCGGAGCAGGCTCGTGGACGAGAAGGGCGTCGCCTTCGTGGACGCCCGCGGCAAGGCCAAAGCGACGATCATGGCCAACACCTCCGGGCAGGGTCGCCAGACACTGACCTCCGAGTACGAGATCATGCGCGGGGACCTGATACGCATCCTCAACGATGCGACCAAACACGACGCCGAATACGTCTTCGGCAAGAGGGTGGACGGCTTCGAGCAGGACGAGCACAAGGTCGTCGCGCACTTCTCCGACGGGTCGTCCGGCGAGTTCGACCTCCTGGTCGGCGCGGACGGACAGAGATCACGCATCCGCCGGGCGATCCTCCCGCAGGGCTTCGACCCGTACTGGCGCATCGGCATCCATATGGCGTACTGGTTCGTCCCGCGCATCGACTCCGACAGCGACATCCGGGACACCTATATGGTCCCGGGCGGCCGTCAGATCATGCGTCGCAGCCACAACCCGACCGAGACCCAGGTCTACTTCGTGTTGCGAGAAGAATCCGAGGAAGCCTCGGCGATCCACCGAGAACCCGTCGAGCGTCAGCAGGAGTTCTGGGCGAGCAGGTTCCGCGACGCCGGATGGCAGACCGAGCGCTTCGTCGAGGGCATGAGGACCAGCCCCTTCTTCTACTCCCAGGAGATCGCCCAGGTGCGCACCGACACCTGGTCCAAGGGCCGCGTGGTCCTGGCCGGGGACGCCGCACACTGTGCTTCCCCCTACAGCGGTATGGGAGTCTCCGGCGGCCTGGTCGGCGCCTACGTCCTGGCCGACGAGATCAACCGGCATCCGGACGATCTGCCGGCCGCACTGGCGGACTACGACACCGTGCTGCGGCCCTTCGTCGACGAGATACAGGCCGAGGCCAATCCGCGACTCCTGCGCCTGGGCATGCCGATGACCCAGCGCGCCATCGACGCCTTCCAGGCGGTTACCGCACTGGCCTGCTTCCTGCACATCCCCGACCTCGCCGCGCGCTGGTCGAAGCAGGACCGCGGCGGCGACTGGCAGCTCCCCCCGAGCTCTGCGGGATGATCAGGCCGGGCCGGTATGTTCGGCGCGGACCCGCTGGGCGACGTCGTGCAGCTTGATGTTGTGGTGCTGGGAGATGCGGCGCAGCACGTTGAAGGCGTCGTCCTCGCTCATGCGGTGGCGCTCCATGAGGATGCCCATGGCCTCCCCGATGGCGTGCCGGGTTTCCATGGCGTGCTCGAGCTGGTCGATGGTGCGGGCGTCGGCGAGGGCGACGGCGGCGTGTGACGCGAGCAGCCAGCCCGCCGTTTCGATCTCCTGGCCGAAGGCGCCGGGACGGTGCGCGTACAGGTTCAAGGCGCCGAAGTCCTCGTCGTGGGTGTAGAGCAGCACGCCGGTCATGCTGCCGATGCCCAGCTCACGGGCCGCCGTCGCGAACCGCGGCCAGGCCGGCTGGGGCCGGGTCATGTCCGCGATCCGGTACACGCGCTCCCCGTCCGGGCGGTGGGCCAGGTCGAAGCACGGGCCCTCTCCCAGCTCGCCCTGCAGCCGGTCGGATTCCTCGACGATGCTCCCGCAGGAGGACAGCGTGACGGCCCGGCCCTTGCGCACCGCCAGGATCCCGGCCGCGTCACAGCCCTCCACCAGCTTCACGGCCGACTTGGCGATCTCGTCCAGTGTTCCCTGTACCGAGTCCTGGGCCAGCAGATCCCGCGCCAGCGATGCCATCTGCTCGGCATACTCACGCCATTCCACGTCACCACCCACTTGTCCAATCCGGCCACACTACCGTCGGCCCGGACTCGAAAGATGAACCGAGATCGCGGTTGCACCCGGACGATCCGTAGTTACATGCTCGCTCCATCTGCCGGCGATGCCACCCCGACCTGCAGCCGGAGCCGACGGCCGGGCCGCTGTCGCAACCGGAGCGGCTGACGTTGCCGGCCGAGACCGCCATCCGACCGCACAATGTGCGGGCGATCGAACCGGACGTGTGAAGCCCTGCCGGATGATGTGAGAAACGTCTGTGGATCGTGTGAGGGATGGGGCTGTGCTCGGATCCTGTGGGCAGGCGGCCGCTGAAGTACCAGAAGTGCGACCGAGGTATGAGGCGGCTTATGAAGCAGGCTGCTGACGGTGAAGGCCAGGGGCTGGCCGACGGGCCGATAGCGGTGTCCACAGCGTTCGAGGGCAGTGAGGAGATCTCCGACGCTCGTCGATTTGCCAGGGCTTTCATGACAGATCTGCGGGCGCAGCACGGGCTGCCAGTGTCCGAGCGTGCTGAGGCCACGGTGCAGCTGGTGGTCAGCGAGCTGGTGACCAACGCGCAGAAGTACGCTCCCGGCCCCATCCTGCTGACCCTGGAATCCAACGACGGTGCCTTGGAAGTGACCGTGTGGGACAGTGAGCCGGCACTTCCGACGGTGAGGGGAGCGGACCCGGGGCGGGTGGGCCAGCACGGTCTGGAGATCACGATGGCGGTCTGCCGGGATCTGGAGATGCACCGCGAGCCGGTGGGCAAGCGCATCAAGGCGGCCGTCCTTCTTGCGGACCACACCGTCGGTGACGAAGCCGGCAGCCGGATGATGTGATCAGGCAGTCGGAGCCGCGCGGACAGCCTGCTCCTCGGAGCCGCCCGGTCATGGCATGTCCACATGGCCCTCCTCGTGTCCTAGCGCTCGGCGGATCAGGAAGAGGGCCGCCACCGCGAGCACGGCCGTGCCCATGAAAATCACAAGTCCGCCGACGACAGCCAGGAGCATGGCGATCAGCGCCAAAAGGGCGGCGATGAAGAGCACGAACGCACCAAGGACGATCAGGATCGTCGCGGTGACAAGAAGAAGAAACGCAAGGATTGCCACGGCTACCTCCAGCCCCTCGCTCACGCGTTGCCGAGGGCCGGGTGGTCCGGCCTGACGCAGCGGGCGGCGGTGCACTCCTCGCTGGACCTGCCCTCAACCGGCAGACCAGCGAGTGGAAGATCACGTCGGCCTCGGCCCGCGCGCACCGCGTACCCAGGTTCCAGGGCGACGTCATCGACGAGGCGCTTCCGCTTGGCCTGCCGCCCCGTTTCCGGATGCTCGGTCTGCCGGTCGTGGAGCGCGTTCGCAGGTCAGCGCACCCTTCCCCGTGGCTTCAGCGGCACCGTCGGCAGTGCCGGCGCGGGCAGCGGATCCCCGTCGTACCCCTTCACCTCGCCGAAACGCGCCCCCTTCATCCAGTCCTCGCGAGCCTGCACGATCTCCTCCTGGGAGCGGGCGACGAAGTTCCACCACATGATGATCTCCTCGGCGAACGGCTCGCCGCCCAGCAGCATGAGTCCGGCGTCCGACTCGGCGCGCAGCGGCAGTTCGGTGCGTCCACAGCCGAGGTAGAGCATCGAGCCGGGCAGTACGGGAACGCCGTCGACGTGCACCTCGCCGGACATCGCGAGGACTCCGTACTCGAAGTCGGGTTCCAGGGGCAGCCGGAGGTCGGCGCCCCGGGTGAGGGCCAGGTCGGCGCCGACGATCGGCGTGTACGCGGTGCCGGGGGAGGCCGAGCCGTCCAGGTCGCCGAGGAGGACGGTCGCCGTCAGGCCCGGTGCGGTGACCGTGGGCAGTACCGAATGGTGCTCGAACATGGGCTCGGTGTGGCGGTGGGCGTCGGGCAGGGCGACCCAGAGCTGGGCGCCGTGCAGGAAGCGGGCGTGGGACCGCGGGCTCTCCTCGGAGTGGCTGATCGCCCGGCCCGAGGTCATCAGCCCCAGCTCCTTCGGCCTGATGGTCTGCAGACTGCCGGTCGAGTCGCGGTGCAGCACCTCGCCCTCGTGCAGCCAGCTCACCGTCTGCAGCCCGATGTGGGGGTGTGGCGGCACCTGCATGCCGGGTTCGTCGGCGATGTCGTCCGGGCCGTAGTGGTCGACGAACGCCCAGGCGCCGATCATGCGCCGGCCCAGGTTCGGCAGCAGCCGGCGTACCTCGGTCGACTCGCCGAGCCTGACATTGCGGGGGCTCAGCAGCTCGCGGACGGGCTCGGCGACGACGAATCCGCGGCCACCGCACACGCTCGGTACGGGCGCGCGGTCAAGGTTGCTCATGACCGCCAACCTAGCGGTCGGCGGCGCCCCGTGCCGAGTGGTCAGCGGGTCGTGCTGAATCCGTCGCGGACTGTGTCGAGTACGGGACGGAAGGTGTCCCACCGGGCGTCCGGGGCCGAGAGACAGAGGTCGTACTCCCGGCCGTAGCCGAGGTCGGCGGCGCGGAAGAGGCGGGCGCGACCCCGGAAGGTGAACTCCCACACCGCGGCCGGCTCGCCCCGGAACGTGGTCCGCTGCATGCGCAGCCTCCGGTAGGTCGGGTAGTTGACCTCGGTGTTGGCCTCGATGTCCGTGAAGTGGGCCATGGGGCTCGCTCCGGCGGGCTCGACATGCCGATGGTGATCCCGGCCAGGCCGGTGGGATCGGCGTAGGTGACCTCGTCGCCGGCGCCCGGACGGGGCCTCCAGTTGTCGGGGACGGGGAAGCAGACGCCGAGCCGCGGGTCGTGCACCAGGCGGTAGCCCGTGGGCACGGGGGAGGGGGCGGCACTCGTGGCCGCGGTGGCCGGGGTGTTCCCGCTGCGGTGCCCGGTGGCGTACAGCAGCGCGGTGACGGCCGCGGCGGCGAGGACGGCCGCCGTGGCCCCGAGGACGAGGAGCCTCCGGCCGACCAGCCGCCCGCGGCGGCCGTTTTACGCGGGGGCGGGGTTCCCGCGCCCGCCGACATCAGGCACGGGAACCCCGGTCCGGGGACGGCGTCAGCGCGCCGTGAGCTTCCAGAGGTGGTCGGCGGTGCCGTTGTCGGTCCACTGCAGGACCTGGGCGCCGGAGGCGGTGCTCATCTGGTCCACGCCCAGCAGCAGGCCGCTGTTGTAGTTGGCGATCCTGTAGTAGCCGCCACGGTCCGGGACGAGTTGCCAGAGGTGGTCGGCGGTGCCGTTGTCACCCCAGACCAGGGCCGTGCCGCCGTCGCTCGTGCTCATGTTGTTGATCCCGAGCAGCAGGCCGCTCTTCTGGTTGACGATCTTGTACAGGCCCGAGCCGGCGGCGACCAGGGTCCAGTTCTCGTCGGTGCCCGTGGTGGACGTGGCCTGTACCACCGAGGTGCCCTGGGCGGTGCCCCCGTTCAGGGTGTCGAGGGCCAGACCGCTGTTCTTGTTGGTGATCTGGTAGCGGCCGGCGAGCGAGGTGTTCGTGCCGCTCGGGGTGATCACCAGGTGGTAGCCGTCGGAGGCGTTCATCGTCACCGGCACGGTGATCGAGCCGCCCGAGACGGTGTAGTCGGCGTCCGAGACGGTGATCGGGCCGGGGGAGGCGGTCGTACGGCCGGTGTTCGGGGTGTACTCCAGCTTGACGTGGACCGTGCTGCCGAAGGCCGACAGCGACGACAGCCCGTTGACGGTCACCGCGCAGGAGCCGGTGCAGCCGCCGGCGATGACGCTGATCTGGTTGCCGGAGCTGTTGCGGGAGGCGATGCCGTCGATGCCCGTCTGGGCGGGTGGCGTGGTGGGGACCATGCTCCCCGACATGTCGCCGTACCACTTGTACATCCAGTACGAGCCGTTCGGCGAGCCGCCGGTGTCGGTCAGGGTGTCGCCGAGGGTGCCGTAGTGGTTCCAGAAGGCCAGCTCGGCGTCGTGCACCCCGGCCCGCTCGAACTTGGCGACATAACCGATCAGGGCGCCGGGCACGCCCATCTCCGCGGGCTTGGCGTACTCCTCGATGGCGATCGGCCGGGGGCTGATGCCGAGGCTCGACTCCAGCGCGCGGTACGCCGACACATGCGCCGCGATGTCCTTGCTGCCCTGCAGCTCGTGCCAGGAGATGATCTCGGGAACGGTGCCGCTCGCCTTTGCGTCGGTGAGGAACGTGCTCATCCAGGACTGGTTCCAAGAGGAGTAACTGGGCCCCTGTATGGGAGTCGTGGCGTCCTTGGCGCGGACCTCCTTGTACGTGCGCGCCCAACCCGCGTCGAAGGCGCCCGCATTGGCCGTGTCCCACGTCCCGTCGGGCTCGTTCCACAGCTCGTACGCGGCGATGTTCGTGGCGCCCGACGACCGCACGGACGCCACCTGCTTGTCGACCGCCGACAACCAGTCGCTCCAACTCACCCACTTGTACGGAAAGTTCGGGTACCAGTCCGGCATACGGACGACCACCTTGGCTCCCGCGCCTGCCGCCTCGGGTGCCACGACGAGCGCGTCACCGGCAGGCTTGGGCTCGCCGTTCGGCAACTGGGAGCCGCCCGGGGCCATCTGCACGAAGGTGTTCGGCTTCAACGGGGTGACCAGGCTGTCGGCGGGGGTCGAGGCGTCCGCCAGGCCGTACAGGCTGCCCGTGGCGACATGGGTGACGGGGCGCAGGGTCTGGTCGGCGGCCACGATCAGGGTGGTGGAGGCGGTGGGCGACGCGTGTGCGGGGGCGGCGGTGGCGACACCGGCCGCGAGGACGGCCGTGCCCAGCGCGGCCGTCAGACGTGCGGATGGTCTTGTGCGGCTCATGACAGGGGTTCTCCTCACGGAGAGAGGGGGATGGGAGAGGTGGATCAGTCCTTCACCGCGCCCGCGGTCACACCCGCGGCCACGTAGCGCTGGGCGAGGACCAGCAGGATGGCTGCGGGGACGGAGGCGACGACGGCGGTGGCCATGATCGCGTTCCACTCCTGGTTGTTGTTGCCGATGTACTTGTAGATGCCGAGGGTGATCGGCCGCATGTCGCCGCCGCCGTCGAGGGTGCTGGCGAAGACGAAGTCGGACCAGGCCCACAGGAACGTGAACAGCGAGACGGTGACGAGGGCGTTGCGGCTCAGCGGCAGGACGACCGACCAGAAGGTGCGGAAGCTCCCGGCGCCGTCGATCAGCGCGGCGGCGGTCAGTTCACCGGGGATGCCCGACATGAACGCCGTGAAGATCATGACGCCGAACGGCACCGCGATGGTGGAGTCCGCGATGATCAGTCCCCACCAGGAGTTGAGCAGACCGAGGTCCAGGAAGGTGCCGTAGAAGCCCATCGCCATGACGATCCCGGGGATCATCTGCGCGATCAGCAGGGCGAGCCCCAGCACACCGCCGCCGCGCGGGCGGAGTTTCGCCAGCGAGTAACCGGCCGGCGCGGCGAGGACGAGGGTGAGGGCGACCGTGCCCAGACCGATGAGCAGGCTGGTGCCCAGGTAGGGCAACTGGTCGTCGAGAACGGCCTTGTAGCCCTCGAAGGTCGGGTGCAGCGGCAGCAGATCGGGCGGGCTCTTGCGCATGTCCTGCTGGGGGGTGAGGGACACGTTCAGCATCCAGTACACCGGGAACAGCATCAGCGCGGTGAGCAGGAGGCCGATGACGGTGTGGCGCCGGCCCCGCGCGAGGGACTTCACGCTTCCTGCCTCCTTTGGACGCGGACGTGGAGCAGACCGAAGACCAGGGCGATGAGGATGAGGATGTTGCCGACCGCCGCGCCCGGGCCGAATTTGGGCAGCAGCGTGCCGAAGCCGAGCTGGTACGACCAGGTCGCCAGGGTCGACGAGGCGTCGCCCGGGCCGCCCTTCGTCATGATCCAGATCAGGTCGAACACCTTGAGGGTGTACACGAGCCCGAGCAGCAGCGTGATCGCCGACACCGGGCGCAGCAGCGGGAAGGTGATCCGGCGGAACTGCTGCCAGGCGCTCGCCCCGTCGAGGGCCGCCGCCTCGTACAGCTCGGCCGGGATGTTCTGCAGTCCGCTGTAGAGGATGACCAGGTTGAACGGGATGCCGATCCAGATGTTCGCGACGATCACCGAGGTCAGCGCCCAGTCCGGCGAGGTGAGCCAGTCGACCGGGCCCACGCCGAAGAAGTGCAGGAAGTAGTTCACCACCCCCGACTCGCTGTTGAACATCCACGACCAGGTCGAGGCGGACACGATCAGCGGCAGCAGCCAGGGAATCAGGAACAGCGCCCTGAGGACCGTGGACAGCCGGAAGTGCCGGTTGAAGAACACCGCGAGCGCCAGCCCGATGACGTACTGGAAGGCGATCGACACGAAGGTGAAGACCATGGTGTGCCGCATCGCAGGCCCGAACGTCGGGTCGTCGAGGACCTTTCGGAAGTTGTCCCAGCCGGAGAACGGCGCGTCGCCCGCGACGAAGGAGCGGACGGTGTAGTCGCGCAGGCTCAGATCGAGGTTGCGGTAGAGGGGGTAGACGTAGAAGGCGGCGAGATAGGCGAGCAGCGGGGCGACGAAGGCGAGCGCGGTCAGCCTGCTCCTGCGCCGCTGACGCCGGCGCAGGAGCGGGGTGTCCGCGCCACTCGTCCTCGCCAGGTCCGGCGCCCGGCGCGGGCGGTCGACTCGGGCGATGGTCATGTCGGCCTCAGCCCTTCCCGGAACTCGCCTGGGCCGTGTCCAGCGCCGACTTGGGGCTCTTGCCGCCGGACAGGGCCGACTGGACGGCGGTCCACATCGGCTGCGAGATGGTGGGGTACTTCGAGCCGAGGCCGCCGCTGGTGCGGCCACGGGCGGCGGCCACGGCGGACACCCACGGCTTCAGCTCGGGGTTCTGCTTCACCTGTTCGGCCTGGACCGTCGCGGTGGGTGCCACGTACGTGAGCGTCGTGTCGGTCGCCAGGAGGTTCGCGTCGCTGGTCAGACAGGTGACGATCTTCTTGCTGATGTCGTAGCGTGCGGTGTCCTTCTGCACGGGCACGGTGACGAACTCGCCGCCCGTGGGCACCGGCGCCGAACCGCCGCTCTGCGCGGGAATGTTGATGACGCCGTAGCCGAAGCCGGCCTTCTCGGCGTTGCCGAGCTGCCAGGTGCCGTTCTCGCCGAACGCGTAGGTGCCGGTGACGAACTCCTGCCAGCTGGTGGTCTGGGTGTTCTGCAGGACGTCCTTGGGCGCGTAGCCCTCGTCCACCCAGTCCTTCCACAGCGACAGCGCGGCCACGCCCTTCGCGGAGTTCAGCTTCGTGAGGTCGGCGCCCGCGCCCCAGAACCAGGGCAGGAACTGGAAGCTGCCTTCCTCCGTGTTGATCGCGGAGAAGGTGATGCCCTTCTTCCCGGCCGCCTTCACCTTCTTCAGGGCCGCGGTCAGCGAGTTCCAGTCCTTGATCGAGGCCGGGTCGACCTTGGCCGCGGACAGCACCTTCTTGTTGTAGTAGAGGGCGAGGGTGTTGGCGCCGATCGGGACGCCGTAGGAGGCGCCTGCGATGGTGCCCGCGCCGATGATGTTCTTCTGGATCGAGGCCGTGTCGAGCCCTATGTCGCTCGTCTTGTTGAGGATCCCGGCGTCCACGAGCGTGGAGACGACCGGGTTGTCCACGAGCATCACGTCGGGCGCGTTGCCCTGCTGGGCCGCGAGCAGCGCCTTGTTGCCGAGGTCGGTGGTGTCGTACGCGGTGCGTTTGACGGTCACTCCGGCCTTCGTGCCGCACTGGCCGACGAGCTTGCCCCACGGGGAGGAGGCGTCGAACTGCGGGTAGGGGTCCCAGAAGGTGTACGTGCTCCCGGACGCCTTGGAGGAGCCCGAGTCGTCGGAGCCGCCTCCACAGGCGGTGAGGGAGGCGAGGGCGCTGACGGCGGCTGTCGCGGCGATCAGGGTGCGGCGGGTGGGTGTCACGGGGCTGACCTCGTTGTCGTAGGAGGGTTGTTCAGGAGGTGGGCAGCCAGACGCGCATGCTGCCGTCTTCGCGATTGGCCCAGGCGTAGTAGGGGATGGCGGTCAGTTCGACGGGCTCGCCGTCCGCCGCGGGGGCGTCCGCGACCGTGGCGTACGGCCACCAGCCCGGGTCGGCGAGGTGGCGCCGCCGGCCCGCCGCGACGACCGTCGTGACACCGCCGAGCAGGTCCGGGCGGTGCTTCACGGCGAGCGGGCGGGTGGTGTCGAGGACGACGTCGTCCAGTCCGCCGCCGGGGTGGTCGGCCTGCTCCAGGCAGTACACGAGCGGGCCCCGCTCGATCGCCACGCAGCCGCGTACGGCGTCCACCCGGGGGTCCGCGGCCGTCAGACGCGGTTCCAGACCCAGCTCCAGGACCACCTGGTCGCCGGGGGACCAGGTGCGGGTCAGTCGCAGCCAGCCGTCGGTGACGGGGGAGTCGTACGTCTCGTCCCCGCAGCGCACCCGGTACTCCCGGCACCACTGCGGAATGCGCAGGGAGAGCGTCCAGGGGCGGTCGGCGGGGGACTCCTCGACGACGAGGGCGATCGTGCCGTGCCAGGGATAGTCGGTCTCGCAGCGGACGGTGATGCCGTCGGTGGCGTAGTCGCCGTCGACGTACTGGTGGATCTGCAGGCCGCCGTCGTCGCCAGTGGCCAGGTAGTGCTCCAGGGAGGCCAGCAGCCGCATGACGTTGGGCGGGCAGCAGGCGCAGCGGAACCAGCGGGTGCGGCGGGCCGACTGGTCGCCGCCGGGGTCGGTGTGACCGTCGCGGACCTGGAGCGGGTTGACGTACAGCCAGCGTTCGCCGTCCAGGGAGACACCGGCCAGGAAGCCGTTGTAGAGGGTGCGCTCGATCAGGTCGCTGTAGCGGGCCTCGCCGGTCAGCAGGGTCATGCGCCAGCTCCACTGGACCGAGGCGATCGCGGCGCAGGTCTCGCAGTAGGCGCGCTCGTTGGGCAGTTCGTAGGGGTCGCCGAAGTCCTCCTGGTCGTGGTGGGCGCCGAGACCGCCGGTGAGGTGCGTCTTGGTGGTGGTCATGGCCTGCCACAACCGTTCGTTCGCGGCGCGCAGTTCGGGCTCGCCGGTCTCGGTCGCCAGGTCGGCCGCCGCGGCGAGCAGGTACAACTGCCGTACGGCGTGGCCCTCGACGTTCGACGCCTCGCGCAGCGGGACGCGGTCCTGGCAGTAGGCCTCGCCGCCGAGCAGGCCATGGCCGTGGCGGTCGACGAAGTAGGCGGCCAGGTCCAGGTAACGGCGTTCGCCGGTCTCCCGGTACAGCTCGACCAGGGCGGTCTCCACCTCGGGGTGGCCGTCGATGCCGTCGATGGGTTTCCCGCTGCCGGGCGGGCCGAACACGGAGTCGACGTGGTCGGCGAACTTCCGTGCCACTTCGAGGAGTTCGGGTCGGCCCGTGGTCCGGTGGTGCGCCACCGCCGCCTGGATCAGATGGCCCGCGCAGTACAGCTCGTGGCCCCAGCGCAGGTCCTGGTAGCGCGCACCGCGCTTGACCAGCTGGAACCAGGTGTTGAGGTAACCGTCCGGCTGCTGGGCGGCGGCGACCAGGGAGACGATCCGCTCCACGTCGGCCGCCAGCTCCGCCGGGCCTCCTTCGGCCAGCTGCCAGGACGCGGCCTCCAGCCACTTGTAGACGTCCGTGTCCACGAACGGGTAGGCGCCCTGGAACTCGCCCCGGGCCGTGCCTGCCGCCAGCCGCAGGTTGTGCAGGTTCCCGGCGGACTCCAGCAGGCCGGGGCCCTGGGGGAGGGACACCCGGGCGTTGGTCTCACGGCGGGCGTGCCAGAAACCCGCGTCGATGCGGGCGGCCGCGGGGCGCAGTGCGGCATGGGCGTCGGGGCCGGGACGGACCGGGCCGACGGGGCCGATGGGGGACGACGGGGCGGAGGGTGTGCGGGGCATGGCTCTCCGGGTGGTGGAGGGACGAAGTCCGGTGTCCGGGCGCGCACTCACGGCGTACGGAGTGGTTGCCCGGCGGTGGAACGGAGATTGTTTGGGCAACCGTTTTCTCGTCGTGAGAGTAGAGGGCAGCGGGGAAGTCCGGTCAAGAGTGGCGGCAAGAGATTTTTCCGTTTGCCCACACGCTTGGCAGCGCGGCTCGCAGGCTGTCACCATGGCTGGCGTCGTCGTACCCGAGGAAAAGGTTTGCCCGTGACCTCCGCTCCAGGCTCCCCCCTCACCGGCCGGGCCCGGCTCGCCGACGTGGCCGCGCTGGCGGGCGTCAGTGTGGGCACGGCCTCGAAGGCGCTCAACGGCGGCGGCCGGATGCGTCCCGAGACCCGGCAGCGGGTGCTGGACGCGGTGGAGGCGCTCGGCTTCCGGCCCAACCAGCACGCCCAGAGCCTGCACAGCGGGCGCAGCTGGACGGTGGGCCTGATGACGACGGACGGCATAGGCCGGTTCAGCACACCCGTGCTGCTGGGCGCCGAGGACGCGCTGGGCGCCGGGAAGATCTCCGTACTGCTGTGCGACACCCGGGGTGACGCCATCCGGGAACAGCATCACCTGACCACCCTCACCGACCGCAGGGTGGACGGGATCATCGTGGCCGGCCGCCGCACCGACCCGCGTCCACCGTTGACGGGGCTCGACCCCTCGATCCCCGTGGTCTACGCGCTCGCCCCGTCCACCGACCCCGCCGACACCTCCGTCGTCACCGACGACCGGGGCGGCGCCCACCTGGCCGTAGAGCATCTGCTGGCCACCGGACGCACCCGCATCGCCCACGTCACCGGCCCCGAGCACCACCAGGCCGCCCGCGACCGCGCCCGGCATGCCGTCGAGCACCTGGAGGCCGCCCAACTCGGCCCGGCCACCGGCCGGGTGCACTACGGCGAGTGGAGCGAGGCCTGGGGCCGACGGGCCGCCGACGCCGTGCTGCGCACCGCCCCAGACACGGACGCCTTCTTCTGCGGCAACGACCAGATCGCCCGCGGCGTGGCCGACACGCTGCGCGAGCGGGGCAGGGACGTGCCCGGCGACATCGCCGTGGTCGGCTACGACAACTGGGACACCATGGCGCTGGCCTGTCGGCCGCCGCTCACCACGATCGACATGAACCTGACCGAGATCGGCCGCATCGCGGCCCTGCGGCTGCTCCAGGCCATCGACGCCGAGGCCGAACCGGGCGTCCACACGGTGCCGTGCCGGCTGGTGGTGCGCGAGTCGAGCTGAAGCACGTCCGGGGCCTTCGCGTCAGGGCCGCCGGTCCCTGTGGCGGACGCCCTGCCGGTCTCCTGCTGCGCGCGGTTCGCGGCACCCGCACACCCGCCGGCCGGTCCGGTCCGGTTCGCTCGGCTCCGGACGGTGGGGCGCGCGTGGCCGGGGGCGGCGTACCCGGCCACGCGCGCGTCCGGACCGGACCGCCTCCGGCGTGTGCGTGTCGGGCACGGAGCGCGCGGCGGGCGGTCCGTCGGGAGGCGCGCGGGAGACGTCGGCCGACGGCGCGGGCGGTGCGCCGGCTGCGGTCACTGCCGCGCACACCTCCCGCGGCGGCCGCAGTTCACCGGCCGCCGGGCCGGCCGGGGCGAGTTCCCGGCGTGGGCCGGCACCCCCGTCTCACCGGTACGCCGACGATGGCGCCGCGGTGCTCAAGCCGTCTCTTCCAGCCGGGGCTCGCCGGCGTCCGGCCGCAGGATGCCGGTCACCGATCCGGTCAGCGCCACCAGCAGGACGGCGACGCCGGTGAAAAGGCACACCGTGGTGACGCCCAGACCGGCCGCTGCCGCCGTGACGGCGGCCGCGCCCAGCGGGCCCAGAGCCGATTGCACGGTCCAGAACGCCGAGGTGACCCGGCCCAGCAGATGCCCGGGGGTGACCTCCTGGCGCAGCGACATCGAGCAGATGCCGGCGATGCCGGTGCACATCAGATGTACGGCCACCAGCGCCGCCACCACCGGGACGGTCCGGGACACACCCAGACAGGCGACGGCGAGGCCCGCGACGGAGAAGGCGCAGATCCAGGTCACCCCGAAGCCGAGGCGGCCCCGCACCCGGGCGACCACGGACGCGGCGGCGAACGTGCCGACGGTTCCCACGGCGAGGACGTAGCCGACCGTCGCGTCCGGGCGGCCGAGCTCGTGCTTGACCAGATAGACCACGAGATCCGGCAGCCCGGACGTGAGGAAGGACAGCAGGGTCAGCAGGACGGTCAGCGGCCGTAGTACCGGATGCGCCCACAGGAAGCGGACCCCCGTCATGAACTCCCCGCGTACGCGCCCGCGTTCCCCGGCGGCGGGCGGCCCGGTCGCGCCGCCGAACCGCACGAACCGGATGCCGAGCGCGGACACCGCGAACGTCGCGGCGTCGATGCCGATGGCGGCGGCGGGCCCGGCGGCCGAGGCGACCAGACCGGCGAGCGCCGGGCCTATCGCGCCGGCGACGGCGGCACTCGCGTAGAGATGACCGTTGGCCCGGGTGATCTCCTCCGGTGGCACCAGCGCGGGCACCACGGTCACGTACGTCACCTGGAACAGCATCGAGAAGACCTCGGCGACCGGCACGACCGTGTAGATCAGCCACACCGGGGTGGCGAACACCCACACCAGCGGCAGCAGCAGGAACAGCAGACAGCGCGCCGTGTCGGCGGCCATCAGCAGCCGCCTGCGGTCGACCCGGTCGGCGACCACACCCGCGAACAGCCCCGTGAGGACGGAAGCGACGCCGGTGAGCGCGGTGACGACGCCCATCTGGACCACCGAGCCGGTGCTGTGCAGCACCAGCAGCGGGATCGCCACGTAGGAGAAGGAGTCACCGAGGGCCGAGAGGGTCTGGACGACCAGGAAGACGCGGTAGGCGCGGCCGGCCCATAAGGCAGGACGATCGCGTTCCGCTGACGTCAAGCCCGCCTCCCCTGTCGACCCGCGAACGGGATCACACGCTACACCGGATCAACGCCCCGTCATCCCACGGACGTCAACCTGTGGACCAATGCCCGCCCGAGTGATCAACCGATGGACGGATGCCGCCCGAGGGGAGGCGTGACAGCGTTCCGTCCATGCTCACGGACCGCCGGACGAGGCTTCCGTGTTGCGTCCGAGGATCAGGAACAGCCCTGGGAGGGTCCATGACCACCACGCCGTTCACGAGCCGCGACGGGATGACGCGCCGCCGCATGCTGGGCGCCGCGCTCGCCGCCGGGACCGCCGTGCCGCTCGCCGCCGCGGGCCCCGCCTGGGCCGCCCCGGCCCCGGCCCCGGCCGTCCGGGGCGGCACGCAGGACCCGGCCGGCTCGGACCCGGTGCGGCTCACGTTGCCGGAGCCCACCGGCCCGCACCCGGTGGGCACGGTGGAGCTGCACCTCGTCGACACTTCACGCCCCGACCCCGATGCCGGCCCCGGCAACTACCGCCAGCTCATGGCGAGCGTCTGGTACCCCGCTCGCGGCGACGCCGGCCGGTACGCCCGCGTGCCGTGGATGCCCGCCGGCGTCCTGCGGGAACTGCTCGCCTCCGCAGACTTCCCGCCCGACGTCGCGGTGGCGCCGCTCACGGCCGGCCACGAGGGCGCCCCGGCGCACCGCACGGGCCGGGGCCTGCCGGTGGTCGTGTACTCGCACGGCGCGGGCAGCCACCGCTCCGACCACACCGTCATCGTGCAGGAGCTCGCCAGCCACGGCTACGTCGTGGTGACGGTGGACCACATCAACGACGCGTACAGCCAGCTGCCCGACGGCCGGGTCCTCACCCCGATCAGGGACGACCAGCACACGATGTACGCGGTGGACTACGCAACGGACATCCGTTTCGTCCTCGACTGCGTCGAGCAGATCGCCGCCGGGCACAACCCCGACGCCGGGCGTCGGCCGCTGCCGGACGGGTTGTGCCAAGCCCTCGACACGTCGCGCATCGGCATGTTCGGCTGGTCGAAGGGCGGCACGGCCACCGCCTGCGTCATGCTGACGGACAGGCGTGTGCGGGCCGGACTGAGCCTGGACGGACCGATGCAGCCCGGACCGCAGCCCACCATCACCACCGACCTGGACCGGCCGTTCATGATGATGACCGCCGCGTTCGCCCGTCCCCAGGACCCGAACGTGACCGTGTTCTGGTCCCACCTCAAGGGCTGGCGGCTCGACGTCCAGGCCGACGGTGCGACCCACCATTCCTACGGCGACACCCAGATGCTCATGCCACAGATGGCGAAGCCGGCCGGTATGAATGACAAACAGCTGAAGGCCTGGATCGGCAACCTCGACCCGGCCAGGGCCGTGAAGATCCAGCAGGCCTACCCGCTCGCCTTCTTCGACCAGC
Organism: Streptomyces sp. NPDC001544; assembly: GCF_042894285.1. Classification (NCBI taxonomy): domain Bacteria; kingdom Bacillati; phylum Actinomycetota; class Actinomycetes; order Kitasatosporales; family Streptomycetaceae; genus Streptomyces; species Streptomyces sp. NPDC001544. The sequence goes on along the minus strand of NZ_JBIAVN010000005.1, from coordinate 398,002 downwards.
ACCTGCGCCACCGCCGGGGCCACCTGCTCGACGGGCCGTCCCGGGCCTTCCCCGAGGTGCGGTACGTGCCGTAGGCGGCAGGGTACGGACCGGCGGCGCTACTGGGGTGCGCCGTCGGTCCATGGGGGACCTCGGGTGAAGGAAGCCGTGTCAGAGTGGTCGCCGGCACGTACCGATCGGTCACTTGACGGAGGGTCAGCATGCGGGCACTGCACACGGCGTTTCTGCTCGGGACGGGTGTCTTCTGGGCGGCCGCCTACGTGCTGATCATCCGCGCGGGGATGCGGGAGCGGACCTTCGGGATGCCGGTCGTGGCGTTCGCGACCAACATGAGCTGGGAGTTCATGTTCGCGTTCGTGCGACCGCAGGCCGGAGTCATGCAAGTCGTCAACATCGTGTGGTTCTGCTTCGACCTCGCCATCGCCTACACCGTCGTCCGCTTCGGCAGGACCGAATTCCCCTATCTGCCCGAGCGGTTGTTCCTGCCGGCGCTGGGCGCCGTGCTGCTGCTCGCCTACCCGGGCATGAACTTCGCCTCCGAGCAGTTCGACCACGGTGAGGGGGGCATCACCGCGTTCGGCAGCAACGTGGCGATGTCGGCCATGTTCCTGGGGATGCTCGCCGCCCGCCGGGGCCTGCGCGGCCAGTCCCCAGGCATCGCGCTGACCAAGCTCGTCGGCACCGCCTGCGCCTCTTTGACCCTGCTCACCGACCCCGACGCGGTGCCGCGCCACGAGACCGCGCTGATGCACTACTTCTACGTGGCCTGCCTCGTCCTGGACGCGGCCTACGTCTACGCGGTGTACGCGGTACGTCGACACGACGCGCAGCGTCGACACGCCGACGAGGCCGGCCGCGCGGGCACCGCCACGACCCCCGGAACTGGACTCCCCGTACACGGTCTGGACGGGTAATCTCGACAGCGCCGCCGAGTGAAGGAGTCCCCGATGGCCGACGAGCTCTCCCAGCAGGCGGAGCGGGACGCGATCCTCGCCGCGCTGGGCCCGGTCGTCGACGGGCTGGTGGCGACCTTCGGGCCGGTGTGCGAGGTGGTCCTGCACGACTACCGGCGGCCGGAGAAGTCGGTGGTCGCCCTCGCCGGGGAGGTGACCGGCCGCACGGTGGGCGGGGCGATGAGCGAGATCGGCATGCGCATGGTCGCCCGCGGTGACACGGCGGCCGACGAGCTGAACTACGTCACCCGGACACCGGCCGGGAAGCTCGTGAAGTCCTCGACGATGCCGCTCAGGGACTCGGCCGGTACGGTGTTCGGCGCGCTCTGCGTCAACCTCGACGTCACCGCGCTGACCCAGGCGCACGCCCTGCTGGGTTCCCTCGCCGGGACCGGCACGGACACCACCGAGCCGCCGACCACCGTCTTCGGCGACGACATCGACACGGTGGTCGACGCCATCGTCGACGCCCACCAGCTGCGGCAGAACGCGAGCTGGTCGCAGCTCGACCGCGCGCAGCGCCTGGAACTGTTCCGCGGCCTCGACGAACGGGGTGTGTTCGCGGTGCGCCGGGCCGTCGAACAGGTCGCCGGACGGCTCGGGATCTCCCGCGCGTCCGCGTACAACTACCTCGCCCAGGCCAGGTCCGCAGCGTCCGAGGGAGACGGGAACTGACGCACGGCCGCGGTCACCGGAACGGACCTCACGGCCGGGTCACCTGAATGGCGGTGCCGGGTTGCCGGGCCGACGATGGAGTGGTACAGCCAGCTTGCCGTGGGCGGAGCCGGTGCCGTCGTGGCCGCCGGGTGGCGAGGGGCGCCGACGGGCCGGCCCCGGCCGCGGTGAGCCGCGGGAAGGGAGAACACCGCCATGACCATGCTGGAAGTGAAGACGGTAGAGAAGCCCGACGAGCGCCGCGACTTCCCCCGCGGCCACCTCGAAGTCGTGCACCTCACGGGGCTCGACTTCGCCGTGGGCACCTTCGAACCGGGCTGGCGCTGGTCGGAGTCCGTGGGCCCGATCGCCGGCACCGAAACCTGCCAGGTCCACCACAACAGCTACGTGGTGCAGGGACGGATGCACCTCAGGATGGAGGGCGAGGGCGGCGAGTCGGAGGTCGGCCCCGGCGACGTCTTCGTCTGCCCGGCCGGCCACGACGCCTGGGTGGTCGGTGACGAACCGTGCGTCGTGTACGACTTCGCCGGGCAGATGGCCAAGGAGTACGCGAAGGCCTGAGCGGGACGTGGGGGACGCGGGTGGTCTCACACCGGCAGCAGCCGCCCGATCAGGGCACTGAGCTGCCGGGCCGTGCGGCACTCGTGCATCTCGGCCAGTTCCGCGTAGGCCGGCGCGGCAGAGTCGCCCGTGCCCCACTGCGGGCGTGGTTCGGGGTTCAGCCAGTACAGACGGCGGGCCCGTCCGGCGATGTGGCGGACGGCGGCCAGGTTGGGGTCGCTCATGTTGGTCCGGGCGTCACCGAGGACGAACACGGTGGTGCGCGGGCCGACCGCGTCGCCGTACCGCTCCGCGAACTCGCCGAGCGCGACCCCGTAGTCACTGCTGTCGTGCCAGCCGGTGAGCGCGGCCTCCGCGCGGATGCGGGCGCCGAGGCCCGCCGGGTCGGCGGCGCCGTGCTCCAGCAGCCCGGTCACCTCGTCCAGCCGGTTGACGAAGGCGAACACCCGCAACTTGCTGAACTGGTCGTGCAGCGCCTGCACCAGCAGCATCGTGAAGTCCGAGAAACCCGACACCGAGCCCGACACATCGCACAGCAGGACCAGCTCCGGTCGGACCGGGCGGCGTCGGCGCAGCACCGGCCGCATCGGCACGCCACCCGTCGACAGCGAGCCGCGCAGGGTGCGGCGCAGGTCGATCGTGCCGCGCGCGGCCCGGCGGCGACGCGCGGCCAGCCGGGTGGCCAGCTTGCGGGCGAGCGGTGCGACGGTCCTGCGCAGCTCCGCCAGCTGGTCCCGGCCCGCGTACAGGAAGTCCACCCGGTCGGCGGTCGGCGCCACCGCCCGCCGGGCGATCAGCTCCCGGCCGCGCCGCTCGGCGACCCGGCGCCGCGCCTCAGCCGCGACGAGGGCGCGGAAGGCGTCGATACGGCGGCGGATCTCGTCGTCCAGCAACCGGTCGGCGAAGCCCGCCCGCCCGTCCCGTTCACGGACGCCCGTCCGCACCCGGGCCAGCAGGGTCTGCGGGCGCAGTCGGTCCATGGTCTGGTACGCCGACCAGCCGTCCGACTCCGGTGAACTCCCGTACCCGCCCAGCGCGTCCACGGCCTCGGCCGCCAGCCGGGCCATGGCCGCGCGGTCGTCGGCGGCGAGAGCCTCCGCGAGCCTCTCGCGCAGGTCGTCACGGTCGGCCGGCTCCGTCGTGCCGGGCCCGCCGACACCGCGCGGGAAGTACAGGTCGAAGACGGGATCGAACACCGCCCGCTGCCCCGTGCCGTGCAGCAGCGTGGCGGCCAGCCCCTCGCGGAGCAGTTCCCGGTCCGTGAGCCCCAGCGCCTCCACCGCGCGGGCCGCGTCCACGGTCTCCCCGGTGCCGATCCGCACCCCGTGCGTACGCAGTGCCGCCACCAGGCCGGTCAGCCGGTCCGCGACCCCAGCGGGGGTGCTCACAGGGCGTCCAGGTCGAGCTTGGCGGCGGCCTTCAGGATGTCGTCCTGGTGTTTGAGGACCACGCCCAGACTCTCCCGGACCACGGTCTCGTCGAGAGTCCCGGCCCCCAGGGCCAGCAGTGTGCGTGCCCAGTCGATGGTCTCGGCCACCGAGGGCACCTTGCGCAGGTCCATCGCACGCAGCGCGCCGATCACCCGCACCACCGACTCGGCCAGCGCCTCGTCGAGCCCCGGCACCTTCAGCCGGACGATGCGCCGCTCCAGCTCCTCCTCGGGGAAGCCGATGTGCAGGAACAGGCAGCGACGGCGCAGTGCCTCGGACAGCTCACGACTCGCGTTGGAGGTGAGCACGACGAAGGGACGCCGGGTAGCCGTGACCGTCCCCAGTTCCGGCACGGTCACCTGGAAGTCGCTGAGCACCTCCAGCAGCAGCCCCTCCACCTCGACGTCGGCCTTGTCGGTCTCGTCGATCAGCAGCACCTTGGGCTCGTCACCGCGGATCGCCGTCAGCAGCGGACGGGGCAGCAGGAACTCCTCGCTGAAGATGTCCGTGCGTGCCTCGTCCCAGGTCTCGTCGCGGCCCGCGCTGATGCGCAGCAACTGCTTGGCGTGGTTCCACTCGTACAGCGCCCGCGACTCGTCGACGCCCTCGTAGCACTGCAACCGCACCAGCCGCGCGCCCGCCACCTGCGCGACGGCCTTCGCCAGCTCGGTCTTGCCGACTCCCGCGGGCCCCTCGACCAGCAAGGGCTTGCCCAGCCGGTCGGCGAGGAAGACGGTCGTGGCGACGGCGGGGGAGGCGAGGTAGCCGGTCTCGGCGAGACGGGCGGAGACGTCGTCGACGGATGTGAACAACGGGGCCTCCGGGAGCGGTCGGGTGCAGGTCCAGGTGACTATCTAAGCGCTTGTTCAGCGCCGCTGTCACGTGGTTCCGACGCGGCCGCCCGAGGGCCCCGGGTCACTGGCCGACCAGCACGACCTCCAGCGTCCGTGGCCCGTGCACGCCCTCCACCCGGTCGAGTTCGATGTCGCTGGTCGCCGACGGGCCGGAGATCCACGTCAAGGGGCGGGCGGGGTCGAGGCGTTCGAGGGCCTCGGGCACGGAGGAGACGACCTGCTCGGGCACCCGGACGACGCAGATGTGGTGGTCCGGGATCAGGGTGATGCGGCGGCGCCCCTGGTCGGGGGCGCCGTCCAGGACGATCGTGCCGGTCTCGGCGACGGCGACCGCGCAGCCGGTGACCACGCTGTCGACCCGGTCCAACTCATGCGGTGTGCTCTCGGCGCGGTCCGTGACCCGCTCCGCGTCGGTGCCGTCCAGCCAGTGCGCGTCGAGTCCCGGGGGGACCAGCACGGTCGTCGAGCCCCGCTCGGTGAGCAGCCGGCCGATGGTGGCGGCCAGGTCACCGGCCGTGCAGCGGTGCACGACCGCCCGGTAGTCGGCCAGGTTCTCGGCCAGCAGGTCCACGGTCTCCGGTACGCTCCGGCCACCGTGCTCGCGCAGATACTCTCGTTCGACGGCCTGCTCGTACGGCCTGTCGTCCGGCGGGACGTCGGCGAGCGCGCGACGCACCCGCCCCAGGACCCGGTCCCTGCTGCTCACTTCGCCCCGTCCTTTCCACCGTGCGTGCGCTGCCACCAGTCGCGGAACGGCTCCGCCGGTACGGCCGGCAGGTCCCGTGTCCCGCTCCACGCCCGGCCCGGGCCGGGCAGCGTACGGGGCTGCAGGCGGCGGGTGCGGGAGGCGAGCCGCTGCCCGGCCCGCAGGGCGCCGGGGTGGGCGAACGCCCAGCGGGCCGCGCGCATCGCGGCCCGCTCGGCGGCGTGCCCCTTGGCGGGCTTGAGCACGACCTTGTTGCCCGCCCGGGTCGCCGTGCCGCCCTGCACGACCCGTTCCCGCAGGTGCACCAGCACCTCGGGGATGTCGATGGCCACCGGGCACACCTCGTAGCAGGCGCCGCACAGTGAGGACGCGTACGGCAGGGAGGCGTCGATCTCGCTTGCCGTGCCCCTCAGTTGAGGGCTGAGGATCGCACCGATCGGGCCGGGATAGACGGAGCCGTAGGCGTGGCCGCCCGCCCGCTCGTACACCGGGCAGACGTTGAGGCAGGCGGAGCAGCGGATGCAGCGCAGCGCCTGACGGCCGACCTCGTCGGCGAGGGTGTCGGTGCGGCCGTTGTCGAGGAGGACCAGGTGGAAGGTGCGCGGCCCGTCGCCGTCGGTGGTCCCCGTCCACGTGCTGGTGTACGGGTTCATGCGCTCGGCCGTCGAGGAGCGGGGCAGCGTCTGCAGGAACACCTCCAGGTCGCGCCAGGTCGGCACGATCTTCTCGATGCCCACCACGGAGATCAGCGTCTCCGGCAGGGTCAGGCACATCCGGCCGTTGCCCTCGGACTCGACGACCACGAGCGTGCCGGTCTCGGCGACCATGAAGTTGGCACCGGAGACACCGACCTTCGCCCGCAGGAACTTCTCGCGCAGGTGCAGCCGGGCCGCCTCCGCGAGTTCGGCCGGTGTGTCGGTCAGGCCCTCCGGGGCCGGGCGGCCCCACTCGCTCATCTCGGAGCGGAAGATGTCCCGGATCTCGCCCCGGTTGCGGTGGATGGCCGGCACCAGGATGTGCGAGGGCCGGTCCTTGCCCAACTGCACGATCAGCTCGGCGAGATCGGTCTCGTAGGCGCGGATGCCCTCCGCTTCGAGCGCCTCGTTGAGCCCGATCTCCTGGGTGGCCATCGACTTGACCTTGACGACCTCCGACTCGCCGGTGGCCTTGACGAGTTCGGCGACGATCCGGTTGGCCTCGTCGGCGTCGGCGGCCCAGTGGACGATGCCGCCCGCCGCCGTGACCGACTCCTCCAACTGCACGAGATAACGGTCCAGATGACGGAGCGTATGGTCCTTGATCCGCTTCCCGGCCTCCCGCAGCGCCGCCCAGTCGGACACCTCCGCCACCGCCTTCGCCCGCTTGGCGCGGATGGTGTGGGTGGCGTGCCGGAGGTTGCCGCGCAGGGTGCGATTGCCGACCGCCTCCCGTGCGGCCTCGGGAAAGGCAGGCATTCCCAGATACGTCCCGCTCATACGGCCGGCTCCTCCTCCGTGCTCGCCAGGATCTCCGCGATGTGCACCGGCCGCACGCCCGCCCGCAGCCGGGTCATGGTCCCGCCGATGTGCATCAGGCAGGAGTTGTCGGCCGCGCACAGCACCTCCGCGCCCGTGGACTCGGCGTTGCGCACTTTGTCGGCCCCCATCGCCGCCGACACGGCGGAGTTCTTCAGGGCGAACGTCCCGCCGAAGCCGCAGCACTCGTCGGCCCCCGGCAGCTCCACGAGTTCGAGCCCCTTCACGGCCCGCAGCAGCCGCCGCGGCCGGTCCCCGAGACCCAGCCCGCGCAGTCCGTGGCAGGTCGGGTGGTACGTCACCTCGTGCGGGTAGTACGCCCCGACGTCCGTCACCCCCAGCACGTCCACCAGGAACTCGGTCAGCTCGTACGTCTTCGGCACCACCGGCGCCAGTACGGACGCGAGCGCGTCCCCGCGACCCTCGGCGCGCGCCCGTTCGCCCATGCGCGGATACAGCTCCCGCACCATCGCCCCGCAGGACCCGGAAGGCGTCACGATCGCCTCGTATCCCCCGAAGACATCGGAGAAATGCCGGGCGAGCGGTTCGGCCTCATGGCGATAACCGGTGTTGTAGTGCGCCTGCCCGCAGCAGGTCTGCGCCATCGGGAAGTCGACCTCGACACCCAGCCTGGTCAGCAGCTTCACCACGGCACGGCCGGTGTCCGGATAGAGCGTGTCGTTGACACAGGTCAGGAACAGGGCGACACGCATCGCAGCTCCTCGAAGTCGGTCATCGGACGAGTGCAGAGTAGTCGTCGGACGGAGCCTGGGGGAGACCCCGGCTCACCGCGTGGCGAGCCGGCCCTCCGCCTCCCGCCAGCGGGCCGTGTCGCCGCGCGGTTCGTAACGGGTCAGCGGCTGGGTCGCGACCAGGAGCCGCCGGGCGTCGGCCAGGTCCCCGACGAGTCCGTGCGCCCGCGCCTGCACCAGGACGTTGCCGAGGGCCGCCGCCTCGGTGGGGCCGGCCACCACGGGCAGTCCGCAGGCGTCGGCGGTGAGCTGGCACAGCAGCGCGTTCCGGGTGCCGCCGCCGACGACGTGGACCACGTCCACGGGGTGGCCGGCGAGCCGCTGGGCGTCCTCGACCGCCCGGCGGTGGGCGAGCGCGAGCGAGTCGAGGATGCACCGGGTGAGCTCGGCCCGGGTCCCGGGCACCGGCTGCCCGGACACCCGGCAGGCCTCGGCGATCCGCTGCGGCATCCGGCCGGGCGCCAGGAACGCGGCGTCGCCGGCGTCCACGACCGACCGCAGCGCCGGCACCAGGGACGCCTCGCGCAGCAGCGGCCCGAGGTCGGGATCTCCCCAGGCGCGTACGCACTCCTGCAGCAGCCACAGTCCCATGATGTTGCGCAGATAGCGGACCGTGCCGTCCAGCCCCAGCTCGTTGGTGAAGTTCGCGGCCCGGCTCTCCTCGCTGAGCACCGGAGCCGTCAGTTCCAGCCCGGCGAGGGACCAGGTCCCGGTGCAGATGTACGCGAAGCGCTCACCGCTCGCGGGTACGGCGGCCACCGCCGAGGCGGTGTCGTGCGAGCCGACCGTCGTCACCGGCACCGGCCCGGTCAGCCCCGTCTCCTCCAGCACGTCCGGCCGCAGCAGACCGGCCGGATCACCCGGCCGCCGCAGCGGCGCGAACAGCTCCAGGTCGACGTCCAGCCGGGCGGCGACGGCGTACGACCAGTCGCGGGTACGGGGGTCGATCAGCTGGGTGGTGGAGGCGTTGGTGAGTTCGGTGCCCTGCTCACCGGTCAGCCAGTACGTCAGCAGGTCGGGGATGAGCAGCAGGCGCCGTGCCTGGGCGAACTGGGCCGTGGAGCGTGCCGCCGCCAACTGGTAGAGGGTGTTGAACGGGGCGTACTGCAGCCCCGTCGCCGCGTACAGTTCGGCGGCCGGCACCGTCGCCCACACCTTCTCCGCGACCCCTGCCGTGCGGGCGTCGCGGTAGTGCACCGGATTGCCCAGCAGAGCGCCGTCGGCGTCCAGCAGGCCGTGGTCCACGGCCCAGCTGTCGATGCCGACGGAGTCCACCTGCCCGGCCGCCCGCAGCCCGTCCAGGACGCCCGAGTACAGCCCGAGCACGTCCCAGCGCAGCCCCTCCGGAACCCGTACCGGCCGGTTGGGGAAGCGGTGCGCCTCGCTCAGCTCCAGCGAGTCGGGGCCGACGCGGCCGGCCATGACCCGTCCACTGGACGCGCCGAGGTCGACCGCGGCGTACGACTTCACGGCGGTGCTCATCGAAGGAAGGCGGCCGCCACGCCCGCGTCGACCGGGATGTGCAGCCCGGTGGTGTGGGTGAGGTCTCCGCCCGTCAGCGCGAACACCGCGTTCGCCACGTGCTCCGGCAGCACCTCCCGCTTCAGGATGGTCCGCTGCGCGTAGAACTCGCCCAACTTCTCCTCCGCCACCCCGTACACGGCGGCCCGCTCGGCCCCCCAGCCGCCCGCGAAGATCCCGGAGCCGCGCACCACCCCGTCCGGGTTGATCCCGTTGACCCGGATCCCGTGCTCGCCCAGCTCGGCGGCCAGCAGCCGCACCTGGTGGGCCTGGTCGGCCTTGGTGGCGGAGTAGGCGATGTTGTTGGGGCCGGCGAAGACGGCGTTCTTGGAGGCGATGTACACGATGTCACCGCCGAGCCCCTGGGCGATCATCGCCCGGGCCGCCTCCCGCGACACCAGGAACGAACCGCGGGCCATGATGTCGTGCTGGAGGTCCCAGTCCCTCGCGGTGGTCTCCAACAGCGGCTTGGAGATGGAGATTCCGGCGTTGTTCACCACCAGGTCCACGCCGCCGAAAGCCAGCACCGCCGCCTTGAAGGCCTCGGCGATCTGCTGCTCGTCGGTCACGTCGACGGGGACGGCGACGGCTTTGTCCGGCCCGCCCAGTTCCTCGGCGACGGCCCGGGCGTTCTCGGCGTCGAGGTCCGCGACGACGACGCACGCGCCCTCGGCCACCAGCCGGTGGGCGATCGCCTTCCCGATGCCGCTGCCGGCGCCGGTGACCAGGGCGATGCGCGTCGCCAGCGGCTTCGGCCTCGGCATCCGCCGGAGCTTGGCCTCCTCCAGCGCCCAGTACTCGATGCGGAACTTCTCCGACTCCTCGATCGGCGCGTACGTGGAGACCGCCTCGGCGCCCCGCATCACGTTGATCGCGTTGACGTAGAACTCGCCGGCCACCCGCGCGGTCTGCTTGTCCTTGCCGAAGGAGAACATGCCCACCCCGGGGACGAGCACGATCGCCGGGTCGGCGCCCCGCATCGCGGGGGAGTCGGGCTCGGCGTGCCGGTCGTAGTAGGCGGCGTACTCCTCGCGGTACTCGGCGTGCAGCTCCTTCAGCCGGGCGATCGCCTCCTCGAGCGGGGCGGCCGGCGGCAGGTCGAGGACCAGCGGGCGGACCTTGGTGCGCAGGAAGTGGTCCGGGCAGGAGGTGCCGAGGGCCGCCAGCCGCGGGTGCTCGGCCCGGGCCAGGAAGTCGAGGACGACGCCGGAGTCGGTGAAGTGCCCGATCTGCGCCTTGTCCTGGGAGGCGATCGCCCGGACGTACGGCGCGAGGGCCGCCGCCCGCTCCCGCCGCTCGCCCTCGGGCAGGGCCTCGTACCCCTCCAGGGCGGGTCCGAAGGGCTCGGCCTTGCCGCGCTCGGCGAGGAACGTCTCGGCGGTGCGGATGAGGTGGAGGCTGTTCCTCTCGCACTCCTCGGAGGTGTCGCCCCACGCGGTGATCCCGTGGCCGCCGAGGACGCACCCGATCGCCTGCGGATTGGCCCGCCTGATCGCCGCGATGTCCAGCCCGAGCTGGAAGCCGGGCCGCCGCCACGGCACCCACACCACCGTGTCGCCGAAGCACTCGGCGGTCAGCTTCTCCCCGTCCGTCGCACAGGCCAGCGCGATGCCGGAGTCGGGGTGCAGATGGTCCACGTGCGGCGCGTCCACCAACCCGTGCATCGCGGTGTCGATGGAGGGGGCCGCCCCGCCCTTGCCGTGCAGGCAGTAGTCGAACGCGGCGACCATCTCGTCCTCCCGCTCGACACCCGGGTAGACGTCGACGAGCGCCCGCAACCGGTCGAGGCGCAACACCGCGAGTCCCGCCTCGGTGAGCGTGCCCAGGTCCCCGCCGGACCCCTTCACCCACATCAGCTCGACGTCCCCACCGGTCACGGGGTCGGTGTCGGTGCCTTTCGCGGACGCGTTGCCGCCGGCGTAGTTGGTGTTGCGGGGATCGGCGCCGAGCCGGTGCGAGCGGGCGAGGAGGGCGGCGGCTTCGGGGTGGGGTGACATGGAGATCCCTTGCTTCTTGAACTGACGTGAGTGGATGGTCTTGAGGGGCGCGGGGAACTGCGCGAACAACCACGACGGCCCCGCACTCCGCGACGAAACAGAACCAGGCAGACGCCTACGCACCCCACCCCGCCTGCTGCCCCCCAACCCGCTCGGCAACAATCCTCTCGCCCCACCCGGACCGGGCGTAGGCGGCAACCGGATCGGGATCCAGCCCCATCTCCTTGCGCACCTCACGAAGCAGCGGCCGCACATCCGTGTTGTACGCGTCCATCAGCACGGCGTTCGCCCCGAGAACATCCCCGGCACGCTGGGCGTCGGCCAGAGCGGCACGGTCGACCAGCAGAGCCTTCGCCGTAGCCTCCTGCACGTTCATCACCGACCGGATGATCGCCGGGATCTTCGCCTCGATGTTGTGGCACTGGTCGAGCATGAACGCCACCTCGGAGGTGAACCCGCCCCCGCGTACGACCTCGTACATGATCCGGAACAACTGGAAGGGATCCGCGGCCCCCACCATCAGGTCGTCGTCCGCGTAGAACCGCGAGTTGAAGTCGAACCCGCCGAGCTTTCCCTCCCGCAGCAGCGTGGCGACGATGAACTCGATGTTGGTCCCCGGAGCATGATGCCCGGTGTCCACCACGACCTGCGCCTTCGGCCCGAGCCTCAGGCAGTGCGCGTACGCCGTCCCCCAGTCCGGCACGTCCGTCGTGTAGAAGGCCGGCTCGAAGAACTTGTACTCGAGCAGCATCCGCTGCCCGTCACCCAACCGCTCGTACACCTCGGCGAGGCCCTCGGCCAGCCGGTCCTGCCGTTCCCGCACGTCGTCCTGGCCGGGGTAGTTCGTGCCGTCCGCGAACCACAGCTTCAGGTCCGTGGAGCCCGTCGCGTCCATGATGTCGACGCACTCCAGCAGATGGTCGACGGCCTTGCGCCGCACCGCCGCGTCGGGGTGGCAGATGCTGCCCAGCTTGTAGTCGTCGTCCTGGAAGGTGTTGGAGTTGATGGCGCCGAGCCGCACCCCGCGCTCCTCGGCGTGCTTCGCCAGGGCGGCGTAATCGTCCACCTTGTCCCAGGGGATGTGCAGCGCCACGGTCGGGGCCACGCCCGTGACCGCGTGCACCTGCGCCGCGTCGTCCAGCTTCTCCTGCGGTGTGCGGGGCACGCCCGCCTGGGCGAACACCTTGAAACGGGTCCCCGAGTTCCCGTACGCCCACGACGGCGTCTCGACTGCCTGGGTCTTCAGCGCGGCCTTCACCGCGGCGAGGTCGGTCACTTCGGGCTCCTGTGACATCGGGCCGAGAGGCCTCTTGATGAAACGATTCAGGACGGGAAGCTATGGGGCCTCCGAGGGTGTGTCAAGCCCTCTGTTCAGGCCTGTCTTCCGTGACCTCGGCGTGACCTCCGGCTATCGAAATCTTTTCGAGCGCTACCCATTGACGTGACATGTCCGGAGTGCCTAACGTCCCGGCAATCCAGTTGAAACCTTTCACGACGCCCTGAGGCCCGACCCGCCGGCGTCGTCGAGGAGCCACCCATGACCCAGCCGTCCGACCCGGGCCCGGCACCGGTGCTGGCACTGAAGGACATCTCCAAGTCCTTCGGCGCCGTACGCGCCCTGCGCGGCGTCTCCCTGGAGCTGTACCCCGGCGAGGTGCACGCCCTCGCCGGGGAGAACGGCGCGGGCAAGTCGACGCTGATCAAAACCCTCGCCGGAGTGCACCGGCCGGACGCCGGCCAGGTGCTGCTCGACGGCGCGCCCGTCGTCTTCCACGGGCCCGGCGACGCCCGCGACGCCGGTATCGCCGTCATCTACCAGGAGCCCACGCTCTTCCCCGACCTGTCGATCGCCGAGAACATCTTCATGGGCCGCCGGCCCCGCCGCGCGCTCGGCCGTATCGACCACAAGGCCACCCACGCCGCGACCCTGGCCCTGATGCGCCGACTCGGCGTCGACCTCGACCCCGACCGGCCCGCCCGCGGTCTGTCCATCGCGGACCAGCAGATCGTCGAGATCGCCAAGGCGCTCTCCTTGGACGCCCGGGTCCTGATCATGGACGAGCCCACCGCCGCCCTGACCGGCAGCGAGGTCGCCCGTCTCTTCGGCGTCGTGCGCACCCTGCGCGAACAGGGAGCCGCGGTGCTGTTCATCTCGCACCGGCTGGAGGAGATCTTCGAGATCTGCCGGCGGGTGACCACCCTGCGCGACGGCGCCTGGATCGCCAGTGAGCCGCTGGCCGGCATGACCGAGGACGACCTGGTCCGCCGTATGGTCGGCCGCGACCTGGACGAGCTGTACCCGAAGCAGGCCGTCGAGCCGGGCGAAGTCGCCCTGAGCGTACGGCGGCTGACCCGCGAGGGCGTGTTCACGGACGTCTCGTTCGAGGTGCGGCACGGTGAGATCGTCGGCCTCGCCGGTCTCGTCGGCGCCGGCCGCACCGAGGTGGCCCGGGCGGTCTTCGGCATCGACCGGTGGGACGCGGGCGAGGTGGAGGTCGAGGGGCGCAAGCTCACCAACGGCGCCCCGTCCACCGCGATGGCCGCGGGGCTCGCCCTGGTACCGGAGGACCGGCGCGCCCAGGGCCTGGTGATGGACATGTCCATCGAGCGCAACATCGGTCTGACCGGTCTGCGCACCACCGTGAGGGCGGGCCTCGTCGACCGCGGCGCCGAGCGCAGCCGCAGCCTCGACTGGGCGGTGAAGCTCCACGTCAAGTACGCGCGGATCGCCGACGCCGTCTCCACGCTGTCCGGCGGCAACCAGCAGAAGGTCGTCCTCGCCAAGTGGCTCGCCACCGGCCCGCGGGTGCTGATCGTCGACGAACCCACCCGGGGCATCGACGTCGGCACCAAGGCCGAGGTGCACCGGCTGCTGTCCGAACTGGCCGCCGAAGGGGTGGCGGTCCTGATGATCTCCTCCGACCTGCCCGAGATCCTCGGCATGGCCGACCGCGTGCTCGTGATGCACGAGGGCCGCCTCACCGCCGAGATCCCGCGATCCCAAGCCACCGAGGAAACCGTGATGGCCGCAGCCACCGGGAGGGCAGCCGCATGACGGTGACCACCCCGCACGAGACCCCCGTCGCCGACGTGCCGGGCTCCAGCGGCGCACGGCTCGTCGACCGCGTCTTGAGGATGCGCGAACTCGCCATCCTGGTCGTCTTCCTGGTGATGATCGTCGTCACCCAGCTCGGCAACAGCGAGTTCCTGTCCGAGCAGGGCGTCAAGGACCTGCTGCTGAACGCCACCATCCTGGTGCTGGTCGCCACCGGCCAGTCGCTGGTGGTCATCACCCGCAACGTCGACCTCTCGGTCGGCTCCACCCTCGGCATCTGTGCCTTCGCCGCAGGCACCTATCTGCACGGCGGGGGAGACCCGGTCGTGGCGATCGTGCTGGCGGTCCTGCTCGGGGTGGGCTTCGGCCTGCTGAACGGCCTGCTCGTCAGCCTCGGTCAGGTGCCCGCCCTCGTCGTCACCCTCGGCACGCTGTACATCATCCGCGGCATCGACTCCATCTGGGTCGGCTCCCGGCAGATCACGGCGTCCGATCTGCCCGGCGGTTTCGTCGACTTCGGCTCCGGCGGCCTCGGGGCGGTGCCGTGGCCGGCACTGATCGCCCTCGCCGTCCTGGTCACCACCGCCTACTACCTCAAGCACTACGGCAGCGGCCGCGAGCTGTACGCGCTCGGCTCCAACCCGGAGGCCGCCCGCCTCGCCGGCATCCCCGTCCGCAAGCGGATCCTCGTCGCGTACACCTTCTGCGGGGGCCTCGCCGGACTCGCGGGCGCCATGTACCTGGCCCGGTTCGGCAACGTGGACTCCAGCACCGGCAGCGGATACGAACTCACCGTCGTCAGCGCGGTGGTGGTCGGCGGCGTCGTCTTCACCGGCGGCTCCGGCAGCGTCTACGGTGCCGCGCTCGGCGCGCTGCTGCTGACCTCCATCAACAGCGTGCTGCCCGCCCTCGGCGTCAGCTCCGTCTGGGGGTTGGCCATCAACGGCGTCCTGCTGCTGCTCGCCATCGCCGTGGACCGGGTCGTCGCCCTGCGGGTGGCGTCCGCCCTGAAGAAGAAGTCGGCCTCCGTGAAGGCGGCCCCGAAGAAGGGGGACACCCGCCATGCCTGAGTCCCTGGCCCGCGCCGTCCGCTGGGACACGGTGGTCGGCGCCCTGCTGATCGTGCTGCTCCTGCTGTCCTTCTCCTTCGTCGACGGGTTCGGCAACGCCCTCAACCTGTCGTTCCTGATCGGCAACACCCTCCCCATCGCGCTGATCGCCCTGCCGATGACGCTGCTCGTGGTGGCCGGTGAGATCGACCTGTCGGTGGCCTCCACGGCCGGTCTGTCCGGCGCGGTGATGGGCAAGCTGTGGAACGAGGGGCTGGCGATCGAGCAGATCATCCCGCTGTGCCTGCTGCTCGGTGTGGTGTGCGGTCTTGTGAACGGCCTGCTGGTGACCCGGCTCGGGCTGCCGTCCCTCGCCGTCACCATCGGTACCCTCGCCGCCTACCGGGGCATCGCGCAGATCGTCCTCGGCTCCGACGCGGTGACCGACTTCCCCACCCAGTACCTGGACTTCGCCGCCGGTCGGCTCGGGAACTCCTTCCTCCCGCAGGCCTTCCTGCCCTTCCTGGTGCTCCTCGCGATCGCCGTCGTCGTCCTGCACGCCACCCCGTTCGGGCGGTCGCTGTTCGCGATCGGCGCCAGCGAGGGGGCCGCCCGGTTCGCCGGGATCCGCGTCAAGCGGGCCAAGCTGCTGCTGTTCGTCGCCACCGGCGTCATGGCCTCCCTCACCGGTGTCTTCTGGGCCCTGCACTATGCCAGCGCCCGCTACGACAACGCCACCGGCCTCGAACTGTCCGTGGTGGCCGCCGTGTTGCTCGGAGGCATCGACTTCGACGGCGGCAAGGGCACGCTCGGCGGCGCGATCGCCGGTGTGTTCCTGCTGGGCGCCCTGCAGAACGCGATGAGCCTGCTCAACGTCTCCGCCCAGTCGCAGATCGTCGTCACCGGCGTCCTGCTCGTCGTCTCCGTGCTCGGCCCCCGCGTCGCACGTCAGATCTCCGTCGCGAGGGCCGGCCGCCGGGCGCCCTCCACGCCGGTCGCCAAGGCTCCCCCCACGCCTGCCGCATGACCCCTTCCCTCGCTCACCCTTCGTAAAGGAAAACTCGCCATGCGCAAGTCGTCGATCCGCCGTGCCTGCGCGGCCCTCGCCACGGCCGCCTCCCTCGCCCTCGCCGTCACCGCCTGCGGCGGCACCACCAAGAACGACGTCAAGAGCGAAGACAACTCGAACGCGACGGCGGGCAAGGCCGACCCGAACGCGGCCACCAAGAAGGGCCTGACCGTCGGCTTCCTGCCCAAGCAGGTCAACAACCCCTACTTCACCTCCGCCGACAAGGGCGGCGAGAAGGCGCTCACCGAACTCGGCTCCAAGTACAAGGAGGTCGGCCCCTCCAGCGCCACCGACACCTCCGGCCAGGTGTCCTACGTCAACACCCTCACCCAGCAGCAGGTCGACGCGATGGCCGTGTCCGCGCAGGACCCCGGCGCCCTGTGCACCGCGCTCAAGACGGCCATGAAGAACGGCATCAAGGTCGTCACCTACGACTCCGACACCACCGCCGGCTGCCGCAACGCCTTCGTCTCCCAGGCCGGCGCCGAGGACCTCGGCCGCACCGAGGTGCAACTGCTCGCCCAGCAGATCGGCTACAAGGGCCAGATCGCGATCCTGTCCGCCGCGCAGACGGCGACCAACCAGAACACCTGGATCGGCTACATGAAGGAGGAGCTGAAGGACCCGAAGTACAAGAACGTCAAGCTGGTCAAGATCGCGTACGGCAACGACGACGCCCAGCAGTCCTTCCAGCAGACCCAGGGACTGCTCCAGCAGTACCCGAACCTGAAGGGGATCATCTCCCCGACCACCGTCGGCATCAAGGCGGCCGCCCAGTACCTGTCCGGCTCCAAGTACAAGGGCCAGGTCGAGCTGACCGGCCTCGGCACGCCCAACGACATGCGCAAGTACGTCAAGAACGGCACCGTCGACGCCTTCGAGCTGTGGGACCCGGCCAGGCTGGGCGACCTGGCCGCCCGTACCGCCGTCGCCCTGGCCTCCGGGCAGATCACCGGCAAGGAGGGCGAGACCTTCAAGGCCGGCTCCACCACGTACACCATCGGCAAGGACGGTGTGATCAACCTCGGCAAGCCGACCGTCTTCGACGCCAAGAACATCGACCAGTTCAACTTCTGATCCTGCAAGGGGTGTTGATGCAGCGTGTGTGCTTCCTGCTGAAGGTCCGGGCGGACCGCCTCGACGAGTACCGCGAGCGGCACGCCACCGTGTGGCCGGACATGCTCGAGGCCCTGAGAGCCACCGGCTGGCACAACTACTCGCTCTTCCTGCGTGAGGACGGCCTGCTGGTCGGCTATCTGGAGACCGAGGACTTCGCCGCCGCCCAGGCAGGCATGGAGGCCACCGACGTCAACGCCCGCTGGCAGGCGGAGATGGCGCCGTTCTTCGAGTCGCTGGACGGCGCCCGGCCCGACGAAGCGATGAAACCGCTCACCGAAATCTTCCACCTCGCCTGACCGCTCACCGGAGCCGCACCATGAGAAGACGTACCGTGCTCGCGTCCGCCATGCTGGCCGCCATGGCAACACCCGGCATCGCACGGGCCGCGTCCCCCGGCCCCTCCGTCACCCAGCAGGGCACCACCCGACTCGACGCCCAGGCCGTCTACTTCGTCTCCTACGACGGCCTGGTCAACAACAACTCGTTCCAGAAGAACGGCTTGTTCACCTACAAGGGCCACCAGTACGCCGCCTGGTACACCGCCACCCGCGAAGCGGTCGTCGCCCGCCGCGTGCTGGGCGGCGCCACCTGGTCCACCGTGACGCTTCCCCACCGGCTCAAGAGTGACGACTCGCACAACGTGATCTCCATGGGCGTCTCGAAGACCGATGGCCGGCTGCACCTCAACATGGACTCGCACAGCGACGGCTTCTTCTACGTGAAGTCGGTGACCGGACTCCTGGACAACCCGGGGACCACCGCCTGGACGTCGTCCGTCTTCGGCGCCGTGCAGACCACGCTGGACGGGCTCGCGCTCACCTCGCAGTTCACGTACCCGCAGTTCGTGTCGACCCCCGAGGGAAGACTCCAGCTGAGCTACCGCGCCGGCATCTCCGGCAACGGACGCAACGCGCTCGCCGAATACGACGGCGCGGCCTGGACGGCGCTGGGGGAGTGGAGCAGCTCCACCGGCACCTACGCCGGCTCGCACGGCTCCAGCACCGCCCGCAACATGTACCTGCACGGCATCGACTACGACGTCAGCGGCCGCCTGCACTCCTTCTTCACCTGGCGGGAGCAGAACGCGGCCGTGATGTGCGACGGCGGCGGCATCACCAACCACGACACCGGCTATGTGTACTCCACCGACCGGGGCCGCACCTGGCGCAACGATGCGGGCACGGTCGTCGGCACCACCGGCACCTCCGACACGGTGGCGGTCACCGACGCCGGCCTGGTCGTCGACCCGCTGAACCCGGACCACTCCCTGATGAACCAGGAGAGCCAGACCACCGACTCCACCGGCCTGCCGCACGCGGTCATCTCCTACGTCCCCGGCCGCTTCGGCCAGTGCACCACCGACTACGTCGCCGACCGCACCGCGCACGGCCGTGCCTTCCACCTGCGCAAGAACTCCTCCGGCGGCTGGCAGAAGACCGAGATCCCCGTCCCGCTGAACTCCAGCCAGCGCACCAAGCTGGTCCTGGACCGGTACGACAACGCCTACGCGGTCTTCCCCCACGGCCGGATCGCGGGTGCCTCCAAGGCCTCCGGGTACACCGACTGGTCGCTGCTGTACGACGGCGGCGACCTGAACGCCTTCGGCGAGGTCGTGATCGACGAGTCGCGGGTGAGGGCGGACGACGTGCTGTCCTTCATGTACCAGGAGAAGTCGAGCGGTACGACCCCCTCGGCGCTGCACGTCGTCGATTTCGCCCTGCCCGCCTGACCCCGTCGGGTGTGCGGCGGGATGAACGGTAATGTGAGGGCTTTCCCGCCGCCCCCTCGTCCTTCTGGAGGTCCCCGCCCGATGGCCCAGTCGGTGGGTATCAAGGATGTCGCCCGCGCCGCCGGCGTGTCGGTGGGCACCGTGTCGAACGTCATCAACCGCCCGGACACGGTCGCCTCGGAGACCCGCGCCCGCGTGCAGTCCGCCATAGACCGGCTGGGCTACGTCCGCAGCGAGTCCGCGCGCCAGCTCCGCGCCGGCCGCAGCCGGATCATGGGCCTGCTCGTCCTCGACATGGGCAACCCCTTCTTCGTGGACGTGGCGCGCGGCGCCGAACGGGCGGCACGCGAGGCCGGGCTCGGCGTGATGGTCTGCAACAGCGCCCAGAGCGCCGGCGAGGAGGCCGAGTACCTCTCGCTCTTCGCCGAGCAGCGGGTGCGCGGCGTGCTGCTCACCCCGGCCGACGCCACCGGGCGCAACATCGACGCGTTCCGGCGGCACGGCATCCCCTTCGTGCTGGTCGACCGGGTCGCCGAGGGCACCACCGAGTGCTCGGTCTCCGTCGACGACGTCGCGGGCGGCGCCCTGGCCGTCCGGCACCTGGTGGACGCCGGCCACCGCTCCATCGCCTACGTCAGCGGCCCGCCCGGTTTCAACCAGGTCAGGGACCGCCGCACCGGCGCCCTGAACGCCCTCGCGGAGGCCGGGCTCGGCCCCGGGGCCCTGCGCGAGCTGCCCACGGAGCGCCTGGACGTGGCCGCCGGACGGGACGCGGGCGCCCGGCTGCTGGGCCTCGCCGACCGGCCGACCGCGGTGTTCTGCGCCAACGACCTCCTCGCCCTCGGCGTGCTGCAGGCCATGTACGCGGCCGGTGTCGTCGTCCCCGACGACCTCGCCATCGTCGGCTACGACGACATCGAGTTCGCGGCGGCCGCCGCCGTCCCGCTGACCTCCGTACGGCAGCCCGCCGTCACCATGGGCGCCCTCGCCGCCGAACTGCTGCTGGAGGAGACCGAGGCGTCCCGGGACGCCCCCAAGGCGCACGAGCACCGCCGGGTGGTGCTCCAGCCGGAGCTGGTGGTGCGCCGCTCCAGCCTCGCGGCCCGTTGACCCACGATTCAGTAACTTTCCATGATCCCGGGGGTCGGACGGCGCACGGACATGTGCTGAACTGGGACGCGACCATCCGTCCGTCCCGGGAGACCAGTTGACCGTCAGCTACCGCCAGCCCGGCGTCGTCCTCACCGACCACCACTTCACCGTCCCCCTGGACCACGCCGACCCGGCGGGCGGGACCATCGAGCTGTACGCCCGGGAGGCCGTCGCGAGCGACAAGGCGGACCGGGACCTGCCGTGGCTGATCTACCTCCAGGGCGGCCCCGGCTTCGGGGCGAACCGTTTCGTCGGAAAGCAGGCCTGGCTCGGCCGCGCCCTGGAGGACCACCGTGTGCTCCTCCTCGACCAGCGCGGCACCGGCCGCTCCACGCCCGCCAACCGGCAGACGCTCCCGCTGCGCGGCACGCCCGCGGAGCAGGCCGCCTACCTCACGCACTTCCGGGCCGACTCCATCGTCCGCGACTGCGAGCTGATCCGCCCCCGGCTCACCGGCGGCGCCCCATGGACAGTCCTCGGCCAGAGCTTCGGCGGCTTCTGCGCGGTGACGTACCTGTCGCTGGCGCCCGAGGGCCTGAGTACGGCCGTGATCACCGGCGGCCTGCCCTCCCTGGACGCGCACGCCGACGACGTCTACCGGGCCGCCTACCCCCGTATCGAACGCAAGGTCGCCGGGCACTACGCCCGTTACCCTCAGGACGTCGAGCGCGCCCGCCGCATCGCCGACCACCTGCTGACCCACGACGTGGTCCTGCCCGGCGGCTACCGCCTCACCGTCGAGGCCTTCCAGTCCCTCGGCATCCTGCTCGGCACGGGCGACGGCAGCCACCGCCTGCACTACCTGCTGGAGGACGCCTTCGTCCGCACCCCGCACGGCCGGGAGCTGTCGGACGCCTTCCAGGAGGAGGTCCAGAGCCTGCTGTCGTACGCGAGCCACCCGCTGTACGCCCTGGTCCACGAGGCTTGCTACGGCCAGGACGACCGCCCCACCGACTGGGCGGCGGAGCGGGTGCGCGCCGAGTTCCCGCAGTTCGACGCGGCCAAGGCCCTCGCGGGCGACGCGCCGCTGCTCTTCACCGGCGAGAGCGTCCACCCCTGGACCTTCGACTGCGACCCGGCCCTGCGTCCCCTGCGCGAGACCGCCGACCTGCTCGCCGCCCGCACCGACTGGACGCCCCTGTACTATCCCGCGCGCCTGGCCGCGAACGAGGTCCCGGCCGTGGCCGCCGTCTACCACGACGACATGTACGTCGACACCGCCCACGCGCTGCGCACCGCCCGTGCGATCCGGGGCCTGCGCACCTGGGTCACCGACGAGTTCGAGCACGACGGCCTGCGCGCCGGCGCGCCCCGCGTACTGGACCGGCTGCTGGCCATGGCCCGCGACGAGGTGTGACATCCCGGCCCCCGCGGGCCGGTGGAAAACCGGTTGCGTGAGTGGTCGGTCCGCATGGTCTGCGCCCATGACCGAGCCGGAGATCACCCAGCCGCAGCCCATGCCGGCCGACTGGGAGCGTGTCCTGGCCGTGGTGGCGCACCCGGACGACCTCGAGTACGGGTGCGCCGCGGCCGTCGCCGCCTGGACCGACGCCGGCCGTGAGGTCGCCCATGTCCTCGCGACCCGCGGCGAGGCGGGCATCGGCACGCGGCGATACGCTCACTGCTCCAACACCGCACCGGTATCGAGGCGTTGACCGACGAGGAACCCGAGGGTACGCCAGGGGGTTCCTCACCGCGGGCGCCGACGCCACCGGCGAACGCTTCGGCGGCGAGCCCGCGGTCGCCTTCGAACTGTTCGCCGGGCAGCACCCACCCACAGACCGAACGGGGACGACATGAACGACACCGAGCTCCTGGCCGACCGGTTCCAGGAACAGCGCGGTCGACTCAAGGCCGTGGCCTACCGGATGCTCGGCTCGCTCGCCGAGGCCGAGGACGCGGTCCAGGAGGCCTGGTTACGGCTCGGCCGGACCGACCCGGACGAGATCAGGAACCTCGGCGGCTGGCTCACCACGGTCGTCGGCCGGGTCTGCCTCGACATGCTGCGCTCGCGTGCCGCGCGCCGCGAGGAGCCGATGGACGAGGCCTTCGTGCCGGATCCCGTGATCCGGCCGCTGTCCGCCGTCGACCCCGAGCAGGAGATGCTGCAGGCCGACTCGGTGGGCCTGGCCCTGGTCGTGGTGCTCCAGACGCTGGAGCCCGCCGAGCGGCTGGCGTTCGTCCTGCACGACATGTTCGCCGTGCCCTTCGACGACATCGCGCCCGTCGTGGAGCGCACCCCGGCCGCGACCCGGCAACTGGCCAGCCGGGCCCGCCGCCGGGTGCAGGGCGCCGCCCCGACGTCCGACCCCGACCTCACGACGCAGCGCCAGGTGGTCGACGCCTTCCTGGCGGCCTCCCGCGGCGGCGACTTCGAGGCCCTCGTCGCCCTGCTCCACCCGGACGTGGTGCTGCGCGCGGACGCGGGTGCCCTGGTGCGCGGGGTCGGCGCCTCCAAGGTGGTGCACGGGGCACGGGCGGTCGCCGAACAGGCCTTCCTGTTCCGCCAGTTCGCGGCCTTCGCGCGGCCGGTGCTGGTCAACGGCTCACTGGGCCTCGTCACCGCGCCGGAGGGCCGTGCCGTGTCCGTCACCGCCCTCACCGTCGCCGACGGCCGGATCACCGGCATGTACATCCTGGCCGACCCCGACCGCCTGGCCCGGTTGGACCTGCCCGCGCTCACGGAGTGACGGCCAGAGCTGATCCGCAGGTCAGTAGGCTGTCCCGCATGCCAGATGAGATAGCCGACCGGTCGGAACTTCGGGGGGACTGCGCCTCGTGCTTCGGGCTGTGCTGCGTCGCCCTTCCCTTCGCCGCCTCGGCGGACTTCGCGCTCGACAAGCCCGCGGGCAAGCCCTGCCCGAACCTCGGGAGCGACCACCGCTGCGGCATCCACTCCCGGCTCCGGGAGAAGGGCTTCACCGGCTGCACCGTCTACGACTGCTTCGGCGCCGGCCAGAAGGTCTCCCAGGTCGTCTTCGGCGGCCAGGACTGGCGCACCGGCCCCCGTGAGCACGCCCGCCGTATGTTCGAGGTGTTCCCGGTCGTCCGGCAGCTCCACGAACTGCTCCGGTACCTCACCGAGGCGCTGAGCCTGTCCGCGGCCCGTCCCGTGCACGCCGATCTGCGCCGGGCGCTGGAGGAGACCGAGCGGCTCACCCGGGGGACACCGGAGGAACTGGCCGGGCTCGACGTGGCCGCCCACCGGCAGGAGGTCAACGTCCTCCTGCTGCGCACCAGCGACCTGGTGCGCGCGGGATTCGGGGGAAAGAGCGGCAGGAAGAAGGACCGCCGGGGCGCGGACCTCATGGGCGCCCGGCTGAAAGGGGCCGACCTGCGCGGGGCCAGTCTGCGCGGCGCCTGCCTCATCGCAGCCGACCTGACCGGCGCGGACCTGCGAGGAGCGGACCTGATCGGCGCCGACCTGCGCGACGCGGATCTCGCGGACGCCGATCTGACCGGCGCCTTCTTCCTCACCCAGCCCCAGCTCGAGGCGGCGCGGGGGAGTGCCGGCACCCGGCTGCCGGAGTCAGTCACCCACCCCGGGCACTGGGCAGCGGGCCGCTGACGCCGGGCCGCCCGTGCCCTGGGCCGTCACGCCCGCGGGTGCGGGGCGCCGCTCCAGCCGCAGGCGCAGGCCCTCCGGCATCAGCGTCAGCCGCTCGGAGACCCGCAGCCGGTAGCCGGGGTCGGCCCGCAGCTCGTAGCGGCGCAGCAGCAGCCCGAGCACGAGCGTCGCCTCGTGCAGCGCGAACTGGCGTCCGATGCAGGCCCGCGCCCCCGTTCCGAACGGCTTGAAGACGTGCGGGGCGCGGCCCCGGGCGGCCTTGGCGTCGAACCGGTCCGGGTCGAACCGCTCGGCGTCCGGGCCCCACACCTCGGGATCGCGGTGCAGCATCGGCAGCAGCACCAGCGCCCACGCGCCCCGGCGCATCGGGTGTTCACCGGCCTCTCCGGCCAGCACGGTGTCCTGCCGGGCCTCACGGCTGAAGGCGGGGGCCGTGGGCCACAGCCGCAGCGACTCGTCGAGGACCCGGCGCACGTACCGCAGTTTCGCCACCTGCTCGTAGCCGGGCGCCGCCGTGGCGCCCCAGACGCGGTCCACCTCGGCGCGGGCCCGGGCCGCCACCTCCGGGTGCCGGGAGAGGTAGTGCAGGGCGAAGGACAGCGCGCCCGAGGTGGTCTCGTGGCCGGCGACCAGGAAGGTGATCACCTGGTACCGGACGTTCCGGGCGGACAGCCGCTCCCCGGTCCGCGGGTGCGCCGTCGCCAGCATCCGGTCGAGCAGGTCCCCGGCCCCGCCCGGGCCCGCCTCGCGCCGGGCCCGTACGAGGTCGTCGACCGTGCGGCCCAGCAGGGCCGTGTCGGCCGCGTTGCGCCGTGTCGTGCCGCGCAGCAGCAGCGGGGCCAGCGGTGGGGGCACGGTGTTCGTCCGCTGGGCGTAGGTGAGCGTGCCGATCATCGCGGCCACGAAGGGGTGCAGGCGGCTGCGCTCGAAGGAGCCGAAGTCATGCCCGAACCCGGTGCGGGCGATGGTCTCCAGGGTCAGCTTGGTCATGTCACCGGGCACGTCCACGGCACGTCCGGCCGCCAGCTCCCGGTCCCAGTGGCCGGTCAGCCGCCCGGCCACGTCCAGCATCATCGGGTGGTAGCCCGCCATGGCCTCACGGCTGAAGGCGGGGGCGAGGACGTCGTGCGCCAGCTGCCAGTTGGGTTCGTGGTTGTACGCGGTGAACAGCCCGTCCCCGGCGACCGGCCGCAGGTTGGCGACCCCGAGGCCCACGTGCTTGGCGAACCGTGACTCGTCCGCGAGGTCGGCCGCGTACCCGGCGCCGGCCACGAAGACGAACTCGTTGCCGAACGCCTTGCGGCGGAAGATCGGGCCCAGCCGGCGGGCGAACCGCATCGAATCCTGCACCGGTGTGCGCCGGTCGACGCCGAGCACGTCACCGAGCAGCGGCACCCGGTGCGGCGGACGGGGGATGCGCTCCAGCTCCGGCCAGCCCTGCTCGGCCCCGCGGAAACCCTTCGGCAGCCCGGCCCCGCCCGGTGTGCCGGCGTCCGTCTCAGCCATGACGCGATCTCCCTTGATCCGAGCCACCGGTCGAGCGTGTTGTACGTGGGTTCAATAGCGGGTTTCAGTCTGGGCCGGTTGTTGAACCCGCGTCAAGTAAAGTGCGGGCATGGCCGCCGACCGGGGCACCCGTCGCAGACTCAGCACCGCCGAGCGCCGCGAGCAGCTGCTGTCGGTGGGCGCGCGGCTGTTCTCGGAGTCCCCCTACGACGACGTGCTGATCGAGCGGGTGGCCGAGATCGCCGGAGTCTCGCGCGGGCTGCTGTACCACTACTTCCCGACCAAGCGGGACTTCTTCGCTGCGGTCGTGGAGCGCGAGAGCGAGCGCATGCTGCGGATGACGGAGGCCGCGGCGGGGGTGCCGGTGCGCGAGCAGCTCACCGCCGCCCTCGACACCTACCTGGAGTACGTCGAGACCCACGCCCACGGCTTTCGCGCCTTCCACCGTGCCGACGCGGCGGGCGACCAGGACGTGCGCCGGGTCTACCGGCGGGCGCTGGCCGCGCAGGAGAGCCAGATCCTGGCCGGCCTCGCCGCCGATCCGGAGTTCGGCCCGGGCTTCGCGGAGCGCCCCGGGCTCCGCCTGGCGGTGCGCGGCTGGCTGGCCTTCACCACGGCGGTCTGCCTGGAGTGGCTGCGCGGCTCCGAGCTGTCCCGGGCCGAGGTGCGGGACCTGTGCGCCCGGGCACTGCTCGGCGTGATCACGTGAGGAACGGGGCGGCCGGGTACCGCCGCGGGCGCCCCGGCTTTCCGCGGACGCTACAGCGGCAGCGCGCAGACGGCGACCGGTGAGGAGAACGGCTCACCCGCGAGCCGCAGTTCCCCGGTGCCGGTGTCCACGTGGAAGACGCTCACCGTGCCCGAGCGCTGGTTCGCGGCGAACAGCAGCCCGCCGTCCGGCGAGAAGGCGATCTGCCGGGGGAAGTCCCCGCCGGCCGGCACGGTGTCGATGAGGCGCAGCCGGGCGCCGTCCGCCTCGACGGCGTACCGGGTGATGCTGTTGCCGCCGCGGTTGGCCAGGTAGGCGTACGCGCCGTTCGCGGTCACCAGGATCTGGGCCGGGTAGCTGGTGCCCGCGCCGGTGCCGGTGGACTGCGGGGCGCCGATGGTCAGACGGCCGGTGGCGGGCTCGTAGGCGCACACCGCGACCGTGTTGTCGACCTCGTCGGCCAGGTAGGCGTGCCGGCCGTCCGGATGGAAGGTGAGGTGGCGCGGGCCGGCGCCGGCCCGCGCGCGGGCCCGGGCGACCTCGGTGAGCGTGCCCTCCGCCGGGTCGAGGCGGTAGCTGTGGACGGTGTCGGTGCCCAGGTCGACGGCGAGCACATGGCCGCCGTCGGGGCTGGTGACGATCTGGTGGGCGTGCGGTCCCTGCCGGCCCGGGCCGGGAGCGGGGCTCGAGTGGGTGACCAGGTCGGTGCGTTCCCCGAGCGCGCCCGTCTTCTCGATCGGGTGCACGGCCACGCTGCCGGATCCGTAGTCGGCGCTGAGCAGCCAGCGCCCGGTGGGGTGTACGGAGAGGTGGCAGGGGGCCGCTCCGCCGGTGCTCCGGGTGCCCAGGACGTGCCGGTCGGCCGGCCGCACGGCGCTCACCCCGCCTTCCGTCCGCTCGTCGACCGCGTACAGGGTGCGGCCGTCCGGATGCATCGCGAGGTACGACGGATCGGCCACGCCGGTGAGGGTTCCCGCGCCGGTGATCCTGCCCGTCACCGGGTCGTACGAGGCCAGGCCGATGCCGGTGCCGCCGCCGTCGACGGAGGTGTACGTGCCCACGTACAGCGGACGGGGGGACTCGTCGGCGGCCCCGCGCTGCGGCCGTGCGGTGGCCACACGCTCCCGGGCCGTGGAAGGGGCCGCCCGGGGCGCGGCGGGGGCGGGAACCGCCACCACGGCGGCGGTTCCCGCCGCCGCCCCGACGAACCGGCGCCTGCTCCAGCCGCCGCGCGTCGCCCGTGCCCCACTGTCCATGCCCGCACCTCAGGTCGTCGCTGCCCCGGTCGTGACGGCCACCTTCGCGTGGACCGCGCCTGCGGTACAAGAACGGCACTCACTGGTGCGCATGCTGCAACGGGGCGCGGTGTCTACCACTCGCCGTCCTCGACCGGCAGGCCCGGTGCGTCCTTCAGCTGCGTCACCTGAGCGGGCGACGGCGCCTGCCAGGGCTCGTGGTCGTCACCGAGCCAGTCGCCGACCGGCTTGACGGACTCCAGGGCGTCCGCGGGGGCGAGGTCCTCGGCGTCCTGGTCGTAGTAGTCGTACCAGGGCAGCCCCGCCCTGGTGTACGCCGCCCGGTCCACCGGCGACGGCGGCGGCGCCTCGCCCGTGATGTGCCGCCACTGGGGCGGCGTGACCAGGTGCACGAACACCCGCCCCGACGGCTCTTCGGACCAGTGCGTGAGCGGCCGGTCGTCCCGGTAGACCTCCTGGCGCATCGAGCCGCCCACGCCGAGCCCCATGGCCGCGCTGCTTCGCGCCCCCGGCGCGGGGGCGGCGCCCGGGGCGGCCATGGCGGGAGCGCCCGGGGGACCGCCGTATCCCCGTGTCCGCTCCCCGGCTCGCCGGGCCCGCTCAAGGGCCCGCTGCTCCTCGCGCCACTCGGCAAGGAGGTCCTCCCGCAGCGGGAACGACCGCAGCTGCACGCCGCCCCACACCTCCTCGCCCGTGACCTGGCCCTCCACCGTCGCACCCAGCCCCAGCGGCACCGCGACGAACTGGCGGACCGTGCCCTTGCCCGAGTTGATGCCGTCCAGCCAGGGCTGGCGGGGCAGCGCGAGATAGTTCTGCGGGTCCCTGGAGAGCCGGTCGCCGAACGGCTTGCCGGACACGGCGCACACCTTGCCCACCCCGACCTGCAGAGCGGCCGGTTCCGTGGTGCCCGCGAAGCTCAGCCACATCGCCTCACGCAGGTACACCGGCAGCATCACACCGCCGCGCGCCCGCCACTCCTCGGGCACGGTGTCCGCATTGTTGGCGGGATCGGCGATCCGCCGGACGGGGAACTCACCCAGCCCCGGCGGCAGCGGATGCGTGCCCGACTCCGGCAGCCGCAGGGTGCGTACGAACCGCACCGCCACTCCGCCCGGCAGGCGAAGCGTGTTCCCGTCGATCCGTACGGCCGTGCCGGTCATCCGCACGCCCCCTTCCGCGTCAGCCGCATGCTCTCCTCACGGGTAACGCCTGCCGGCCCCCAGGCGGTTCCGGTGCAGCTGCTCGTACACCCCGATGCGTTCCCGCAACCGGGTCAGCCACGGCATCCGGGCGCGCTGCTCACGGGAGACGCGGTCCAGCTCCTCCAGCAGGCGCCGCGAGCGGTGCTCGGTGTCGAGCTCGTCGATGATCCGGTTGACCTCGGTCAGCACGGCGCCGAGCAGCTGCCAGGTCCGGGTGTCGCGCTCGGCCTCCGCCCTGAGCGCCACGGCCACCTTGTCCCGGGTGGCGGCGGCCGTGTGCAGCTCGGCGGTGAGCCGGGCCTCCGCCGACTCGGCGTTGCGGCTGAGGTCGGTGGTCACCAGCACGGCGAAGCTCACCACGGCGTCGGCGATCTCGGACAGCAGCTGCTGCACCGCGGCGCCCGTCTCCGGCGAGAACAGCGGCTCGGGATCACGGGCCTTGGCCAGGTCGGTGAAGGAGCGGGCCAGTACGCGCAGCACGACCGTGCAGATCTCCAGCGTGTCCAGTCCCGTGCGCAGCACCACCCGGTGCAGCAGTCCCTCGCGCACCCGCGGATTGAGCCGCAGGCTGTCCTCGGCCTGCCGCAGCTCCGCGTCGACCTCGACGATGTCGTGGTCGAGCCGCCGTGCCTCGTACAGCCGTGCGGTGGCCTCCTCCACCGGAGTCTCCTGCGCGGCCTCCTCACCCATCCGCAGCATCAGCCGCCGCACCCGTCGCGCCAGCCCCTCGATGGACTCCCCGGCCTTGTCCACCCACACCGGGGGAGCGAGCAGGAGATTGCAGGCCATGCCGACGCCGGCCCCGATCAGCGTCTCCACGATACGGGCCCAGGCGGTGTACCCGATGGTGGTGACGCCCAGCACCAGCATGGCGCTGATCGCCACCTCGGCCACGTACTCGTTGACCCGCACCACGTGCCCCACGGCCAGCGCCGCCACGATCAGCAGCGCCAGGCTCCACCAGGTCAGGCCCACCAGCAGGCTGAAGGCGATGGCGACCAGGACACCCGCGACCACGGCGTTCACCCGGCGGATGCCGTTCTGCAGCGTGGCGTAGAAGGTCACCTGGACGACCAGCAGGGCGGTCAGGGGCGCGGTCAGCGGTGCCGGTTCCGGGCTCAGCCGCAGCGCGATGACATAGGCGATCGAGGCCGCGACGGCCGACCGCAGGGCTTGGACGACCACCGGGTCGCGCCTGAGCCCCAGGAAACGCGACAGAGGCGCCGTCCACTCACGTACAACTTGCATCGCTTGCACCCGTTCCCGTTCAGTGACTCATCGAACACATTCGATGGGCCGGGTGGCAAGCAGCCACCTCGAACCTCACCGGTCGGGGTCCGGGGATCGGGCCGGGGCAGACCTGGCCTCAGGCGTACAGCTTGTCCAGGAAGGCGGACAGGTGGCCGGTCGTACGGGCTATCTGCTCCTCCAGTGTCAGGCTCTCCTCGAAGCGCGCCCCGGAGTCTGGGACCTTCTTCCCGCGCAGGTACAGGGAGCAGGCCAGGTCGGTGCACATGTACAGACCGACCGAGTTGCCCTCGCGGCCCGCCGGGCCCGCCTTGCGCGCCGCCATCAGGGACACGCCGCCCCCGCGATGGGTGGTCAGGCACAGGGAGCACATGCTGCGGTGCAGGAACCCGCGCTGCGAGGACGGGAAGCGCAGCGCCACGCCGACGGGCCGGCCGTCCCGCTCGGTGACGAGGTAGCTGCGGTCGGGCGCGCCGGGATCCCGCCAGCCGAGGAAGTCCAGGTCGTCCCAGGGCCTTTGCCCGAGGTCGCGGGGGAGCGTCAGCCGCTTGGCGTCACCCTTCGAGCAGTTGATGAAGGAGCTGCGGATGTCCTGCTCGGTGAGGGGTTTCATGGGTGGGTCCTTCTGAGAGGATGAAACCTAGGGGGACTAGGTTTTTGCCTAGCGTAGACGTCATCATGAGGGGGAGCCAATGGATTTCCGAAGCACGGGATCGGCGTGGGCCCGGGCGGCGCTGCGCCATGTCGCGGCACTCTCCTCCGGTCCCCCCGTCGACCCGGACCTGCGCATCACCCTGAACTTCCACCCCGACCGGCTCTCCGGCGGCCTGCCCCTGCTGCGGGCGCTGGCCAGGGACGGCGCGTACCACTCGCAGTTCGTCACCGGCACCAGCAACGGCGGACTCACCGCACACTCCGGTGGCGACCGCTGGCGCTGGGAGAGCCGCATGTTCGGCGGCGCCTACGACGACGCGCCCGCACGGGAGCGGCCCGTCTACGGCGCACTGGACTTCCGCCGCCAAGCGGTCGGCGCGGCACCGCGGTTCGGCTCCTCCCACTTCCGCCTGACATCCGCGGTCCTGGCCCGCGCGACCTTCTGCTACCCCGACAGCGCGGCCGAGCCGGCCGACTTCGGCGTGGCGGCCGGGATGTCACTGATCGCCCTGGCCGAGGCGGACGAGCAGGACGCGCTCAACGACTACATCGAGGCACATGTGCACGCAGGAGTGCTGCTCGACCGGGACGTGGAGGCGCTCGTCCTGGACGCGAGCTACCGCGGCACGCCCGTCGAGGCCGCGGCCCGGCTGCTGCCCTGCCCGCTGGAATGGCACCCCGGCTACCGGCTGACCGTGCCGGAGCTGCGCCGCCGCGCCGACTACCGGGGCCCGGAGTACGCCGCACTGGGCGCCGCCATCGCAGAGGACGGCCTGCTCACCCCGAGGATCATCGGCGACGCGGCCCGCACCGGCCGGCACGAGCTGCAGGACCTGAAGATGGTGTGGCACACCCTCGCCCGTTTCGGCGCCCCCGAAGGCGCGGGCACGGCCTACTCCGCCTCCGCCTCCGCGGCCGTCGGAGCCGGTGGCCAGACACCGGCCGCGAGCACCCCCGAGGCGTAGGCCCGGGCGACCAGTTCCGTACGGTTGGCGGCCCCCCAGCGGGCCGACAGCCGGCGCAGGTGATAGGTCACCCCGTCCGAGGTGAGCCCCAGCTCGCGCGCGGCCCGCGCCGTGGTGGCACCCCCGGCGAGCAGCGCGAGCACCCGTCCCTCCACCGGCGTGACCCGCGCGGGCTCCTCCGCGTGCCGCTCACGCTCATCGAGCACCCGCAGCATCACCAGCAGCGCGGGCATCTCCTCGACGGAGTCGCTCACCGGATCCGCCGTCAGCTCTCCGTACCGCTCGGCACCGCCGGGCGCCCGCCAGCGCACCGACACCTGGTACCGCGACCGGTGCCGCAGCCGCAGCGCCTCGGCGATCCGCTCCACCTGCGTCGCCTCCTGGGGCCGGAACAACTCCAGCACGTCCCGTCCGCGCAGCCGCCCCGGCGTCGTACCGCACTCGGCGGCCATCGCCGGGTTGGCCAGCACCACCACCCCGTACACGTCGCACACGGCGACCGGCACCGCGATCCGGTCGAACAGCGTCAGCGCACGGTTGCGCCAGACCACGGCCTCGATCCGGCCCGCCTCCAACCCGCACCTCCCACCGCCTCGCGCCAGTGTCGCTTCGTGTCGACCCAGGAGATCCATCCAAGACGGGCACTCGGGTCAGGGGCAAACCGGTGGCCCTGCCGGGAGGCGCACGGCACAATCGCGGATCGTGGAGATCACCGCGCGCGAACTGAACCGGGCCACGCTCGCCCGCCAACTCCTCCTGCGGCGTGAGCCGTCGGACGTCACCGCGGCCGTGCGCCGGGTGCTCGCGCTGCAGGCGCAGTCCCCCGTCTCGCCGTACGTGGCGCTGTGGAACCGCGTCGACGGATTCGACCCGGGCGACCTGGACACGGCCTTCACCGACCGCACTCTGGTCAAGGCGACGCTGATGCGGATCACCCTGCACGCCGTCCACGCCGACGACCACCGGGTGTTCCGGGAGGCGATGCAGCAGACGCTGTACGCGTCCCGGCTCGGCTACCGCTTCGCCGCCGCGGGACTGACTCCCGGAGACGCGCACGACCTCCTGCCCGACTTGCTCGCCTTCGCGGAACAGCCGCGCAGTGCCGACGAGTTGCGGGCCTGGCTGGCGGCGCGGCTCGGAGCCGAGAAGACGGCCGGGGCGTGGTGGGGGCTGAAGGCGTACGCGACGCTGCTGCACGTCGCGACCGGCGGCCCCTGGTCGTTCGGCGCCCGGGCGTCGTTCGTCGCCGCGCCGACCGGCCCGCCGCCCACCGGCCGCGAGGCGGTGCCTCAGGCGTTGCAGGCGCTCGTCCTGCGCTACCTGGCCGCGTTCGGACCGGCTTCCGTCGCGGACATCGCGCAGTTCGGCATGGTGCCCCGGGCCCCGGTCCGGCAGGCGCTGCGCGTACTCGGCGACGCCGTCGAGGAGTTGAAAGGGGCGGACGGCACCGTCCTGTTCGACGTTCCCGGTGCTCCACGACCGCCCGCGGACACACCGGCGCCGCCCCGGCTGCTCGGGATGTGGGACAGCGTCCTCCTCGCCCACGCCGACCGCACCCGGGTGATCCCCGAGGAACTGCGCCGGGTGGTGATCCGGGTCAACGGCGATGTACTGCCCACACTGCTGGTCGACGGCCGGGTCGCCGGTGTGTGGCGTCCGGTCGAGGGCGGTGTGGAGGCGACGGCCTTCGGTGAACTGGCGCCCGGCGTCTGGGACGGACTGGCCGAGGAGGCCCGTTCGCTGACCGCCCTGCTGGCCCGCCGTGAGCCCAGGGCCTACAGCCGCTACGAGCACTGGTGGCGAAGGCTCCCCGACGGCCAGGTACGCCTACTCCCCGGCTGACGGCCCGCGCAAGTCCTTCCGGGGACTTTTCCCTGCATGATCGTGTAGTGCCGTGGTACGGCCGGGGGCCGCGGTTCGAGCACGCTGGTGCGCAGTACCACCCGTACCGCGAAAGGCACTTGTCGCGTCATGCCCCCCACCTCGCCGCACCCCCACCCCGCAGACGTCCTCCCCGTCGTCGACATCACCGCCACCGGTCCCGGCCGCACACCGATCCAGCAGGTCATGCGGCTCATGCGGGAGCGCGGACCGGCACTGGTGCGGCGGCTGCACGGCCGGGACGTCGTGTTCGTCGCCGACGCCGACCTGGTGGCCGACCTCGCCGACGAGGAGCGGTTCGCCAAGCACGTCGGCCCCGCCCTGGAGAACGTACGGGAGTTCACCGCCGACGGACTGTTCACCGCCTACAACGACGAGCCCAACTGGGCCCGCGCGCACGACATCCTCATGCCCGCCTTCGCGCTCGGCTCGATGCGCACCTACCATCCGGTCATGCTGAAGGTGGCCCGGCGGCTCATCGCCGCCTGGGACCGGGCGGCCCGGGACGGGAAGGCGGTCGACGTCCCCGACGACATGACCCGCATGACCCTCGACACCATCGGCCTCGCCGGATTCGGCTACGACTTCGGCTCCTTCGAACGCCCCGAACCGCACCCCTTCGTCGAGTCGATGGTCCGCTGCCTGGAGTGGAGCATGACCCGCCTCGCCCGCACCCCGGGCGGGGACTACTCGGCGGCCGACGCGGCCTTCCGGACCGACGCCGACTACCTCGCCCGGGTCGTCGACGACGTCATCGCCTCCCGGGCCGGCACCGACCAGAGCGCCGCCGACGACCTCCTCGGGCTGATGCTCACCGCCGAACACCCCGCCGACGGCGGCAGGCTGGACACCGCCAACATCCGCAACCAGGTCATCACCTTCCTGATCGCGGGACACGAGACGACCTCCGGCGCGATGTCGTTCGCCCTGTACTACCTGGCCAAGCACCCCACCGCGCTCCGCCTCGTCCAGCGCGAGGCCGACGCCATGTGGGGCGACGACGCCGACCCCGAGCCGACGTACGACGAGGTCGGCAGGCTCACCTACACCCGCCAGGTGCTCAATGAGGCGCTGCGGCTGTGGCCGACGGCCGCCGCCTTCAGCCGGCACGCCCTCGAGGACACGCTGCTCGGCGGCCGGGTCCCGCTGCGCGCCGGAGAGGCCGTCACCGTGCTCGCCCCGATGCTGCACCGGCAGCCCGTCTGGGGAGACAACCCCGAGCTGTTCGACCCCGACCGGTTCACCGCCGAGGCCGAGGCGGCCCGGCCCGTGCACGCCTACAAGCCGTTCGGCACCGGTGAACGCGCCTGCATCGGACGGCAGTTCGCCTTGCACGAGGCGACGATGCTGCTGGCGATGCTCGTCCACCGCTACCGGCTGCACGACCACGCCGACTACGCGCTCACCGTCAAGGAGACCCTCACTCTCAAGCCCGAGGGCTTCACCCTGACCCTGACCCCGCGCACCCCCGCCGACCGCGAGCACACCCCGCTGCCGGGCGCCGCCCCGGCCCGGGCCCCCGAGGCCACCGACACGTCCGCCCTCCCGGCCCGCGTCCGTCCCGGCACCGGCGCCCTCTTCCTGCACGGCAGCAACTACGGCACCTGCCGGGACTTCGCCGGCCGGCTCGCCGACGAGGCCGCCGCCCTCGGCTGCGAGACCGAGACCGCGTCCCTGGACGCCTACGCCGGCGGCCTGCCCACCGACCGCCCGGTCGTCATCACCGCCGCCTCCTACAACGGCCGCCCCACCGACGACGCGATGGCCTTCGCCGCCTGGCTGGACGAGACCCCGGACCTGACCGGGGTGACGTACGCCGTCCTCGGTGTCGGCGACCGCAACTGGGCCGCCACCTACCAGCAGGTCCCGACCCGCGTCGACGCCCGCCTTGCCGAACTCGGCGCCACCCGGCTCACCGACCGCGCCGCCGCCGACGCCTCCGGCGACCTGACCGGCGCGGTCCGCGACTTCACCGCGCGGCTGCGCGCCACCCTCCTGGAGCGGTACGGCGACCCCGACGCCACCGCCTCGTCTCAGGCCGAACCCACCACGGCGTACGAGGTCCGCACCCTGACCGGCGGCCCCCTGGACGCGCTCGCCGAGCGGCACGGGCTCGTCCCCATGACGGTCACCGAGACCCGTGACCTCACCGCCCCCGGGTACGCCCGCACCAAGCGCTTCCTGCGCGTCGCCCTGCCCGAGGGCGTCACCTACCGCACGGCCGACCACCTCACCGTCCTGCCCGCCAACGACCCCGGCCTCGTGGCGCGCGCCGCCGCGGCACTGGGCGCCGACCTCGACACCGTCCTGGACATCCGGGCCACCCGACCGCGCCGCGACGGCCTCCCGGTGGACCGGCCGCTGACCGTACGCCAACTGCTCACGCACCACGTGGAGCTGCAGGAGCGTCCGACCCCGGCGCAGCTGTCCGCGCTCGCCGCGGCCAACCCCTGCCCGCCCGAGCGGGCCGCGCTCGCCGCCCTGAGCGGCGACCCGCGCACCCTCGTCGAGGTGATCGAGGACCACCCGGCCCTGCGCGGAGCCCTGGACTGGGGCCGGCTCCTCGACGTGCTCACGCCGTTGCGCCCCCGGCACTACTCCATCTCCTCCTCGCCCGCCGTCGACCCCGGCCACGCCGAGCTGATGGTCTCCCTCCTCCAGGCGCCCGCGCGCTCCGGCAAGGGCGTCTACCGGGGCACCGGATCGGGCCACCTCGCCGCGCTGCGGCCCGGCGACACGGTGCTCGCCCGCGTCCAGCCCTGCCGGGAGGCGTTCCGGATCGACGACAGCACGCCGGTCGTCATGATCGCGGCGGGCACCGGTCTGGCCCCGTTCCGGGGCGCCATCGCCGACCGCACCGCCGCCCTCACCTCCGGCGCCGAACTCCCACCCGCCGTCTGCTACTTCGGCTGCGACGCCCCCGACGCCGACTTCCTTCACGCGGACGAGCTGCGCGCCGCCGAGACCGCCGGGGCCGTCTCGCTGCGCCCGGCCTTCAGCGCGGCGCCCGAGGACGGGATGATGTTCGTCCAGCACCGCATCGCCGCCGAGGCCGACGAGGTGTGGCGGCTGCTGGACGCCGGGGCCCGGGTGTACGTCTGCGGCGACGGCGCGCGCATGGCACCAGGGGTGCGTGAGGCGTTCCGTACCCTGTACCGGGACCGCACGCCCGGCGCCGACGCGGCGGCGGCCGAGCAGTGGCTCGACAGGCTGATGGAGCACGGCCGTTACATCGAGGACGTGTACGCGGCCGGCTGACCCGAGGGAAGGCTGGGCGCACGGTGGCGGACTCCTGGGAAAGGGCCCGACGCGTTCTGGAGGGCTGCCGGATACCGCCCGGCCTGCTGGCCGACGTGCGCCCGCTGAGCGGCGGCACCTACAACACCGTGGAGGAGCTCCGGCTCACCGACGGCAGGCGGTACGTGCTGAAGGTCCCGCCCACCGCCCCCGGTCTGCGCCACGAGGCGCGGCTGCTGGTCGCCGAGGCGGAGTTCTGCCGGGTCGCCGCCGAGGCCGGGGTTCCGGCGCCGCGCGTGGTGGCCGTCGCCGACGCCCCGGACGCAGGGCATCTGCTGATGAGCCTCTGCCCGGGCGAACCCTGGGACACCTCGGTGACCGAGACCGAACACGTCCAGCTGCGCACGGAGCTGGGCCGCCAGGTCGCCCGGCTGCACCGGCTGCGCGGGCCGGGCTTCGGCTATCCGTCCGGCGCCCTCGGACCGCTCGCCCGGGACTGGCGGACCGCGTTCACCGCGATGTTCGAGGCGATCCTCGACGACGCCCGTGACTACGCGGCCCGCCTGCCCCGCCCGGTCGACGCGGTGGCCCGCACCGCGCGCGCCGCGTATCCCGCGCTGGAGGAGGTCGTCGTCCCGCGCCCCGTCCACTTCGACCTGTGGCCGGGCAACATCCTGCTGGACCGTTCGGCCGGCGGCGTCCGCATCGGCGGCCTCATCGACGGCGAGCGGATGTTCTGGGGCGACCCCGTGGCCGACTTCGTCTCCCTCGCCCTGCTCGGCGACATCAGCCGGGACGAGGCGTTCCTCGCGGGCTACCGCGAGGCCGGGGGAGTGGCCGTGCCGGACGGCCCGTCCCGGCTCCGGCTCGCCCTCTACCGTGCCTACCTCTACCTGATCATGCTCACCGAAACGGTCCCGCGGGCGGTGGGGGAGGACAAGGAGCGCTGGGTCCAGGAGACGGTGGCCCCCCAGCTCGTCGCCGCCCTCGACGAGATCGAGGAGGCGGCACCGCCCTCCCGGGCCCGCTGACCCCTCCCGCTCAGGCCGACGGCTCGTCCGGCACGGGGTTGTCCGTCTGCTCCGGTGCCGGGCGCGGCGCGTCCTGCCGCCCCGTCCCGGCCTCGTCGGTGTCGGGAAGGTCCTTCCCGGCGCTGTCGTCGCGCCCCTGGCCCGCGGCCGCTTCCCACGGGTCCTCACCGGGTTGTGCCTGCTGGTCCGGAAGGTCCCGCGGGATGGGTGCGGTGCCCTCCCCGGGGCCGTGCCGGCGGTTGTCGGCCACTGCGTTCTCCCCTCGGGTTGTTGTCGGACGTAGGTGAGTACCAGCCCTGTGACCAGCGAAACCTCAACCCACC
Source organism: Streptomyces sp. NPDC001544 (assembly GCF_042894285.1). NCBI lineage: Bacteria > Bacillati > Actinomycetota > Actinomycetes > Kitasatosporales > Streptomycetaceae > Streptomyces > Streptomyces sp. NPDC001544. The sequence continues at coordinate 360,286 of NZ_JBIAVN010000005.1, read as the reverse complement.
TTGCGGCCCCGCAGGGGTTCGGTGTCCGCCCCCGCGCCCTGCTGCAGCCCGCCCAGGAACTCCTGCAGCACGTCCGTCGCGGTGTGTTCCGGCCGCCAGCCGAGTTCGGCGTGCGCGCGCGTGCAGTCCATCAGGGGCAGCCGCAGCACCGCGTCGAACAGATGCGGGGAGGCGGGCAGCAGGTGCAGCCCCCAGGCGGCGGCCACCGCGGACCTGGCCGCCGTACGGGGCAGTCGTACCGGACGGGTGCCGAGCATCCCGCCCAGCAGATCCGCGTCGACCGGCGGATCGGCCGCCAGGTTGAAGGCGCCGCGCGCGTCCGGCGAACGCAGCGCCGACTGGTACGCCCTCGCCGCGTCGTCGGTGTGCAGCGCCTGTACGCGCAGTCCGGGCACGTCCGGGAGGAACGGCAGCAGTTCGGGGCGGGCCAGCGGGCCCGGCAGGAAGCGGCCACCGAAGATCCGGCGCTGCTCGCTCGCCGACTGGCGCTTGAAGAGGAAGGCCGGCCGCATGCGCACCACCCGCACGTCGGGATGGTCGCGCTCGAAGATGTCCAGCGTCCGCTCCAAATACGCCTTCTCGCGGCAGTACGCGGCGTCCGGCCAGCCGTGGGTCGGCCACGACTCGTCCACCGCCTGGTCCTTGGGGCCCGGTGAGTAGGCGCCGACCGACGAGGCGTGCACCAGCACCGGCACCCGCGCCGCGGCCACCGCCTCGAACACCCTGATGCTGCCGAGCACGTTGGTCCGCCAGGTCTTCGCCGGGTCGTGCGTCGGCTGGAACGCCCACGCCAGGTGGACCACGGCGTCGGCCCCCGCGAACCGCTCGGCGAGATCGGCCTGTTCCGATCCCACGTCGACGCGGGACCACTCGGTCTTCGGGGGCATCCACTCGGGCGTCCGGCGGGCAAGCCCCCGCACCCACTCGACCTCCGGATCCTCCGCGAGCAGGCGCACCACGCTCGTTCCCACGTTGCCGGTGGCGCCCGTCACCACGACCCTGCTACCCGTTGCGCTGCTCACCCTCGGCTCCTCTCGGCGGCTGACGGCCGGACCGCCCGAGTACCCGGCTCGCCCGGCGCGCACGCGCGGAGCGGACATGGGAAAGCCCCGACCGGACGGGGGAAGACCGGTCGGGGCAGCAAGGTGGTGGGCGCGGATGGCGGTCGCCTCTCGGCGAAAGGCTCCACAGGGCTTCAGCCGAACGATCGTCCCTGTGGGCAAAAGGTGAGGCCCGGGGACACTGTCCCATCCGCACCCACGGTGGGTTCAACGGACGACCACCGGTGATTGTTCCGATGTGTGCCGTCCTGTGTGGTGATGTACGTCACTGTCCGGAGTCGTCGGGGGAGCGGGGAGCGGTCTCCGCCCACAGGTTCTCGGCCTGCAGCAGCATCGTGCCGAGGACCGCCGCCCGCGGCGCCTCCCACCCCTCGTGCTCACGCAGACCCTCCTGCAGTTGCCGGCGCAGCTCCAGCCGCGTCTCCTCGGCGCGGTCGTCGTCGTCCTGCCCGTCGCCGGGGTCCCCGCCGCAGCGGGCGTCGTCGTCCCCGCCGGGCGGCCCGCCCAGCAGACGGTCGCTCTCCTTGTGGCACGACCGGGCGATCAGTTCCAGCAGTTCCGCGTACGGCTTCAGCAGCGCCGGGTCCGGAGGCGTGGCCGTGCGGCCGTCGTCGGTGGAGACCGCGAGCGTCCGGGTCAGGGCGCGGACGTGACCGGTGACCCGGCTCCAGCGCTCGTCCTCGTCCTCCGGCGGCACGTCCGAGGGGGCCCGGCGGAAGGCGCGCAGCACCCGGTTGGTCAGCCGCAGGCTCTCCCGGCTCCAGCCGCGGGCCGAGCGCAGCGACTCCAGGCAGCGTTCGATCTGGGAGGCGGAGTGCGACCAGTCGGCCGCGGTGTCGGCGTCCCAGTCCCCGCGCCGGAGACCTTCGGCGATGGTGCACAGCACATCACCCACCTCCCGGGCCAGCGTCGCGAGGTTCTCCCGCACGTCCCGCAGATGGATCGGCGGCACCACGAACGCGTTGACCGCCACCCCGATCACCGCGCCCAGCGCGGACTCGCCCACCCGGTGCCCGGCCGAGGCCGCCGTGACGCTGCCGGAGGCCAGGACGAACACCGCCGTGGTCGCCCCGTAGATGCCCTGGTTGCCGAAACGCGACCAGTTCGCCAGCAGCATCAGCACCGGCAGGGAGATGGCGAGCGCACCCAGCGTGTTCCCGGCGACCACCTGCGCCGCCGTGCCGAGCAGTGTGCCGATGCAGATCGCCGCGAGCTGCTGCGCCGCCTGCCGCAGCGAGCTGTACACCGTGGCCTGCACCATGAGCAGCGCGACCCAGGGTGCCATCATGGCCATCGGGTCGCTCAGCCAGTCGTTCGCCACGTACCAGGCCAGCAGCGCGGCCCCGGCGGCCTTGAGCGACTGCACCACCAGGTCCCGCTCCCGGCCCGGCCCCCGCCAGGCGGCCCGGATGGACCGGCCGACGCCCGACGCGCCCCGGGACAGTGCCTGTCGTGGTATCCATGTCACGCTCGTCATGTTCCGCGGGTATCCCAAGATCGCGTTTTCTCAAGTGGCTGAAGTTCACGAATCCCAGGTCATGGGGCCAGCGGGCTGTCACCGAGGGACGAAAGCAGGTGCGCGGGGTCGTCGTAGACCGCCTCCGCGCCGGCTTCCACCAGATCGCCGCGCGGAATGCCGCCGCACAGGACGCCCACGCAGCGCACCCCGGCCCGGCTGCCCGCCTGCATGTCCCACACGGTGTCGCCGACGAACACCGCCCGTTCGGCGGGGATCCCGGCCAGCTCCAGGGCGTGCTCGACCGGCTCCGGGGCGGGCTTGCCCTGCTCCACGTCGTCGGCGCTCGCGGTGGCGGTGATGGCGTCGTCCGCGTCGATCGCCCGGCGCAGCGCGCCCAGCTCGGCGCCGCTCGCCGAGGTGGCCAGGACCACCGTCCAGCCGTCCCGGTGCAGACGCCTGAGCAGGTCCCCGGCGTCCCGGAGCGCGGGCAGGCGGTCGAAGTACTGTCCGTACAGCGCCTTGTGGGCGGCGCTGAGTTCAGCGTCCTGGTCCTTGTCGCGGTCGTCGCCGAGCAGCCGGCCGATCAGGTCGGCGGAGCTGAGTCCGACGGCCCGGTGGACGGCGTGCATGGGCACCCGGTGGCCCGCCTGCCGGAAGGCCTCCCACCAGGTGACGACATGCAGGTGGTTGGTGTCGACGAGCGTTCCGTCGACGTCGAACACGGCGGCACGGGCTCGGTCCATCCGGGAGGCCTTTCTCTTCGCTCGCTCTGGTGTGGCACGGGTACCACGTCAGACGCCCGTCACGCCGGACGGCGTACGCCGTTCCCTCGTCCAGGCCAGCAGCTCGTCCATGGACCAGGTGGTCACCACCCGCTCGGGCGGCACCCCGCACTCCTCCGCCCGCGCGCAACCGTGGATCTGCCAGTCCAGCTGGCCGGGCGCGTGCGCGTCGGTGTCGACGGAGAACAGCACACCCGCCTCGACGGCCTGCCGCAGCAGCCGCCGCGGCGGGTCCAGCCGCTCCGGACGGGAATTGATCTCCAGGGCGGTGCCGGTCTCGGCGCAGGCGGCGAACACCTCCTCCGCGTCGAACTCCGACTCCGGCCGTCCCCGCCCGCTCACCAGCCGGCCGGTGCAGTGACCGAGGATGTCGGAGCGGGGGTCGCGGACGGCGGCCACCATGCGGCGGGTCATCGACCGGGCGTCCATGCGCAGCTTGGAGTGCACCGACACCACCACCACGTCGAGCCGGTCGAGCAGCTCCGGCTCCTGGTCGAGCGAGCCGTCCTCGAGGATGTCGCACTCGATGCCGGTCAGCAGCCGGAACGGGGCCCATGTCTCGTTCAGCTCCGCCACCACCCGCAGCTGCCGGCGCAGCCGCTCGGGTGACAGGCCGCGCGCGACCGTCAGCCGGGGCGAGTGGTCGGTGAGGACCGCCCACTCGTGGCCGAGCCCGGCCGCCGTGCGGCCCATCTCGTCGATCGGGCTGCCGCCGTCGGACCAGTCGGAGTGCAGATGGCAGTCGCCGCGCAAGCGTGCCCGGAGCCGCTCGCCGCCGTGCGCGAGCGGACCGCCCGTCTCGCCCTGTAGCCGCTGCAGATAGCTCGGCACCTGCCCGGTCAGTGCCTCGCGCACGACCTGCGCGGTCTTCGGGCCGACGCCCTTGAGGGACTCCAGGGTGCCCGCGGACGCCCGCTGCGCGACCTCCTGCGCGGGCAGCGCGGCGAGCACCCGGGCGGCCGTGCGGAAGGCGCGTACCCGGTAGGTCGGCGCCATCGACCGCTCCAGCAGGAAGGCGATCCGCTCCAGTGCCTCTACGGGGTCCATGCCACCTCCGATCGCCCCGGTCACAGCACCGGGGTGCCCCTTCAGGGTTCCCCGGCGGCGCGGCCGTCGCACGACGTCCTGCCGGTTTGCCCGGTGCGCTCCCGGGTACTGCGGTGCTCCGTCCGCCCCTGGAGGAGGAGGTCTGTCATGTCCGCTCCCGCTGCATCGCGTTCCCCGGTGGCCGTGATCACCGGCGCCGACTCCGGTATCGGCCGGGCCACCGCCGTCCGCCTGGCCCGGCAGGGCGTGGACATCGGGATCACCTGGCACAGCGACCTCAAGGGCGCCGAGGAGACCGCCGAGGAGGTGCGCGCCGTGGGGCGGCGGGCCGTCGTGACACAGATGGACCTCACCCGGCTGCCCGCCGCCGCGGGCGCGGTCGACGAGCTGTGCGACCGGCTCGGCCGGCTCGACATCCTGGTCAACAACGCCGGTACGGGCACCTCGACGCCCTTCGTCGACCTGGAACCGGACAAGGTGCGCGAGGTCATCGACGTCGACCTGCTCGGCCCCTTCCTGTGCGGCCAGCACGCGGCCCGGCACATGATCCGGCAGGGCGACGGCGGCCGGATCGTCAACGTGACCTCCGTCCACGAACACCAGCCCCGGGTGGGCGCGGCCCCGTACTGCGCGGCCAAGGGCGGGCTCGGCCTGCTCACCCAGGTCATGGCGCTGGAACTCGCCGAGTACGGCATCACCGTCAACGCCGTAGCCCCCGGCGAGATCGCCACGCCCATGACCGGGCAGGAGGACACCGACCCGCACACCGAGAGCCGTCCCGGTGTGCCGCTCGGACGGCCGGGCGACGCCCGGGAGGTCGCCAACGTCATCGCCTTCCTGGCGGGCGAGGAGGCCTCCTACGTCACCGGCGCCTCCTGGGCCGTCGACGGCGGCATGCTCCGGATGGGCCCGATGGCCGGATCCCACCTCAAGAGCGACGACTGGCGGCGTCCCTGAGACCGTGAGGCCGCGCACCAGCTCCTGCGACCGGCCCGGTTTCAGCCGGGTCCGCCGCGGCCGGGGCTTCGGCCGGCGGGACGAGAAGGGCTGGCCCCTCACCGATCCCGCGCAGGTCGCCCGGATCCGGGCCCCGTCCGTCCCGCCGGGCTGGCGGGACGTGTGAATCTGCTCGTGGCCGTCGCGGTGGCCGTCACCCCCGCTGCCTGGGCAACACGCCCGCCCGTGTGCCGGACCTCCCGCATCGACCCCCGGGTGGCGCCCGCGAACGGCCGCGGGGGCGGGTCCCGTCCTAGGCTGGATCACATGACCGAACAAGCAGCTCCCTACATGTCCCACCCGCGGATCCTGGTGCACGCGGTGATGCCGGGGAAGCCGGGCAGCCCGCCCTTCCGCATCGTGGAGATCGACGGTCAAGTGGTCGGTGAGGCGAAGGCCGTCACCGACGTCCTCGAAGCCGCCGCCGCGTACGGCATCACGATCCACGACCTGGACGACCCCGACCAGGTGCGCTGGGTGGGCGGCGACAAGTTCACCTGGGCGACCCACTAGGGGGTGTCTTGTGGATCACGCCGGGGTCGCGGGGTCTGGCACGCACATCTGCGGCGTTGTCGTCGGTCCTCGACGCTCCGCGTCGACTCCCTCCTCCGCCTTGCAGCTGCACGCACCAGACCCCGCTCGGGTCGGCTGGAAGGCGCCGTCGGTCTCAACCGGCCTGATCCACAAGACACCCCCTAGGGCCCCGGGAACCCGACCCGGACAGCCGGTCGGCGCCGCCCACCCCGGCGGTCACTGCTTCCGCACGCGGGCGTGCACGCGGCCGAGCCGGCGCCCCAGCAGCAGGTAACCCACGAGGGCCCCCGTGGTGTTGAGGATGACGTCGTCCACGTCGAAGGCACGCCCGGTCACCAGCAGGCCCTGAGCGGTCTCCACCAGCAGCATCACGATCGCGGTGACCAGCAACACCCTGAAGATGCCGCGCACCCGGGGCACGAGGATCGGCAGCAGCACCCCGAACGGGACGCCCAGCACCAGGTTCCCGCCGATCTGCTTGACGGCGTCACGCAGTTCGGGCTGGTCCAGATACGCTTTCAGAGAGCTGCCCGGGTGCAGATTGGTGTGCGTGAGGGACACCGACGCCGGGGACGGCTCGAGGGTGAGCCGGGCCAGGACGACCGCGAACGCCACCATGAAGGCGAACGCCACCAGCATCGCCAGCAGTCGCACGGGGAGCGGGAGTACATGGTGCCCGGCCCTGTCCGGCGGCGCCTTCCGGTCGGCGCGGCCGTCCCTGGTGGTGTGGCCGGTTCTTGCGGTGTGGCCGCCCCTGAGGCTGCGCAGGCGTGCGGCTGTCATACCCATCCGGTCCTCCAGTCTTCAACCTCCCTGCGTGGTAGCGCGGTTACCCGGGATGCGCCGCAGGATGCCGACCGAGATGGCCAGGACCAGGGACCACCCTCGGTTTCCGGACGCCCTCCCGGGGCACTGGGGGCACAGGCCCGCGCGCCGCCGCTCGCTCCGGCCCGGGCGGTGCTTGGATGCCCGGAGCGGCGAAACCGGCCAAACGGACACAACGCCGTGAAACCGGCTGCCTCAGGCCCGAGGAGGTGTGTGTGAACCGGCGTACGGCCCTCCTCGCCGTCGGCGAGTGGCTTCTGTGGTGGGCCGCGCTCACCCTGCTGTGGCTGGTGCTGATCAGCACCGTGGACACCCTGGAGTGGGCGGTCGGCGCGGCTGCGGCGGCCGTCACGGCGCTCGCCGCCAGGGCCGCGCGACGGGCGGTGAACTGGCGGTGAACGGCTGGATCCTGGCCGCGGCCGTCCTGCTCGCCGGGGGCGCGGGCACGGCCCTGTGGGGTGTGGCCACCGGCCCGCTGCGGCGCCGTGTCATGGCCCAGAACCTGATCACCTCGGCGGTCTGCCCCGCCCTGCTGCTCCTCTCCCAGGGCTATGGCCGCCCCTCGTACGTCGACCTGGCCCTGCTGCTGGCGCTGCTCGGCCCGGTCGGCACCCTCGTCTTCGCCCGGCTGCTCAGCGGCGAACTGGAGGACGACCGGCCGCGGGCCTGGGGACCGACCTGGGCCGCCGCGGGCCTCGGCGCGGCCGTCGTGCTCGTCCTGTGCGCGGTCACCGGACCGAGCCGCGCGACGGTCAAGCTCCTCGTCATCGGCGCCCTGCTGGTCGGCGGCAACCTGGTGGCCTCCCGGGCGCTGTCCGGCGGAGTTCGGGGAGTGCCCGGTGGCTGACGCGGTGATCGTCGTCGCCCTGCTGCTGGTGGCCGCGGCGGCGCCCGCGGCCGTGGTCAACCGTGACCCGGCCCGCCAGGCCCTGGTGCTGTCCGTCCTCGGCGTGCTGCTCGCCGTGCTGTTCACCGTGCTGCAGGCCCCCGACGTCGGCCTGTCCCAGCTGGCCGTCGGCTCCGCGCTGACCCCGCTGCTGGTGATGCTGTCGGTGCGCAAGGTCAGGCGCCGGCCACGGGCCAAGGACGGCGACCGGTGACCCCGCGCGCCCGGCTGTGGCTGCTCGCCCTGGGCGGCGCGGGCCTCGCCGTCCTCCTCGTCGCCGCCTGCCTCGACCTGCCGTCCTTCGGCGGCCGGCGGCACCCCTACGGGGCGCGGGCCGTGCACGCCGCCCTCGCCCGGCACACCGCCAACATGGTCGCCTCCGTCAACTTCGACCAGCGCGCCTACGACACCCTCGGCGAGATGACCATCCTGTTCGCCGCCGTGCTCGGCTGCGTGGTCCTGTTGCGGCAGACCCGCGACGAGCACCGGGCCCGGCCGGAACCCGCCGAGGTGGCGCTGCCGGTACGCCGCTACGCCCTGGTCGTGCTGCCCGTCGCCCTGCTCACCGGCCTCTACGTGATCGCGCACGGCCAGCTCAGCCCCGGCGGCGGCTTCCAGGGCGGCGTGGTCGCCGCCACCGCCCTGCACCTGCTGTACCTCGGCGCCGACTACCGCGCCCTGGAACGCGTCCGCCCGGTCGCCCTGTTCGAGGTCGGCGATTCCCTCGCGGCCTCCGCCTACCTGGTGCTCGGCCTCGCCGGCCTGCTCGCCGGGACCGCGTTCCTGGCCAACACGCTGCTGCCGTACGGCACGTTCAACACCCTCTCGTCCGGCGGCATCGTCCCCCTGCTGAACGCGGCCATCGGCATGGAGGTCGCCTGCGCGGTGGTCGTGCTGCTCGCCAATTTCCTGGACCAGGCCGTCGAGATCGAAGGGGAGAACGGGAGTTGAGACCACTGTGACCACCGTCCTGCACGTCCTTCCGTACCTGGTCGCCGCATGGGTCTTCCTGACCGGCTGCTACGGCCTGGCCACCAGCCGCAACCTGATCCACGCCGTCGGCTGTCTGTCGGTGTGCCAGGCCGCCACCTACGTCCTGCTGCTGGCCGTCGGCTACCGCAGCGGTGGCACGGCCCCGGTGTTCTCCGACATCGAGCCCGGGTCGCGACCCGTCGTCGACCCCCTGGTGCAGGCTCTCGCCCTCACCGACGTCGTCGTCGGCGCCACCGTCACCGCGCTGCTGCTCGCGCTCGTCATCCAGATCGGCAAGCGGCACGGCACCGTCGACCCCGACGAACTCAGGGAGCTGCGCGGCTGATGCACCACCTGCTGCCGCTGCTGGTCGCCGTACCGCTGCTCGGTGCCGCGCTGCTCATCGCGACCGGCCGCCGTCTGCCCCGCGTCGTGGCCGAGGCCGTCGGCTGCGCGGTCTCCGGCAGCACCGCCGCGCTCGCGGTCGTCCTGCTGCTGAACTCCTCACCACCGCTGGTCGAGTGGGCGGGCGGCTGGGTGCCCGTGGGCGGCGAGAGCGTCGGTATCGTGCTCACCGGGGACGGACCGGGGCTGGGCATGGCCGCGCTGGCCTCCCTGCTGACGCTGGCGGCGCTGGTGTACTCCTGGCACTACTTCGACGAACCCCCGCGCCGGCACGCCGGTTCCTTCCCCGCCCTGATGCTGCTCTTCCAGGGCGGCATGTGCGGTTTCGCGATCGCGGGTGACCTGTTCAACGCGTTCGTGTTCTTCGAGCTGATGAGTGTCGTCGCCTACGCGCTGACCGGCTACCGGATCGACGACCCGAAGGCCGTGCAGGGCGCGGTCACCTTCGGTGTCGTCAACTCCCTGGGCGCGTACGCCATGCTGATGGGCATCGGCCTGCTGTACGCCCGCACCGGCGAGCTGGGCATGACGAAGATCGGGCGCGGACTCGACGCCGCCGCCACGCACGGGCGGCCTGACGCGCTGGTCCTCGCCGCCTTCGTGCTGGTCATGACCGGGCTGCTGGTCAAGGCCGCCACCGTGCCCTTCCACTTCTGGCTCCCGGACGCGCACGCCGTGGCGCCCACCCCCGTGTGCATGCTGCTGTCCGGTGTCATGGTCGAGCTCGGCGTCTTCGGCGCGTGGCGGGTCTACGGCACGGTGTTCTCCGGGCCGGGCGGGATTCCGCCCGCCGACGTGGAACGGGCGCTGGTGGTGCTCGGCGCGGTGACGGCGGCCGTCGGCGCCGCGATGTGCTGGTACCAGCGGCACATCAAGCGGATGCTGGCGTTCTCCACCATCGCCCACACCGGGCTGTTCCTCGTCGGCGTCGGCACGCTCACCCCCGAGGCCGACGACGGGGTCGCGCTGTACGTCCTCGGGCACGCGGGGGTGAAGGCGGCGCTGTTCGCCTGTGCGGGCATCCTCCTCGACCGGTACGGCAGCGTCGACGAACACGCCCTGCACGGCAGGGCCCGGCGGCTGCGCGGGGTCGGGGTGATGTTCACCGTCGGCGCGCTGGGCCTGGCCGGGCTGCCGCCGTTCGGCACGGCGCTCGGCAAGTCGGTCGCCGAGGAGGCCGTGGGCGGCCCGCTCACCGTGCTGTACGTCGCCGCCTCCGCGGTGACCGCCGGCGCGGTGCTGCGGGTCGCCGCCCGGGTCTTCCTGGGCCTCGGACCCCGTCCCGAGGACGCCGCCGAGGGCGAGACCACCGGCTCCGAGGAACGGCCGGAGACCCGGGGCAGGCTGCGCCGGGTCCCGGACACGATGACCGCGGTCCCGGCGGTGCTGCTCGCCGCGGCCGTCGCCGTCGGCCTGGTCCCCGGTTTCGCCGGCGCCGTCGCCCGGGCCGTCAACGAGGCCGGGTCGGGCGGTGCCGCGGCCGCCGTGGGGTGGACCCCGGTCGGCATCCTGCTGGGCCTCCTCTCCACACTGCTGGCCGTGGGTCTCGCCGCGCGGGCCGTCACCCGTCCGGGCCGGTCCACCGCCCCGGACTGGGTACGGCCGCTGCGCCGGCTGCAGTCGGGCCACGTCGGCGACTACGTGGCCTGGCTGCTGCTGGGCACCACCCTGCTCGGAGCGCTCGCCCTGCCGGGTGTGCTGGGCGGCTGAGGCGCGGGCAGGCCCGGTGGGCCCTGTCAGGACCCGTAGCTCACGTGCACCTCCTTGAAGCCGAGGGAGCCGAGCAGGCCCTGCAGCATGTCCGTGGTGTTGGTCTCGGCGCGCGTGGTCAGCCCGCTGTCCCTGGCCGCGGTGCCGATGTGCTTCACGGCGAGCTCCTGCACGGCGTGTTCGCTGTTGGGGTTGTCCGAGAAGAGGTCGCCGAGCCGGTCCAGCAGACCGCGCTGCTTGGACACGGCGTACGAGTGGTCGGCGTCGAGCGCCGGCTTGCCGAGCCGCGCGTGCGGCAGCCGGAGCGTGGCCGACGTGCGGTCGTCGTTGACCGTCACGTCGTCCTTGCCGACCTGGCCGAGGTCGACGTAGGCGTCCACGGTGCCCGCGCCGACGTAGAGGGTGCGGGTGCCGCGGATCGCGTCGGGCAGGTACTTGGCGTCCTTCTCCAGGTCCACGACGACCTGGAAGTTGCCGGAAGCGGCGTCGTAACGGCTCATGTCCTGGATGGACTTCAGCAGCGCGGGGCCGGAACGGTCGTGCGTCTGCGTGCCGAACAGGTCCTTGATGCCCGGCAGCACGGCCAGCCGGATCCCGGCGAACAGCACCACGAGCACCAGCACGAACGCGGTCACCACCTTGGCCCAGCCGGGCATGCGCCTGGGCAGGCGCGTGGGGGAAGTCGTCATCGTGACGGGCCCTCCTTCCTACACACCGCATGCCCGTCAAGGGCCGTAACAGACCGGTGCGTTGGGGCAGCTCAGGGAAACGCCCTCACGCGGGATCGCGGCGCCGGACGGCGTGGTCAGGGGAAGCGCTCGATGCCGCGTGGTGGCGCCGTCTTCGCGATGCCGACGGTGAGTTCCTGGTGGCCGTCCTCAGACACCGGATCGGCGGCAACGACTCCTGGTGGACCCGGGTCCGGCACACCGGGAGCGGCATGCCGCAGTTGACCGGCGGCCCCGGGTTCGTGGCGCTCTCCCCCGACGGGCAGGTGCTGCTGGCGGAGGATTCAGCACGTGGAGCTACTGGAGATCCTTATCCCGTTGACCTTGTAGGCGTCGGTGAAGACCGTTTGGCTGTTGGGCTCCAGACAGACCGAGCCACCGCTCTGGAGCCGCAGATACACCACGTCGTCATTGCGCGTGTTGAGGACCCCGTAGTGCGGCCGCGGCGTCACCGCCTGGTAGCCGCTGGTGACGTCCCGGTACTTCGAGATCACAGTGCCCGCGTTCAGGGCGTTGCCGTCCGCGTAGAAGCATACGTACGGGTACGGGCAGCCTTGGGTGGGGGGCTCCGCGTGGGCTGCGGCCGCGCCGGTCAGGGACATGGCCGCAACCGCCACGCTCACTCCCGCGAAGCGTGAAACCTTGACGACGACGGACTGCATCAAACCTCCAAGAACGGATGTCCCGGTGGACGGGCCATTGGTGGGTGCCTTGCCGGACGGCCGGCCGCTTCAGCCGGCGCGACAGCCGTAGCCCCGGTGCCTCGTGGCACTGAGGTGACGGCCGCCACCCCTGGAGGACGACCACGCCGGTGCCGAGGTTGCCTGCCGCTTCGGAGCCGACGCCCCCCGAAGCGACGTCCCCCACGCATCCGTGCCGTGGTGAGAGGGGCAGTAGCATGAGCCGCGACCCGTAATGATCACGCGAGGAGCGGATCGTGCGAGACATCGCCGTCTTCAGTGGCAGTGCCCACCCGGAACTGGCGAAGGAGGTCTGCGCCCACCTCGGCGTGCCGCTCAGCCCGACCCGGGTCAGCCGGTTCGCCAACGACTGTCTGGAGGTGCAGCTCCAGGCCAATTGCCGCGAACGCGACGTCTTCCTCATCCAGCCGCTGGTCAGGCCGGTGCAGGAGCACCTGGTCGAACTGCTGCTGATGAGCGACGCGGCCCGGGGCGCGTCCGCGGGACGGATAACCGTCGTCATGCCGCACTACTCCTACGCCCGCTCCGACAAGAAGGACGCCCCGCGCATCTCGCTCGGCGGCCGGCTGGTCGCTGACCTGATGGTGGCGGCGGGCGCGAGCCGGGTCCTCGCCATGACGCTGCACTCGCCGCAGGTGCACGGCTTCTTCTCGGTCCCGGTGGACCACCTGCACGCCCTGCGTGAACTGGCCGCGCACTTCAAGCGGTACGACCTCACGCGTACCACCGTGGTCTCACCCGACCTCGGCAACGCCAAGGAGGCCGCCGCGTTCGCCCGGCTGATCGGCGCGCAGGTGGCCGCGGGCGCCAAACAGCGGTTCGCCGACGACCGGGTGAGCATCAGCTCGGTCATCGGTGATGTGGCCGGGCGGGACGTGATCGTGCTGGACGACGAGATCGCCAAGGGCAGCACCGTGCTGGAACTGCTGGACCGGCTTCGGGAGTTGGGGCCGCGTTCGATCCGGGTGGCGTGCACGCACGGACTCTTCGCGGCGGGTGCGCTGAAACGGCTGAGCGAGCAGCCGGACGTGCTGGAGATCGTGTGCACCAACACCGTGCCGGTCCCGGTGGACGAGCGCACCGAGAAGCTGCGGGTGCTGTCCATCGCCCCGGCGCTGGCCGAGGCGGTGCGGCGCATCCACAACGGTGAGTCCGTCAGTGCCCTGTTCGACGAGTCGCGCGGCGAGTGACCGCCGCCCGGCCGGCGAAGGCCGTCACAACGTGCCGGACGTCGCCTCGGACCGCCGCAGCGCCTCCTCCAGGGTCGGCCGCGGCGGCAGCAGCCGCGACGTCCCCGTCACCTTCAGCACGCGCAGGGTCAGCGGGTGGGTGCACACGAGGTGCAGCTGCCCGTCGCGCTCCAGCACCCGGCGGCGGGCCCGGTGCAGCAGACGCAGACCCGAACAGTCGAAGAACTCGATCTGCCCGAGGTCGATCACGATCCGCGCGCCGGTCCGGTCCGTCACCCGGTCCAGGTACGGAGTGATCTCCGTGGCCGCCATGATGTCGATCTCGCCGCGGAACTCCAGGACCGTGTGCCCGCGGTCCTGGTGGATGCGCAGGTGCCGGGTGAGTGGTGCGGGTTCCTGATGCATGCCGGCGTCACCTCCCACCCGTGCCGGGCCATCCGCTCCCCGCACTGCAAGTTACCCTCGATAGAGGGAATTTGAGCATGTTCGATTGACATATGTCTTCGACTTTGGCGCGTGTCTTCCTGTGGTCTGCGCGACAGGGTGACGAAGTGTCAGGCTAGGAGAGTGCCTGCCATGTCTTGGCGAGCGCCTGGCGGAACTGTTCCTCCTGGCCGGCGGTGAGACCGGAGACCATCCGCTCCTCCAGTTCCCGCACCGGGTCCGCGAAGCCGGCGAGCAGTTCGCGCCCCGCGTCGGTGAGCAGGATCAGCAGCTCGCGCCGGTTGCGCGGATTGCGCTCCCGCCGCACGAGCCCGCGGCCCTCCAGTGACCGCACGAGGTCGGCCATGGACTGCGCGGTGACGAACGAGTCCCGCGCCAGCTGAGCCGCCGACAGCCCGTCGTGCCGTTCGAGCACGGTCAGGGCCGTGTACTGCAGGGCGGTGATCCCCGCGGGCTTGACGAGCTCGTCCAGACGTGCGCGGACCACCAGCTCCACCTGCTTGACCATGTAGAGCAATGATGGGCGTATGCGTGTACCGGCCATGCGCGAACCCTAGACCATTGACAGGAAACCTGTCTGTAATGAGACTGCGCATCAACAGGAATCCTGTTTGTTGAAGTCTTGGCGATCTACGCTGGGGAGTAGGCAATGACGACCACCATCGACACCGGTCCCGGGCAGCTGTTCATCGGCGGTCAGTGGCGGGAGGCCGCCGACGGTGCCCGTACGGACGTGATCGACCCGTCCACCGGGCAGGTGGTCACCACCGTCGCGGAGGCGGGCGCCACCGACGTCGACGCCGCGGTCCGCGCCGCCCGAGCCGCCTTCGACGCCGGCGAGTGGTCCGGGCTGAGCGGCCGGGAGCGCGGCCGGATCCTGCACCGGGTCGCGGAACTCATCCGGGAGAACGCCGACGAACTCGCCGCCCTGGAGAGCCTCGACGTCGGCAAGCCGATCACGCTCTGCCGCGCGGTCGACATCGCCAACGCCGCCAACGACTACGAGTACTTCGCCGCCCTCGCCCACTCCCTGGACGGCGCCACCCGCGACACCCCCCTCAACGCCCTCGCCTACACCCGGCGCGAACCCCTCGGCGTGGTCGCCGCCATCACCCCGTTCAACTTCCCGCTGATCCTCTCCGGCTCGAAGATCGGCCCCGCCCTCGCGGCCGGCAACACGGTCGTCCACAAGCCCGCCGACGAGACCCCGCTCAGCGCCCTGTACATGGCCGGCCTGCTGCGGAAGGCCGGCGTGCCCGACGGCGTGGTCAACGTCGTCACCGGCACCGGACCGGTGGCCGGCGAGGCCCTGCTGCGCCACCGGGGCGTCGACAAGGTCGCCTTCACCGGCTCCAGCGCGGTCGGCAGGCATGTGGCAGGCGCCGCCGGTGAGGCCCTCAAGCCGGTCACCATGGAACTCGGCGGCAACGCCGCCCACGTCGTCTTCGAGGACGCCGACCTGGAGAAGGCGGTCGGCGCGGTCATCAAGGGCTTCGTCTTCAACACGGGGCAGTTCTGCATGGGCGGCCCCCGCCTGCTGGTCGCGCGCGAGGTGTACGGCACCCTGCTCGGCATCCTCGCCGAGGCCGTGCCCGGCGTGCCGGTCGGTGACCCGCGCGACCCGGCCACCGTCGTCGGCCCGATGGCGGGGGAGAAGCACCTGCGCAAGGTCGAGGAGTACGTCGCCCTGGCCCGCAAGGAGGGCGGCCGCATCGTGTGCGGCGGTGAGCGGATCGACCTGAACGGCGGCTTCTACTACAAGCCGACGGTCATCGCCGACCTGCCCAACGACTCCCGGGTCGTCCAGGACGAGATCTTCGGCCCGGTCCTGACCGTGCAGCCCTTCGACTCCGAGGACGAGGCCGTCGCCCTCGCCAACTCCACCCCGTACGGCCTGGCGGCGGGCGTGCAGACCTCCCACCTGGCCCGCGCCCACCGCATCGCCGACCGCCTCCAGGCGGGCATCGTCTGGATCAACGACTGGGCGATGCTCGACCCCGCGGTGCCCTTCGGCGGCGTCAAGGACTCCGGCTTCGGCCGCGAGTACGGCCCCGAGGCCCTCGCCGCCTACACCAAGGTCAAGTCCGTCGTCGTCTCGCTGGACTGAACGCCCCCCAACCGAACCGAAAGGAGTGCACGCGATGTCCATCACCACACGCGCCGCCGTGGTCGAGTCCGGGGGAGCGCCCTTCACCCTCTCCGACGTCGTACTCGACGAGCCAGGACCGCACGAGGCGGTGGTCCGCATGGTGGCGGCCGGCCTGTGCCACACGGACCTGGGCGTGGCGAGCGGCGGACTGCCCTTCCCCCTGCCCGGAGTGCTGGGCCACGAGGGAGCGGGCGTCGTCGAGGCCGTCGGCTCCGCGGTCACCGGTGTCGCGCCCGGTGACCACGTCATCCTGTCCTTCACCTCCTGCGGTGAGTGCCGCAACTGTCACGGCGGGCACCCCGCGTACTGCACGACATGGCTGCCGCTGAACCTCATCGGCGGCCGCCGGGCCGACGGCAGCGGCACCATCAGCCGGGCCGGCGAGCCGCTCGGCGGCCACTTCTTCGGCCAGTCCTCGTTCGCCGAGCGGGCCCTGGTGGACCGGCGCAGCCTGGTGAAGGTGGACGTGACGGGGGACGACCTGCCGCTGGCGTCCCTCGCCCCGCTGGGCTGCGGAGTGCAGACCGGAGTGGGCGCCGTGTGGAACGTACTGAAGCCGCGGACCGGCAGCACCGTCGTGGTGCTCGGCGCCGGCGCCGTCGGCCTGTCCGCCGTGATGGCCGCAGCCCTCACCCCGGCCACCACGATCATCGCCGTCGACCGGGTCGGCGAACGGCTTCAGCTGGCCCTCGAACTGGGCGCCACGCACACCGTGGACGCGGGGGAGGAGGACCTGGCCGCGGCGCTCGCCGACATCACCGGCGGCCAGGGCGCCGACGGGATCGTGGAGACCACCGGCAACGCCGGCGTGCTGCGCCAGGGCGTGGACGCGCTCGGCGCCCGCGGCACCCTGGTCATCGTCGGCGCCCCGCCGTTCGGCACCGAGGTGGCCCTGGACGTCAACGGGATGCTCGGGGGCAAGCAGGTCGTCGGCCTGACCCTCGGCGACAGCGAGACCCAGACCTTCATCCCCGCCCTGGTCCAGCTGGTACGGGACGGACGGCTCCCACTGCACCGCCTGATCAGCACCTATCCGTTCGCGGACATCGAGCAGGCGGTGCGGGACATGAGGGCGGGCAAGGCCATCAAGCCCGTACTGACGTTCTGACTCAGTCCACCAGCAGGACCAGCTTCCCGGTGGTGCGGCCGGTGTCGCCGAGCGCGTGCGCCTTCGCGGCATCGGCCAGCGGGAAGGTCCCGGCGACGGTGGCGCGCAGGCTGCCCTCCTCCACCAGCCGGGCGATCTCCTTCATGCCGCTGCGCGAGGCGTCGACCAGCATCCGCACCGCCCGCACACCGAGCCGCTCGGCCTCCTCGTAGAAGTCGCCGGAGCCGACCGGGAGGATCGACACCACGACCCCGCCCGGGCGCAGCACGCGCAGCGAACGCAGGGAGTAGTCCCCGCCGATCGTGTCCAGCACCACGTCGACGTCCTTCACGGCCTCGGCGAAGTCCGTCTCCCGGTAGTCGACCGCCTCGTCCACCCCGATCCTGCGCAGGAAGTCGTGCTTGCCCGCGCTCGCGGTGCCGATCACGTACGCGCCGCGCGCCTTGGCGATCTGCACGGCCACATGGCCGACACCACCGGCCGCCGCATGGATCAGCACGCGCTGACCGGGCCGCACGTCCGCCGTCTCGACCAGCGCCTGCCAGGCGGTCAGGGAGACCAGCGGCAGCGCGCCCGCCTGGGCGTGATCCACGGAGGCCGGCTTGTGCGCGAAGGCGCGGGCCGGGCCGGTGACGTACTCGGCGTGCGAGCCGTGACCGAGGGGGTAGGGCAGCATGCCGAAGACCTCGTCACCGGGCGCGAAGGCGGCGACGCCGATGCCGACCGCCTCCACCACGCCCGAGACGTCCCAGCCCAGCACGAAGGGCGGCTCGCCCAGGAAACCGCCGGTGGCGCGGTGCTTCCAGTCGGTGGGATTCATCCCGGCGGCACGCACCCGCACGAGCACCTCGTTCGGCCTGGGCGCGGGCCGCTCCAGCTCCACTTCCTTGAGGACCTCGGGCCCGCCGAGGACGTCCTGACTGATCGCACGCATGGTGTTCGCATCGCTCATGGTGGACCAGCCTGCCGTGGGCCGCCCTCCAAGGAAATGGCATGATTGCCAACCTTCGATACGATCGTGCCATGCAGCGTGTGGAACGGGTCGTGGTCCTGGCCCTCGACGGCGTCTATCCCTTCGAACTCGGCATCCCCAGCCGGATCCTCGGCGCGGCCGACGGCCGGTACGAGGTGCTGACCTGCACGGTCGACGGGAAACCGGTGCGCACCAGTGCGGACTTCTCGATCACCGTCGAGCACGGCCCCGACGTGCTGGAGTCCGCGGACACCGTGGTGATCACGTCCTTCCCGACCGATCGCATCCCCGACGAACTGCCGGACGAGGTCGCGGCGGCGCTCGCGCGGATCCCGGAGCACGCCCGGGTGGTCTCCATCTGCACGGGCGCGTTCGTCCTCGCCTCGGCCGGACTGCTCGACGGGCGCCGGGCCACCACGCACTGGGCCGTCGCCGATCGCTTCAGGCGTGCCTTCCCACGCGTCACCCTCGACCCGGACGTGCTCTTCGTCGAGGACGGCCGGTTCCTCACCTCGGCCGGCGCGGCCTCCGGCGTCGACATCTGCCTGCACCTCGTGCGCGAGGACCACGGCAGCGCCCTGGCGAACTTCGTGGCCCGCTGCTGCGTGGTCCCGCCGTTCCGGGACGGCGGCCAGGCGCAGTACATCATGCAGCCGGTGCCCGAGTACGCCGCCGCGAGCACCGCCGCCACCCGCGCATGGGCCCTGGAGCGCCTCGGTGAACCCCTCACCCTGACCGACCTCGCCGGCCACGCCCGGATGAGCCTGCGCACCTTCGCCCGCCGCTTCGGTGACGAGGTGGGTCTCAGCCCCGGCCGCTGGCTGATCCAGCAGCGTGTCGCCCGCGCCCGGCACCTGCTGGAGTCCAGCGACCTGTCCGTGGACCAGATCGCCGGCGAGGTCGGCTTCGCCACGGGCGCGTCCCTGCGCCAGCACCTGCACGCGGCGATCGGAGTGTCCCCGCAGGCCTACCGGCGGACCTTCCAGGCGACACGCTGAACGCCCCTGTCCTTTCCGGCCGGCCGGTGAGCCGTCACCGGCTGCGGTGCAGCGCGACCAGCAACTGCCAGACATGGTGGGCGATTTCGTCGGAGCTCGCCGTCAGCAGGCCGTGCAGCCAGTCGGCCAGGACGCCGGCGAAGGTCGCGGCCACGGCCGAGGCGACCAGCGGGGCGTCGGCGGCGCCCGCCCGTTCACGCTCGGCCAGGCTGCGGGCCCTCAGGTCGCGGTGCAGGACCTGCCCGAGCGGCCCGCCACCGCCCGGGGTGAGCAAGGCGCGGTAGAGGGAGGCGTGCGGGGCGAGGCCCGCGAAGAACTCGAGCAGCGCGGGCGGGGCGTGCACGGGATCGGGCCGGCCGCGCCAGGCGTGCAGCGCCTGAACCGCCTCCCGCACCACGTCCGCGCAGGCGTCGACGGCCAGCGCCTCCAGCCCGTCGTAGTGCACGTAGAACGTGGCCCGGCCCACCCCGGCCCGGCGTACCAGCGCCGCCACGCCGACCTCCGTCAACGGGCGCTCCGCGCACTCCTGGAGCAGGGCGGCGCGCAGCCGCGCCCGGGTACGGGCGGCCCGTGGGTCCTCGGGCGCGTGCCGGGTCACCAGGCGGCCAGCACAGCCGTCAGCGCCAGCGCACCGGGCAGCGCCTGCGCGAACAGGATGCGGCGGTTGGCCGTGACCGCCCCGAACACGCCCGCGACCACGACGCAGCACAGGAAGAAAACCTGCGCACGCGGCCCCGTCGGATCGGCGGCCACCAGCCCCCACACCAGGCCCGCCGCGAGGAAGCCGTTGTACAGCCCCTGGTTCGCGGCCATCGGCGCGGTCGCGCGTGCCATCTCCCGGTCGAAGCCGTGCAGCCCCCGTCCCGGCTTCTTCTGCCACAGGAACATCTCCAGCACCAGAATGTACGCGTGCAGGGCCGCCACCAGGCCGACCAGTATGTTCGCCACGATCTCCACGACCAGGACTCCCCTTTTCTTGGACAGGTGTCCAGGATAGCGGGACGGCTGTCCAGGAAGTCGAGCAGGTGCGCGGCGTCGGGCAGGGCCTCGCCCTGGGCGTCGTCCGGACGGACGCGACCTCATGCGCGACGGGACGTGGCCGGTGGCCGACTGAATCCACGGGGCCGGGATATCCGCAGGGAAGGGTCTCTCTCATCCCAACGGAGGAAGCAATGGCACTTGTGAAAACGGGCGTTGTGGTGCTCGACTGCGCCGAGCCGGAGAAACTCGCCGAGTTCTACAAGGAGTTGCTGCAGGGGGAGGAGACGGCCGCGTCCGCGAACGTCGTCGAGATCAGGGCGGCCGACGGATTTAGGCTGGCGTTCCGCCGGGACATGAACGCGACCCCGCCGAGCTGGCCGCGCCCCGAGAACTCCCTCCAGGTACACCTCGACTTCCTGGTGGAGGACCTGGACGAGGCCGAACGCCGGGTGATCGGGCTCGGCGGCCGGCCCCTCGACACCAAGGCCCCGGCCGGACCGTACGAGGAACGCGGCTACGCCGACCCGTCCGGGCACTCCTTCACGGTGCGCCTGGTGCCTCCCACCGCACCCAAGCAGGGCTGAGGGGGAGGCACCGGTTCAGTCGTCGGCCGGTCAGTCCCGGCCTCCCTTGTCGGACGCCGGCCACACCCCCGTAGAGCGCTCGATGGCCTTGGCCCCGGTGCGGTCCACGGCGCTGCGCACCACCGCGAAGATGGCGCCCTGGACCGCCGCGGCCAGCAGGATCTCGCCCCAGCCGCGGTCCGGGTCCAGCGCGTCGGGCGCGTCGTCCTCGTGCCGGATGGCCTTCCACGCCTTGCGGAAGGCCATCCCGGCCAGCGCCCCGCTCGCCCAGCTCAGCACGAAGCCGACGGGCTGGTAGGCGAGGGGCAGCTTCTTCTTCTTGGCCACGTGTGGAACTCCTTCGTCGCGATCTGTACGTCTTTCAGGGCCGCCCTGCGGCCGGTACCTCTTCACCCGGACGGACCGGCCCCGGCGGCGTCCCGTCGCCGAACGGCCGGCCGCCGAGCTCCTCCCGGTGGTGCGGCGCGAGCCAGCCGGCGAGATCCGGCCCGAGCGGCACGATCCCGGTCGGGTTGATGCCGCTGTGCACCTGGTAGTAGTGCCGCTTGATGTGGTCGAAGTCGACCGTGTCACCGAAGCCGGGCGTCTGGAACAGGTCACGGGCGTACGCCCACAGCACCGGGTTCTCCGCCAGCTTCCACCGGTTGCACTTGAAGTGACCGTGATAGACGGCATCGAAACGGACCAGTGTGGTGAACAGCCGGATGTCCGCCTCCGTGAGGGTGTCGCCGACCAGGTAGCGCTGCCGGGCCAGGCGCTCCGTCAGCAGCTCCAGCCGCCGGAAGACCGCGGCGCACGCCGCCTCGTACTCCTCCTGGTGGGTGGCGAACCCCGCGCGGTACACACCGTTGTTGACGTCCTCGTAGACGCCCGCCATCACCTCGTCGATCTCGTCGCGCCGGGCGGCCGGATACAGATCCGGTGCGCCCGGGCGGTGCAGCGCCGTCCACTCGGTGGCCAGGTCGAGGGTGAGCTGCTGGTAGTCGTTGGTGACCAGGCGCCCGCCGGCCACCTCCACGACCGCCGGCACACTCACCCCGCCCGGGTACCCGGTCTCCCGCCGGTCGTACGCCTCGGCCAGGAAGCGGATGCCGAGCACGGGGTCGCGGCCGTCGGGGTCCAGGGTGAAGCGCCAGCTCCGGTCGTCCTGCACCGGATCCGCGATCGCCATGGACAGGGCGTCCTCCAGTCCCAGCAGCCGGCGGGAGATCACCGCCCGGCTCGCCCACGGACAGGCGCGGCTGACGACCAGACGGTAGCGGCCCGCCTCCACCGGCCAGCCGTCCCGGCCGTCCGCCGTGATCCGGTCCGCGAAGTGGCTCTTGGACCGGGTGAACGTCTTGTGGCCGTACGAGCGGTTGCCGTCGCCACCCATGTTTCCTCCTTGCCGCAGGGGGCGTCCTGGGGAACGCGTTCCCCGATTTCCGCCGTCGGCACGGTGTGAGCCGTCCCGGCTGGGGGCAACCGGCGGTGGTGAGCGGGACATCTTCGGAAGAGACGACGCGACAGCGGAAACAGACGACCACGGACCGGGACGGCGGCAGGTCCCCCGGGCGGAGCACCGGACAGGAGGCGAACCGGGCCGGGGGCGGCGACCACCAGGCCGACCGGAAGACACGGATCACCGTCTGGGTGGCGCTCGCCGCCAACCTGGTGATCGCGGCCGCCAAGGCCGCCGGAGGACTGCTGGCGGGGTCGCCCGCCCTGATGTCCGAGGCGGCGCACTCGGTCGCCGACAGCCTGAACGAGGTCTTCCTGCTGGCGGCGCTGCGCCGCAGCCGTCGCCCCGCCGACGCACGGCACCCCTTCGGCTACGGCAAGGAGCGGTTCTTCTGGTCCCTGCTGGCCGCCGTCGGCATCTTCGTCATGGGCGGCTGCTTCTCCTTCTTCCAGGGCGCCGAGGCACTCCACAGCGGCGCCGAGGAGAAGTTCAGCGGCTATGTGGCGGGCCTGATCGTGCTGGGTGTCGCGCTGCTCGCCGAGGGCGCCTCCCTGTTCCGGGCGCTCCACCAGGTGCGCCGGCAGGGCGGCAGCCTGAAGGACCCCGCCCTGCGCACCGTGGTCGCCGAGGACGGCACGGCGGTGCTCGGCGTGACCCTCGCCATCGTCGGCATGGCCCTGCACATGGCCACCGGACAGGTCGTCTGGGAGGCGTCCGCCTCGCTGGCGATCGGCGTACTGCTCGTGTACGTCGCCTACCGGCTGGGCCGAGACGCCCGCGACCAGCTCATCGGGGAGGCCGCCGACCCGGAGCTGAGCGGCCGGATCCGGACACTGCTGGAGGAGCAGCCGGAGATCGACAGCGTCGAGGCGCTGTTCACGATGAAGATGGGCCTCGACTCCACGCTCGTGGCCGCCCGGATCGACCTGGTGCCCGGCCTCGACAGCGAGCGGGTCGAGGAGGTCGCCATGCGCATCAAACGGTCGCTCACCGAGGCCGTCCCCGAAGCCGACCAGATCTTCCTCGACGTGACCGACCGGCCGGAGGACGAGGCACGGGAAAGCCCCGCCGCGACGGGGGAACGCGGCGGGGCCTGACCTTCTGGTGCCCGGGCGGGGACGGTCCATGCCTCCCCGAAACAGATTTTTCTGAAGTACGGCGCGGATCACGCGCCGCCGGCCGGCTCCAGGACGAAGACCGGGATCTCCCGGGAGGTCTTCTCCTGGTAGTCGGCGTACGGCGGGTACGCGGCCACGGCGCGCTCCCACCATCGGGCCTTCTCCTCGCCGGTGACCTCACGGGCCGTCATGTCCTGCTTCACCGGGCCGTCCTGCAGTTCCACGTGCGGGTCGGCCTTGATGTTGAAGTACCACACCGGATGTTTCGGCGCGCCGCCCAGCGAGGCGACCACCGCGTACCGCCCTTCGTGCTCCACCCGCATCAGCGGGGTCTTGCGGATCTTGCCGCTCCTGGCGCCCCGGGTCGTCAACAGGATCACGGGCATTCCCGTGTCCATCAGTGTCGTCCCCTTGGTGCCGCCGGAGCTCTCGTACAATTCGACCTGCTCGCGCACCCACTGGGTCGGGCTGGGCTCGTACTCGCCCTCGAGAGGCATGACGTTCGTCCCTTCGACGGTCCTGCCGGTCACTTGCACCGTGTGCCAACGTCGGCCGGTGCTCGAATCATCCGTACCACGGTTCGCCCGGCCGGATCCGGAACACGGCCGTCCCCGCCCGGCACCCGATCGAGCCAGGCGGATGTCACCCGGGTGCCACCGCGGCCCGCACCGCGAGCGCCATGGTCACACCGCTCGACAGCAGCGCCGTCACCAGCCGCCCCCGGTGCCCGGTGAGGGCGCGGCCGAGGAGGGCGCCGCCGCCGGCGATCAGCAGCTGCCAACTGGCGGAGGCGGCGAGGACGGCGAGGACGAAGACACCCTGTTCCAGCGGACGCGCGGCGTCCCCGGCGCGGGTGCCGAGCACCAGGGCGGCGAAGTAGAGCACCGTGGTGGGGTTGAGGAGGGTGACGCCGAGCAGGCCCAGGTAGGCGCGGCCGGGCCCGGGCGGTGGCTGCTGGGACCGGGTGGTGAGCCGGTGCGCGCGGTACTGCCGTACGGCGGTCACCGCGCCCAGCACCGCCAGTGCCGCCAGGACCACGGCCGAGGCCCAGCGCAGCGGCCCGAGCAGCGGCCGCAGCGTCGCCGCGAGGGCGGAGCCGCCCAGCGTGGCGAGGAGCGCGTACAGACCGTCCGCGCTCGCCACGCCGAGCGCGGCACACGCGCCGGTCCGCAGGGACGTACGAGCGGTGAGGGACACCAGGTAGGTCGCGACCGCGCCGACGGGTACGGCGACGCCGTACCCCGCGATCAGGCCCGCGACGAGCGCCGCCGTCACGGGCGCGCGGGATCGGGCCTCCGGGGGCGGCCGGGCCGCTGCTGGACGCGCACCGGAAGGACGGCGGCGGACATCGGCGGCAGGATGGTGTCAGTGGTGAACATGCGGGCGATCCTGCGGCCCGCGAGTCGGCACCCGCAACCGAATATCGGCCCGATCACGACGGCCGCGGGCATGGTGTTCGGCCAGAAGGCGCGGATCACCGATCTGGCCGAACTTGCCGTCGCCTCATAGATGCCCCGGGCATCTAATTGAAGATCGGCACGCACCCTTCGTCTGCGAGGTCCGCCATGACGGAAACGACCGCACCGATGGCTCACTCCGAGCCCGTCGCCTTCCCCCAGGACCGCACCTGCCCCTACCAGCCACCGACCGCCTACGACCCGCTGCGCGCGCAGCACCCCCTGGCCCGTGTCACCCTCTTCGACGGCCGCCCGGCCTGGCTGGTCACCGGTCACACCACCGCCCGCGCGCTGCTGGCCGACCCGCGGCTGTCCTCCGACCGCAACCGCCCCGGCTTCCCGGCGACCACCCCCCGCATCGCGGCCGTCCGCGACCGCAGGGTCGCCCTGCTGGGCGTCGACGACCCCGAACACCGCGCCCAGCGGCGGATGGTGGTCCCGGACTTCACCCTCCGGCGCGCCGCCGAACTGCGGCCCGCCATCCAGCGGATCGTCGACGAGCGGCTGGACGCCATGATCGGCCAGGGGCCGCCCGCCGAACTGGTCGGCGCGTTCGCGCTGCCGGTGCCGTCCATGGTGATCTGCTCCCTGCTGGGCGTCCCGTACGCCGACCACGAGTTCTTCGAGGAACAGTCCCGCCGTCTGCTGCGCGGCCCGGCGCCCTCCGACACCCTGGACGCCCGGGACCGGCTGGAGGCGTATCTGGGCGAGTTGATCGACGGCAAGGCGAAACAGCCGGGGCCCGGTGAGGGCATCCTCGACGACCTCGTCCACCACCAGATGCGCGACGGCACGCTGGACCGTGCGGACGCCGTGTCCCTGGCCGTCATCCTGCTGATCGCCGGCCATGAGACCACCGCGAACATGATCTCGCTCGGCACCTACACGCTCCTCAGGCACCCCCGGCGGCTGGCCGAACTCCGTGCCGAGCCCGCACTGCTGCCCTCCGCCGTCGAGGAACTGCTGCGGCTGCTGTCGATCGCCGACGGGCTGCTGCGGACCGCCCTGGAGGACATCGAGGTGGAGGGGACCCTCATCCGGGCCGGTGACGGCGTGGTCTTCGCGACCTCGGTCATCAACCGCGACGAGTCCGTCTACGCCGAGCCCGACACCCTGGACTGGCACCGCCCCGCCCGTCACCACGTCGGCTTCGGCTTCGGCATCCACCAGTGCCTGGGCCAGAACCTGGCCCGTGCGGAGCTGGAGATCGCCCTGGGGACCCTCTTCGCCCGGCTGCCCGGACTGCGGCTCGCCGCCCGACCGGAGGACATCCCGTTCAAACCGGGCGACACGATCCAGGGGATGCTGGAACTCCCCGTGACCTGGTAGGAGGCTCCTGCCATGCACATCGACATCGACAAGGACGCCTGCATCGGCGCCGGCCAGTGTGCCCTGGCCGCCCCGGGCGTCTTCACCCAGGACGACGACGGCTACAGCGCCCTGATCCCCGGCCGGGAGGACGGGGGCGGCGACCCGATGGTGCGGGAAGCGGCCAGAGCCTGCCCGGTCGGCGCGATCAAGGTGACCGAACCGGCCGGCTGACCCGGGAAGGCGCCTTCACCCGCAGGGTGCCCGCAGGACGGCGCGCGTCCGGGCCCAGGGCCTGTCCGGCGGATCATGCCGCAGACGCGGGGCTTGGCACGCCCGTGCCCTGCGACCTGATCCGCCGGACAGGCCATAGCCCGGGAGCGCGCGCCGGATCAGCGGGCAAGGACCTCAGGACCGGCAGCCGACCGTCGGCCCGGCCAGCGTGCCGCCGGTGTACAGGGCCTGGCCCTGCGGCATCCAGTAGCCCAGTTTGGACACCACCGTGGAGCAGGTGCCGCCGACCGTCACCCGGACGACCACCTTGGCGGGACGGCCCGGCTGGAGGTCGGTGAGCGCGCAGTCCAGGGAGTGGGTCAGCCGGGTCCTCGACGGATAGCGGCCGACCAGCGGGTTGACGCAGCGCCCGTCGGCGGTGGACAACCGCACTCCGCTGCCCTCCTCGCCGATCAGCCCCAACCGTGCACTGCCGTCACCCTGCGCACTGTCACGGTGGACCGTGTACGTCAGCGTCGTCACGGCACCGGCCCGCACCGCGCCCCGGTCCACCTGGATGCGGTGCGTCCGCTCGGGCGGCGGCGCGGTGAGGGTGAGCCTTGCCTGCACGGTGCCCCGCAGGTCGACCCCGGCGGGCGCCGACCGTACACGCACGGTGGCCGAGATGTCGTACGTCCCGGGACCGGGGTACTGGGCCGCCCCGGGCAGCGTCCCGGACAGGGCGGTCCGCTCGCCGTGCCGGGCCGTCCACCGGCCCGAGGTCTGGCAGGTGTAGCGCACCCGTGTTCCCGCCCGCCCGCACGTGGCCGGGGCGGAGACGGACATCGTGGGGGTGCCGTCGTCCGCGCACAGACTGACGGTGGCCCGCTGGCCGTGCTCGCCGCGCAGGACCCCGGCGGTCGCGCACAGCGTGGCCGGCGGCTCGGCCGCGACCGTCCGGGGTGGAGCCGGCCGCCCCCACGCGGGTGAGACGAGGACGAGGGGCAGCAGCGCCGCCCCGGCCAGAATCCTGGGCGTGCTCGGACGTGTCGGCACGGCGGTTCCTCCGTACGGCCGTGACCGGCCTGGCGCCGGTCGCCTGCGCCGAGGATGCGCCACCCCGAGGCACGCCCGGCCGTTCCCACGCCGACCGGTCACCTGCGGGCAGCAACCGCGCGCCCGTCCGTCCCCCGCGGCCCCCCGGGCCGCGGCCTCACCGCGTCCTGCGCACGTACCCGTCACTGCCCGGTGTGGAGACCAGCACGTCCCGGCGCACGATGCTCAGCCGTCCGCCGAAGCCCGCCACCGCCTTGCGCAGGCCCGCGTCGGAGTACTCGACGACGAGGACCCGGTCGTCGAAAGCCTTCGCGTACGTTCCGCACTCGTCGTACTCGGCGCACTCCTCCGCCACCGCGAAGTCCAGCCCGGTCCGTTTCCGGTCCCCGGCCAGCTCCACGGTGTTCTTCTGGCCGATGGCCAGGTGCCGGGCGTGGGCGTGCCGGGCCAGCAGGGTGATGAAGGCGGTCGCGTCGTCCGCGGTGAGCAGATGCCGGGAGCGGGTGTAGCTGTCGTAGTTGTCCGGCTCGACGGCGTCGAAGCCCTTGGCCGCGCAACCGTCGATCCAGCGGTCCACCCGCTCGGCCACGCGCCGGCGTTTGGCGGGCGTCCGGATGTCCAGCAGCGGCTCGTTCCAGTCCCGGTCGACGACCACCTCGCCGTGCGCGTCACGCAGCAGCAGGTCGGCCGGCCAGGAGGCGCGCTCGCCGGGCTGGGCCTGAAAGGCGTTGACGTAGCAGACGTTGTACAGACCGGGCGCGGGGGACGCCGAACGGTCGCGGCTGACGATCCGGACACCCGCGGGCGGGCGGTAGGGGCCGCCGATCTGGTAGTCGAAGCCGGCGGCGCGCGGCGGGAGGCGGACCGCCCCCTTCGCCGGACCGGTCGCGGGCGGCCCCGGCGTGCCACCGGAAGAACCGCATCCCGCGCCCCCGAGGGCCGCGGTGACGGCGAGCACGACGGCGCCTGCGACCGTTCCGAGACGTCCGGCGCGGGAGACATCCTGGGGGGCTGGTGACGGCACGTGGGTGATCAAATCCCCCGCCCGCGGCGGCCGTCAAGTCGGACCCGGCAGGCGGCCCGGGACGACGTACGCTCGACTTCCGGCAACCCACCCGAAGGCAGGAGCGGCAACGATGCAGTACGTGAAGCTCGGTTCGACGGGCCTGGACGTCTCGCGGATCTGTCTGGGCTGCATGACCTACGGCCTGCCCGACCGCGGCGTCCACGAGTGGACCCTCGACGAGGAGGCGTCGCGCCCGCTGATCCGGCAGGCGCTGGAGGCGGGCATCAACTTCTTCGACACGGCCAACGTCTACTCCGACGGCACCAGCGAGGAGATCGTCGGCCGGGTACTGCGCGAGTTCGCCGACCGGGACGAGATCGTCCTCGCCACCAAGGTGCACGGCCGGACCCGGCCCGGACCCAACGGCGCCGGGCTGTCCCGCAAGGCGATCATGACGGAGATCGACCACAGCCTGCGCCGCCTGGGCACCGACTACGTCGACCTCTACCAGATCCACCGCTACGACCGTCACACCCCGGTCGAGGAGACGATGGAGGCGCTGCACGACCTGGTCAAGGCGGGCAAGGTCCGCTACATCGGGGCCAGTTCGATGTACGCGTGGGAGTTCTTCAAGGCGCAGGTCACGGCCGAGCGGCACGGCTGGACGAAGTTCGTGTCCATGCAGAACCACTACAACCTCCTCTACCGCGAGGAGGAGCGGGAGATGCTGCCGCTCTGCGCCGACCTGGGCGTGGGCGTCCTGCCCTGGAGTCCCCTCGCCCGCGGCCGGCTCACCCGCGACTGGGGCGCCGTCACCGAGCGCAGCGCCAACGACGACTTCGGCAGCAGGCTCTACCCGGAGAGCGACCGCTCGATCGTCGAGGCCGTCACCCGTATCGCGGGCGAGAGGGGCGTGCCGCGCGCCCAGGTCGCCCTCGCCTGGCTGCTGCACCAGGACACGGTGGCCGCGCCGGTCGTCGGCGCCTCGAGGCCCGGGCACATCGAGGACGCGGTGGCCGCCGTCGAACTCTCCCTGAGCGACAAGGAGATCGAGGAGCTCGAGGCGCCCTACACCCCGCACGCCATCAGCGGGCACTGACGGTCAGTGGGGTCCGTGCGGTGCGAACTCCGTGCCGCACGGACCGGCTCCCTCGCTGCGGGGCAGCGGGACCCGGTCGCCCGCCATGGACAGCGTCCGGTAGTAGCCGCCGATCCGCTCGGCCGAGCGGCCGACGTAGTGCCCGATGAAGGAGCGGCGGAACCGGTCCGCGCTGCGGTTGGGCGAGGAGCCGTGCACCAGACTGCCGTTGAAGAACAGCACGTCACCGGGCGTCATGTCGACGGCCACCGGGCTCAGACCGGGCGGCGGGGGCACGTACTCCCGCGCGAACGACAGCCGGGCGTCCGCCTCCTCGGGGCAGAACAGGTCCATCCGGTGCGTGCCGGGGACGACCTCCAGCCCGCCGTTGTCCCGGTCGATCACATCGCAGGCCACCCACGCGGCCACACAGGTCCCCGGCTCCACCCGGAGGTAGAAGTTGTCCTGGTGCAGGGCCTGCCCCCGGCCGCCAGGGGGCTTGAAGTAGAACATGCTCTGCGCGGCCAGCACCTCCTCCCCGAGCAACGCCTCCAGGACCGTGCGCAGCCGGGCGTCGAGCAGGACGTCCCGGGCCGGGCCGCTGATCTCGTGCGGATGCATGACCCTCGGGTAGGCGTCCAGCGGGTCGGCCGGACCGTCGCCCGGTGCGGGGGCGCGGGGCTCGAAGTGCCCGGGCACCGGACCGGCCGCGCGCAGTGCCGCGAACTCCGCGCACAGCCGGTCGATCTCGTCGCGCCCGAACAGCCGGCGTACCACCGTGAACCCCGCCTGCTCGAACTCCCCGACCCGCTGACGCAGGGACTCGGAAGCGATGGCCGCGCTGCTCTCCGTGGCTGTCATGGCCTCAACGCTACGGGGCCCCGGCCGGACGCGTAACGGGCGATTACCGTGCCGGGACGGGGGAGAACCACAAAAACCGGGCTGTTGACAATTCGTCAAAATGCTAGGGCCGACGAGCGGAGCGCAAAACCGGGGGATCCCTTGTTGCGGCCCGCTGGCCTGTGCAAAGGTGTGCCCTGTCCACGGGTGGACAATTCCGTGTCGCACTCCGCATGCTCGAGGCCGCTCCCGTACGTCCCGCCGGCGCACCAAAAGAGCCGCCGAAGGTGGGCGTTCGAGACGCCGAAGCCCGTACGGGTGTCCCGATCGTGTCGCAGGGCCGGATACCATACCCCCTGGTATGGACTAAATCCCGTGTGGCGTCTTGGAGGAATGCACCGGTGAATGACGCAGGCCTGTCGAATTCCCCCACTCCGCCTCAGCCGTTCGACGTCCCTGACGAGCAGCTCAGCGCGGAGCTGAAGAAGTGGACAGGAGCGACGCCCGCGCTGCATCCCGTCGGTGAACTCCTCGACCGGCACTGGGAAGCGGCCTTCGCCTACGCCCGGCTGTGCACCGACGGACCGCGTGCGGCCGGCATGCTCACCACCGCTGCCTTCACCCGGCTCTTCGGCGCCACCATCAGGCAGGCGGGGCCGACCTCGGCCTGGAGACCCGAACTCCTGGTGACCGTGCGCCGTATCGCGGCGGAATGGGACAACGACGGCCGGCAGGAACTCCTCCACCCCGAGCTGCGCTCCGGCACCGGCGACGGCGAACGCGCCGCTGTCCGGATGCTGCCCCCCGCCTACCGGCGACTGATCTCCCGCGCGTTCCAGCGGCTGCCCCAGTCCGCCCGCGCCGTGCTGTGGCACACCGAGGTCGAGGCCGAACCCCTCGCGACCCCCGCCGCGCTGCTGGGCCTGGACGAGGAGGGCGCCCGCGTGGAACTCGGGCGTGCCCGTGAGCGGCTGCGCGACGAATGCCTGCAGGCCCACCGCGAACTCGCCGAGGACGACGAGTGCCTGCGCTACATACGGATGCTGGACGTGACCTACCGGCGGGCCGGCGTCGACGTCGACCCCGACCTCCAGCGGCATCTGAACGGCTGCCGGCACTGCCGGCACACCGCCGACCAGCTGGACGGGTTCAACACCGGGCTCGGCCTCTCCCTGGCCGAGGCGGTGCTCGGCTGGGGCGCCGCGGCCTACGTCGAGTCCCGGGCGGCCCGCGCCGAGGCGCCCGCCGGGCAGGAAGGCGGCGCCCCGTCGGCCGGGGACGAGCACGCGGCCGCCATCGCGGCGGGCCTCACCGGCGGCAGTCCCCTCACCGGCGCGGCACCCGGCCTGGCGGGCGGTGAGTCCTTCACCGATCCGGCCCCGGGAGCCTTCACGGGCGCTCCCTTCACCAACCCCGCGGCGGCCCCGCCGCGCGGCGCGTCCCCGGTCGCCCCGGAACCCGTCCTCATGGCGGACGACGGGGCCGCCCCGGCCGCGTCCGGCGGTGAGCCCCGCCGGCCCCGTGGTGCGCGCCGCGCCGAGCGCCCCGGCTCCGGCGGCACCGCGCCCCGGAGCAGGCGCCGGAGCACCTCTCGCGCGTCCGCCCCGGACGGGGAAGCGGCCGCCGACACCTCGAGCCCCGCCTCCCGCCGTTCCGCGCAGCGGGCCGCCCGCCGTGTCCGGCGGCGCAACCTCTCCGTGGCCGTGGCCACCGTGAGCGGGCTGGTCGTGCTGCCGCTGGTGCTGTGGACGGTGCTCGGCTCCGGCGACGGCGCCGCCCCCGCCGCGAGCGGCAAGGACGGCAAGAAGCCCGGTTCCGGCTCCTCGACCACGAACCCGTCCTGGGTCGGGTCCGGCCAGACCGCCAAGGGCACCCTGCGCGGCCGGCTGCACAACCTCGCCTCCGGCCTGTGCGTCGGCGTCGTCGGCAAGAAGGCCGTCGAGGGCGCCGAGACCGAGCTGGCCACCTGTTCCTCGACGGCGAGCCAGCAGTGGACGTACGAGACCGACGGGCAGCTGCGCAGCGCCGCCGATCCCGGCCTGTGCCTCGACTCCCACCTCGGCTACTCGGTCCAGCTCGCCCCGTGCACGGCCGCGTCCGGCGTCAATGTGCGCTACGACTTCACCCTCCAGGGAGCCCTGGTGCCGCGCGGGGAGCAGGACCTGGCGCTGGCCCCCGCGGCCACCGACGGCGCGGGTGCCCTCGTCGTCAAGACCCGTGTGGACAGCGACGTCCAGCGCTGGGTGATCGACACCTCCAAGTCGGACCTGCAGATGCAGAACGTCAACTGGGACGCCGACAGCGCGCCCCTGGCCACGTCCTCGGCCCCGGTCACGCCCAAGTCCGCGAAGACCCCCTCGCCGGCCCCCACCCCGTCGAGCCCCCGGCCTGCCGCCTCGCCGAGTGCGAAGCCGACGCCGTCGAGCACCGCCTCCACCGACATGTGCGCCTACAACCCGTACTACTGCGGCTGGGGCGGCCGGAACGGCGGCCAGTACGGCGACGGACGGGGCGGCCAGTACGGCGGCGGGTGGGGTGGCGGCACCGGCTACGGAGACGGCTCGGGCTTCGGCCACGGGGGCCGCTGACCCTCCAGCCGATCCCCCAGAGGCAGGCGACCCCGTCCTCAGTGGTGCGGCCCAGGGGCGGGCGGCATCGTGGTCAGGGCCGGGGCCGCCTCCGGCCACACCAGCAGTACCGGGCACGGGGCGTGGTCCACGGCGAAGCGCACGGCCGGGCCCAGGCTGTGCGGCCCGAGGCGCGCCCGGTCCCCGTCGCGGGCCAGTACCAGCAGATCGGCGCCCTCGGCGGCGGCCACCACCTCCCGCTCGACCCGCCCGGCCCGCTCCAGCCGGGTGCAGGGCCGCCCCAGCCGCTCGGCCGCCGCCTGAAGGAGCTCCGCGGCCGAGCGGCCGCCGAGGCCCTCCAGCCGGGTGCCCGGATCCCGGTTCGGACGGCCACGGCCCAGCAGCCCCGCGAAGGCGCCGTGCGCGACGCCCGGCACATCCGGTCCGCTGACATGCAGCAGCACCACGTCGGACGCGTTCGGGGCGTGGGTGCCCACGGCGTCCACGCAGGCGGGCCAGGTGCCCTCGACGAGCCACACGATCACACGCATTGCGGTCGGCCTCCCTCGGTCGCACACCTGCTGTCTCACACACCCGCTGTCTCACACCACCTGCAGTGACCCCCACAGTGCCACCACGGCCAGGACGAGCGCCGACGGCACGGCCAGCAGTCCGAGCCGGGTGAACTCCCCGAGGTCCACATCATGGTCGTGCTGGTGCACGATCCGCCGCCACAACAGCGTCGCCAGCGAGCCCGCGTACGTCAGGTTCGGGCCGATGTTCACCCCGAGCAGCACCGCCAGCACGGCACCGGGCCCGGCCGGCGCGGCCAGCGGCAGCAGGACCAGCACGGCGGGCAGGTTGTTGATCAGGTTGGCCAGGACCGCGGCCAGCGCGGCCGTGCCGAGCAGCGCCGGCAGCCCCGTACCGCCGGGCAGCACATGCCCGAGCGCGTCGGCGAGCCCGTTGTCCACCACCGCGCGCACCACGATCCCCAGCGCCAGCACGAACGCCAGGAACCCCGGGGCCGCCGCCCGCACCACCGTCATCGGCGTCGCCCGCCGCCGCAGCAGCGCCCGGCCGGCGAGCACCAGCGCCCCCGCCGCCGCGGCCCACGCCGGATCGACGCCGACCGCGGACGCCACCACGAACCCCGCCAGCGTGCACGCCACGGTCACCAGCGCGAACAGCGGCAGTCCGGGCGGCTCCCCGGCCTCGTCCGAGCCCGGGGCCGCCGCCGACAGGTCACGGGCGAAGAACCGCCGGAACACCGCGTACTCCGCGCCGATCGCCACCAGCCACGGCAGCGCCATCAGCGCGGCGAACCGGGTGAAGCCCAGCCCGCTCGCCGTGAAGGCCAGCAGGTTGGTCAGATTGGACACCGGCAGCAGCAGCGACGCCGTGTTCGACAGATGGGTGCAGGCGTAGACGTGCGGCTTGGGCCGTACCCCCGTACGGGCGGCCGTGGCGAACACCACCGGCGTCAGCAGCACCACAGTCGCGTCCAGACTGAGCACCGCCGTGATCACCGAGGCCAGCGCGAACACCGCCGTCAGCAACCGCACCGGCCGCCCGGCCGCCCGGCGGCCCATCCACGCCCCGCACCACTCGAACAGGCCCTCGACGTCACAGAAGTGCGCCAGCACCAGCACCGCCGCCAGGAACCCGACCACCGGGCCCAGCCGCTCGGCCTCGGCCCGGGCGTGGTCCACGGAGATCGCGCCGGTGGCGACGGCGATCCCGGCCGCGGGAACGGCAAGCACCGCCTCCGGCCAGCCGAAGGGCCGCACCACGGCCCAGGCGAGCACGGCGACGAGCAGAACGATCGACAGGGCCTCGGCGAGCGGGGTGTTCAGGGCTCGGTCCTTCGCTTCGGTGATCGACGAGTGCCCGCCCATGAAAGCAGACGTCGGTAAGAGGTCTACGACGCCCCCGTCCCCGCCGCGCCCAGGAACTCCGCCCAGCCGCCGGCCGGGGACTGCCCCGGGCCGAGCGTGCGCATCCGGCGCAGGACGGCCGGGTCCTGCGCCTCCAGCCACGCCACCAACTGCTTGAAGGAGACGAAGCGCACGTCGTCGTACTCGGCCATCCGGCCGATGGCCTCCTCGACGGCGTCCATGTAGATGCCGCCGTTCCAGCGCTCGAAGTGGTTGCCGACGAAGAAGGGCGCGCGGTTGGTGGTGTAGGCGCGGTGGAAGCCCGCCAGGTACGTGTCGCGGGCCTGCGCGCGCCACGCGTCGTACCGGGAGCGGTCGCCCAGCGGGTTTCCGGCGGACTGGTTGTACATCATGTTGTAGTCCATGGAGAGGACCTGGAAGGAGTGGCCGGAGAAGGGTATCGACTGCAGCGGGAAGTCCCAGATCCGGTTGCCCTGCACCTTGCCAGGCCAGATCTGCAGCCCGCCGGGCGAACTGGCGTCGTACTTCCAGCCCAGCGCGGCCGCCGTCGGCAGCAGCGCGGCCTGGCCCTCCAGGCAGGGGGTGCGGCCGCCGATCAGCTCCTTGCGGTAGTCGAAGGGCAGCGGGTCGAGATCGGTGAAGCCGGTGTTGGTCCGCCACTCGGTGACGAAGCGGACCGCCTGGTCTATCTCGCTGCGCCACTCGGCGCTCGACCAGTTGCGCACCCCGTCCGCGCCGCAGAAGTGCCCGTTGAAGTGCGTCCCGATCTCGTGGCCCTCCAGCCAGGCCGAACGCACCTGCTGGAGCGTGGCGTGGATGTGCCGGTCGGCGAGGTAGCCGATCGCGGACGCGCCGACCGGGTGCTGCGGCGGGTGGTAGAGGTGCTTCTTGGACTCGGGCAGCGTGTAGATGCCGCTGAGGAAGAAGGTCATCTTCGCCCCGTGGTCGGCGGCCACCTTGCGGAACCGGGAGAACAGCCTGTTGCTGAGCTCGCCCGCGCCGTCCCAGGAGAACACCACGAACTGCGGCGGCCGGGTACCCGGCTTCATCCGCGTGGCCTTCGGCTGGTGCGGCTGGGCCCCGGTGTCGGCGGTGGACCCGTCACCGATCTTCTTCAGCGGCCGGGCCTGCGCCGTGCTCCGGCCGCCCTTGGAGCCGCCCCCCAGGGACATTCCCCCGGCCGAGCAGGCCGAGAGCGCGCCCAGGGTGCCCGCCGTGGCTCCCGCGGTCAGCAGACGCCTGCGTGAGATGCCGCTCATGTCTCGTCCCCGATTTCCTCGTCGCGGCCCCGTCGGGGGCCTCATCGCTGTTGCGGTCGACGGGTTCGATGGGCGGCTGCGGCCAAAAGATCGGGGCGGACGGTGCCTGTTCCCGTCCTGTGACAGTCGGGACGCGGCGATGACGAACCCCGCCGCCCGGGGGAGTGGCGGCGGGGTCCGGGTCAGGGCCCGTGCGGGCGGGCCTGCGGGTGGATCAGGCGCCGGTGCCGGGAGCGATGACGGTCAGGAAGACGGACGAGGAGTTGCCGGACACCGGCACCGCACCGGCCGTCCACTTCACCTTGAGCTGGTCCCGCTCGTCCGGCGGGGTGACCAGGAGCGCGGCGGGCGTCGCCGTCCTCGCCTCGCTGATCTCCGGGTTGGAGAAGCTCAGGCCGGCCCACGCGCTCTGTCCCGGCTTCAGCGTGACCGTGGCGGCCTTGCCGGAGGAGCGCTTGGGGTCCGGGCCGAGCTGGGCGCCGGAGGCGTTCACGAAGGCGGCGCCGGGATAGCCGTGCAGGGTGCAGGTGCGGGCGGACTTGTTGGTGAGCACGACGGGGAAGTTCTCCTGACCCGCGCCCGGGTTGTTGCGGCCCACGGCGGCACTCAGCTCCGAGGTGTGGCAGCGGGTGCTCCTGGCCGCGTCCACCGTGCCGTCACCACCCGTGCCCGCCGTGGCGGTGGGCTGCCGCGACGACGGGGTGCCGGCCGGGGACGCGGCGCTCGGCGACGCGGGGGCGCTGCCGCCCGAGGTGTGCGTCGTCGCACCCGTCGGCCCGTCCGACGCGGGGGAGGCGTTGCCCGGCACCTTCTGCGGAGCACCGCCCCCCGTGTCGTCGCCGCATGCGCTCATGAGGCCCAGTACGGCGACCGCACTGCCGAGCACGGCCGCTCCACGCAAGGACCGGGAGGTGTACGCCATGTCTCTCAACACTCCTGCAAGGTCGTGGCACGCGCCCTGTCGGCGGGTGTCCGCGGCGCCCCGTGCGCCGTCATGAGAGTCCGATGCGCCGAGCGGCCGCGAAGTTCGCGGTCCGCGCGGCTTTTTCGCCCGTTCTTCCGTACGGATTCCTTCCGCACGGGTGTTTTCCGTGCGGCGTCTGCGTGGGATGTGTCCCTTGGGTCTTCCCCTCCGGTCGGTGCGTGTCACCCGTCAGGTGACCCGGAGGGAGCGGAGTATGCGCTCCGTCGCGTCGGCGGCCTCCCCGGTCTGGCGTATCTGCACATACGCCTGAGGCTGTGCCGTGCCGTTCGCCGGGCGCAGCGCGGTCTCGCTGATCGAGCCGCCGCCCGGGCAGGCGCTCCAGGTGCGGATCCGGCCCTGCCACGCCGCGGCGGTGTAGGCGCGGCTGCCGTCGTAGTGGCAGCCGCCGTGGGCGAGCGCGTTCACCTTCGCGGTGACGTCGCCGTGTTCGCTCAGGCCGACGAACACCCCGTCCACCCCGGCACCGAGGTCCGGCCACTTCGCGAGGTCGTCGGCGACCGCGAGCCCCGGCTCGTGCCCCGAGGCCAACCCCAGCGCCTTCGGGTCCCAGCCGGCGTCGCGCAGTTGGCGGCCCCAGCCGGAGGGCACCTCGGCCGCGATCCGGCCGGTGGAGTCCTCGACCCGCACCTCGTCGGGCGGCGAAGCGGCCGAGGAGCGCCCGTGGACCAGCGTCACCGTGACGGCCGCGGCCACGGCGGCCAGGACCGCGGCGACCGTGAGGGTGAGGGCGCCGATCCTCCCGCGCACGCCGTCGAGCCGGCGCCGTCGCGGGGCGGCGGGCGCCCGCACGGCCAGCCGGTCCAGTTCGTCCGCGAACGCCGTCGCGTCCGGCCAGCGCCGCTCGCGGTCCGGCTCCAGCGCCCGCATCAGGGCGCGCTGCTCCTCGTCGGCGAGGTCCGGGCGCAGCCGCCGCGGGGGTACGACCCGGCCCGGCGGACCCGGGACCACGCCGGTGACCAGCTCGTAGCCGACCGCGCCCAGAGCGTAGACGTCGGCCCGGGCGTCTATGCCGGTGCCGGGCTCGGCCTGCTCCGGCGGCTGGTACCCGGCCGAACCGGCGGCCAGGGTCAGCCCCGAGGCCTGGGCCAGGCTCTTGGCGAGGCCCAGGTCTGCCAGCAGCACCCGCAGGCTGCCGTCCGGCGCGGTGCGCAGCAGCACATTGCTCGGCTTGACGTCCCGGTGCACGATGCCCGCGTCGTGCAGGGCCGCCGCGCCGCGGGCCGCCAGCGCGGTCAGCCGCAGCGCCTCGGGCACCGGCAGCGGGCCGTCGGCCAGCCGGTCGGCGAGGGTGCCGGCGTCGGCGTACTCCATGACGAAGTACGGCCTGCCGTCGGGGAGTTCACCGATGTCGTAGAGCTGCACCACCCGGCCGGAGTCGGCCTTGCGCAGCAGGCGTGCCTCGGACAGGAACCGGTCGCGGACGTCGAGGCGGTGCGACCAGTTCTCGGCGAGGACCTTCACCGCCACCGGAGCCTCGAGCTGGTCGTCGTGGGCGAGCCACACCGTGCCGAACGCGCCGGAGCCCAGGCGGCGTTGCAGGCGGTAGCGGCCGATCCGCTCGAGGGAGTGCATACGACTATCATGCCTGCTCGGAGATCGGATCCAAGGGGGACCTGCGGTGTACGACGCGGCGCTGACCGAAGACCTCGCCCGGCGTGCCGCCGCGGGTGATCCGGCGGCCCTGGAGCGGTTGCTGGCTCAGGTGCGGCCCGAGGCCGTCCGGCGCTGCGGACGCTTCCTGCCCTGCCGGGAGGACGCGGAGGAGGCCGCACAGGACGTGCTGCTGCAGATCGCCCGGCGGATCTCCACCTTCGAGGGCCGCAGCCGTTTCAGCACCTGGCTGTACACCGTCGTCGCCAACTGCGCCCGGCAGAAGTACCGCGAGCTGAAGCGGTGGGCCGCCGAGCAGCCGGCCGCGATCGAGCCCGCCGCGTACGTCGACCCGCGCACCACCAGTGTCATCGCGGGCTCCCGCATCGACCTGCTGGAGGCGCTGGACCGCCTGGAGCGGGAGCACCCGCACCTGGTCGCGCCGCTGGTCTACCGGGACATCTGCCAGTTGGAGTACGCCGAGGTCGCCGAGCGTATCGGGATCCCGCTGGGCACCCTGAAGTCCCGGCTGCACGAGGCCCGCAAGCAGGTGCGGCCCTGGCTGACCGCGTCCTGACCCACGGCCTACTGCTCTTCCTGGTACAGCTCCAGCTCCGCCCAGATGGTCTTGCCCTCGGCCGTGTGCCGGCTGCCCCAGCGCTGGGTGAGCTGGGCGACCAGCAGCAGCCCGCGGCCCCCCTCGTCGAAGGTCTTGGCGCGGCGCAGGTGCGGGGCGGTGTGGCTGGTGTCGGACACCTCGCAGATCAGCGTCGTCGCGTCCTGGATCAGCCGTAGCCGGATCGGGCGTGCTCCGTACCGGATGGCGTTGGTGACCAGCTCGCTGACCACCAGTTCCGCCGTGAAGGCCAGCTCGCTCAGCGACCAGTGCTCCAGTTGCTCGACGACCTGCTTGCGGATCGGGGCGACCAGCGCCGGGTCGGCCGGGATGTCCCACGTCGCCACCTGGGAGGCGGGGAGGCCCTGGGTGCGGGCGAGCAGCAGCGCCACGTCGTCGGCCGAGCCGCCCTGGGGGAGCAGGGCGCGCAGGATCCGGTCGCAGGTCTCCTCCAGCGAGCCCGCGTGTCCTGCCAGGGCCTCGTTCAGCAGCCGGTGGCCGGTCTCCGCGTCCCGGTCGCGGGATTCGACCAGGCCGTTGGTGTACAGGGAGAGGACGCTGCCCTCGGGCAGCTCCAGCTCGGCGGACTCGAAGGGCAGTCCGCCCAGGCCCAGCGGGGGCCCGGCCGGCAGGTCGATCTGCCGGGGCGCCCTGCCGGGCAGCAGCAGCACGGGCGCGGGGTGCCCCGCGCGGGCCAGTGTGCAGCGGCGCGACACCGGGTCGTAGACGGCGTACAGGCAGGTCGCGCCGACCTCGCCGGTGCCGCTGCCGTCGCCGCCCGACTCCTCGGCCAGCCGCAGCACCAGGTCGTCGAGGTGGGTGAGCAGTTCGTCGGGGGCGAGGTCGATGTCGGCGAGGGTGCGTACCGCGGTGCGCAGCCGGCCCATGGTGGCCGAGGCCTGGATGCCGTGGCCGACGACGTCTCCGACGACCATCGCGACCCGCATCCCGGACAGCGGGATCACGTCGAACCAGTCGCCGCCCACCCCGGCACGCGCCGCGGGCAGGTAGCGGGACGCGGCGAGCAGGGCGGCCGTGCGCGGCAGGGTGCGGGGGAGCAGGCTGCGCTGGAGGGCGAGGGCGGTTTCCCGCTCCCGGGAGTAACGGCGGGCGTTGTCGATGCAGACGCCGGCGCGGGCCGTGATCTCCTCGGCGAGCAGCACGTCGTCCGCGGTGAAGGGGCCCGACCGCCGGTACCGGGTGAGCACCGCGACCCCCAGGGTCAGACCGCGGGCCCGGATCGGCACGGACATCGTGGCGTGGATGCCGAGTTCCCGTACCCGTTCGGCGCGCGTCGGGCTCCAGGCCAGCCACTGTTCCAGGTCGCGGGAGGCCGTGGAGGCGATGATCGTGCGGCCCGCCGTGAGCGAGGCCCCCTGCGGGGACGAGGCCGGATAGAGGTCGGCCTGACCGGGCTGGGCCACGGCCTCCGGGGTGCCCGGCAGCAGGGACCGGTGCGCGACCCGGCGCAGCCGGACCGGGGCGGTGACACCGGCCGGGGGCTCGCCGCCGTACTCCTGGGGATCGAGCAGGTCGACGGTGACGAAGTCGCCGAGCGCCGGCACGCACATGTCGGCCAGTTCCTGGGCGGTGGTGACGACGTCGAGGGTGGTGCCGATGCGCACGCTCGCCTCGTTGACTATCTGGAGCCGCTCCCGGGCCAGGTGCTGCTCGGTGAAGTCGTGGGAGGCGAGGCACACCCCCCGTACCCGGCCGGAGTCGTCGGTGATCGGGGCCATGCGGGCCAGCCAGGCGTATCCGCGGCCGTCGGCGCCGATCGGCACGTGGGAGTGCACGTCGTACCCGCGGCCGGTGATGAGCACCCGGTGCAGGTGCTGCTCGATGTCCACGCTCTGCGGCCGGCCGTTGATCTCGGGCATGCGCAGCCCGCGCAGCCGCTCCTGCGGCAGACCGAGTTCCTCGGCCATGGCGTCGTTCATCCGGCGCAGTCGCAGCCGTTCGTCGTAGATGGCGATCGCGCAGGGTGACT
This sequence comes from Streptomyces sp. NPDC001544, assembly GCF_042894285.1. Classification (NCBI taxonomy): domain Bacteria; kingdom Bacillati; phylum Actinomycetota; class Actinomycetes; order Kitasatosporales; family Streptomycetaceae; genus Streptomyces; species Streptomyces sp. NPDC001544. The sequence continues at coordinate 319,331 of NZ_JBIAVN010000005.1, read as the reverse complement.
GCAGGAGCTCGACCCGCTCCAGTGGGTCGTCGGGCGAGGGCGGCGCGTCCCCGTCCAACGGGGTGACCACGAGCCAGCGGCCCGGGTGGTCGCCGTTCGGCGGGGTGTGGTGGGCGAGCACCCACACGGACACCGCCGAGCCGTCACGGTGGCAGAGGGTGACCATGCCGTACCAGCGGTCCGCACCGCGGGCGAAGGGCAGGGCCTTGTCCCCGCCGGCCAGCATGGTCACGGCGGAGCGGCCCAGGATGTCGGCGGAGTTCCAGCCCAGCAGCCGCCGGGCGCCGGCGTTCCACTCCAGCAGGGTGCCCCGGTCGTCGATGACAGCCCGCGCCGTCGCGCCGTCGTCGAACGGATACACCGGGCTCATGGTCGCACTCCATCGCGCACACTCACTGTGAACACGGGCGTTACTCGGGGTCCAGCCTAGTGCGTCCCGCTGCAGGCAACCCCCGCGGGGACGCGGGCCGCGTCAAGGGCCGGATCCGGCCGATGTCGCCCGTGGGGCAGGTGTACGGCCCCGCACCCTTGACTGACCCTTGTGGCATCACGTCAGAATCTGTGCGTTCACGATCAGTTGTGAGTACTTCTGGGCCCTGATGAGGGAGAGCCGCCATGACGGTCACTCGCAGATCGGTTTTGGTCGCCGCCACGGCGGCCCCGGCGGCCGGAGCGCTCCTCGGCGCACCGGCCGCCGGGGCCGCCGAGGCGCTCGGCACCGCCGAGGCGTCCGGTGACGCGGGGGGACGCCGCACCGTCCCCCTGCGCGATGGCTGGCGCTTCGCGCTGGTCGACCCGGGCGGCATCACCGACCCGACCGGCGCGTACGCGAACGCCGCCGACCCCGGGTACGACGACTCCGCCTGGCGCGAGGTCGCGGTACCCCATGACTGGAGCATCGAGCAGACCCCGACCACCGAGCACGGCACGACCAGCGGCACCGGGTTCTTCCCTGGCGGCCTCGGCTGGTACCGCCTCGCCTTCACCCTGCCGCCCGCCTGCGCGGGCAAGCGGATCTCCGTGGAGTTCGACGGCGTCTACATGGACTCGTACGTCCACTGCAACGGCACCCAGGTGGGCCGGCACCCCTACGGCTACACCGGCTTCGCCTTCGACCTGACCGACCTGGTGCACACCGACGGCACCACGAAGAACGTCCTCGCGGTCAAGGTCCAGAACCAGTTGCCGAGCAGCCGCTGGTACTCCGGCAGCGGCATCTACCGCGAGGCCCGCCTGGTGGTGACCGACCCCGTGCACGTGGCCCGCTGGGGCACGTACGTCACCACGCCGGACATCACCGCCGAGCGGGCCGTCGTCCGGGTGCGCACCGACGTGGTGAACGAGACCGGCGGCGGCACGGACGTGCGGGTCCTGACCCGGATCCTCGATCCCGGGGGCCGCACGGTCGCCCGTACGTCCTCCACGGTGGCCGTCTCCGGCAGGGCGAGCGAGACCCACGAACTCGCCGTCGCCCGTCCCCGCCTGTGGGACTTCGACGCCCCGCACCGCTACACCGCGGTCACCGAACTCCGGGCCGGCGGCCGGACCACCGACACCTACCGCACCACCTTCGGCATCCGCTCCTACCGCTTCGACCCGGACGAGGGCTTCTCCCTCAACGGCACCCACGCCAAGATCAAGGGCGTCGACCTCCACCACGATCAGGGCGCCCTCGGCGCGGCGATCAGCATCGACGCGGTGCGCCGGCAGATGACCCTCATGAAGTCGATGGGCGTCAACGCCTTCCGCACCTCACACAACCCGCCCTCGCCCCAGATGATCGAGGTCTGCGAGGAACTGGGCATCGTGATGATGGTGGAGGCCTTCGACTGCTGGAAGACCGGCAAGACCAGGTACGACTACGGGCGGTTCTTCGACGAGTGGTGCGAGAAGGACGCCACCGAGATGGTCCTCGCCGCGCGCAACTCGCCCGCCGTCGTGCTGTGGTCGATCGGCAACGAGATCCCCGACTCCACCACCACCGCCGGGCTCGCCATGGCGGACCGGATCATCGGTGCGATCAAGGCGGCGGACGACACCCGGCCGGTCGTCATCGGCTCGAACAAGTACCACGGCGTGCCCGCCACGGGCTCCCCGGCGGACCTCATGCTCGCCAAGCTGGACGGCCTGGGCCTCAACTACAACACCGCCAAGTCGGTCGACGCCCTGCACGCGAAGTACCCGAAGCTGTTCCTCTTCGAGTCGGAGTCCTCCTCCGAGACCTCGACCCGCGGCAGCTACCAGGAGCCCGAGCACCTCAACACCGGCGAGAACCACACACCCGGCAGGCGGGAGGTCTCCTCCTACGACAACAACCTCGCCTCCTGGACGATGAGCGGCGAGTACGGCCACAAGAAGGACCGGGACCGCAAGTGGTTCGCCGGCCAGTTCCTGTGGTCGGGCATCGACTACATCGGCGAGCCGACACCGTACGACGTCTTCCCGGTCAAGGCGTCCTTCTTCGGCGCGGTCGACACCGCCGGTTTCCCCAAGGACATGTACCACCTGTTCCGCAGCCAGTGGGTGAGCGAACCGATGGTGCACCTGGTGCCGATGACCTGGAACCACGAGCCGGGGGACACGGTGGAGGTCTGGGCGTACGCCAACGTCCCGTCCGTGGAGCTGTTCCTCAACGGGAAGTCACTGGGCGTGCGGGAGTTCGACACCAAGCAGACCACCGACGGCCGCACCTACCTGGAGACCACCGAGGCCACCGGCGACGACAAGACCTTCACCGGCGGCCCCTACCCGGGCAGCTACACCAGCCCGAACGGCAGCGCGGGCAAGCTGCATCTGACCTGGAAGGTGCCGTTCGCGCCCGGCGAGCTCAAGGCGGTGGCCCGGCGGGACGGCAAGGTGGTCGCGCGTGATGTGCTGCGCACGGCCGGGGCCCCGCACGCGGTGCGCCTCACCGCCGACCGCGGATCCCTGGCGGCCGACGGCCGTTCCCTGGTCTTCGTGACCGCCGAGATCGTCGACGCGCACGGGGTGGTGGTGCCCGACGCCGAGCACCTCATCGCCTTCGACGTGCGAGGCGGCTCCCTCGCCGGCCTCGACAACGGGCGCGAGGAGAGCGCCGAGCGCTACCAGGCCCGCACCCGCACCGCCTTCCACGGCAAGGCCCTGGCCATCGTGCGCTCCGGCACGAAGCCGGGCACCCTGAAGGTCACGGCGCGGGTGGAGGGGCTGCGGGCGGACACGGTGACCGTCCGCACCAAGCCCGCCCGCTCGGTGGTCCGCACGCCGGCCCCCGACTTCCCGGACGACCACCCGGCGCCGCGCGATCTCCCCTACGCGGACGCCAGTTACTCCGGGCGTCCGGACACCCTGCCCGCCGCCATGCTCGACGGCGACCCCGCGACCGGCTGGTCCAACGCCTTCTCGAAGTCGGCGACGGCGCTGTTGCCCGCGTTCAACGGGGCCCGGGCGGAGGACTGGGTGTCCGTCGACTTCGGCCGCACCCGTACCTTCGACCGGGTGGAGGCCGCCTTCACCGTCGACGCGACGCACACGCTGCCCGCGTCGGTCGACGTCGCCGTGTGGGACGGGACCGAGTACGCGCCGGTGACGGGCTCGCGCGTGGACTGGGCGACCACCTCGGACACCGCCACGGTGATCACCTTCGACGCGGTCCGGGGTTCACGCATCCGGCTCACCCTGACCAGCGCCCACCCGGGGGAGGCCAAGGGGGCGGTACGGATCACCCGGCTCGACGTCTAGGACGGGGCGTCAAGCGTCGGGTGGGTCGGGGGCGTCAAGTGGGTCCGGGCGGGAATCCGTCCCGTCCGGACCGTTGACGGCGTGTCATGTCTGACACAGCATGGCCTGCGACCGTATTTGGGAGCGCTCCCACCTCACTCGAGGAGCCCGCCGTGAAACGACGCAGAACCGCCCTGCTCGCCGTGACCGCCCTCCTCGCCGCGGCATTCACGGCGCTGCCGACCGCACAGGCCGGCGCCGACGAGGTCGAACAGGTGCGGAACGGCACCTTCGACACCACCGCCGACCCGTGGTGGACCAGCAACGTCACCGCGGGCCTGTCCGACGGGCGGCTCTGCGCCGACGTGCCCGGCGGCACGGCCAACCGCTGGGACTCGGCCATCGGACAGAACGACATCACCCTGGTCAAGGGGGAGTCGTACCGGTTCTCCTTCAAGGCGTCCGGTTCGCCCGAGGGACACGTGGTGCGGGCGGTCGTCGGGCTCCAGGTGTCCCCGTACGACACCTGGTACGAGACGAGCCCGCAGCTCACCCCCTCCGGCGACGGCTACTCCTACACCTTCACCTCGCCGGTCGACACCAGTCAGGCACAGGTCGCCTTCCAGGTGGGCGGCGCCGCGGACGCCTGGCGGTTCTGCCTGGACGACGTGTCGCTGCTGGGCGGCGTCCCGCCAGAGGTGTACGAGCCCGACACCGGGCCGCGCGTCCGGGTCAACCAGGCCGGCTACCTGCCGGGCGGGCCGAAGAACGCCACCCTGGTCACCGACGCCACCACGAGGCTGCCCTGGCAGCTGAGGAACGCCGGCGGCAGGACGGTCGCCCACGGCTGGACCGTGCCGCGCGGCACCGACGCCTCCTCCGCGCAGAACGTCCAGTCGATCGACTTCGGCACCTACCGCCGGCGCGGCAAGGACTTCACACTGGTCGCCGACGGGGAGACCAGCCGCCCCTTCGACATCGGTACGGGTACCTACGAGGAACTGCGCCGCGACTCGCTGAAGTACTACTACACACAGCGCAGCGGCATCGCGATCAGCGACGCGCTCCGCCCCGGCTACGGCAGGCCCGCCGGGCACCTGAACACCGCCCCGAACCAGGGCGACGCGCACGTCCCCTGCCAACCGGGCCTGTGCGACTACACCCTCGACGTCACCGGCGGCTGGTACGACGCCGGCGACCACGGCAAGTACGTCGTCAACGGTGGCATCGCCACCTGGGAGCTGCTCAGCACCTACGAACGCTCCCTGCACGCCCGCACCGGCGAACCCGGAAAGCTGGGTGACGGCTCCCTCGCCCTCCCCGAGAGCGGCAACAAGGTGCCCGACGTCCTCGACGAGGCCCGCTGGGAACTGGAGTTCCTGCTGAAGATGCAGGTACCGGACGGACAGCCCCTCGCGGGCATGGCGCACAGCAAGGTCCACGATGCCCAGTGGACCGGTCTACCACTGCTGCCCAGTGAGGACCCGCAGAAACGGGAGCTGCACGCCCCGACCACCCAGGCCACCCTCAACCTGGCGGCGACCGCCGCCCAGGCGGCACGCCTGTACCGCCCCTACGACCGCGCCTTCGCCGCCCGCGCCCTGACGGCCGCGCGCAAGGCCTGGGCGGCCGCCCTCGCCCATCCCACGACGTACCCGGACCCGAACGACGGCACCGGCGGCGGCGCCTACCCCGACGACGACGCCACCGACGAGTTCTACTGGGCGGCGGCCGAGCTGTACCTGACTACGGGTGAGAAGCAGTTCGCCGACCACGTACTCTCCTCGCCGCTGCACACCGCCGACATCTTCGGCAGCCTGGGCTTCGACTGGGGCCGCACCGCGGCGGCGGGACGTCTGGACCTGGCGACCGTACCCAGCAAGCTCCCCGGCCGCGACAAGGTGCGCCGGTCGGTGACCAGGGCGGCCGACACCTACCTGGCGACCGCGAGGTCACAGCCGTACGGCATGCCGTACGCGCCGGACGGCAACCGCTACGACTGGGGCTCCAACGCCCAGGTCCTCAACAACGCCCACGTCATCGCGACCGCCTACGACCTCACCGGCGCCGCGAAGTACCGCGACGGCGCGGTCCAGAGCATGGACTACGTCCTCGGCCGCAACGCGCTCAACATCTCCTACGTCACCGGATACGGCGAGGTCGCCGCCCACAACGAGCACAGTCGCTGGTACGCCCACGAACTCGACCCGGCCCTCCCGAACCCGCCGAAGGGAACCCTCGCCGGCGGCCCCAACTCGGGCATACAGGACCCGTACGCGCAGAGCAGACTGCTCGGCTGCGTCGGCCAGTTCTGCTACATCGACGACATCCAGTCCTGGTCGACCAACGAGACCGCGATCAACTGGAACGCGGCCCTGGCCTGGATGGCTTCGTTCGTGGCGGACCAGAGATAGCACACGCGGCCGCGGGTACCTTTGCAAACGTCGTCTGACCTGGGGGTATTTACGCTTGAGTACCCGCGCGCTATTTTTGGGGCATGCCAGCTCTCAACGTGGAGTTCAGCGAGCGCGAGCTAGAGGACCTGCGGCAGATCGCCAAGGAGCGTGGGACGTCGATGAAGGCCCTGGTGCGCGAGGCGGCCGCGGCCGACATCGCCCGGCACCGCGCCCTGCAGGAAGGCGCCCAGGAGTTCCGCCGCTTCTTCGCCACGCACGCCGACGAGTTCGCGGCCGCGTTCCCGGACGACGAACCCCCCGGCAAGGGCGAGGCCGCCTGACCCATGTCACCAGTCCTCCATATCGACGTGCCGTGGCTGCTCCAGCGCCACGAGGAAGTGCTGCCCGAGCAGCCGACGATCAACGACTTCTCGGCGCTGGTCGCCGCCGTCGCCCGGCACCGGGTGGATCCGCCGCGCCTCGGCGTGGACTCCGACCCGGCCTGGCGCGCCGCGGCCCTGCTGCACACCCTCGCCCTGCTCAGGCCGCTGCCGTCGGCCAACGCGCGGTTCGCCTGTGCGACGGCGGTGTCGTACATGTTCGTCAGCGGGGCCGGCATCGACCCGCCCTACGGGGCCCTCGTCGACCTCGCCCGGGACCTGATGTCCGGCAAGACCGACGTCTACGGCGCGGCCGACCGGCTCCGTTCCTGGCAGATCTGATCACCGGATCCGGCGGCCGGTCCGGCACCCGCCCCCGCCGACAGGGGAAGAAGCCCCGGGCCGGCCGGGGCCGCCGGCCGAGGGCGGGAGGAACACGGCCGGCGGCCGGAATCGCGCAGCAGAGCCGCCGTCCTGCGCGGGGGCCCGCGAACAGGCCGGCTCCCAGTGCACTCCCCGGCGGCGGGCGCGGGGAGCGTGCGCGGCGGTCCGGCGTGTGCGCGCGCTTCACACGGGGCGCACGGACAGGCGAAGCCAGACCGATGACCTGAAGTTCTGTCAGAGGTAAGGATGCGGTCCAACGCCTTGTTGGGCTTTGGTGAGTTGTGCAAGGGTGAGCCACTCGAGCGCACACGCACCAAAGGATTCACCCCGTGCCCACCCCCCACCCCCCTCGTCCTCCGTACCCGCCGTCCGGCGGTGCTCCCGGAGAGTCCGACGAATCACTCGCCGAACGACTGCGCGGCCGGGAGGACGAAGAGGCCACCTCCGCCATCGCCCTGCTCATGGCACGGCACTGGCAGCCGGCCGAGGACTACGCGGCCGTCTGCCTCGCCACCCAGGGCGCCGTCGTCCGCATGGTCACCGCCACCGCCTTCCACCGGGTCCTCGACCGGCTGGCGCTGGGTGAACCGGCCGACGCGCTGCGGCCCCGGCTGCTGGTGACCGTGCGGGACACGGCCGCACACTGGTCGGCCGACGACCGCCTGCCCGAGGTGCTGCCGGACCTGGCGAAACCGGCCGGGGGCCGCGGCTTGCGCACCGTGAAGTCCATGACCCCGGACAACCGCGCCCTCGCCGAGCGCTCCTACCGGGGTCTGATGCCGCTCGCCCAGTGCCTGCTGTGGCACACCGAGGTCGAGGCCGAGCCCCTCACCGTCCCGGCGGGTCTGCTCGGCATGGACGCCGACACCGCGGCGGCCGGGCTGGAGCAGGCCCGGGAAGCCTTCCGGCGGGGCTGCGTCCGCGCCCACCGGGAGCTCGCGCCCAGCAAGGACTGCCGCTTCTACAACCGCCTCCTCGACGTGCCGATCCGGCGCGGCGGCGACCTGCTGCCCGACGTGCAGCAGCACCTGTCCGAATGCCGCTACTGCCGGCACGCCGCCGAGCAACTCGGCCAGATCGAGGCCGGTACCGGCATCCTGCTCGCCGAAGCCGTGCTCGGCTGGGGTGCCCGCCGCTATCTCGACTCCCGCCCGGGACGGGCCGGTTCTGACGCACCGCGCACCCGCGGCGCCTCCTGGCGCACCGGCGGACGGCCCGGCGGGGGAGCGCGCCACCGCATGCTGGGGCGGATGCCCCTGTCGGCACTCCGCGTCCCCCGGACAGCCCCGTCGCCGAGGACCCTGCTCACCTCAGTCGGTCTGGCCTCGGCCGGACTGCTCGCCACCGCCCTGGTGGCCGGCCTGTGGCCGGACGGCGGGGACACCACCGACCCGGTCGCCTCGACGGGTGCCTCCGGTGCCCGGAGCACGCCCGACGCCTCCCCCTCCCCGCCCGGCGCGGCACAATTGCCCGCCACGACCCGGGGCACCCGGCTGCGCAACGCGGCCGCCGGGCTCTGCCTGGACATCGACGGCACCCCCAAGGCCGGGGCGGGCGTCGAGCTGGCGGCGTGTTCGCCGGCCTCCACCCAGCAGTGGACGTACGAGACCGAAGGACTGCTGCGCAGCGCCGCCGATCCCGGCCTCTGCCTCGACTCGCACGCGGACGCCGGGGTGGTCATCCTCGGCACCTGCGCGGACGAGAAGACGGGCCGGACCGGCGACGTGCGCTACGACCTCACCGTGCAGGGCGAGTTGCTGCCCCGCTGGGACGAGACCCTCGCCCTGGCCACCGCGGGGAAGGACACCGGCGCCGACATCGTCGTGAAGGTCCGTGACAGATCGGCCGGCCAGCGCTGGCTCACCGACCCGCCGTCGGCGAGCCCCGGCTCCCTGTCGATCACCGGCACCGAGGCGCCGCCCGCCCGGCCGGCCGGACTGCCGGAGCGGGAGGCGCGCGGCTGACGGCGGCCGGGCAGGGTCAGGCGACGGTGGCCGACTCGTGCAGGATCCGGGCCAGTTCGCGGGGCCGGGAGAACATCGGCCAGTGGCCGGTGTCCAGCTCGGCCAGTTCCCAGCTTTCGCTCCTCAGCAGGTCGGCGACCGCGGGCAGCGGCGTGCGCCCGTCCAGGACGCACTTGACATAGGTCGCCGGGAGGTCGCCCAACGGGCGCTTGAGGACGGCCGGTTCGGTCAGAGTGGCGCCCGGGTGCGGGGTGCCCTCGGCGACGATGCGGTGGATCTGCTCCTGGTCGAGGTCCTGGCCCTCGTAGGCGGCCGGGGGCAGGGGCGGCCAGACGCCGTCGTGCGCGTCGAGGGACTGCCGTATGTGGTCGCTGGGAAAGCCGTCGAGGAACGACTCCCCGTCGACCGGCACGTTGGAGTCCACGAACACCACGCGTCGCAGCCGCCCGCCGATCCGTTCGGCCGCCTGGCCGACGGGCACCCCCGAGTAGCTGTGCCCGACCAGGACGACGTCCCGCGGACCGAGGTGCTCGATCCTGTCCACCTCGTCCAGGACGTCCTGGACGTGCGTCTGCTGTCCTGCGGCCACCGCCTTCTTCTCGGCGAGGCCGGACAGGGTCAGCGCACGGACGTCGTGTCCGGCCGCGCGCAGTTCGGCCGCCACCTCCTCCCACGCCCACGCTCCGAGCCAAGCCCCCGCCACCAGTACGTAGTTGGTCATGCCGACAAGGTAGCCGAGGGGTCCGGCAACGCTCCGGCCGCCGGGACGTCTCACTCCTCGCCGGTGTCCTCCGCGTCAGGTCCCTGCGCCCGCACCCGCCGGACGTGTTCCAGGGATTCGCGCAGTTCGGTGAGCCAGTCGTCGGTGTGCCGCTGCACCAGTCGCACACACCAGGCGAGAGCGTCGCTGCGGCTGCGTGCGACCCCGCCGGCGATCAGCGTGTCGAGGACCTGGCGCTCGGGTTGGCGCAGCCGGGTCATCACGGGTGCCGCCACATGCGTGAACAGGGCGCGCTCGCCGTCGCACTCCACGCCCCAGGAGACCTTCCTGCGGAAGCGGTGCTCGGCCTCGCGGGCCACGGAGACCCGGGCTTCCCGGGTGCGCTCACGGAACTCCTGGACGCGGCCCTGCACGGCAGCCTCCCGCTCGGCGTCCGAGGCGCCCGCGGCGACCCGGGGCCCGGGGATGCGGCCGATCACGGTGATCTCCTCGCGGTCGACGGTCACCTCGACCAGGTCCTGGAAGAGGTCGTCGGGCAAGCGGCCGGTGAACCAGCCGCGCAGCTTCTCCTGCTCTGAAGTAATCATGTAATGACGATTACTCTGCATTCACATGAACGCAAGGGGGCGCCCGGAAGTGCGCCGACGGCAGAACCGGAATGTTTCAGGCCTATTAACGAAGCGGTGAAATCCAGCCACATGGCCGCTAGGGGCGATCAAGAACCGCTCAGTTCCGGCGTTGTAACGTTCGAACTCTGTGACTTCACGCCACTGATTCAACACGCAAGGTTACCGAAACCTATGGGTCCGATGTGAGTTTCGGCGGCGGACTCGGCAGAGTGGCGCACGCCGTTTCCGGCACCCACCGGGCCGGGCCGGCGACCCGTCGAATCGAGCGGAAGGATGCACACAATGCGAACCACCGCGCGCTGGGCAGCGACCATCGGCCTCACGGCCACCGCCGTCTGCGTTCCCCTGACCGGGGCCGCCGTCGCCGCACCGGTCAGCGCCCCGTCGTCGCTCTACGCGCCCTCGGCCCTGGTGCTCACCACCGGCCACGGCCAGAGCGCGGCGACCGCGACACCCGAGCGCGCCGTCACCCTGTCCTGCGCCCCGACGGCCTCCGGCACGCACCCGGCCGCCGCCGAGGCCTGTGCCGAACTGCGCGGCGCGGGTGGCGACCTCGACGCCCTCAAGAGCAACGACGACGTGTTCTGCACCAAGCTGTACGACCCCGTCGTCGTCACGGTCGAGGGCGTCTGGCAGGGCAAGCGTGTCTCCTACGAGCACACCTTCGGCAACGCGTGTGTGAAGGACGCCTACGGCTCCCTCTACGCGTTCTGAGACCGGGATCGCCCGGTCTCCACGACCACCGGAACAGGCCCGCTGCTGGGGAGTGCGGACCAGGGTCCGGGGACCTCGCGATCTCGCACCGGGGGCCGGACGGGCGGAGTGGGGCCGCCCGCCGTCCCCCGGCATCACGGCCGCTTCCCGGACTGCCCGTCCCTGGGCAGTCCGGGAAGCGGCCGGAAAAGACTTCAGGATCCGCTGCCGGCGCGGGTGGCTCTCAGGCCCTGCGCCGGTGACTGGTGTCGCACCAGGGGTAGCGCCGGCTGCGCCGGCAGGTGCACAGGGCGACACGGAACCGGTCCGAGGACACCGTGGTGCCGTCCTCCAGTTCCACCTCCACCGGACCGTCGACGAGGATGGGGCCCCGCCGCTGCATGCGCACGCGCCGGAGCGGGGTGGGGGGCTCTGTGTCAGAGGGCTCGTTCGGCACGGATGACCACCAGCTCTTCCTTCTCGTCGGCGGCCGACAGCAGCCCGCGCTCGCGCAGCCAGACCTGCCGCGCCCGCAGGACGGGCCCGAAGGCGATCCAGCGGCGGCGGGTCACCGCGGCCTTGAGGCCGGCCGCACGCAGCAGCTCCAGGGTGCGGTCGGGGCCGCTCAGCGCGGAGTGGACGATCAGCAGGACCCCGCCGGGGCGCAGCAGCGCGGGGGCGTCCCGGCAGATCCGGTCCAGGACCAGACGGCCGTCCCGGCCCGCGTCCCAGGCCCGCGACCGGCCACGTGGCTCCGGTCGGGCGTCGGGCGCCGGCACGTACGGCGGGTTGGCCAGGATCATGTCGAAGGACCGTCCGTGCACGGGACCGAAGAGGTTACCGCGCCGGATGTGCACCGGAAGCCGGGCCAGCCACGCGTTGAGCCGGGCCGTCCACACGGCCCGCCGGGACACGTCGACCGCCGTCACCCGCGCGCCCCGCCGGGCGGCGACCAGGGCCAGGGCACCACTGCCGGTACCGACGTCGAGCACCCGTGCGCCGGGTTCCAGCGGCTCCCCGGCCAGGGCTTCGGCCAGCAGCTCGGTGTCGTCCTGCGGGGCGTACACACCCGGGAGTACCAGTGAATTCACGGAACGCGAGTACCCCGGCATTCAGGAAATATGGTTCATTTCCTCGGGGAGCGCAGTGCGCAGCGAGGACCGTCCCGCGCGCCAGGGCTCCAGCAGCCGGCGGGCGAGGCGTTCCTCCACGTAACCGGTCGCGTCGATACCGAAGGCGATGTCGGGGGCGAGCTGCGGCTCCTGCTCGAGCAGTCCGCCGATGACCTCGTGGCGCACCACCTGCTCGTGCACCGCGTCGGCCTCCACATGCTCGTCGTAGAACAACTCCGCGGCCGGCCCGGCGCCCGTGCGGCGCATCGCCTCGGCCAGCCGCCGGGAACCGGGGGAGGAGGTGATCTCCACCGCGGCGAAATGGCCCACCAGCGCGCCGCGCAGCTCCCGGTGCAGGCCGAAGAGGGACATGAGGTTCACCGTCGCCAGTACCTCTGCCGGCGCCGCGTCCAGGTAGCGGCCGTACGTGGTGTCCAGTCCGAGGTCCGTCATCAGGTCGGCGAACAGCCGCGCGTGCACCCGCTCGGGACGGCCGCCGCCGTACTCGTCGAACTCCACGGCGGCCATCGCCGCCTTGGCCCGGCCCCACAGGCGCGGCAGCACCCAGGCGTGCGGGTCGGCCTCCTTGAGGTGGTACAGCGAGCGCTGGGCCGCGTATTCGCGCAAGTGCCACAGTTCGCCCTCGTCGCGCAGGTAGTGGCTGACGCCGGAGCCGTCGACGGGCTCCACGAGGATCTCCGCGAGCGCGTCGTCGAGGCTGTCGTGGACCGGTGTGCCGGCGCGCAGCGCGGAGAGGAAGCACCGTTCCATCGCCGCCCGTGCGCGCAGCAGGCCGGGGTCCCACTCGAGGTCCGGGGCGACTCCCGCGAAGCCGCGGTAGTGCAGCTCGTAGCAGAGGTAGAGGGCGAGCTGCAGGTCGTCCCCCCACACGTCCGCCCCTGCGACCGCGTCGTCGGACGGCGCCGGGCCCGTGCCGAGCAGATACTCCTCGACGGCCGCGGAGACCGGTCCGCGGGCGGGGGGCAGCGCGGGTCCCTGGGAGAGCTGTTCCATGCCGCCCGGGTACCCGGACCGCGCCCCGCCATCCCGCCCGGTCACTCGCCCTGCGACTCCTCCTCGGCACGGGTGTTGGGGGTGATGGCCTCTCCCGCCTCACCCCGTCGTTCCTCGGCGCGGGAGGGTTCAGTGGTGCGCTTCTCGGCCCGGGAGGCCTCGTGGAGGACCTCCTCGAGGGCCGTCTTCGGATGCTCGTCCCGGTTCTTGGGCTCGGACATGGCTGTCTCCTCTCTTTGCGTAAGCCGTGAGTACGGCGGCTCTCGGTAGTGCGGCGGATCTCAGTTCGCGGCGCCCGCGACGTGCAGCGGCACCGGCTCGGGGGGCGGGGGCTCCTCCGAGCGGCGGGTGGTCTCCGCCCACCAGGCCGGGCCGTCCTCGATGCGCCGCAGCAGGACGCCCTCGCGGATCGCCCACGGGCAGAGGGTGACCGCGCCCAGGCCGGTCAGCTTCATCACGGTGTGGCCGACCACCGCCCCGGCCAGGCTCTGCGCGGCACGCGGCGCCGAGATCCCGGGCAGCTGGGCGCGCTCGGCGGCGGGCAGGGCCGCCAGCCGGTCCACCGCGTCACGCAGGTTCTCACGGTGCAGCACCCGCTCCACGAAGGGCCCGTGCCGTCCGGGCGGGGCACCGCACAGCCGGCCCAGCTGCTGGAAGGTGCGCGAGGTGGCCACCGCCGAGCGCGGGCCCTCCCAGCGGATCCGGGCGGCGACGTCCCGCAGCTGATGGCGGACCCTGCGTCTGAGGGCGCGCAGCTTCTCGGGCGAGGGCGGGTCCTCGTCGGCGAGGAACTCGCGGGTCAGCCGCCCCGCCCCGAGCGGCAGCGAGGCCACGAAGTCCGGCAGCCGGCCGCGCCCGAAGGCGACCTCCAGCGAGCCGCCGCCGATGTCCAGCACCGCCAGCGGTCCGGCCTGCCAGCCCAGCCAGCGCCGGGCGGCGAGGAAGGTGAGCTCGGCCTCGACCTCGCCGGGCAGGGTGCACAGGTCGACGCCCGTGCCCGTGCGGACGGCCCGCAGGACCTCCGTCCGGTTCGGTGCCGCGCGTACCACGGCGGTCGCGAAGGCCAGCGGCCCCGCCGCGCCCCACTTGGCGGCGGTCCTGCTCGCCCCGGCCACCGCCTCCACCAGTCGCTCCACGGCCTCGTCGGGGATACGCCCCCCGGGCTCGACCAGCTCGGACAGTCGCAGCCGCCATTTGGCGGTGTGCACCGGAAGCGGCACCCCGCCCTCCGCGTCCGCCACCACGAGCCGCACCGTGTTCGAGCCCACGTCCACCACGCTTATCCGCATGGCTGGCAAGTACCCGCCTTCGGCGTAACATGCCCATCGCCCAGGTCGCGGGGCACCGCGAGCCGCCCCGGCGGCACAGCGGGGCCGGGGCGGCTCGGGCCTGACGGAGCGAAGCGGTCGTCACATGTGGACGACCGGTGCGGCGTCCGCGTCCTGCTCCGGCACCCCGCGGCGGAAGAGCGCGAAGGCGATCAGCGCGCCCGCGGTGAAGAGACCGGCGGACCACCAGAAGGCCGTGGTGTAGCTCTCGATGGTCGCCTGCGCCTGGACCAGCTTGCTCCGGGCGTCCCGGCCGGACAGGTAGTCGGTCGCCGCGCCGGCGGCGAGGGTGTTCAGCAGCGCCGTACCGATCGAGCCGCCCACCTGCTGCATCGCGTTGACCGTCGCGGAGGCCACTCCCGCGTCCTCGGCCGCCACCCCGCCGGTGGCGAGCTGCATGGCGGGCGGCATGACCAGGCCGAGGCCGATGCCGGTCACGATCAGCTGCGGCAGCACCGCGCTCATGTAATGGGAGCCGACGCCGATGCCGGTCAGCCAGGCCATGCCGGCCGCGGCGACCGCGAAGCCCAGCGGAACGACCGCCTTGGGTCCCATCCGCGGCACCAGGACGGTCGTGCCGAGCTGCGCCGCCACCATGAGCGCGCCGACCATCGGCAGGAACGCCACGCCGGTCTTGGTGGGGCTGAAGCCCAGGTTCAGCTGGAGGTAGTAGGTCAGGAACAGGAACACGCCGAACATGCCCGCACCGGAGATCAGCACGGCGACGAACGAGGCGGCGCGGTTGCGGTCGGTCAGGATGCGCAGTGGCAGCAGGGGGTGCTCGGCCCGGATCTGCCACCAGGCGAAGGCGGCCAGGAGCACACCGCCCGCGATCAGGAAGCCCCAGGTCAGGGGCGAACCCCAGTCGTGGGTCTCGGCGTTGGAGAATCCGTAGACCAGGGAGAACAGGCCCGCAGCGACCAGGACCGTGCCCGGGACGTCGAGCTTGGAGTTCGCCGCGTCCCGGTGGTTGGCCAGCAGGATCCAGCCGCCGGCGAAGGCGAGGACCGCGATGGCCACGTTGACGTACAGCGTCCAGCGCCAGTCGAGGGCGTCGGTGAGCACGCCGCCGAGCAGCAGGCCCACCGCACCCCCCGCGCCGGCGATGGCGCCGTACACGCTGAACGCCCGCGCCCGCTCCCGCGCGTCGGTGAACGTGGTGTTGAGCAGCGACAGCGCGGCCGGTGCGAGAAGTGCGCCGAAGGCACCCTGCAGGGCGCGCGCGGTGACCAGCATCGGGAAGCCGTTCGCGGCACCGCCGAGCGCCGAGACGGCCGCGAAGCCGACGACGCCGATCAGGAACGCCGTCTTGCGGCCGAACAGGTCGGCTATGCGGCCGCCGAGCAGCAGCAGCGAGGCGAAGGCCAGTGCGTACGCGGTGACGATCCACTGGCGGTTGCCGTCGGAGAAGCCGAGGTCGGCCTGGGCCGAGGGCAGCGCGATGTTCACGATGGTGGCGTCCAGGACCACCATCAGCTGCGCCAGGGCGACGACGGCGAGGATCCACCACCGCTTCTGCGAAGCGCCGGGCGGCGCCTGGACGGTGCCCGGACGGGCCTCGTCCTCCAGGGTCTTGTGTGACATAGGGAACCACTCCGGGGAAGTCGGTCTGGGCAGCGGGCAAACAGAACGTAAACGAAACTGTTTCGTACACCGGCAGGGCGAGATTAGACCACTTTCTGCGAAACGGCAAAGTTTCGATGTGCCCCCGCCCCTACGCCAGCTGCCGCCGCACCAGTTCGTGCAGCCGGCCGCCGGTGTCGGCGAGGAGTTCGGCGGGCGGCCCCTGCTGGGCGACTTTGCCGTCCTCCATCACGATGACCCGGTCCGCGTCCAGAACCGTGGACAGACGGTGGGCGATGACGATGCGGGTGGCGTTCAGTTTGCGGGTGCTGTCGATGACCGTGCGCTGGGTGTCGTTGTCCAGCGCGCTGGTCGCCTCGTCGAAGAACAGGATGCGCGGGCGGCGGATCAGCGCCTGCGCGATCATCAGACGCTGCCGCTGACCGCCGGAGACGGCGCCGCTGCCCGAGACGATGGTGTGCAGGCCCATCGGCATCCGCTGGATGTCCTCGGCGAGTCCCGCCATCTCGGCCGCCGCCATCGCCTCCTCGGGTGTGTACGGCTCGGTGCCGCAGATGACGTCCAGGATCGAACCGGTGAACGGCTGGGCGTGCTGGAGCACCACTCCGCACTGCCGCCGCACCGCCGACCGGTCGAGGGCCGCGAGGTCCTGGCCGTCGTACAGCACGCTCCCGGACACCGGCTTGTCGAAGCCGATGAGCAGCCTCAGCAGGGTGGACTTGCCGCAGCCGCTCGGGCCGACGATCGCCACGAACTCGCCCGGCCGGACCTCGAACGACACGTCGTCCAGGACCAGCGGCCCGTCGTCGGCGTACCGGAAGGACAGCCGCCGGGCCTCCACGGCGCCGGACAGCGGGCCGGGCCGGGTGCTCGCGTCACGCACCTCCGGGGCCGCCTCCAGCACCGGCCTGATCTCCTCGAACAGCGGCAGCGCGGCCACCGCCGAGACGAAGGAGCCGGTCAGCTGGGTGACCGAGGTGAGCAGCATGGTCACCGAGGTGTTGAAGGTGAGGAAGGCCGCCGCCGACATCGTCCCCCTCGCCGGACCCGCCAGCAGCATGAACATCAGCAGGGTGCACACCGGCAGGTACACCGCGCCCAGCACCGTGGTGAGGTTCTTGATGCGCCCCACCTTCTGCTGCAGCTCCCGGCTGCGCGCGAACTCACCCGCCCAGGCCGCGTACGCGTAGTTCTCCGCCGCGGCCACCCGCAGCTTCGGCAGGCCGCGCAGGGTCTGGAACGCCTGGTTGTTCAGCTTGTTGCCGAGCACCACCAGGCGCCGCTGCCAGCGCACCTGCCACAGACCGAGCCCCAGGAACACCGCCGCGATGACCACGAGCATGCCGATCGCCGCCATCGCCATCGGCACGCTGTACCAGAACAGCAGGCCCAGGTTCATCGCACCGACGGTCACCGACTGGGCGACCACCGGGCCGACGCCCGCCAGCAGCCGCCGGATGGCGCTGATACCCATGGCCGCGCTGGCCAGTTCACCGGTCGAGCGCCGGGTGAAGAACTTCGTCGGCAGCCGCAGCAGCCGGTCCCAGACGGCCGGTTGGAGCGTGGCCTCGATGCGCCCCTCGAGCCGGAGGATGGTGAGGTTCTCCAGGAGCATGAAGGCGGCCGACACCACGCTGCTGATCATCACCGCCAGACAGACCTGGACGATCAGCTCCTGCCGGCCCTTCGGCACGTACTCGCCGAGCACCTTGCCGGTCGCGACGGGCACCAGTGAGCCGATGGCCACCGTCACCAGTCCGGCAAGCAGCAGGTTCAGCAGGTCGCCGCGGGTGCCGCGCATGCTGAACCGGAGCAGGCCGAGCGGGCCGAGGCGCCGCTCGGGCAGCGGACGGTAGAACATCACCGCGCGTGGCTCGAACTCCTCGGCGTTGGCCTTCTCGACCGGCGTCTCCCGGCCGGTCGCCGGATGCACCGCCACATAGCCGCCGCGCCGCCACAGCAGCGCCACCGGCGCCCCCGACAGTGCCCGGTGACCCACCAGCGGCCCGGCGTTCTCCCGCCACCAGCGCCCGTTCAGCCGTACGGCCCTGGTGCGCACCCGGGAGGCGAGCGCCACCCGCTCGACCGGGTCGAGGCGGTCGCCGCCGGTGCCGTTCTGCGCCGGTTCGGCGAGGGTGATCCCGGCCGCCTGGGCGACCAGTCGGCACGCGGCGTAGGTGGCGTCGGCGTCGGCGGCCGTGGTGCGTTTCGCCGGGCCCTTCCCGATGGAGGCCAGCAACGTCCGGTCGGCCTGGGCGCGGACCGCCTCACCGGCCTTGATCCCGGCCGCCGTACGGTCCTCGTGGGTGCGTTCCAGCTGCTCGATCCACCGGTCGAGGGTGGTCAGCAGCCGGTACTGCTGGTCGACCATGCTCTGCCACACGGCAGGATCCATCAGCAGGTCGGCGGCGGCCTCCGCGCCGTACAGCGACCCGTACTGGACGCTGCCCGGCGGCACCTGCATCCAGAACACGTCCTCGTCGTCCCCCACGCTCGAATCAGCTCGCGCGGGGGCGCCCCCATCCCCGGCGGCCGCTTCCCCGGCCATCGGCGCCTGGAAGAGGACCGACAGACTGCGCCCCACGCCGAGCGCGAGGGCGTACTCCAGCGGGCTCGAAGTCGGCGGCACGTACTGGGGGTTGCCGTACTCGTCGTACGACCAGGTCTGGGTGTCCGCGGGCTGGTACAGCTCACGGAGCCCGATGCGGTGCACGACGCAGTCGCGCAACGGGCGGGCCACCAGGGTGTGCTGGGGGCCGGCGACCGGCCCGAGCAGCAGCGAGCCGGCCTCCAGACGGCCGAGATGGTGCCAGTGGCCCTGCTGCCCGGCGTCCACCGCGAACAGGTCCACGGCGCCCGCAGCCACCAGCCACAGCACCTGCGGACCCTCCAGGTCCAGCCGGTTCAGGCCCGTGCAGTCGATCGGGGTGCCCAGGGCGCCGAGCGCGCCGAGTACGAGGTCGCCTTCGGGTACGGACGTCATCTCATCGCTCCCTGACCAGCGCGGCGTACGCGCCGCCCCGCGCCACCAGTTCGGCGTGCCGACCGCGTTCGACGACCGTGCCGTGCTGGAGCACGACGATCTCGTCGCTGTCGCGCACGGTGCTCAGCCGGTGGGCGATCACCACACAGGCGCAGCCCCGTCGGCGCAGGTTGTCCATCACGATCTGCTCGGTCTCCGCGTCCAGTGCACTGGTCACCTCGTCGAGGACGAGGATGCTCGGCCGCCGCACCAGCGCCCGGGCGATCTCCAGGCGCTGGCGCTGCCCGCCGGAGAAGTTCCGGCCGTCCTGCTCGACCCTGCTGTGGATGCCGCCGGGGCGGCGCATGACCACGTCGTACAGGGCCGCGTCCCTGAGGGCCTCCACCACGGCCTCGTCCGGGATCGACGGGTCCCACAGGGCCACGTTGTCGCGGACCGAGCCCTCGAAGAGGAAGACGTCCTGGTCGACGAAGGAGACGGACGCCGCGAGCGCGCCGCGCGGGATGTCCTCCAGGCGCTGCCCGTCGATGCGGATCACACCCTCCCACGGTGTGTACAGCCCCGAGATCAGCCGGGAGACGGTCGACTTGCCACTGCCCGAACCACCGACCAGCGCGACCTGCCGCCCCGGGCCCACCACCAGGTCGAAGCCGGTGAGCAGGGGCTTGTCCAGGGGGCTGTAACCGAAGCTGATGTTCTGCAGCTCCACGTGCCCGTGCAGGCGCCGCGTGGAGTCGCCGCCGGGGCGGGCGTACAGCGGGTCGGTCTGGAAGTTCTCCACGTCCTTCAGCCGTGCCACGTCGGCCGCGAAGTCCTGGATGCGGCCGGCGACGCCGTTCAGCCGGGTCAGCGGGGCGGTGAAGCGGGTGACCAGCGCCTGGAAGGCGACCAGCAGACCGACCGAGATGTGGCCCTCCACCGCCCGCATCCCGCCGATCCACAGGATGAGCGCACTGTTGAGGGTGGCGAGCGTCGGGGCGACCACGCCGAGCCAGGCGCTGGGCACGCCGAGCCGCTGCTGCTCCTCCAGCGTGGTGGCGTGCTGTCCGGCCCACTTGCGGAAGTAGCCGTCCTCGCCGCCGGTCGCCTTCATCGTCTCGATCAGCTGCAGGCCGGTGTAGGAGGTGTTGGTCAGCCGCGCGGTGTCCGCGCGCAGTTTCGCCGTACGGGTGGCGCGCAGCCGTACGACGAACCGCATCGCCACCACGTTGAGCAGCGCCACGCCGATCCCGACGAACGTCAGCTGCGGGTCGTAGGTGTACAGCAGCACCGCGTACAGCACGACCACGACCGCGTCCACGCCGGCCGCCGCGAGGTCACGGGCCAGTGTCTCGGCGACCTGGTCGTTGGACTGCAGGCGCTGCACCAGGTCGGCCGGGCTGCGCTGGGCGAAGAAGGTCACCGGCAGCCGCAGCAGATGGCGCAGGAAGCGGGCGCTGGAGAGGGTGGAGGAGACGATCCGGCCGTGCAGCAGATTGGCCTGCTGCAACCAGGTCAGCACCACCGTGAGCAGCACACAGGCGCCCATGGACGCGAAGAGCACACCCAGCAGCGAGGTCTGATGACCGATCAGGAACATATCGATGTAGGTCCGGCTCAGCGCGGGCACCGCCGCGCCGACCGCCACGAGCAGCAGGCTCGCCAGCACGGCCGCGGGCAGTGTGCCCGCGGTGCCCCGCAGTCGGGCGGGCATGGCACCGAGCACCCCGGGCCTGCGCCCGCCCTTCACGAAGTCCTCGCCCGGCTCCATCACCAGGACGACCCCGGTGAAGCTGACGTCGAACTCCTCCATGGGCACGAAGCGGCGGCCCTTGGCGGGGTCGTTGACGTACACCCCGCGGCGGCCGAAGCGGCGGCCCATGCCGTCGTAGACGACGTAGTGGTTGAACTCCCAGAACAGGATGGCCGGTGCGCCCACCTCCGCGAGGGCGGCCAGGTCCATCTGCATGCCCTTGGCGGTCAGGCCGTAACTGCGCGCCGCCTTCAGCAGGTTGCTGGCGCGCGAGCCGTCGCGGGAGACACCGCAGGCGATGCGCAGCTCCTCCAGCGGGACGTGCCGGCCGTAGTGGCCGAGGACCATGGCGAGGGAGGCGGCGCCGCACTCGACGGCCTCCATCTGGAGCACGGTGGGGGTGCGTACGGCCCGGCCCCGGCTCTTGGGAACCGTGCGCCGGGGCGGCGCGGCCCGGCGTCTGCCGCGGGTTTCCTGGGCGGTGGTCACGGGAGCAGCCAATCGACGGGACGCTGGTCGGCCAGCCGGATCGAAGCGGTGGCCGGGGTCATGGAGTCCAGCCCGTACGGCGGTGCGGAGCGACTCCACTGGTACCGGCCCTTCGCCCCGGCCGATTCATGGGGCTTGTCGAGTTCGACGAGCACGGCCACCGGCCGCCCCTTCTTGGTGAACTGCTCGCCCAGCTGGCTGTCCCCGAGGAACGCGGTGATCGACTGGGCGGACTGGGCGGTGCGGTCCACCGACTTCACATGGCCGCGCAGCACCCCGTACTCCTGTGTGGACACCGACGACACGGTGAGGTCGACAGGGGCGTGCGCGGGGATCGAGGCGGCGTTCTCGGCGGGCACGTACACGGTCGCGTACAGCGGGTCCGAGGCGTGGGCGACCTTCTCGACGGCGGCGACGTTCGCGCCGGTGCTGACGATCTGCCCGATGGTGGCGGCCAGCGCGGTGATCCGGCCGGCGGCGACCGTACGGACGACCGACTCGCCCTGGCTCGTACGCACCTTCAGCACGGGCGAGCCGGCGGGCAGCCGCTCACCCTGCTTCGCCAGCACCGCGGTGACCTGCCCGGCGACCGGGCTCTGCAGGACGTAACTGCCTTCGGCGTGCGTGAGGACGGCGGGCGCGCCGACGGTGGAGGCGACCGAGCCGGTCACAGCCCAGACGGAGGCGGCCGCCATGGCGACGACCGAGACGGACAGGGCCAGCCAGCCCTGGGGGCGGGCCAGGCGCACCGGGAGGTCCAGCTCTTCCGGCGACTGCAGCTTGGCGAGGGCCTGTTGGCGGAACTGCACGGGAGTCATCCCTCACCTGTGGGGTGGGACTGTTACGGCACCCGAAGAGTCCCGGAACCGGGGGACGGCTCCGGGACTCTTCGACAACGAGGTGCGATCAGAGACCGGCGACCAGGTTGGTGACCGGCTGGGTGTTCAGGCCGGTGACACCCTCGACCGTGCCGACGGCCGTGTCGACCAGGCCGGAGACCGGGGCGATGCCGTTCACAACGCCCGTGGCGCTGTTGAGGGCGTTCACGGACAGACCGCCGGAGACGTTGTCGAGCTCGGCGTCGGAGATCTCAACGGTCTCGACCTGGGGGGTGGAGTTCATGGGGAACTTCCCTTCACATATGGGTATTTCACAAGGGGGGAGCGGCCCCCTCTGGGGACAGATGACGGCCGCGACCGCGGGCGTCCGTTCCGGCAAGCCCCGAGCGGCCCCCCGCGGTGCGATGGATCAAAGCACGCGCGCGGCTCGCGCTTCCAATCAACAACCGCTCTCACCTGCGCACTTGCCCTCAGGGCCGGTTCATCCGTGCAGGCTTGCGCACGGCTTGTCGGCGACTCCTTCACATCCGTCACGGCATCGGTTCGGGTGGGCGCCCGCACCGCCTCGACGAAATCGGGCACTCCGCGCCAATGGCATGGCGGGGGGCGTGCGTCTGTGCAGAATCCCCGTACGCCGTGACCCGGTTGGGTAGTCGGTGTGCAGATTCCCTGAAGCCAGGATTCCGCTCGATGTTCGCGACGGACCGTGAATGAACGATCGCTGATCGTGTTCGGTTGTCGCCCGTCGGAAGAACGTCGATCGCCGGCCCGCCGTCATCGGTACGAAGGTGCCGCTCGCCGTCGGCACCGCGGGCACCGTCACGCTGTCTGCCGCCGCCGTCAGCGCCTGCCCCGACGGGCCGCCACCCTCCCGAGCCGACCGCCCTGACCAGGGCGGACACGGTAGGGCGCGGTCCTCGGTCATCCGCTGAACCGTCAGTCCGGGCTCCCGGACCAAGGGCACGAAGCCGGTGGAGGGAATCTTGTCGGCTTCGGCGGTGGTCATCGCCATATAGGGGGTGGCGCACGGGCCGCGCGGCGACCCGCGGGACTCAACCCGACGGGGCCGATTCGCCGTCGAGCAAAGGTTTTTGGCAAACGCAATTGAACGCGCCGCCCATCCCCCGCGTATCAACAGCCAACCAGGCGCCCAGGATCCACTGCCCCACAGCGGCAGACCCCCCCCGTTCCCAGGAGGTCGAGTAGTTTGAGTCACAAGCGAATGCCGAAGCGCAAGGCCGCGATAGCGGTGGGTGGCGTTGCGGCACTCGGAGCGGCGGCCTTCCTGCTGCCGAACGCCAACGCGTCCCAGGACGGCGCCTCGGGTGACACCTCCGCCGCCGCCCCCAAGGTTCTGAAGGCGTCCGACGCCTCGGATCTCGCTTCGCAGTTGCAGAAGATTCTCGGTGACGCCCTCGCCGGCTCCTACTACGACAGCAACGCCAAGCAGCTCGTCGTCAACGTGGTCAGTGGCGACAACAACGTGATCGTCCAGGCGAAGAAGGCGGGCGCGGTCGTCCGCCAGGTCAAGAACAGCACGGCCGACCTGCGGGCCGCCGCGAAGACCCTGAAGGCCAAGGCGACCGTTCCCGGCACCGCCTGGGCGGTCGACCCCAAGACCGACAAGGTCGTGGTCACCGCCGACAGCACGGTCACCGGTGCGAAGTGGGACCGGGTGCAGTCCACCGTCAAGAGCCTCGGCTCCGACATGGCGACGCTCAAGAAGTCCTCGGGCAAGTTCAAGACGTTCGTCTCCGGCGGCGACGCCATCTTCTCCCAGGTGCAGAACGGTACCGTCCGCTGCTCCCTCGGCTTCAACGTCACCGCCAAGGACGGCAGCCCCGCCTTCCTGACGGCCGGTCACTGCGGTGTCGCGGCCAAGGACTGGTCCGACTCCGAGACCGGCCAGCCCATCGCCACCGTCGACCAGGCGACGTTCCCCGGCGACGGCGACTTCTCACTCGTGAAGTACAACGACGCCAACACCCAGGCGCCGAGCGAGGTCAACACGGGCAACGGCCAGACCGTCCCGATCACCCAGGCCGTGGACGCCACGGTCGGCGAGACCGTGTTCCGGATGGGCTCCACCACCGGTCTGCACAACGGCCAGGTGACCGGCCTCGACGCCACCGTCAACTTCCAGAGCGAGACCGACCCGAACGGTGTCGACACCGTCAACGGACTGATCCAGACGAACGTCTGCGCCGAGGCCGGCGACAGCGGCGGCTCGCTGTTCACCCAGGACGGCGGCGCGGTCGGCCTCACCTCCGGCGGCAGCGGTGACTGCACCGCCGGCGGCGAGACCTTCTTCCAGCCGGTCACCGCCGCCCTCCAGGCCACCGGCGCCACCCTCGGCGACGCCGGTGCGGGTGCGGGTGCGGGCGCGGGTGACCAGGCGGGCGGCGGCCAGCAGGCCGGCGGCGACCAGGTGGGCGGCAGCGCCGACCCGTCCGCGTCGGCCGGTGACCAGGCCGGCGCCGGCGACCAGTCGGGTGCGGGCGACCAGTCGGGCGCCGGTGACCAGTCGGGCGCCGGTGACCAGTCCGGTGCCACCGCCGACCCGTCCGCGACGGCCGGCGACCAGAGCGGAGCCGGCCAGTCCGGCGCGGGCGACGCCTCCGGCACCGGTGAGCAGGCCGGCGACAACGGCCAGGCCGGCAACGGCAACCAGTCCGGCAACAGCGGCGAGTAACGGCGACGGCCCGTCCCTCACCGAGACCCACTGAGCGGCCTCACCCAGCGGTTCCGGCCGACGGTGGACGGCCCGGCCCTCCGGCGGGAGGGCCGGGCCGCGTCGCGTCGTGGCCACGGCCGGCTCGTCCCGCGGCCGCAGGAGGTCAGTCCTCCGGTAGTGCCCGCAGCAGCAGCACCGCCACGTCGTCGACCGGCTCCCGGGCCGCCGCGGCGTGCCGGAGCAGTTGGTCCGCCAGCCGGTTCAGGGGCGGTTCCCCGGCCCCGGCCAGCAACTCGCCCAGGTCCGCGAGGGAGTCCTCGATGTCCACCCCCGGCGACTCCACCAGGCCGTCGGTGTAGAGGACGAGGACCGAGCCGGGGGCCAGCGAGACCTGCGTCGTCGGATACGTCGCCGACGCGTCGATCCCCAGCAGCGGACCGCCGGCCAGATCCAGCACGCGCACCCGCCCGTCCGGGCGCCTCAGCAGCGGAGGCGGATGCCCCGCGCGGGACATGACGGCCCGTCCGTGCGCCGGATCGAGGCGGAGGTACAGACAGCTCGCGAACAGGTCGGCGCCGAGGTCGATGAGCAGCCGGTTGGTGCTGCGCATGACCTCCTGCGGCGGCTGTCCCACCGTCGTGTAGGCACGCACCCCGGTCCGGATCTGCCCCATCAGCCCGGCCGCGGTCACGTTGTGCCCCTGGACGTCCCCGATCACCGCCGCCGGCAGTGGACGCGCGGGCACGAGGTCGTAGAAATCGCCGCCGATCTCCATGCCGTGGGTGGCGGGCACGTAGCAGGCGGCGGCCTCCAGGCCCGGCAGCGTGGCCAGCGAGTGCGGCAGAAGAGCCTCCTGCAGGCCGTGCGCCAGCCGGTGCTTGGTGTCGTACAGCTGTGCCCGCTCCAGCGCCTGCGCGATCAGGCCGCCCAGGCTCGTCAGGACGGCCCGCTCCTCCGCCGGAAAGACATGGGGTTCGGCATAGGCCAGCACACAGGTGCCCACCGGCCGCCCCGACGCGATCAGCGGCAGATACGCCCAGGCCGCGAAGCCGTCCGGGTCCTGGCGCAGGTTCGGGTACACCCGCAGCAGCTGCTCCGGCGAGTCGAAGAACCCGGGCACCCCGCTGCTCAGGGCCTGCGTGCCCGGGGTCCGCTCGCTCAGCGGCAGCCCGTCGAACCGCCCGACGACCCGCGGGTCCGGATACCCGCGGTGTCCCAGCACGTGCAGCCGGCCGCCCCGTGAGCCGAGGATCACCAGGGCCGTGCTGCCCACGGCGGGGGCGATCTCGTCCGCGACCAGCTGGACGACGTCCTGCACGCCCGCCGCCTCGGTCAGCGCGCCGGCCAGGCTCAGCACCGTGGAGATGGTCACCAGCCGGGACGGGCCCGCGTCGTCGGGCCGCGGCATGTCCTGCGCCAGCTCCGCCACCGACCGGGCCCGGCCGATACGCACGCTCAGCCCGCTGGTGCTCGGGTACAGCCGGAAGGACAGCCAGGTGCCGGGCGGGCGCAGCGCCACGAACGAGGTGGTGTGCTGGCTGATCAGCGCGGCCCGGTAGCGGTCCTCGTACACCGGGTCGTTCAGCCAGGGCACCGAGGTCCACGGCTGGACGCCGAGCAGGTCGCCGACCGCCCTGCCGAGCAGCTCGCCGGCCGCCTCGTTGGCGAAGACGATCCTGCCGCGCAGGTCGAGCGAGAGCAGCCCGTACGGCAACCGCTCCACCATGCGGGCGGCCTCCACCGTGCCCAGGGTGCCGGCCGCTCCCGGCAGCGGCGGGGCAGCCAGCAGATCGGGCTCGTGGTGCGGCGACGGGCGGTTGTACTGCGCGGCCCGCTCCAGGCGCTTCGCCAGCCGGTCGCAGGCCGCCGTCAGATGCTCCCGCTCCCAGTCGGACAGCAGCGGCGGGTGGGAGCCCGGCCAGGTCACGAAGACCGCGCCGTACGCGGCGTTGCCGGTGGCCACGGGCAGGGCGGCCAGGGCGAAGGGGTACGGCAGCACCACCGCGATACGCGGATAGCGGCGCGCCATGTCCTCCTCGCCGCCCACCCACACCAGCCGCCGCTCACGCACCGCCTGGGCGACCGGGATCGGCGCGCTCAGGCCCACCCGCTCCCAGGGCGCGGCGAACGCCCGGGGCAGTCCCGCCATCACCGCCATCTGGAGCACCGACCGGTCCGGGGCCAGCAGGTACACCGCCCCCGAGTGCGCGTGCACCTCGTCCATCATCGAGGCCAGCGCCACCGACAGCACGGGCGGTCCGGCCTGCTGCCTGGCGGGGGCGGGCGTCGGCCCGGACGTCTGCCCGTCGGACACGCCGACCACCTCCTCGCACGGCCGCGCGTCGCACCCCCGGGTCAAGACTCCCTCCTCGCGAGGCCCGGCGCACGGCGAGTGGCCCTCTGTACCCCCTCCGCGTCGTCCCATGCCCCCACAGTCGATGCGCGGGGGCGGGTACGGGCGCCGTGAGTGCGCCCCCGCGCACCCCGATGGCCGGTTCTCCGCGCCCACGAACTGTCACCGCCGCAAAGAATGGGGCACGCGCTCAACACCTGGATGTCCGGCGAGCCGAAGGGGCGGTAGTGATCCGAGTACTTCTGGTCCACGACGTGTGTCTGGTGCGGTCCGTGTTGGCGGAGTGGCTGAGCCGCGAACCCGACATACGGGTGGATGGCACGCCGTGGCGGGGCGTGTCCGCGCTGATGCGGTCACTGCGGCCGGACGTGTGCGCGGCGGACCTGGAAACAGCGGGCGGCTACCGCATTCCGCCGCTGGGCGAGCTGTGCCCGCCGGGTGCCGCCGCCAAGCTCCCACGGCTCCTCGTGCTCGCCGGGGCGAACCGTCCCGGGCTGCTGAGACAGGCGGTCGAGGCAGGGGCGCTCGGCTACGTGGACAAGGAGGGATCCCCCGGGAACCTCATACGCGCGATCCGGCACGTCGCCGAGGGGAAACGTTTCGTCGACGACTCGCTCGGCTTCGGTTTCCTCAAGGCCGCCCAGATGCCGCTGACGCGCCGTGAGCTGAGCGTGCTGTCCCTGGCGGCCGGCGGAGCGTCCATCGCCGAGATCGCCGGAAGCCTGCACCTGTCGCACGGAACGGTGCGCAACTACATGGCGGCGATCACCCGCAAGACCGGGGCCCGCAACCGGATCGACGCGATCCGCATCTCACAGGGGGAGGGCTGGCTGTGACGGTCCGGTGGCCGGGGCCGGGGTCCAGCCGCCGACGAGGTCGCGGTACAGCGGGGAGGTGCCGAGCAGCTCGTCGTGGGTGCCGTACGCGGTGCGGCTGCCGTCCAGCACCAGGATCCGGTCCGCGCGGCGTGCCGAGCTGATGCGGTGGGCGACCACCACCAGGGTGCCGCCCGGACGCTCGGCGAAGGCCCGCTCGGCGCGTGCCTCCGCCTCCGCGTCGAGGTGGCAGGTCGCCTCGTCCAGCAGCGCCAGCGGTGCCCGGGAGAGATAGGCCCGGGTCAGTGCGATCAGCTGCCGCTCGCCCGCGGACAGCGCCGCCGGCTCGACCTGCGCGTGCGGCCCGCCCAGCGCTTCGAGGACGCAGGTGAGCCCGACGGCCTCGGCGGCGGCCAGCAGCTCCCGCTCCGGCACCGGGTCCGCGCGCAGGCCGCCCAGGTTCTCGGCGAGGGTGCCGGTGTGGACGTACGCCTCCTGCGGGATCAGCACCCGCAGCGCGGCCGCCTCCTGGCTCGGTACGGGGTGCCCGTACACCCGGATCGTCCCGGCGCCGGGCTCCAGCAGGCCCGCGGTCAGCGCGGTGAGCGTCGACTTCCCGATCCCGCTCGGTCCCACCACGGCGAGACGACCGCCGTCCGGCACGCGGAGGTCCAGCCCGTCGAGGACGGGTTCGCTCGCGGGACCGTAGGCGAACGTGACGGAGGTGAGGGTGAGGGCGTCGGCCGCCGAGGCGGTGCCCGGGTGCGGTGGGGACGAGGGCGCTTTCGGCGGTGTCTCCTCCGGCCCGGTCAGACGCCGCAGGACCACCGTCAGACGGGAGCCGCTGGTGCCGAGGCCGTGCACGAGGTTCTGGAGGGCGGGCAGCAGGGACTGGGTGACGTAGGCCAGGGCACCGACCAGAGCGCCCGGAGTGACGCCGTGGGCGAGGAGCCAGGGGGCGGCGGCGAGCAGGAGGACGATCGGCAGCTGTCCGCCGAGGGCGAGGCAGACCACCCGTACGACACCGAAGCGGGCCAGGGAACGGGCGGCCAGCAGCTCGGCATCGGTACGGCGGCGCAGGTCGGCGCCGACCTGCGCCTCGGCCCCCGCCGCCGTCACGTCGCGCAAGCCCGGGCACACCGCGCCCCACTGCCCGGCGAGGGCCTCGTCGGCGACCAGGAAATCCTGCTGGCGCCGGGCCAGCGGCCGCAGCGTCGCTGCGAACAGGCCGACCCCGGCGAGCAGCGGCGGTGCGACGACCAGCAGCAGCCGCGGCGACAGCGAGAACAGGCCGACGAGAGCACCCACCGCGGTGAAGAGGAACGAACGCGCGACCATCACCAGGCCCGCGAGGGCGTCCCGTGCGATCTCCACCTGCTGGGTCAGCCCGGACAGCGCCCCGCCGTCCGCCTCCCGCACCCCGCGTGCCACCACCCGCCGCACGAGCCGGTCCCGCACCGGCTCGACCAGCGCGGCGACGGCTCCGTAGACCCGGCCGGTCCCGTACGCACCGGCGACGGCACCCAGCCCCGCCACCCCGAGCCACAGCAGTCCGGCTCCGGCCCGGCCGGCCAGGAACCCCTGGTCCAAGGCCCGTGCGAGCCCGTACCCGACGAGGAACGTCTGCCCCGCCTCCAGCAGCGACCAACCGCCCAGCCGTGCCAGCACCCGCCACGGCGGCGGTCCCAGCGCCCGTGACATCACCGCGGCACCTCCTCCCCGCTGCCGAACACCGCCCGGTACGCCGGGTCCCGCCACAGCCGGGCGTGCGGTCCGACCGCCCGCAACCGCCCCCCGTCCAGCCACGCCACCGCGTCCGCGCGGGCCGCCGTCGCCGCGCGGTGGGCGACGAGCAGACGGGTGCGGCGGCCGCCGTCGCCCAGCAGGGCCTCGGTGACCTGGTGCCCGGTGACCGTGTCGAGGCTGGAGAGGGCGTCGTCGAGGATCAGCAGTCGCCCGCCGCGGGAGAAGGCGCGGGCGAGGCCGAGGCGCTGGGACTCGCCGCCCGAACGGGGGGCGTCCGCGCAGGGGGTGGCGTAGCCCTGCGGCAGCCGGCGTACGAACGCGTCGGCGCGGGCCCGGCGGGCGGCGGCGCGGACCCGGTCGGGGCCGGGGGACACCAGCCCCAGCGCGATGGTGTCCTCGATGGTCGTGCCGAGCAGGGCGGGGCGTTCGAACGCGTAGGCGACCGCGGCCCGCAGGTCCTCGGGGGCCAGCTCGGTGAGCCGTACGCCGTCGAGCAGCACCTCGCCGGCGTCCGGGTCGGCCAGGCGCCCGGCCAGGGCCGCGAGCAGGGACTTGCCCGCGCCGGAACGGCCGACCACCGCGAGGGTCGTACCACCGGGGACGTCCAGGTCGACGCCGTCGAGCACGGTGCGTCCGCCGCGCCGGACGGTGACGCCGCGCAGCTCAAGGCGCCCGGGGCCCGGTGGCAGCCGGCGCGTGCCGGGCACGGGCGCGGGTTCGGCGAGCACCTCGCCCAGCCGGTGCGCCGAGGCCCGGGCCCGCGACAGCGCGGCGACCCGGCCGACCAGCACGCCCACCCCGCCGGCGAGGACGGCGTACCGGGAGGCGGCGAGCACCTCGCCCACGGACAGCCGGTGCCGGGTGAGCAGGAAACCGGCCACGGCGACGACGCCCAGCTGCAGCAGCGGTGCCACGGCCACCGCCTGCGCCGCGGCCCGTCCCTGCACCCGCCACATCCGGTGTCCCGCGCGGGACAGCTCCGGCAGCGGCCGCAGGACGCGCGCCGTCTCCCGGTCCTCGGTGCCGGCCGCGCGGATGGTGCGGGAGCCGCCGACCGCCTCCGCCAGGGCCGCCGCGATCGAGCCCTGCACCCGCTGGTAGTCCGCCAGGCACTGGGAGGTGTCGCGGGCGAAGGCGCGCAGCAGCAGCGCGAGCAGCGGCGCCCCGGCGAGCAGGACGGCCGCCGTCCGCCAGTCGATGAGGCCGAGCGCCACCACGCCCCCCACGGGCCCGGCGAGCGCGGCCAGCAGCGCGGCGAGGGCGCCGGGCGCCGTCCCGGCCTGAGCCGCCCCGCCGACCAGCCGGGCGACGAGGTCGCCGGAGGCGAAGCGGTCCGTGGCCCGCGGGCCGAGCGCCAGCACATGCCCGGCCAGCCGCCGCCGCAGCCACGCCGTGGCCCGCGCGTCGACCGTGCCGGACAGCACGCTCTCGCACCCGTCGAGGACGGCGAGCAGCACGACCAGGCCCACGCAGCACCACACCCAGCGGGCCGCCGGGCGGTGCGCCAGCAGCAGGTCGAGGGTCCGGCCCAGTACGGCCGGCAGCAGCAGCCCGACGCCGGTGGCCGCGCTGCTCACCGCGCACAACGCGGCGCCGCGCACCCCGTCGTGCCGGACCGCCCCGCGCAGCAGCGCACGGGCCTCGGCGGCCGCCGGGTCGTCGTCAACGCGGGTCGTCATCGGTCTGCGGCCTCACAGCGAGGGAGAAGATCGAGGGGGAAGCGTCATGGGTGAGGCCCCGGGCGGCCCCTCCCGCAGGAGAGAGCCACCCGGAGCCGCGGACCCGGTGCTCGTCAGAGACAGAGCAGGACGCTCGTCGCCGAGACGCAGGAGAGCAGGCTCGCCGTGCTGGCGCCGCCGCCGCCCGTGTGCTCGTCGGACTCCATGGTCTGCAGGTCGAGGAGTGCCATCGTGATGTCCTTTCGGTCGTTGTGCGTCGGTTCCCTTGAACCCCTTGATGGGGACGGGGGTTGTGTCACGACTCCGTCAGTCGCGGAGCCGCGTGGTGGGGGCCGCCGGTGGCGGCGGCAGGAACGGCAGGTGCGCGGTGTGCTCGCCGTCGAGCGCCGCCGCGAGCGCGAGCAGGCACCCGGCCGTTCCGGTGGCGAGGTCCATGGACAGCCGCATCATCTGGTGTCCGGGGAAGGCCAGTTGGCCCTGATAGGCCATGGCGAACCAGCCGAGCCCGGTGATCTGGTCGGCCAGCCGCGACGGTGTCGCGCCCGGCGTGGTGGTGCGGCCGAGATGCAGGATCATTCCGGCGCGGCCCTGGAACAGGCCGGGCTGCGCGTAGAAGCGGGAGGTGGCGGCGGTGAGGATGCTGGCCCGGGCCTCCTCGAACTCCCCGGTGTCGCCGGTGGCGTGCGCCAGGAAGTCGTCGAGGACCAGCCCGATGCCCGCGCTGCCGTCACCGAGGTAGGGCAGGGTCCGCCAGCCCTCGTCCACCTCCAGCCCGCCGGTCTTGACCTGCAGCACGCAGCGCGCCAGGTCGCGGCGCAGCGCCTCGGCGGCGGCCGCCAGCAGCCGGGGCTCGCCGGTCGCCTCGTACCGGCGCAGCAGGAACAGCGCCGGGCCGGTGGCACCCCGCAGCAGTCCGGCCCGTGGCCTGGCGCCGTCCGGGACCGGTTCGGCGAGGCGGTCGACGAGGAGGTCCGCGGCCTCGGCGGCGCGCTCGGCGAGTTCCCGCTCGCCGGTCGTGCGCGCCAGGCCGTCCAGGACCAGGCCGAGGCCGGCCAGTCCGCCGTGCAGGTCGGAGGAGAGGTGCTGCCATCTCTCCCGGAGGATCCCGTCGACCAGGTCCAGGGCGCGCTGCCGGTGCCCGAGCCGGTCGAGGACGTGGGCGACGCCCGCCAGGCCGTCGTACAGGCCGAGCGGTGTGCCGGCCGGCGGTGGCGCGGTGCGGGCCAGCAGCCAGCGCTCGCCCTCCTCGTAGCGGCCCGCGCCGGCCTCGGCCAGCGCGTACAGCACGCCGGCCGCGCCGTGTGCGAGGCCGAGTCCGCCGCCGTCGTTGAACTGCGCGATGTCACCGGGGAACAGCCGGTCCTCGCGCTCCGGGGTGGCCGAGGCGAGGATCGCCTTGACCATCGAGTCCCGGCTGTAGGGCCAGTCGCCCGGCACCACCGGCCGGGTCGGTTCCACCGCGCGGGCCGGGCCGGCCGGATCACGGCTGATCTCCGCGACCGCCTCGTCCAGGAAGGCCCGCGGCACGTCCGGGAACTGCTCGGCGACGACCCGGGCCAGATGCGCGGCCTTGCCGCGGTCGACCACGAACAGCGTGGTCACCGGCAGGAACAGGGCCAGCCGTAAGCAGGCCAGCGCGTAGCGGTCGACGTCCTTGCCCCGGCGGTCGGGCGGTGCGAAGAAGCCGGGGTGGGCGACGATCTGGCGGCCCATCTCCTCGACCGGGGCCGCGGCCTCGAAGTCGATGAGGAACACCGACTCCTCGTCGGGCGCCACCATGATGTTGAAGACGTGCAGGTCGTTGAAGACCAGCCCGCGCTCGTGCACCGCCTCGACGGCCTCCTCGACCGCCCGGTGGATGCGCAACGCCCACGCCGTGTAGTGGGCGACCGCCTGCGGATCGGGGTCGGTGGTCAGCAGCGGGTGCCGTTCGGCGAAGAAGGAGTTGAGCGGACGCCCCTCCAGGAAGTCCATCACCAGGAAACGGTGGTCTCCCAGGGTGAACCAGTCCCGGACCTCGGGGGTGACACCGGTCCCCGCGACCCGTTCCAGGGCGGCCTTCTCCCGCTCCAGCCGCGCCACCGCGTCAGCGCCGTCGGCGGCGAGACCCGCGTGCGGCCTGCCCTCCTTGAGCACCACCCGGCGCCCGTCCCGGGTGTCCGTGCCCGCGTACACCCCGCCGCCGTTGGAGAAATGCAGCGCCTTCTCGATCCGGTACGGCAGTTCACCGACCGTCGTGGTGTTGCGGGCCGCCAGATGCGGCTCCAGGAAGGACGGCAGCGTCACCCACCCGGGCACCTGGAAGGACGGTGCCCGGTTGTCCGGCACCAGTTGGCCCTCGGCGTCGCGCACCGCCGGGACCAGCGAGCCCCGCTCGTCGACGACGAAGGCCCGCGCGAAGGCGCCGTAGCGGACGTAGAGCGGACCGTCGTGCCAGCGCAGATCGGTCAGGATGTACGGTCCCTCGAAGCCGTCGAGCAGTTCTCCCAGCTCGCGCAGCACCCGGTGGAGCTGCTCCTCGCCGTCCGGGTACACGGTGACGAACTTGCCGCTGGTGTCGCGGCCCGCGTACTTGGCGTTGCGAAGGTGCAGCAGGTGCGGGGCCGGCACGAACTTGAACGGGATGCGGCGCGGCACGCAGTAGTCCCACACGATCGCCGCGATCCGCTCCGCGTCGTCCCGGGTCGCCGAGGCGTGGATCTTCCAGCCCTGCGCCGGTGACGGCAGCGGTGTGCCGTCCGCGTCGAGCGGCGTCAGCATCAGCCAGTCACCGGTGCGCCCGGCGTGCCAGCCCTCCGGCACCTCGCGCCGCGCCGTGTCGTACAGCGGCGCCGCGTCCGGACCGGCCGCGGACAGCCGGTCGGGCGTGTCGTAGAAGTGCCGGTCGGCGAGCGCGTACACCTCGTACCGCTTGTCCATGCCCTGCCCTGCCTTCCCCTCCTTGGCCCACAACGACCTTCCCAGGGCCCGGGGGGACGCGGACAGTCACGGCTGTCACGACATCGCCGTGCGGAACGCACGGGTAAAGACATGTTCGGCCGGTTTCGATCGCGCCCCGCCGTGGGCTCCCCGGACCGGCACAGGGGCTGCGCGGGAATCCCATAAGCGCTGTAATGGCGAACGTGGTCAGTGAGGGCGCTGCGGTGAGCAGAACGAGAACGGAGCGTGCCGAACTTGCCCTCGAGGCGGTCACCGCCGACCTCGGCTCGCCCGACCGGCTGCGCCGTGTCCTCGAACACGCCCTCGTCTTCGCCGGTGCCGCGTTCGCCGGGGTGTACGCGCCTGCCGCGAACGGCGTCTCGCTGTTCCTCGTCGAGTCGGCGGGCCTGCCGCGCACGCTGTACGGGCTGCGCGACAGCTATCCCGCCGCCGGCCGGTCCCCGGCTGCCGAGGCCCACCGCGACGGGCGGCCCGTGTGGCTGGGCCCCGAGGCGATCGCCGGCGGCCCGGAGGGCCGGCGCACGCCCTCCACGGACTTCTCCCTGGCCTGCCTGCCGGTGCCCATGGACGGGGGTGGCTGTCTGCTCGCCGTCACCGAGAGCCCCGGGGGGTTCGGCACCGAGGACCGCGCCTGCCTCGAACTCATCGCGCGCGCCGCCGCCTGGCCCGCCCCGGTGGGCGCCGCCGACACCGGTGAACTGCCCGCCGACGCCTTCAGCCTGGCCATGGACACCGGCCGCATCGAGGTCGGCGAGGGGATCCTGGAGCTGTTCGGAATCACCAGGGAACAGTTCGACGGCAAGGTGGAGACCCTGCTCGGCCGGACGGTGCCGGAGGACCTGCCCGCACTGATGTCGGTCGTCGAGGCCGGCCACATGTCCATCGGCGACCGCGAGCTGGAGTTCCGCATCCTGCAGCCGTCCGGCCCGCCGAAGTGGCTGAGACTGCGCGGGCGGCTGCTCCCGGGCGGCGAGGGCCTGCCCGCACGCCTGGTCGGCACCGTCGCGGACGCCTCCACGCTGCGGTCCGCCGTCACCGACGTGGCCCGGGTACAGCGCCTGGCCGCCGCGCTCGCCACCGCGGGCACCGTCAAGGACGTCAGCCAGGCCGTGGTCGCCGCCCTGCGCCGACCGCTGCAGGCCGACCGGATCGCCCTGGCCGAGCTGGAGAACGACCGTCTGGTGGTCACCGTGCTCGACCCGCCCGAACCGGAGGTCTGGCCCGAGCTGTGGCGTTCGGAATGGCGCACCGAGTGGCCGGACGCACCGGTGCGGGCGATGCCCACCCTGGCCGCCGCCCTCCGCGAGGGCCGCACCCGGATCTGGTCCGCAGGGGCCGAGCTGGAGCCCGCCCTCGCCGAGGTCGGCCCCGGCGGCCTCGCCGTGCTGCCGCTGCCCGCCGCGGGCCGTATGGCGGGGGCCTGCCTGATCGGCTGGGACCACCCGCACGACTTCGGCCCCGACGAGCGTGCCCTGCTCACCGCCGCGGCGACCCTGGCCGGCCAGGCGCTGATGCGCGCCCACGCCTTCGACGCCGAGCACGAACTGGTCGGCATGCTGCAGCGCACCCTGCTGCCGCGCCGTCTGCCCAGGCTGCCCGGCGGGGTCGCGGTCGCCCGCTATCTGCCCACCACCGCGGGTCTCGAGGTCGGCGGCGACTGGTACGACGTGATCCCGCTGCCCGACAACCACGTGGCCCTGGTCATCGGCGACGTGCAGGGCCACAACGCGGGCGCCGCGACCCTGATGGGTCAGATGCGCACCGCCCTGCGCGCCTACGCGGCCGAGGGACACCCGCCGGACGTCGTCGTCTCCCACACCAACCGCCTGCTGCTGGAGATGGAGACCGACCTCTTCGCCACCTGCGCCTACGTCGACGTGGACATGGAGGAGGGCACCGCCTGGTGCGTGCGGGCCGGGCACCTGCCGCCCGTGCTGCGCCATCCGGACGGCACCACCACCGTCGTGGAGACGGAGGGCGGCCCGCCGCTCGGGGTGGCCGCCCAGGCCGAGTTCCCCATGACCCCGCTCCGCCTGCAGCGCGGCACCGTACTGGCGCTCACCACCGACGGCCTGGTGGAGTCCGCCGAGGAGGAACTCGACGCCGGGCTGGACCGGCTCGCCCACGACCTGTCCGCGTCCGACCCCGCCCACCTCGGGCTCGTCGCCGACACACTGCTCGCGGGCGCCCACCGCGGCGACGACGTCGCACTGCTTCTGCTGCGGTACGACGGCCTGGCGGTGCTCCCGCTCAGGGAGGGGTGGACGGTGTGGCGGGTCCCGGAGGCCGTCCGGCACGCCCGCCGCTTCACCCGGCGCACCCTGCGCGGCTGGGAACTGCCCGCCGACGACCTCGACGCCGTGCTGCTGGTCGTCTCCGAACTCGTCACCAACGCCCTGGTGCACACCGACGGCCAGGTACGCCTGGACCTCACCTTCGTCAGCCGGCGGCTGCGCGTCGCCGTCACGGACGCCTCGCCGCGCACACCGGTCAAGCCCACCAGCATCGGCTGGGAGGCCACCGGGGGCCGGGGCATCCTGCTCGTGGACGCCGTCTCGGCGGCATGGGGGACGCTGCCGGTCAGCGGTGGCAAGCAGGTCTGGGCCGACCTTCCGCTCGACGGCTGACCGGTCACGGCACCGGGGCCGACCCGCCACACGGGTGCGGGTGCGAGCCGCGTACGGCAGGTCGCACGGGTCCGCACGGCCGCCTTGCCTAGGTTTTCCGACGTGGCACACACCTTCGATGAGCTCGTGGAGAAGCAGCGCGCGGCCGCGGCGGCGCACGCGAGGGCGATGGCACTGCGTGACGCGTACGGCCCTCCGGCCCAGGGGCAGTGGACCGGCGCCCAGTCGTCGACCTACGAGACGGCACTGCGGGCCTGGCGCGACCTGGCCCGCGAGGTGCAGACGGCGCTCGGCGAGTACGCGAAGGAGACGGGAAGGTCGCGGGCGGAGATCGAGGCGGAGGTGCAGCGGGCGGCCGCGGAACCGGAAGAGACGTGACGGAACCCGTGCCGCCCGAGCCCGACCGCAGGTCCCGCGGTGAGCGGCTCGCCGACGCCGCGGACGCCCGGCTGCCGGTCGTCGAGGCCGGGTCGCTGCTGCGCAAGGCGTTCCCCGAGCACTGGTCCTTCCTCCTCGGCGAACTGGCGCTCTACAGCCTTCTCGTCCTGGTGCTGACCGGCGTCTGGCTGACCCTGTTCTTCAGGCCGGAGATGCACGAGGTCGTCTACACCGGCTCGTACCGGCCCCTGCGCGGGGTGCTGGTGTCGGAGGCCTTCGACTCCACCCTGCGCATCAGCTTCGACGTGCGCGGCGGCCTGCTGATCCGGCAGACCCACCACTGGGCCGCGCTGGTGTTCGTCGCCGCGATCGGCCTGCACATGCTGCGCATCTTCTTCACGGGCGCCTTCCGCAGACCCCGTGAGCTGAACTGGGTCATCGGGCTCACCCTGTTCGTGCTCTCCCTCGCCGAGGGTTTCGCCGGCTACTCGCTCCCCGACGACCTGCTCTCCGGCACCGGGCTGCGCATCGCGCAGAGCATCATGGCCTCCCTGCCGGTGGTGGGCACCTACGTCAGCTTCTTCGTCTTCGGCGGCGAGTATCCCGGCCACGACATCGTCACCCGGCTGTACCCGGTCCACATCCTGCTGCTGCCCGGGGCACTGATCGCCCTGGTCACCGTCCATCTGGTCCTGGTCTTCCACCTCAAGCACACCCAGTGGCGCGGACCGGGCCGGAGCAACGCAGGCGTCCTCGGCAAACCCCTCGTACCGCAGTTCACCGCCTCCTCGGCGGGCCTGTCCGTCATCGTCTTCGGCGTTCTGGTCCTGCTGGCCGCCCTCGCCCAGGTCAACCCGGTGTGGAACTACGGCCCCTACCGGCCCGACCTGGTCTCCACCGGCTCCCAGCCCGACTGGTACGTCGGCTTCCTGGAGGGCTCGCTGCGGCTGACACCGCCGTGGGAGACGAACATCGCCGGGCACACCTTCATGTGGAACGTGCTGCTGCCCGCGGTCGTGCTGCCCGCCCTGCTGTTCCTCGTGCTGTACGCCTACCCCTTCGTGGAGCAGCGCCTGACGGGGGAGTGGCATCAGGAGCGGCACCTGTGCGACCGGCCGCGCGAGCGCCCCGTACGCACCGGCCTGGGTGTCGCCGGGACGGTTTTCTACGGCGTGCTGCTGCTGGCGGGCGGCAACGACATCGTCGCCCAGACCTTCCGGATCTCGCTGAACACCCTGACCTGGGTGCTGCGCGTCGCGCTGGTGGTGGCCCCGGTGGCCGCGTTCCTCCTGACCCGATGGGTGTGCCTGGCCCTGGTGGAGGCCGAGCGGCACCGCCTGGACGAGGGCGAGCCCACCGGCGAGGTGCGCCAGGACGTCACCGGCGGCTACGACAGCGCCCACCACCCGGTCGACACCTTTCCGCCCGGTGCCCCCCGGCGGCCCCTCACCGATCCGCGTACTGGAAGACCAGCCCGAACACCCCGCGCGCCAGCACGCCGCAACCGATGAGGAACAGCCACAGCCCGAACACCACGCCGGTGGCCGCCAGGGCGAAGCCCAGTGCCGTGACCACCGGCCAGGGGCTCTCGTCCGGGAAGAACGCCACCGGCCCGGCGCCGTCGGCGACCTCGGCGTCCCCGCGGTCCTGGGCCCGCGCTCCCCGGCGCCGGTACTGCACCGCACAGAAGAACGCGACCACACCCCCCATCCCGAAGGCGATGACCAGGGCCGCGGTGCCCGCCGGCTCGCCCGACCAGGCCCCGTAGAGCGCGGCGGCCCCCGCGAAGAACAGTGCGACACCGCCGAACAGGAACGCCTCGGCCTTCATCGCAGCCCCTCCTCCTCCGCCCGCCTGACGATCGCGGGATGGTGCAGGTCGAAGGCGGGTGCCTCCGAGCGGATACGGGGCAGCGCCACGAAGTTGTGCCGCGGCGGCGGGCAGGACGTCGCCCACTCCAGCCCCCGCCCGTACCCCCACGGGTCGTCCTCCGTGACGGCCGGAGCCCGGGCGGCGGTGCGCCAGACGTTGTAGAGGAACGGCAGCGTGGACACGCCGAGCAGAAAGGCCCCGCCCGTCGAGATGCTGTTGAGCAGCGTGAACCCGTCGCCGGGCAGGTAGTCCGCGTAGCGGCGCGGCATGCCGGACTCGCCCAGCCAGTGCTGGACGAGGAACGTGAGCTGGAAGCCCGGGAAGAGCAGCCAGAAGTGGATCTTCCCGAGCCGCTCGTCGAGCATCTTGCCCGTGATCTTGGGCCACCAGAAGTAGAAGCCCGCGAACATCGCGAACACGACCGTGCCGAACAGCACGTAGTGCAGGTGCGCCACGATGAAGTACGAGTCGGTGAGGTGGAAGTCCAGCGGCGGTGAGGCGATCAGCACCCCGCTGAGCCCGCCCAGCAGGAACGACACCATGAAGCCCATCGACCACAGCATCGGTGTCTCGAACGACAGCGAGCCGTACCGGATGGTCCCGATCCAGGCGAAGAACTTGATCCCCGTGGGCACCGCGATCAGGAAGGACATGATCGAGAAGAACGGCAGCAGCACCGCGCCGGTGGCGAACATGTGGTGCGCCCACACCACCGCGGACAGCATGGTGATCGCGATGGTCGCGCCGATCAGCGGCAGGTAGCCGAAGAGCGGTTTGCGGGAGAAGACCGGCAGGATCTCGGTCACGATCCCGAAGAACGGCAGCGCGACGATGTAGACCTCCGGATGCCCGAAGAACCAGAACAGGTGCTGCCACAGCAGCGCGCCCCCGTTCGCCGCGTCGAACACATGCGCCCCGAACTTCCGGTCGGCCTCCAGTACCAGCAGCGTCGCGGTCAGCACGGGGAAGGCGGGCAGCACCAGGATCGAGGTGAACAGCACGTTCCAGGTGAAGATCGGCATCCGGAACATCGTCATGCCGGGGGCGCGCAGACAGGTGATCGTGGCGATGAAGTTCACCGCGGTCAGGGTCGTCGACACACCCGACACCACCAGCCCCATCGCCCACAGGTCACCGCCCGCGCCGGGGGAGAAGTACGCGCTGTTCAGCGGCGCGTAGGCGAACCAGCCGAAGGCGGCCGGGCCGCCGGGCACCAGGAAGCCCGCCACCACGATCAGTCCGCCGAACAGGTACATCCAGTACGACAGCGCGTTCAGCCGCGGGAAGGCCAGGTCCGGGGCGCCGATCTGCAGCGGCATGATCGCGTTGGCGAACCCGGCGAACATCGGCGTCGCGAACAGCAGCATCATGATCGTGCCGTGGATCGTGACGAACTGGTCGTAGCCCTGGTTGCTCAGGAACTGCAGGCCCGGACGGGCGAGCTCGGCGCGCATCGCGAGCGCCAGCAGTCCGGCCAGGAGAAAGAAGCAGAACGCCGTGACCATGTACAGCCGGCCGATGACCTTGTGATCGGTGGTCGTCGCCCAGCGCACCAGTGCCCGGCCCGGGCGGGGTGCTGTACGGGTGTACCGCTCGAGGACGTCGCCGCCGTCCGGAATCTCCGATAGTTCCGACATCGTCCATGAAGCTACCCGGGCGGGGGAGCGGCCCGCCCGCGCCACGCCGGAACCGTCCGGGCCAGGCATTCGCCGCGCACGCCCGGGTACCCGGGGTTCATGGACACTGCCATCAGCGAGGCCGCAGGAGCCGGCTCCGCCTTCGGGTACATCGCCATCCTCGTCGTGGGCGTCGCCGTCGTCGCCGGGCTGATCTGGGCCTTCCGCCTGGGCTTCAAGGTGCGCCGGCGCGAGCCGGCCCCGCCCCGGCCGGAAGAACAGCCCACGCGCCCGGTGTCCGGGCCGGTCCAGGAGGAACGCCAGGCACGCTCGTGGGACGACGTGCCCCAGGCGGCCGACGAGAGCGAGCGGCTCACCCCGCACCAGCTCAACCCCACCGGGACCAAGCCGGCCGACGATCAGCGGCGCCCGCGCTGGGAGCCCGGTTCGAGCGGGTCGTTCGGCGGGGGCGGCGGAGGCCGCACGTGAAAAGGCGGCAAGAAGGCAGTAAGAGGCCGCCCGGTAAGGGACAGCAAGGAAGAAGTGAGAAGTCGTGACCGTGCACAGCAGTGAGAAGCCCGTCGCCGGCATGGCCGAGACGGGCTGGGCGAAGGCCCGCCGACGGTGGGGAAAGGGGCTGCGTACCTGCCTGCCGGCCATCGTCGAGCGCGGCGGGCCGCGGGAGGCGCCCCAGGGCCGGGACGGCAACATCGTCCGCGGGGAGGACTGACCCGGCGGAGAGCGGGAGGACCGGCCCCGGCCGAAATCAGTAGACCGGTCCACCCCGGCCTCATCAGAACCGCACACCAGAGCCGCGCGGTCTTAACAAACCGGCAGAACCAACAAAGGCCGAATCTCGACCATCGCCGTTAAGGTGTGGCAGATGAAGGCTCTGGTGCTCTCCGGCGGTGCCGGTACCCGGCTGCGTCCGATCACCCACACCTCCGCCAAGCAGCTGGTCCCCGTGGCCAACAAACCGGTGCTCTTCTACGGGCTGGAATCCATCGCCGCCGCCGGGATCACCGAGGTGGGGATGATCGTCGGGGACACGGCCGCCGAGATCGAGGAAGCGGTCGGCGACGGCTCCAGGTTCGGCCTGAAAGTCACCTACATACCCCAGG
The DNA here is from genome assembly GCF_042894285.1 of Streptomyces sp. NPDC001544. NCBI lineage: Bacteria > Bacillati > Actinomycetota > Actinomycetes > Kitasatosporales > Streptomycetaceae > Streptomyces > Streptomyces sp. NPDC001544. Next base: position 277,563 of record NZ_JBIAVN010000005.1, on the reverse strand, counting down.
AGCGCCCCCTCGGCCTGGCGCACGCGGTGCTGATCGCACGGGACTTCCTCGGTGACGACGACTTCGTCATGTACCTCGGGGACAACTTCATCGTCGGCGGCATCCGCGACCTGGTCGAGGGCTTCCGCGCCAGCCGCCCCGACGCGCAGATCCTGCTGACCCGGGTCCCCGACCCCCGCTCCTTCGGCGTCGCCGAGCTCGACCCCTCGGGCCAGGTGATCGCCCTGGAGGAGAAGCCCGAGCATCCCAAGAGCGACCTGGCCCTGGTCGGGGTCTACCTCTTCACCCCCGTGATCCACGAGGCGGTGCGTGCCGTCGAGCCGTCCTGGCGGGGCGAACTCGAGATCACCCACGCCATCCAGCGCCTCATCGACGCCCGCGCCGACGTCCGCTCCACGGTCATCAGGGGCTACTGGAAGGACACCGGCAACGTCGGCGACATGCTCGAGGTCAACCGCATGGTCCTGGAGGGCGTGGAGCGGCGCATCGACGGCGAGGTGGACGAGGCGTCCGAGACCGTCGGACGGGTCGTCGTCGAGGAGGGCGCGCGGATCGTCAACTCACGGATCGTGGGCCCCGCCGTCATCGGCGCCGGAACCCTCGTCGGCGACTCCTACGTGGGACCGTTCACCTCCATCGCGGAGAACTGCCGGATCACGGACAGCGAGCTCGAGTTCTCCATAGTGCTGCGGGACTCCTCCATCGACGGGGTGGGCAGGATCGAGTCCTCGCTGATCGGCCGGCACGTCGAGGTGACCCCGGCGCCCGACGTGCCCAGTGCCCACCGACTCGTCCTCGGAGACCACAGCAAGGTGCAGATCCGTTCATGAATCTCCTCGTCACCGGCGGCGCCGGGTTCATCGGCTCCCGCTACGTCCGCACCCTCCTCGCCGACGACGCGCCCGACGCGCCGCGCATCACCGTGCTGGACAAGCTCACCTACGCCGGCACGCGTGCCAACCTGCCCGCCGGCCATCCCCGCCTCGAGTTCGTCCAGGGCGACATATGCGACGCCGGCCTGGTCGACCAGCTCATGGCCGAAGCCGACCAGGTCGTGCACTTCGCCGCCGAGTCCCACGTGGACCGCTCGATCGCGGGGGCGGGCGAGTTCGTGCTCACCAACGTGGTCGGCACCCAGACCCTGCTGGACGCTGCGCTGCGCCACGGCGTCGGCCCGTTCGTGCACATCTCCACCGACGAGGTCTACGGCTCCATCGACACCGGCTCCTGGCCCGAGACCCATCCGCTCGCCCCGAACTCCCCGTACTCCGCCTCCAAGGCCTCCTCCGACCTGCTCGCCCTGGCCCAGCACCGCACCCACGGCCTGGACGTGCGGGTCACCCGGTGCTCCAACAACTACGGCCCGCACCAGTTCCCCGAGAAGGTCATCCCGCTGTTCGTCACCAACCTCCTCGACGGCCGGCAGGTCCCGCTCTACGGCGACGGGCGCAACGTCCGCGACTGGCTGCACGTCGACGACCACTGCCACGGCGTGGAGCTGGTGCGCACCAGGGGCCGTGCCGGTGAGGTGTACAACATCGGCGGCGGCACGGAGCTGAGCAACAAGGAACTCACCGGGCTGCTCCTCGAGGCCTGTGGAGCGGACTGGGACCGGGTGGCGTACGTCGCCGACCGCAAGGGGCACGACCTGCGCTACTGCGTGGACTGGAGCAAGGCCCGCGACGAGCTGGGCTACCGGCCGCGCCGCGACTTCGCCACCGGCCTCGCCGACACGGTCGCCTGGTACCGGGACAACCGGGCCTGGTGGGAACCGCTGAAGCAGCGCACTCGTCTGGGGGCCTGATGAGGTGGCTGGTCACCGGCGCGGGCGGCATGCTCGGCCGCGACACCGTCGGGGAACTCCTGCGGCGCGGTGCGGACGTGACGGGCCTGGACCGCGCGGCCCTCGACATCACCGACGCCGACGCCGTCCGCCGGGCCTTCGAGGAGCACCGGCCCGGCATCGTCGTCAACTGCGCCGCGTACACGGCCGTCGACGACGCCGAGACCGACGAGGCGCGGGCGCTCGCCGTCAACGGCGACGGACCGAGGCTGCTCGCCCGCGCCTGCGCCGGGCACGGCGCCCGCCTGATCCATGTCTCCACCGACTACGTCTTCTCGGGCGAGGCCCGAGCCACCCCGTACGCGGAGGACCACCCCCCGGCACCGCGCACCGCCTACGGCCGGACCAAGCTGGCGGGGGAGCGGGCGGTGTTCGAGGAGCTCCCGGACGCGGCCGTGGTGCGCACCGCCTGGCTGTACGGCGTCCACGGCCGCAGCTTCGTGCGCACGATGCTGGAACTGGAAGGCCGCCGGGACACCCTCGACGTGGTCGACGACCAGCGCGGGCAGCCGACCTGGAGCGCGGACCTCGCCGTCCGGATCGCGGACCTCGGTGCGAAGCCCTCCCGCGAGGCGGCCGCACAGGGTATCTTCCACGCCACCGGTTCCGGTGAGGCCAGCTGGTACGAGCTGGCCCGGGAGGTGTTCCGGCTCGCCGGCGCCGATCCGGACCGGGTGCGCCCCACCGACAGCCGGGCCTTCGCCCGGCCCGCCCCCCGCCCCGCCTACAGCGTCCTGGGCCACAACCGGTGGCGGGAGGCGGGCCTGGAACCGCTGCGGGACTGGCGGTCCGCCCTGCACGAAGCACTGCCCCACATCCGCGAGGAGATCGCTCAGTGAAACGGCACGAGTTCCTGCGGGAACTCCACAAGGTCACCGCGAACCGCAACTACCTGGAGATCGGCGTCAACGACGGCCGCAGCCTGACACTGTCCCGGGTGCCGAGCATCGCGATCGACCCGGCGTTCAAGGTGGTCACGGAGATCCGCTGCGACGTCCACCTGGCGAAGGCGACCAGCGACGACTTCTTCGCCCGTGACAACCCCCTCGCGCACCTCAGGGGCGGCCGCCACCCGCTGCGCAACCTGGCCCGCAACCGCAGCCCGTTCGGCTACTGGCGGCGCACCACCCTGGACCTGTCGTTCATCGACGGCATGCACCTGTTCGAGTACGCGCTGCGCGACTTCATCAACATCGAGAAGCACTCGGACTGGGCCAGCGTGATCGTCTTCGACGACATGCTGCCGCGCAACGTCGACGAGGCGGCCCGCGACCGGCACACCGACGCCTGGACCGGCGACGTCTACAAGCTCGTCGAGATCCTGAACCGGCACCGTCCCGACCTGGTGACGGTCCTGGTGGACACCGCGCCCACCGGGCAGCTGGTCGTCTTCGGCGCCGACCCGGACAACACGGTGCTGAGGGACAGGTACGACGAGATCATCGCGGAGTTCGAGGTCCCGGATCCGCAGAAGGTGCCCGAGCAGATCCTGGAGCGTACGACGGCCGTTGAGCCTCAGGCGCTGATCGACGCGGGCTTCTGGAAACCGCTGGTGGCGGCCCGTGACCGCGGCACCAAGCGGTCGCGCGGCTGGGAGCCCCTGCGCCGCGCGGTGCAGCAGCTCGGCGTCAGCCGCTGAGCCGCCCCCCGGCCCGGAGCCACTCGTCGTGGGCGGAGCAGTCCGCATAGGTGGGAAGCAGTCCGGACCGCTTCGCCTCGGCGAGTGAGGGGGACGCCGCGTCCTTCTCGGACAGCAGCGGCTCGATGCCCTCGGGCCAGGCGATGCCCAGCTCGGGGTCGAGCGGGTGCACCCCGTGCTCACGCTCGGGTGCGTACCCGGCCGAGCACAGGTACACCACCGTGGCGTCGTCGGTGAGCGCCATGAACGCGTGCCCCAGCCCCTCCGCGAGGAACACGGCGGTGCGGGTGTCGTCGTCCAGGCGTACGGCCTCCCACCGGCCGAAGGTGGGCGAGCCGACGCGGATGTCCACGATCACGTCCAGGACGGCGCCGCGTACGCAGGTGAGGTACTTGGCCTGGCCGGGCGGTACGTCGGCGAAGTGGATCCCGCGCAGCACGCCCCGCCGCGACACCGAGCAGTTGGCCTGGGCGAGGTGGAGGTCGTATCCGGTGGCCTCGCGGAACTCCGCCCCGCGGTACCACTCGTGGAAGCTGCCCCGGGAGTCGGGGAACACCTTGGGTTCCAGGACCCAGGCGCCTGCTGTCTCCAGTGCGCGCACGCCGTCACGCCTTTCGTGTGTCGCCGGTGGAACCGATCCTGCGCCGGGCCGCGCCCGCCATCCGCCGCACCGTGCGCGCCAGCCGCCGTACCGGGCCGGGCACGGGCGGACCCGCCAGGCGGACGCCGCCGCCACGGCTGACGTGCAGGGCCAGCGGCAGGGCGAGGAACCGCGGCGTCGCCGCCCGGGGCGCCGGACACAGCTCCGGCCGCCACACCGCCCCCCGCATCGCGGACAGGGGCAGCGCGGTCTGCAGCAGGGCGCCGTCGCCCTCCGCGGGGGTCAGTGTCCCGGTCTCCTGCAGGGGGCCGCCGGACGCGGCGCCCGACCAGCGCAGCACCACGTCGGTGCGGTCGGCGACGTACAGCGGCAGCACGAGGCCGAGCAGCCGGCCGCCGGAGACCGTGGCGTCCTCGGGGGTCAGTCCGCCGAGCCCGAGTGCCCTGGTCGCCCGGTCGACGTCCAGGGAGAAGTTGTCGTGACTCCTGGTCCAGTACGGCAGCACCACCCGGCCGGCGACGAGCCCCGCGGGGAGAGCGGGGCGGTCACGCCGCGGGGCCGGGCCCAGCCGGCAGTCCTTGGTCCAGCCGCCGAGGCCGACCCGCACGTACGCGTCCCACAGACCGGCGTGCAGCGGGGCGCCGCCCGCCGCGTCGGCGGGGTCGACGGTGGCCGTGCCGTGCAGCACCAGCCGGACACGGCCGTCCTCGGCCGGAACGCGCTCTCGGGTGAGGTCCACCTTCTGGAAGAAGGAGGCGGCGCTGGCGCGGTCGCGCAGGATCAGATGGGCGCTCGCCCTGCCGAAGCCGTCCACGGCGGCCCCGCCGAGCCAGGCGGCCGCCTCGTCGAGGTCCCGGGGCGCGCCGTCGGCGGGGGCGGCGGCCTGGTCGGCGGCGAAGGTCAGCGCCCGGCCGTCACGGTGGTACTCGGCGGTGAAGGCGACCCGCAGTCTCCCGTCCCGCCACTCCACCCCGGTGGGCACCGCCTTGGGCGTGACGCCGCTCTCCCACTCGGCGTAGGCGACCAGGTCGTCGTAGCGGTCCTCGCGGATGAGCGCGGCGACGATCCGCTGCCCCGGGCGCAGCCCGCCCGCGACACCGGGGCCGAAGCGCTCCAGGACGACGCCGCGCATCTCCTGGAAGAGTTGGCGCCGGTAGTCGTCCGGCTTGTGCAGCAGGCGGCGGCCGCTCATCCGCTCGACGATCTCCACACGCAGCCAGCGGCGCAGCAGCCGGTCGCGCAGCGGGCCGGGCTCGGTGTACCGCTCGACGACGTCCAGGGCCTCGCGGAGGTTCTTGAAGTAGCCGACCGGGTCGAACCGCTGGAAGCCGGCGTTGGACGCGTCGTCCCGCTTGACGTGGTAGTAGCAGACGTAGTCGCTGAGCACCGAGACGTTGTCCGCCCGCAGATACGCCTCCGTGACGAAGACGTGGTCCTCCAGGCGCCGCCGGCCCTCCGGGAAGCGCAGGCCGGTGCGGTCCAGGAACGCGCGGCGGACCATCTTGTGCGGGGTGAGGCTGTCGATCAGCGGGGCGTTCTCGACGGTGGCGTGCGGGTGGTTGCGGCGGAACAGCTCCACCGGGACCGGTCGGCCCTTTCCGGCCATCTTTCCGACGATCACGTCGGCCTTGTTCGCCACCCCGTACTCGTACATACGTTCGAGAGCTTCGTCGCCGAGGTAGTCGTCGTTGTCGACGAACATCACGTACTCGCCCCTGGAGGCCTCGATGCCGACGTTGCGGGGCTTGCCCGACCAGCCGGAGTTCGCCTGGTGGATCACCTGGATGTGCGGGTGCTCGGCGGCGAGTGTGTCCAGGTGAGCGGGTGTCCCGTCGGTGGAGCCGTCGTCGACGAAGATCACCTCGAACTCGTCGGTAGGCAGTGACTGCCGCAGCATCGAGGCGATGCAGTCCTCGATGTACGGCCCGGGGTTGTACACGGGGACGATGACGCTGACCTTGACCGGCATCCGGCTTTCGAGCCCCCTTCGATCACCACCCGTCGCCTGGGCGGCACGTGCGCGTGGCCGAATGCTAACCCGGCCACTTGTGCGGAAGCCTGTTCGGTCTCGGTAAGGGATCGGCTCGATATGGGTAAGGAACCGCTCGCCCCGGACGGGGGCCGGCAGCCTTCCCGACCGCCGCCGACAGAGGTCAGTTGCACGCAACGATCCCTGGGTACTCGCACGTCCGTGACCGGGCGAAGGCCATCCGGCGAGACACGAGGATGTGAGCAGATGACCCCTCCGGACGTGACGGGATTGGAGGCGGCACTGCGCGCGGAAGTGGACGGCGAGGTCCGCTTCGACGCCGGCAGCCGCGGTGCCTATGTCACGGACGGCTCGAACTACCGGCAGGTCCCGCTCGGTGTGGTCGTCCCCCGCACGGTCGAGGCGGGGGCGCGGGCGGTGGAGGCCTGTGCCAGGTTCGACGCCCCGGTGCTCTCCCGCGGCGGTGGCACCAGCCTGGCCGGGCAGACCACCAACACCGCCGTGGTGATCGACTGGAGCAAGTACTGCAACGCGGTGGTCTCGGTGGACCCCGACGCACGCACCTGCGTGGTCGAACCCGGCATCGTCCTGGACGAACTCAACCGGCAACTGGCCGACCACAAGCTGCAGTTCGGGCCGAAGCCGTCCACACACAGCCACTGCGCGCTCGGCGGGATGATCGGCAACAACTCCTGCGGCGCCTCCGCCCAGGCGTACGGCAAGACCGTCGACAACGTGCGCCGCCTGGAGATCCTCACCTACGACGGCGTCCGCGCCTGGGTGGGACCGACCTCGGCCGCCGAACGCGAGCGGATCGCCGCCGAGGGCGGACGGCTGTCCGAGATCTACGCCGGACTGGACCGCATCGCCGGCGAGTACCTCGCCGACATCCGCCGCGGCTACCCCAAGATCCCCCGCCGGGTCTCCGGCTACAACCTCGACTCCCTGCTGCCCGAGAACGGCTTCGACGTCGCCCGGGCCCTGGTGGGCAGCGAGGGCACCCTGGTGACCGTGCTGCGCGCCGAACTGGACCTCGTGCCGGTCCCGCCGTACAAGTCGCTGCTGGTGCTCGGCTACGACGACATCTGCGCCGCCGGCGACGACGTGACGCGCCTGCTGGAACACTGCTCGCCCAGCCAGCTGGAGGCGCTGGACGGACGGATGGCGCAGCTCATGCGCGAGGAGGGCGCCTACCTCGACTCCCTCGCCATCCTTCCCGAGGGCGACAGCTGGCTGATGGTGCAGTACAGCGGCGACAGCCAGGACGACGTCGACGCACAGGCACACGCGCTCCTGCGGGCCATCGGCCGCGACGAGAAGGACAAGAACGTCGCCTTCTCCGACAACCCCGACCGCGAGGAGAAGATGCTCAAGGCCCGCGAGGCCGGCCTCGGCGTCACCGCGCGGCCCCCGGACGACCGCGAGACCTGGGAGGGCTGGGAGGACTCGGCCGTACCCCCCGAACGACTCGGCGACTACCTGCGCGACCTGAAGAAACTGTTCGAGGAGTTCGACTACGGCCACCCCTCCTTGTACGGGCACTTCGGGCAGGGCTGTGTGCACACCCGCATCCCCTTCGGGCTGAAGACCGCCGAGGGCGTACGGGACTTCCGCCGGTTCCTGGAGCGCGCCGCCGACCTCGTGGCCTCCTACGGCGGCTCCCTGTCCGGCGAGCACGGCGACGGCCAGTCCCGGGGCGAACTGCTCACCCGGATGTTCGGCGAGCGGCTGGTGACCGCGTTCGGCGAGCTGAAAGCCCTGTTCGACCCCCGCGACCGGATGAACCCCGGCAAGATCGTCCGCCCCAACCCCGTCGACGGGCAGCTGCGCCTCGGCCCCTCCTGGCGCCCGGCCACCCCCGAGACGCACTTCGGCTACCCGGACGACGACCACTCCTTCACCCGCGCGGTCATGCGCTGCGTCGGAATCGGCAACTGCCGCGGCCACTCCGGAGGCGTGATGTGCCCCTCGTACCGGGCCACCCGGGAGGAGGAGCACTCCACCCGCGGCCGGTCCCGGCTGCTCTTCGAGATGCTGAACGGCCACGCCGACTCCACCATCAAGGACGGCTGGCGCTCCACCGAGGTCCACGACGCCCTCGACCTGTGCCTGGCCTGCAAGGGCTGCAAGTCGGACTGCCCCACCGGGGTCGACATGGCGACGCTCAAGGCGGAGTTCCTCGCCCACCACTACGAGGGCCGGGTACGCCCCGCCGCCCACTACGCCATGGGCTGGCTGCCCCTTTGGGCCCGCCTCTCCCGGATCGCCCCCTCGCTCGTCAACGGCGCGCTGCACGCGCCGGGCCTCGCCCGGCTGGGCAAGCGGCTGGCGGGCGTGGACGCGGCCCGGCCCGCGCCCGTCTTCGCAGGACAGTCCTTCCTCCAGTGGTGGCGGGAACGCGGCACCGAGCAGCCCGACCCCGCCGACCCGCGGACCGTGGTGCTGTGGCCCGACACCTTCAGCACCTACTTCCACCCCTCCATCGCGATCTCGGCCGTACGGGTCCTCGAGGACGCCGGCTTCCACGTCGCCGTACCCGAAAAGCCGGTGTGCTGCGGCCTGACCTGGATCTCCACCGGACAGCTCACCGTCGCCGAGAAGGTCCTGCGCCGCACCATCGACACCCTGCGCCCCTACCTGGAGGCCGGCACCCCGGTCATCGGCCTGGAACCGTCCTGCACCGCCGTGTTCCGCTCCGACGCGCCCGAGCTGATGCCCGCCGACCAGGACGTGTGCCGGCTCGCCGGGCAGGTGCGCACCTTCGCCGAGCAACTCGTCCACCACGCGCCCGACGACTGGCGGCCGCCCCGGCTCGCCCGGCAGGCGACCGTGCAGACCCACTGCCACCAGCACGCCATCATGAAGTTCGACGCCGACCGGGAGCTGATGCGCCGCGCCCACCTCGACGCCGACGTGCTCGACGAGGGCTGCTGCGGCCTGGCCGGCAACTTCGGCTTCGAACGAGGCCACCACGAGGTCTCCATGGCCGTCGCCGAACAGGGCGTCCTGCCCGCCGTCCGCGAGGCGGCCCCCGACAGCCTGGTGCTCGCCGACGGCTTCAGCTGCCGCACCCAGATCGAGCAGGGCGACACCGGCCGCCGCGCCCTGCACCTCGCCGAGGTGCTGGCCCTGGCGATGGACGGCAACCTGCCGAGCGACCGGCCCGAACGCCTCGCCCAGCGCCCGCCGGAGCCCTCCCGCACCGCACGCTGGGTGACCGCCGCCTCGATCGCCGCCCTGACCGGCGCGGCCGCCGCCGGCACCGCCCTGCGGCTGCGGCGCCGCACCTGACGATCCCGGCAGCACCACCGCACCGCCGAACACGCCTGTACACGGGCCCATGCCTGGGAGGAGACATGACGGATCAGCCGGTCGTCGAGCTGGTGGACACCTCCGTCTACACCGTGCCCACCGACGCGCCCGAGGCCGACGGCACCCTCGCCTGGGACAGCACCACGCTCGTCCTGGTCACCGTCCGCGCCGGCGACGCGAGCGGACTCGGCTACACCTACGCGCCCGCCGCCACCGCGGACCTCGTGGACGACCTGCTCGCCGGTGTCGTCACCGACTCCCCGGCGTTCGACGTGCCCCGCCTGAACGAGGAGATGCACCGCGCGGTGCGCAACGCGGGCGGGCCCGGCGTGGCCGCGCAGGCGATCGCCGCCGTCGACATCGCGCTGTGGGACCTCAAGGCCCACCTGCTCGGCCTGCCTCTCGTCGACCTGCTGGGCGCAGCCCGCGACGACGTGCCCGTGTACGGCAGCGGCGGCTTCACCACCTACGACGACCAGCGGCAGGACCGGCAGCTGCGCGGCTGGGCCGAGGAGCAGGGCATCCCCCGCGTCAAGATCAAGATCGGGGAGTCGTGGGGCACCCGCGAGGACCGCGACCTGGACCGGGTCCGCCGGGCCCGCGCGAGCGTCGGTGACACCACGGCCCTGTACGTGGACGCCAACGGCGGCTACAGCGCGAAGCAGGCCCTGCGCATCGCCGACGCCCTGGCCGGCCAGGGGGTGACCTGGTTCGAGGAACCGGTCTCCTCCGACCACCTCACCAGCCTCGCCTCCATCCGCGCCCACGCCCCCATGGACGTGGCGGCGGGGGAGTACGGCTACACCCTCCCGTACTTCGAGCACATGCTCGCCGCCGACGCGGTGGACTGCCTCCAGGCCGACGTCACCCGCTGTGGCGGGATCACCGTCTGGCTGCGGGCCGCCGCCCTGGCCCATGCCCGGGGTCTGGACATCTCCGGGCACTGCGCTCCGCACGCCCACGCGCACGCCGCCGCGGCGGTGCCCAACCTGCGCCACCTGGAGTGGTTCCACGACCATGTGCGCATCGAACGGATCGTCTTCGACGGGGTCCTCGACCCGGCGGGCGGCAGCGTCGTCCCCGGCGCCGACGGAACGCCGGGACTGGGGCTGACCCTCGCCGCCGAGCGCGCCCGGCCCTACCGCGTGCGGTGAGCGAGGAGACCTGATGAGCGACCGTTTCGCACCACACGCACTGCACGACTACGCCCTGCTCGCCGACGGCGAACGCGGCGCGCTGATCGGCCCGGACGGCGGCGTCGTCTGGCTGTGCGCGCCCGGCTGGCACGACGACGCCGTGCTCGCCTCCCTCATCGGTGGCCGGGGCGGCTACGCCGTCACCCCACGAGCCCCCTACGTCCCCGGCGGCTACTACGAGAACGGCAGCCTGATCCGGCGCAGCCGCTGGGTCACCACCGAGGGCGTCGTCGAATGCCGCGAAGCGCTCGCCTTCCCCGGCGAGGCGGACCGCGTGGTCCTGCTGCGCCGGGTACAGGCCGTCGACGGACCCGCGCAGCTCGACGTCGTCCTGGACCCGCACGCCGACTACGGCCGCGCCCCGCTCGACTCGGCCCACCGCGACGACGCCGGTGTGTGGCACCTGGCCACCGGCGCCCACCGGCTGCGCTGGCAGGGCGCCCCCAGCGCGACCCTCGGCCCCCACGGGCTGACCGCCGAGCTGGTCCTCAAGCCCGGGGAGAGCCACGACCTGGTCCTCGAGTGCTCCCCCTCCCCGCTCCCGCACACCCCGCCGCACGCCGAGCAGGTCTGGGCGGCGACCGAGCAGGCCTGGCGGCGGGCGGTACCCCGGCTCGAGGACACCATCGCCCCGGGCGACGCCCGGCTCGCCTGCGCCGTCCTGCGCGGCCTGACCACCTCCGGTGGCGGCATGGTCGCCGCGGCCACCACCAGCCTCCCGGAACGCGCCGAGGAGGGCCGCAACTACGACTACCGGTACGTGTGGATCCGCGACCAGAGCTACGCGGGCCAGGCCGCGGCCGCCGCCGGGGTGCCCGAGCTCCTCGACGACGCCGTACGGTTCGTCGCCCGGCGACTGTGCTCCGACGGGCCCCGCCTCACCCCGGCCTACACCGTGCGCGGCGAGCCCGTCCCCGACCAGCGCGACCTCGACCTGCCCGGCTACCCGGGCGGCTTCGACCGGGTCGGCAACCGGGTCGAGCACCAGTTCCAGCTCGACTGCTTCGGCGAGGCGCTGCTGCTGTTCGCCGCGGCGGCCCGGCAGGACCGGCTCGACGCCACCGCGGCCGAGGCCGTCGGCATCGCTGTACGTGCCATCGCCGACCGGTGGCAGGAGCCCGACGCCGGGATCTGGGAGCTGTCCCCCCGGCGGTGGACCCACAGCCGCCTGGTCTGCGTCGCCGGCCTGCGCGCCATGGCCGCCGCCGATCCGCGTCACCCCCGCGCGGACACCTGCGCCCGGCTCGCCGACACCCTGCTCGCCGCCATCACGGCCACGTCCGTGCACGCCGACGGGTACTGGCAGCGCAGCCCCGACGACCCCGCCGTGGACGCCGCCCTGCTGCTGCCCCCGGTACGCGGCGCCCTGCCCCCCGACGACCCGCGCACCCGGGCCACGCTCGACGCCTGCCGCCGCGCGCTCGCCGAGGACCACTTCATGTACCGCTTCCGCCACGACGACCGGCCCCTCGCGGACGCCGAGGGCGCCTTCCTGCTCTGCGGATTCGTCATGGCGATGGCCGAACACCAGCAGGGGCGGACCGTCTCAGCGCACCGCTGGTTCGAACGCAACCGCGGCGCCTGCGGCGCCTCGGGACTGTACGCCGAGGAGTACGACGTCGCCCAGCGGCAGCTGCGGGGCAACCTCCCGCAGGCCTTCGTGCACGCCGTACTGCTGGAGACGGCGGCCCGGCTGGGCCGCGACCACTCCCACCCCGGAAGGAGCTGACCATGCCCGCCACCGTCGTCATCACCGGTGCCAGCGCCGGTATCGGCCGCGCCACCGCCCGCCTCTACGCCAAGCGGGGCGCCGACGTCGTCCTGGTCGCCCGCGGTCGTGGCGGGCTGGAGGCCGCCGCCGACGAGGTCGCCGCGCTCGGCGGCCGGCCGTTGGTGCAGGTCGCCGACACCGCCGACGCCGACCAGCTCGAGGCGGTCGCCGACGCCGCCGAGAAGGAGTTCGGCCCCATCGACGTCTGGATCAACTGCGCCTTCAGCTCCGTCTTCGCGCCGTTCGACGAGATCACCGCCGAGGAGTACCGGCGGGTGACCGAGGTGACCTACCTCGGCTTCGTCAACGGCACCCGGACGGCGCTGAAGCGGATGCTGCCCCGCGACCGGGGCACGATCGTGCAGGTCGGTTCGGCACTGGGGGAGCGGTCCATCCCGCTGCAGTCCGCGTACTGCGGCGCCAAGCACGCCATCAACGGCTTCACCTCCTCCCTCCGCGTCGAGCTGCTGCACCGCGGCAGCAACGTGCACGTCACCGTCGCCCAGATGCCCGCCGTCAACACGCCCCAGTTCGACTGGGTGCGCTCCCGTCTGGGCAAGCACCCCAGCCCCGTCCCCCCGATCTACCAGCCCGAGGTCGCCGCCCGGGGTGTGGTGTACGCCGCCGACCACCCGCGCCGCAAGCAGTACTACGTGGGCGCCACCACCGTGGCCACGATCTGGGCCAACCGCCTCTTCCCGGCCGTGCTCGACCGCTACCTGGCCCGCACCGGCTTCGGCTCCCAGCAGACCGACAAGGAGGCCCCGACCGGCCGCAGCAACCTCTTCGAGCCCGTCGACCGGCTCCCCGGCGACGACCACGGCGCCCACGGCATCTTCGACGACAGCTCCCACAGCCGCTCCTGGCAGACCACCCTCGCCCACCACCCCGCCGCCACGGCGCTCGGCACCGGCCTTGCCGCGGTGACCGCGCTCCGCGGCATCCGGCGCCTCGCCAAGTCCGGGTGAAGGCCGGGTGACCCACTTCGGGCAGGCGCACCGATAGCCTGACCACGTGCGCCTGCTCGTCATGTCCGACACGCATCTGCCCAAGCGCGCCAAGCGGCTGCCGGACCAGCTCCTGGCGGAACTGCCGCGGGCCGATGTCGTGATCCACGCCGGGGACTGGGTCGACACCGCCACCCTCGACCTGCTGGAGGGCCGCAGCCACCGGCTCGTCGCCGTGTACGGCAACAACGACGGGCCGGGGCTGCGCGCCCGCCTCCCCGAGGTGGCGTACGCCGACCTGGGCGGCCTGCGCTTCGGCGTCGTCCACGAGACCGGTGCCGCCCAGGGCCGCGAGGCCCGCTGCGCCGCCCGCTTCCCCGGCCTCGACGTGCTGGTCTTCGGCCACAGCCACATCCCGTGGGACACCACCGCCCCCGGTGGCCTGCGCCTGCTCAACCCCGGCTCCCCGACCGACCGCCGCCGCCAGCCGTACTGCACCTATCTGACGGCGACCGTCGCGGACGGAGAGCTCACGGAGGTGACCCTGCACCGGCTGCCACGCCGGTGAGGGCAGCGACTTCGCACGTCAGGCGGGTGATACGAGATCCGGGCCGCCCCATGCAGGGGAGCGGCCCGGGCACTGTGGATGATGCGCTGTCACGGACCTCCTTCCGGGAAGTACCGCAGAGGACATGCATGCCTCATCCATTACTGTTGCGCCGCCTACCCGTCCTCCGCGGACCTCACACACATATCCGGTCAATGGCTGGAAAAGAATCCGTGGACGAGAAACTCCGTGGACACGGAAGAGGGCGCGTTCCTGCCCGCCCCGGCCCGCGAGGCGTTCCGCGAGGCCGTCGGCGCCGACGACGCGACCTGGGCCCGCGCCCGGGGTGACCACGGCCCTGCGCCACCTCGAGGCGGACCTCGCCGACCACCGCCGGGTGACGGGCCGAGCGGCTGAGGGCAGAGGGGCGACCGAGCCCGGACTTACTCAGGAGTCAGCGGTGTTGACTGTGTGCTGACATCGCCGGAATGTAGTGGACATGTCGAATATCCGGGCGCGTCTGATCGTTGTCCTGGTTGTCCTCTGTGGATTCCTGTCGGTGGCGGGCGCCCAGCCCGCCACCGCCGCCCCGTCCGACTCCCTCTGGTTCGACGGCACCTCCCTCACCGTGCAGAACGGCCGCTTCACCGACGGCCAGGGCCGCGAGGTCGTCCTGCGCGGCTACAACGTCTCCGGCGAGACCAAGCTGGAGGAGAACGGCGGTCTGCCCTTCGCCTCGGTCGCCGACGCGAAGAAGTCCGCGACCGCGCTACGCGCGCTCGGCGGCGGGAACTCGGTCCGCTTCCTGCTCTCCTGGGCCCACGCCGAACCCGTGCGCGGGCAGGTCGACACCGCCTATCTGGCCGCCGTCACCGACCAGATGCGCGCCTTCCTCGACGCCGGTATCCGTGTCTACCCCGACTTCCACCAGGACCTCTACTCCCGGTACCTCTTCAACACCGGAAGCTGGTACACGGGCGACGGCGCCCCCGCATGGGTGGTCGACGCCGGCGGTTACCCGGCCGAGTCGTGCGGCATCTGTCTCTTCTGGGGGCAGAACATCACCCAGAACCAGGCCGTGACGAAAGCGCAGTACGACTTCTGGCACAACAAGTACGGCCTCCAGGACGCCTTCCTCACCACGGCCCGGACGGTCATGTCGTACCTGGCGCAGCACCTGAGCGACACCGAGTTCGCGGGCGTCGTCGGCTTCGACCCGTACAACGAGCCGTACGCGGGCACCTACGACTCCGGTCAGACCAGCCGCGCCTGGGAACGGGATCTGCTGTGGCCGTTCTACGTGAAGTTCCGCGCCCGCATGGACGCGGCCGGCTGGCAGGCGAAGCCCGCCCTGGTCGAGCCGAACCTCTTCTGGAACTCCAACATCGACTCCCAGAAGCAGGAGGGCGGTCTGCTGGACGCCGGCACCCTCGGCCCGCGCTATGTCCTCAACACCCACTTCTACGACCAGAAGGCCATCTCCGGCATCCTGATGTGGGGCAAGGCGGGTGACGGCCAGTACGCGACCGACTTCGGCACGGTCCGTGACCGCGCGTCGGCCGCGCAGAGCGCCGCCGTCGTCAGCGAGTTCGGGCACCCCTTGTCGGGAACGGTGTCGGACAAGGCGCCGACCGTGCTCAAGGCGATGTACCAGGCCCTGGACTCCCGTCTGCCCGGGGCGAGTTGGTGGGACAAGCCGGCGTCCTCCGGGCCCGTCCTGTCCGGCACCCAGTGGCAGTGGGACCTCTACAACGGCCGTCACCACGAGGCGATGAACGGCAATCCCGGCAAGGTGCTCACGTCCGGCGACGCCTGGAACGACGAGGACCTCTCCGCCGTGCGCCTGGACGACTCCGGTGCGGTGACACTCCGTCAGGACGCCCGTCTGCTCGACCGGCTGTACCCGGCCGCGACGGCGGGCACGGCGCTCGCCTTCACCTACGAGGACCGGTCGAGGGACGGCTCGACGACCCTGACCTGGAACCCGGTGCCCGGATCGCTGCCCAACGTCTCGAGGCTGGTCGGTTCCGGCCAGTACGGGCTGCTGGTCTGGCGTTCCGGCAGTGGTACGGCGCCCACCGAACTGCACCTCCCGGCGTCCTTCCCCAGCTCGGCGACGACGGTCGTCTCCGACCTCGCCACCGTGTACGCACCCCCGTCGTACACCGCCTCGACCCCCGTCGGCGTGGCCCCCGAGCCCGGCGGCACCGGCAGCCGCCGCGTGCTGCTCACCGACGCGGACTCCGGGGTCCTGCACTACGCGCTGGTGACCAACGGCACGACGAGCGCCCCCTCCACGGACCTGCTGGGCGCGGCGAAGTCCGAGCTGGCGGCATGGGTGGCGGCGCACTTCTGAGCCGCGCCGGCCTCCGGGGCGCCGCCGCACCCCGGAGGCCGCTCAGGGACGTCAACTGCCGGACGGCCCCGTCCAGTCGGCCGGCACATGCCCCAGCCGGACGCGCTGCGGGTGGTCGCCCACCGGCACGGACGCCACCTTCTGGCCGGTGGCGAAGTCGATGGCCGTGACCTGGTCGGCGCCGGACTCGGAGATGATGCAGTCCTTGCCGTCGCCGCTGACCGTGGCCCAGTAGGGCTTGGAGGCGGTGACCAGCGGGCCCTCCTGGAGGGTGGCGCGGTCGACGACGGTCGCGTAGTCGTCCATGGTGCCCGCCACGCACAGCTTGGTGCCGGCGGGGTTCATCGAGATGCCGTGGTGGCGCGAGTCGTTGACCCACGTGGTGCGGTCCTCGCTGGTCGCCGGGTTCTTCGGCAGGGTCTTCATCCGGGTGATCTTGTCGGAGGCGACGTCGTACTCCAGGAAGCCGTTGAAGAACGACACC
This sequence comes from Streptomyces sp. NPDC001544, assembly GCF_042894285.1. Lineage (NCBI taxonomy): Bacteria > Bacillati > Actinomycetota > Actinomycetes > Kitasatosporales > Streptomycetaceae > Streptomyces > Streptomyces sp. NPDC001544. Next base: position 260,877 of record NZ_JBIAVN010000005.1, on the reverse strand, counting down.
TGGAAGTACAGCTTCGACTCGTCCGGGGAGAAGACCGCCGGGCGGACCGCGTCGGAGAAGTCCTTCAGGCCGAAGGCGTCCAGCCTGCTCCGCATGTCGATGATCTTGACCTGCTTGTACGTAGTCGCGTCCACCACCGTGATGTGGCGGTCGCCCTTGGTCCAGTCCGCGGACGGGTCGTCGAGGGAGGTGTTCACGTCCCCGATGGACATGTTCCAGATGTACTTGCCGTCCTTGCTGAAGATGTTCTCGTGCGGCTTGTCACCCGTGGCGAACGAGCCGAGCTGCTTGCCGGTGTTGATGTCCAGGACGTGCACCTTGTTCGCGGTCGAGGCGGAGACCGCGACCCGGGTGCCGTCGGGGGAGACCGCCATGTGGTCGGCGCGGTAACCGGCGACGGGGAAACGCCAGTTGATCTTCCCGGTGGCCAGGTCGATGGAGACGACGTCGGCGAAGCTCGGGCGGGAGACCACCACCGACCTGCCGTCGGGCGTGGAGTACATGTCGTCCGCGAACTGGTCGTGGCCCTCGCCGACGCTGTTGCGGATCGCCTGGAAGTAGATCCACTTGATCGGATCGGCGTTGATCTCCGCCATCCGCTGGTCCTTGTCCGGGATGACGTTGATCCGGCCGACCTTCGCGAAGTCCCCGGAGGACTTGATGACGTCCGCGGTGCCGTCCCAGTTGTTGCCCACGAACAGCACCTCGCGCAGGGCGGAGGCGTCTGAAGCGGTGGACGCGGTGGTCGCGGCGGACGCGGCAGTGGCGGGGCCGGCGACGGCCAGGACGAGGGCGGCGGCTATGGAGCAAAGGTGCCTGGATCTGGGGGCAGGCATGACTGCTCCCTCCTCTGAGGAATCTGAACACGGGTGCTTTCAAACTGAACTTACTGAAAAGTAAGGACGGGGTGGCCTACTCGACAAGATGCGTGCACGACAAGATTGGTCATCGGCGGGATGACGGACGGGATGACGGAGGGGGAGCATGGCGGGCAGACTCAGGCCGCCGACCGGTCGCTACGGCGGCAGGTCCGCGCAGGAGCGGCAGGCCGAGCGGCGCCGTCGCTTCCTGGACGCGGCGCTCCAGCTGTTCGGTGACAGCCCGGGTTTCCGCGCGACGACCGTCGCCGCGCTGAGCCAGGCGGCGGGGCTGTCCACGCGTCAGTTCTACGAGGAGTTCCGCACCCTGGAGGACGTGCTGGCGGCACTGCACCTGCAGGTCAACGACTGGGCCGAGCAGGCGGTGCTGGCGGCCCTCGCGGAGGCGGAGGCGTTGCCGCTGGCCGAGCGCGTCACCGTGCTGTTCCGCGCCTACGCCCGCGACGTCACCTCCGACCCGCGCCGTATCCGCATCACCTTCGTCGAGATCATCGGCGTCAGTCCGCGCCTGGAGGAACAGCGCCTGGCCCGGCGCGCCGGCTGGGTGGACCTGATCTGCGCCGAGGCGAGCGCCGCCGCCGCGCGCCAAGAGGCCGAGGACCGCGACTACCGCCTCGCCGCGACCGCGTTCATCGGCAGCGTCAACGGCCTGCTCCACGACTGGAGCGCGGGGTGGGTGGACGCGACCCTGGACGAGGTGGTCGAAGAACTGGCCCGGCAGCTGCTGGGCATCCTGCGCCCGCAGGACTGGACACGGGAGCGCTGAGCCGGGCGGACGGCCTCGACCTCCGCTGTTCAGTCGAGGACAGCGGTGGCTTCGATCTCGATCAGATGCTCGGGGACGTCCAGCGCCGCGACGCCGATCAGCGTGGTCGGCGGGGCCGAAGCGAAGCCCAGCTTCGCGGCCGCCCGGGAGACCCCCTCCAGCAGGGCGGGCATCTTGTCGGCCGTCCAGTCGACGACGTAGAAGGTCAGCTTGGCCACGTCGTCGAAGGAACCGCCGACCCCGGCCAGCGCGGTGGCGACGTTGAGACAGCACTGCTCGGCCTGTGCGGCGAGGTCGCCCTCGCCGACCGTGACCCCTTCCGCGTCCCAGGCGACCTGCCCGGCGACGAAGACCAGCTTCGAACCGGAGGCGATCGCCACCTGCCGATAGACATCGATCTTCGGCAGTCCGTCGGGGTTCTTCAGGGTGATGGCCATGCTGTCCTTCTCCTCGTCCGGGCTCGGGTGAGCCGGGGTTCGTCACACCAGAGCCTCGTGGTCTCTTGTGGTTACTCGGGAACGGTAGGAGAGTGAGGGCTGACATGGAAGAACGCACTTTTCGGTGACGGGGGAACCTGATGGTGACCAAGCAGTTCAGCGGCTCGGCCGAGGAGGCCGACCTGCGCCGGGCCGACTCCCTGGGGCGTGAGATCTTCTCCGACGTCGCCAACAAGTGGGCGTTGCTGATCATCGAGGCCCTGGGGGAGGGCACCCTGCGCTTCAGTGAGCTGCGCAGCCGGGTCGAGGGCATCAGCCACAAGATGCTCACCCAGAACCTGCGCATGCTGGAGCGCAACGGCCTGGTCGAGCGGACCGTCCACCCCATCGTTCCGCCCCGTGTCGAGTACACCCTCACCGAAGCGGGCCACGCACTGCGGGCGACGGTCGACGGGATGTGCGAGTGGACCTACCGGTACTTCCGGCACATAGAGTCCGCCCGGCGGCGCTTCGAGGCCTGACGGCCGGTCAACGCGGGTCTCGGCCTCCCAGTTCGGGCCTGCGGGGGCCGTCCGGTCGCTCCGGTCACATCCGTTGACTTCCCCCTCCGGCGGCTCTACGGTCAGCGCGCTACGCGTTCGGAGTGCCGATCCGTGTTCGAAATACCGTGCGAGCCTGGAAGAATCCCCGGAGGAGCCGCATGTACCCCCCATCCCCGTCCCGGCGCAGCGCCTTCGCCGGGCGCCGCAGAGCCGCCGCCGTACGCGCCCTGGCCCTGGCGCTGACCGTGGCCGCCGCGCTCCTCTTCGCCCAGCCGGTCACGGCCCAGGCCGCGACGATCCGTCAGATCCCCGTTCCCACCGCGCCGATGGGCTGGGCCTCCTGGAACAGCTTCGCCGCGAAGATCGACTACAACGTCGTCAAACGGCAGACCGACGCCTTCGTCGCCGCGGGACTGCCGGCCGCCGGATACAAGTACGTCAACATCGACGAGGGCTGGTGGCAGGGCACCCGGGACAGCGCCGGCGACATCACCGTCGACACCTCGGAGTGGCCGGGCGGGATGAGCGCCATCGCCGACTACATCCACAGCAAGGGGCTCAAGGCCGGCATCTACACTGACGCGGGCAAGAACGGCTGCGGCTACTACTACCCGACCGGCCGCCCCGCCGCCGCGAACACGGGCAGCGAGGGCCACTACGCCCAGGACATGCTGCAGTTCTCCAAGTGGGGCTTCGACTTCGTCAAGGTCGACTGGTGCGGCGGCGACGCCGAGGGACTCGACGCGAAGACGACGTACCGGTCCATCAGTGACGCGGTCGCCAAGGCCACCGCGACGACCGGCCGTCCGCTCACCCTCTCGGTCTGCAACTGGGGCAAGCAGAACCCGTGGAACTGGGCGCCGGGCCAGGCCCCGATGTGGCGGACCAGCACCGACATCATCTACTACGGCGACAAACCGTCGATGACGAACCTGCTGTCCAACTTCGACCAGACCCTGCACCCCACCGCCCAGCACACCGGCTACTACAACGACCCGGACATGCTGATGGTCGGCATGGACGGCTTCACCGCCGCCCAGAACCGCACCCACATGAACCTGTGGGCGATCTCGGGCGCCCCGCTGCTGGCCGGCAACGACCTGACGACGATGACGTCGGAGACCACCTCGATCCTGAAGAACCCCGAGGTCATCGCCGTCGACCAGGATCCGCGCGGACTGCAGGGCGTCAAGGTCGCCGAGGACACCACCGGGCTGCAGGTGTACGGCAAGGTGCTGTCCGGCAGCGGCAACCGCGCGGTCGTGCTCCTCAACCGCACCTCCGCGGCCAGGGACATCACGGTGCGCTGGTCCGACCTCGGCCTGACCAACGCCTCAGCGACGGTCCGCGACCTGTGGGCCCGGACCGACGTAGGCAGCCACGGCACGGCTTACACCACCGGTGTCCCGGCGGGCGGCTCGGTGATGCTCACGGTCACCGGTGGCACCGAGGCCACGAGCAGCACGTACCCGGGTACGTCGAGCTTCACCGGCGTGGGCGCGGGCAGCACCGGCGTGAAGACCGTCGACGTCTCCTACACCAACACCGCCGCCACCGCCCGCACGGCCACGCTCCAGGTCAACGGCCAGGACAGCACGACGGTCTCCTTCCCGCCCACGGGGCCGAGCGCGGGCACGGTCTCCGTCGCGGTCGCCCTGTCCAAGGGCTCGGCCAACGAGCTCACCTTCTCGAACGCCCCGACGCTCGACTCCATCACGGTCAGACCACTGCCCGGCGCGAACGGCACCCTGGTCGCCGGCAAGCAGTCCGGCCGCTGCCTCGACATCTACGACAACACCATCACCAACGGCACCCAGGCCGAGGTGTGGGACTGCAACGGCGGCCAGAACCAGTCCTGGGCGTACACCTCCCGCAAGGAACTCGTGGTGTACGGCAACAAGTGCCTGGACGCCTACGACCAGGGCACCACCAACGGCACCAAGGTCGTCGTCTGGGACTGCAACGGCCAGAAGAACCAGCAGTGGAACGTGAACGGCGACGGCACGATCACCAACGTGGGCGCCGGTCTCTGCCTGGACGTGTACAACAACGCCACGGCCAACGGCAGCCCGCTCGACCTGTGGTCCTGCAACGGCCGGACCAACCAGCAGTGGTCGCTGACGTAGCGACCCGCTGATCACGCCGGTAGTTGCCGGGCGGCGGCTGCCACGGTCTGCTCCAGGAGCGTGGCGATCGTCATCGGTCCCACGCCGCCCGGCACCGGCGTGATCAGCGAGGCCCGCTCCACGGCCGAGTCGAAGTCGACGTCACCGACGTTCCCCGGGTTGCAGCCCGCGTCGATCACGACCGCCCCGGGCTTGATGTCCTGGCCCTTGACCAGCCGGGGGCGCCCGGCCGCGGCGACCACGATGTCCGCCTCGCGGACCGCCGCCGACAGGTCACGGGTGCGTGAGTGGCAGTACGTCACCGTGGCGTCGCGGGCCAGGAGCAGCATGCCGACCGGCCTGCCCAGGATCGCGCTGCGGCCGACCACGACGGCCCGCCGGCCGGCCGGGTCGACGCCGTACTCGTCGAGCAGCCGCAGAATCCCGCCGGGGGTGCAGGACACGAACCCGGGCAGACCGAAGCTCATCGTGGCGAAGGAGGCGAAGGCGACGCCGTCGACGTCCTTCTCGGGCGCGATCGCCTCGAACGCGGTCCGCTCGTCGATGTGGTCGCCCACCGGGTGCTGCAACAGGATCCCGTGGACGCCGGGGTCTGCGGAGAGTTCCCGCAGCCTCCCGACCAGCTCCCCGGTGGTCGTGGTGGCGGGCAGCGCCACGTGCCGCGACTCGATGCCCGCCTTGCGGCAGCGGTTCCGCTGCATCCGGACGTAGGTGACGGACGCCGGATCCGCACCTACCAGCACGGTCGCCAGACAGGGCGCCGTACCCGTCCGGCCGGTGAGTCCGGCGGCCTTCGCGGCGGCGTCCTCGACGATGCGGCGGGCGAGCGCGGTGCCGTCCATGAGCCGGGCCTGCGACATGGTCCACTCCTGAGCTGGTCGGTCCTCATCGCCCAGGCGCACGGCATGCACGGTGCGGACCGCTCCCCGGTGGTGCTCCACCTCAGCGCCAGTCACGGCCCGCCTCCACCCTGACCGAGGTGCCGGCAGGCTCAGTTGCCGTCCTCGGGGGGCGGCGTCGTCGGGGCGGCCTCGGCGAGGAAGCCGGTCGCCTGGGCCGCGAGCCGGGTCGCGCCGATGGCCTCCGCCCAGCGGACGATCTCCGTCGCCAGCGCCCTCGCTCCGGCTTCGTCGCCGGTGTCCCGGGCCAGTACCGCCAGCACGAGGTGCTGCGAGAGTGTGCCGGGGACCGTGCCCTGGCCGGCGCCCAGCGCGGTGGCTCGGCGCCAGCGGTCGAGCGCGCGGTCGTCGGCACCGGCGGCGTGGTCCTGGCCGCCGAGATGCCGCAGCGCCTCGCGGGCCAGCAGGTCGTCCGGACCCGACTCACCGGCGCGCAGGGCGGCCGCGTAGTGAGCGGTGGCGGACGCGCCGTCGGCGAAGTGGTTGTCCGTGATCAGGCCGACGTAGTGCGCCGCCCAGCCGCGACGCACCGTGTCCGGGGCGTCGTCGTGGAGCTCCCGCGCCCGTCGCAGAGTTGCGTCGAGTGCCTCCGGGTCCTTGCCGTCCGGCCCGCGGCGCAGTGAGCCGTCGACGAAGAGCAGCCGGCCGTAGGTGTGCCGCAGCCGCAGGAAGGCCACGTCCCAGTCGCCGTCGGGGAACGCCTTCTCCGCGTCGGTGATCCGCTCCGCGGCGGTGTCCGTACCCGCGAACCAGTCCCGCTCCAGGGCGACTTCGGCCGCAGCCCGGGCGATGCGCGCTTGGACCGCAGGCCCGTCGGGGATCGCCGCCTCCAGCAGCCGCGAGGCCCGCTCCCAGCGGCCGGCCAGTCGCAACTCCCGGACGGCGGCGAAGAGTTCGTCGGATCTCACGGGCATCGTGCCGCTGTTCTGCTCAAGGGTCATGCGCCGCACGGTAGTTAGGGAGAAAATCATCCACAAGGAAACCACTGCGGGAGGCAGACGATGGAGGACTCGGTCGACCGGCTCGTCGCGGCCTGGGCGCGGGAGACACCCCGGGTGGACCCGGTGAAGGAGGCCGTCGTCGCCCGGCTGACGATCCTGGCGCGGCACACCGCGCAGGTCCGGCGGGACGCGCTGGACTCCGGCGGGCTCGGGCACGGGCAGTACAAGGTGCTGCTGATGCTGCGCAGATCGGGGCCGCCGTACGAGTGCAGCCCGTCCCGGCTGGCCGATCTGCTCGGGCTGACCCGCGGGGCGCTGTCGGCCCGGCTCGGGCCGATCGAGGAGGCCGGGCTGATCACCCGTACGCACGAGACGGGCGACCGGCGGCGGGTGCGGGTGCGGCTCACCGCGGCAGGGCACGCCGCCTTCGAGGCGCAGGCCGGATCCGAGGACGCGGGCGAGAGCGCGCTGCTCGCAGCACTGACCGCACCAGAGCGGCGGACACTGTCCGACCTGCTGCGGAAACTGGTCCTGGCCGCCGAGGCCGACCGCGATGGGCCCGCCCCAGTGCCGCCCGCGCCGAGAAGGTCCAGGTCAGACGCGAGCTGACCTGGACCCTCGCGGTCCTCCTCCCTATTCGTCCCATGCCTGGATCATGATCTGCTCGGTGATCCGGCCGTCGCGCAGCGTGATCATCGACTCTGCGAGGACCCGGACGCCGTCCGCGTACTCGCAGGACTCGGTGAAGGCAGCACGGTCGCCCTGCACGACGCAGCCGTCCAGCCTGTGCGTCATGTCGCGGCTGTAGACGTCGTCGAGCATCTCGGCGATCTGGCCCCGACCGTGCAGCACCTTGGGGTGGCTGGGCTGGGAGTTGCGGTCGACGATGCGGATCTCCGCGTCGTCCGAGTAGAGCGACAGCAAGGTGTTCTTGCCGCCCTCTATCCCTCGACGCAGCGTCTCGGTGCTGAAGGCGGATCCTGACGCGGTGCCCATGGTGATCTCCTTCCAGGGCCCGCGACGCGAGGAGCAGCGGGCCGCGCGGGCCCCTCCCTTCCGAGACTCCTCCGGCCCGACGGCCTCGGCAAGCGCAGTCCGGCCGTCGCTCGGGTGCCCGGAGAAAGATCGGCGGCCTGCGCCGTGCGCGCTGCGGCTACCGAGCGGTCGCACGTAGGGTCACCAGTGCAGGAGCATCACCGAAGCAGGAGCTTCGACGGAAGGAGCCTGACCATGGCGCAGGAAGTACGCGGCGTGATCGCACCCGGCAAGGACCAGCCCGTGCGGATCGAGACGATCGTCGTACCGGACCCGGGGCCGGGCGAAGCCGTGGTGCGGGTTCAGGCCTGCGGCGTCTGTCATACCGACCTGCACTACAAACAGGGCGGCATCAGCGACGACTTCCCCTTCCTGCTGGGGCACGAGGCGGCGGGCGTGGTGGAGTCGGTGGGCGAGGGCGTCACCGACGTCGCGCCGGGCGACTTCGTCGTCCTCAACTGGCGCGCGGTCTGCGGGCATTGCCGGGCGTGTCTGCGGGGGCGGCCCTGGTACTGCTTCGACACCCACAACGCGGGGCAGAAGATGACCCTCACCGACGGCACCGAGCTCTCCCCGGCCCTCGGGATCGGTGCCTTCGCGGAGAAGACGCTGGTCGCGGCCGGGCAGTGCACCAAGGTCGACCCGTCGGTCTCCCCGCAGGTGGCCGGGCTGCTGGGCTGCGGCGTGATGGCCGGCATCGGCGCCGCGATCAACACCGGCGACGTCGGGCGGGGCGACACCGTAGCCGTGATCGGGTGCGGCGGGGTCGGGGGCGCGGCGATCGCCGGATCGTACCTGGCGGGCGCGGCGAAGATCGTCGCGGTGGACATCGACGAACGCAAGCTGGAGACGGCCCGCTCGCTGGGCGCCACCCACACGGTCAACTCCAAGGAGACCGACCCCGTCGAGGCGATCCGCGAGCTGACCGGCGGCTTCGGCGCCGACGTCGTCATCGAGGCGGTCGGCCGCCCGGAGACCTACCGGCAGGCCTTCTACGCCCGCGACCTGGCCGGCACGGTCGTGCTCGTCGGGGTGCCCACACCGGAGATGAAGCTCGAACTGCCCCTGCTGGACGTCTTCGGCCGCGGCGGGGCGCTGAAGTCCTCCTGGTACGGCGACTGCCTGCCGAGCCGGGACTTCCCCCTGCTGATCGACCTGCACCTGCAGGGGCGGCTGCCGCTGGAGAAGTTCGTCACCGAGACCATCCAGCTCGACGAGGTGGAGAAGGCGTTCGAGCGGATGCACCACGGCGACGTGCTGCGCTCGGTGGTGGTGCTGTGATGGCCGCGCGCATCGAACGCCTCGTCACCTCCGGGCAGTTCACCCTCGACGGCGGCACCTGGGACGTCGACAACAACGTGTGGATCGTCGGCGACGACCACGAGGTGATCGTCATCGACGCCGCGCACGACGCCGACGCCATCGCCGAGGCGGTGGGAAACCGCCGGCTGACCGCAATCGTGTGCACCCACGCCCACAACGACCACATCGACGCCGCGCCGGCCCTCGCCGACCGCACCGGCGCCACGATCTGGCTGCACCCCGACGACCTGCCCCTGTGGAAGCTCACCCACCCCGACCGCGACCCCGACGCCCACCTCGCCGACGGTCAGGTCATCGAGGCGGCCGGCGCCGATCTCACCGTGCTGCACACACCCGGTCACGCGCCCGGCGCGGTGTGTCTGTACGACCCCGGACTGGGCACCGTCTTCACCGGTGACACCCTCTTCCAGGGCGGCCCCGGCGCCACCGGCCGCTCCTACTCGCACTTCCCGACCATCATCGACTCCATCCGCGACCGCCTCCTCACCCTCCCCCCGGAGACCAAGGTCCTCACCGGCCACGGTGATCCGACCACCATCGGGGCCGAGGCACCTCACCTGGAGGAGTGGACAAAGCGCGGGCACTGATCCCCAACTCGACCGTACGATCAGGAACATGACCACCAACACGCTCGAAACACTCCACGACGTCCGCGTCCTGCGCTGCGCCGCCGACGGCCCGTCCCTCGACGGCGAGGCCGCGGCGCTCGAGCTGATCGGCGATGCCTACGGGCACGACGCGGAACTCGTCGCGGTGCCGGTCGAGCGGGTCGCGGACGAGTTCTTCCGGCTGCGGTCGGGCGTCGCGGGGGCCGTCGTGCAGAAGTTCGTGAACTACCGGCTGCGGCTCGCCGTCGTCGGGGACATCTCCCCGCACGTCGAGGCGAGCACGGCCCTGCGGGACTTCGTGTACGAGTCGAACCAGGGCGGCCACCTCTGGTTCGTCTCCGGACACGACGCCCTGGAGGACAGACTGCGCCGCTGAAAGGCGACAGAAGGTGTCCGGCTTCCCCGTCACTCTGGACCACGACAGCAGTCGTACGGGTAAGGGAGGCCGGACATGCCGGGTCCGCTGGAAGGCAAGGTCGCACTGGTCGCGGGGGCGACGCGAGGGGCGGGACGCGGGATCGCGGTCGAACTCGGCGCGGCCGGCGCCACGGTGTACGTCACCGGACGCAGCACCCGCGCGCTGCGCTCGGAGTACGACCGCCCCGAGACCATCGAGGACACCGCCGACCTGGTCACCGAGGCCGGCGGCCGGGGCGTCCCGGTACCCGCCGACCACCTGGACCCGGAGCAGGTCCGTGGCCTCGTCGACCGGATCGCCGGTGAACGCGGACGCCTCGACGTCCTGGTGAACGACGTCTGGGGCGCCGAGCACCTCTTCGCCTGGGACACCCCGCTGTGGGAACACGACCTCGACAAGGGGCTGCGCCTGCTCCGCCTCGCCGTCGAGACCCACGCGATCACCAGCCACCACGCGCTGCCGCTGCTGCTGCGGCACCCCGGCGGCCTGGTCGTCGAGGTCACCGACGGCACCGCCGAGTACAACCGCGACACCTACCGGGTGAACTTCTTCTACGACCTGGCCAAGGCCTCCGTGCTGCGCATGGCCTTCGCCCTCGGCCATGAACTCGGCCCGCGCGGAGCCACCGCCGTGGCCCTGACCCCGGGGTGGCTGCGTTCGGAGATCATGCTGGACACCTTCGGGGTACGGGAGGACAACTGGCGCGACGCCCTGCGGCGCGAGCCCCACTTCGCCATCTCCGAGACCCCCCGCTACATCGGCCGAGCCGTCGCCGCCCTGGCCGCCGATCCGGAGGTGTCGCGCTTCAACGGCACCTCCCTCTCCAGCGGAGGGCTCGCCCAGGTGTACGGCTTCACGGACCTGGACGGCAGCCGCCCGGACGCCTGGCGCTATCTGGCGGAGGTACAGGACAGGGGCGGGCCGGCCGACACCACGGGGTACCGCTGATCCGGAGCTCGTCGGTAACGAAGTTCCCTGTTCGGTCACGGCGTGATGGTTCCTACAACCGCCGTCCCCTCCCACGAGTCTCCTTTTCCGGCATCGTGGGCATGGTGACCGCGACTGAAGGGCAGAGGGTTGGCATGGGGGACATACGCAGACGGGGCGCAGTGGCGCTCGGGATAACAGGACTTGTGGCGCCGCTCACACTCGCGCTGGGCACCGCCCCGGCGCAGGCGGCCAGTTGTACGACACAGGCGGGGCCGTACCAGAAGCAGGTGGAGAAGTTCCTCGGCCGCCCGGTCGACGGAAAGCAGTCCTCCGCCGACTGCAAGGCCATCCAGGCGTTCCAGAACAAGCACGGGATCACGCCCGCCGTCGGGTACGCGGGTCCCGTCACCTGGGGCGTGATGGACCTGATGAACAAGCAGAAGGCCGTCGGGAACAACCCCAACAAGGACGGCAAGTGCCCGGTGGACAAGGGCCGCATCGCCTGTGTGAACCTCAGCCTCCAGCTGAGCTGGATCCAGGACGGCGACAAACTGGTCTACGGCCCGGTGCCGGTGCGCACCGGGCGGGACAAGTTCGAGACCCGCACCGGCCTGAAGAAGATCTACTGGCGGGACATCGACCACGTCTCGAGCGTCTACAACGTGCCGATGCCCTACAGCCAGTTCTTCGACGGCGGCCAGGCCTTCCACTCGGTGAACCTCAGCATGTGGAACCCGCCGGGCTCGCACGGCTGCGTCAACATGACGACGAAGGACGCCAAGAAGTACTGGTCGCTGCTGAAGACCGGTGACGACGTCTTCGTCTACGGCCGCAAGCCGGGCACCTGAGTCTCACGCCTCCGGCGCGTCCCCGAGGTCGGGGATCTCCAGCCGCACCCCGCCCTGCCGCGCGGACTCGTGGGCGACGATGCCCGGCAGGGTGTAGCGGGCCGCGACCCACGCGTTCACCGACGGCAGGGTGCGGGTGGCCACGGCGGTCACGAAGTCGTCCACCAGGAAGTGGTGGCTGCCCTCGTGACCGTTGTGCAGGTGGTCGAACTCCCTGGGCAGCCGCGACCGGTCGTGCACGGGCGCCGACCCGGAGGTGAACGCCGCCCGCAGCTCCGGCGCGATGTGCTGGAGCGAGGGGTCGTCCGGGGACATCGTGGGCTTCGGCTCCAGCAGCTCCGTGATGTCCTTGACGCCCTTCTTGTCCTGCCACAGCGCGACCGTGGCGAGCTGTTCCATGCTCGCGTCCGTGCCGAAGAACCGGAACCGCGACTCCCGTATGTGGGAGGGGTAGCCGACCCGCCGGAACTCGTTCGTGCGGAACGAACCGCCGCCCGCCACCTCGAACAGGGCGGTCGCGTTGGAGAAGTCGTTGTCGAACCGGCTGACCTCCTTGTCGAACACACCGTCCCCGCGCTCGTCGACCACGCCGATCGCCGACACGCTCACCGCGTGCGTCCGCCAGGCGCCGAGCACGCCGCCCACCGAGTGCGTCGGGTACAGCAGCGGCGGATAGCTGGCGGTCGACTTCCAGTTCTCGCCGCCGCTGTACTGGTACGCCTCGTAGAACCCGAGATCCATGTCGTGGACGTAGTCGCCCTCGGCGTAGAACAGGCGCCCGAAGGCACCCTCGGCGATTCTGTTGCGGGCGTGCACGGTCGCCGGGTTGTACTGGCTGGTCTCACCCATCATGTAGGTCAGACCGGTCGCCCGGACCGCCTCGACGATCGCCGCGATCTCCTCGGTGGTGATCGCCATGGGCACTGCGCTGTACACGTGCTTCCCGGCCGCCAGCGCCTGCAGGACCAGCGGGCCGTGGGTCCAGCGCTGGGTGAAGATCGCGACCGCGTCCACCGCCTTCGACTCCAGCATGGCCTCGTACGACGGGAAGGTCCCCGCGAGTCCCTGCGCGGCGGCGAGCCGCTCGGCCCGCTCGGGCAGCAGGTCGGTGACGAAGACGTCGCCGACCCCCGGGTGGGCCTGGAAGAGCGTGGCGAACTGACCGGAGAACTGTCCGGCTCCGACGATGCCGAGGGAGAAAGTCATGGGCTTACTTTTGGATCGAAAGAATCACGGTGTCAAGGCCCGGCATCAGGCCACCACTCTCGCACCGGAGCGGCGCCGGGATGGCATGATTACTTCTGATGCAGAAGAATTCCGGGCTCGGGTGGCCCCCTCTGAGCCCCGCTGAGCGCTCCGTGGCGATCGAGGTGCTCCTCCACGGCCCCCTCTCGCGTACCGAACTCGCCCGGCGGCTGAATCTGTCGGCAGGCAGTCTGACCCGGCTGACCAAGCCGCTCATCGGGTCCGGTCTGCTGGTCGAGGTGCCCGACGCAGGCCCCATGGCCCTGGTGCGGCAGGGGCGTCCTTCACAGCCCCTCGATGTCGTCGCCGGCTCCCACGCCTTCCTCGGGTTCAAGGTCACCGGTGACACGGTCTACGGCGTCCGCACCACGCTCCGCAGTGAGGTCACCGCCCGGCTGGACCGCCCGCTCACCGGCCGCGGACCGGAGGAGGTGGCCGGCACGCTGGCCGCCATGACGGCCGAGCTCGGCGCCGCCGCCGGTGCCCCGCTCGCGGGAATCGGCATCGGCGTGGGCGGCCTGGTCCGGGAGCGGGCCGTGGTCGGCGACTCGCCTTACCTGGGCTGGCGTGACGTGCCGCTCGCCGAGCTGGTGGGGGAGCGCACCGGGCTGCCCGTGGTCGTCGAGAACGACGTCGCCGCCCTGGTCGAGGCGGAGACCTGGTTCGGCGCCGGACGCGGACTCGAGCGCTTCGCCGTGCTGACGATCGGGGCCGGCATCGGCTACGGACTCGTACTCGGCGGCAAGCGGGTGCCGCACGCCGGGGAGGACCGCGGCTTCGGGCACCACTGGATCATCCAGCCGCACGGCCCGCTGACGCCGGACGGCGCACGCGGCAGCGCCGTGTCCCTGCTCACGATCCCCAGCATCCGTTACCAGATCCGGGCCGCCACCGGCCGCGACGCGACGTACGGGGAGATCCTCGCCGGCGCCGCCGAGGGGGAGCCGATGGCCGCGCGGGTGATCGACGAGGCGGCGCGGGCGCTGGGCACGCTGATCGCGCAGATCGCCAACTTCGCGATGCCGCAGAAGATCCTGCTGGCCGGGGAGGGCGTCGGGCTGATGGATGTGGCCGGCGCGACGGTCGAGGAGGGCATCCGGGCGGGCCGTCACCCACTGGCCGCTCCGGTCGGCCTGGAGACGAAGATCTCCGACTTCCACGACTGGGCCCGCGGGGCGGCCGTGCTGGCGATCCAGGTGCTGGTCCTCGGCGACTGCCGAAGGGTGAACTCGCCGTAGCTTCCCGCTCTCTTGACGTGATGAGTAACACGGTCCGCAATGTCCGAATTCCAGGTACTTACTCACGGCACCTTCACGCCGATCGGCATATGCTTCACATCATGTCCACCACTGTTGAAGCCGTCTCCGAGCGATCGGCCGCGGAGGTCAACGAGGAGATCCGGGCCCTGTGGCTCCGGTCGGGCGGGACACTGACCACCGAGCAGCGCGAGGAGTACCAGCGGCTCGTTCTGGAGTGGGCCGCCGCCACCCCTCAGCCGGACCCCGCGGCCTGATCCGCCGACCCCGCAGTACCGTCCAGGGCACCCGTGAGCGCACGGGTGCCCTTCCTGTCCTGTCCCGCGTGTCCGGCCGGGTCAGCCCCACGTGGCCCCGTAGTACCTCTGGTACGCCCTGCGGTCCTGTTCCGAACGGAAGTACCGCGTCGCGACCAGGGCGATCAGGCTGCCCGCGATCACCAGCAGGCCGGGGCCGACGTTCCTGGTGTCGGTGAGCCGGGACAGGAAGGTCGTGCCCTCCACGGTACCGGTGACCGGCGCCGACGAGCCGGGGGTGGCCGCGTTGGGCGCCACGGCGCTCTGGGTGGCCGCCCCGGACGGGGCGGGGGAGGCGCCCTGGTTCCCGGCGGCGTTCTGCGTCGACACGATCAGCTGGACGCCCAGCGCCGACATCGCCTTGGTGATCGGCTGGAAGAAGGTCGTGCCGCCCGTGGTGCAGTCGCCACTGCCGCCCGAGGTCACGCCCAGTGCGACGCCGTCCGAGAACAGCGGGCCGCCGCTGTCACCCGGTTCGGCACACACGTTGGTCTGGATCAGCCCGGTGACGGTGCCCTCGGGGTAGTTCACGGTCGCGTTGAGCCCGGTCACCGTCCCGTCGTGCAGCCCGCTGGTGCTGCCGCTGCGGAACACCTTCTGCCCGACCGTGGGATCGGCCGCGCCGGTGATCCGGACGCCGTTGCCGTTGCCGATGGCCACCACGTCCGCCCCGTCCCCGGCCTTCCCGGAGGCGTACTGGATGAGCGAGAAGTCGTTGCCGGGGAAGTTGCTCTGCAGCGTCGTGCCCAGTTGCTGGTTGCCCTGGTTGTCGGCGAACCAGGTGGAACCGGAGGGGCCGCAGTGACCGGCCGTCAGGATGAAGTCGCTCTGCCCGTTGGTGACGTTGAAGCCGGCCGAGCAGCGGCCGGTCGTGGACAGGATCGGCTGTGCCCCGTTGAGGCGGGTGGTGAAGGTGGTCTCGGTGCGTTCCATCCGCACGAAGCCGCCGATGCTCTTCGCCACCTTCGACAGCCGCTTCCAGTCGGCCGCCGACACGGTCTTGTCGGCCTGCACCACCACCTGGTTGGTCTTGTAGTCGACGGACCAGGCCGTGCCCGCCACCCGGGGCGCCGAACGCAGTGCGGCGGTGGCCGACTTCAGCTCGTTCATGCTGTGCGGCACGACCTTGGGCGTGGCCCCCGCCTCCTTCACCACGGTCGCCGCCTTGTCGTCGGTGACCGCGACGACCGGACGCCCGTCGGCGCCGATCCAGCTGCCCGCCGTACGCGAGGTGCCGAGCTTCGCCACCAGGGCGGTGCCGGTCTTCCCGGCCCCGCTCGCCGCGCTGAAGGGCGCGGCGGACGTGCCGGGACTCTCGCTCGCCATGGCCTGGGTGACCATGACGCCTCCCAACAGGAGTCCGCCGACCGCCGCCAGCTGTGTCACCCGCCGGACGACCCGTCGTCGTGCGTGCCTCATCGCATGGCTCCCGAACCCCGAACGCGCGATGCCCCTACAACACCGCGGGGCCCTCCGGTCGTTGAGCGCCCTGCCCTTCATACGTGGCCCGGGGCGCGGGCGTTCACCGCTGCGGTGATCTTCTCGACTTCAGTCGGGTCTGCGCCGGCCGCCCCCGGCCGCGCCCCGTACCAGGTCGCACTCCGGCCCCCTATCTTGGGCCCATGAGCAGCATCCCTCACGACACACCAGGTGAACCGAATCCGCTGCGCGTACTCACCCTCGACCGCCTCCGACGCCGCACCAGCATGAAGTGGCGTACCTATCCGGCGGACGTGCTGCCGATGTGGGTGGCGGAGATGGACGTGCCGCTCGCCCCGGCCGTGATCGGTGCGGTCACCCGGGCGATGGAGCTGGGAGACACCGGCTATCCGGCGGGCAGCGCCTACGCCGAGGCGCTGGTGGCGTTCGCCGCCGAGCGGTGGGGACGGCACGGCCTCGCGGTCGAACGCGCGGCGATCGTGCCCGACGTGATGCTGGGCGTCGTCGAGATGCTCAAGCTGGTCACCGGCCCGGGAGATCCGGTGGTCGTCAACCCGCCGGTGTACCCGCCGTTCTACCAGTTCGTCACCCACATGGACCGGCGCGTGGTCGAGGCGCCGCTCGGGGCGGACCTGCGGATCGACCTCGACGTCCTCGAGGAGGCCTTCCGCAGCGCGGCCGCCGGCGGTGGGCGGGCCGCTTACCTGCTGTGCAGCCCGCACAACCCGACCGGCACCGTGCACACGGCCCGGGAACTGGCCGCCGTTGCCGCGCTCGCCGAGCGGTACGGCGTGCGGGTCGTGGCCGACGAGATCCACGCACCGCTGGTCGCCGCGGGCACCGCCTTCGTGCCGTACCTGGGCGTGCCGGGCGGGGAGCGCGGCCTGTCGCTGATGTCGGCGTCCAAGGGCTGGAACCTGGCCGGCCTGAAGGCCGCGCTGGCCCTCGCCGGACCCGAGGCCGCCACCGACCTCGCCCGGTTGCCCGAGGAAGTGGGGCACGGCCCCAGCCACGTCGGCGCCCTCGCGCACACGGCCGCCCTGCGCGAGGGCACCGGCTGGCTGGACGTCCTGCTGGCCGGCCTCGACGACAACCGGCGTCTGCTCACCCGGCTGCTCGCCGAGCAGCTGCCCGCCGTCCGCTACCGCCCGGCCGAGGCCACCTTTCTGGCCTGGCTGGACTGCCGCGGGCTCGGTCTCGGCGCCGACCCGGCGGAGGTCTTCCTGGAGCGCGGCCGGGTCGCCCTCAGCTCCGGCGTCCCGTTCGGCACCGGCGGAGCCGGTCACGTACGGCTGAACCTGGCGACATCGCCCGAGGTGATCACGGAGGGGGTACGACGGATGGCGGCGGCCCTGTGAGGCCCCCGGCCGTCCGCTGCCCCCTGCTGCGCCCGGCACGCAGACGGGCCGCGGCCGGTACGCCGCGGCCCGCCGGTGTGCGGTGCGCCGTTACGACGCGTCCAGCACCGTGCCGTCCATGACCAGCTCGTCCGACTGGGGCCCGCCCTCGATCTGCTGCAGGCGCACGGACTCCTCGGGTTCGGCGACCCGGTCCGTGACCGTGGGCAGGGTCACGTCGGTGGTCAGCCGGCCCGCCGGGATGTCCACCCACAGGAGGAGGCCGTCCACCTTCGACAGCGGCCGCTCCGGGTCCGGTGACGCGTCGGCGGTGTCCCGCAGCCAGTCCGGTTCGACGTCCTTGCTGGACAGCTCCGCACCGGTGACCGGGACCGCGGCGAACGCCGCCCCCAGATCCGCGTCGGCGGCCTCCGACAGGGAGAACCGCCACTTCAGGGCCTGCCCCTCGGTCACCCGGCCGGCCACCGGGGTCACGGTGATCTTCGGAGCGGGATCGTCGTTGCGGACGGTGACCCCGCCCGCGTAGGAGCCGACGACCGCGCCCTTCACAGCCTTGACGGCGATGTCGTGCGGCACGTCGTCGCCGTACCGGGTGTTCCCCTGGACCTTGACCGTTACGTCGATGTCGTGACCGCCGGGCCGGACCGTCACCAGCCGGTTCTTCGCATGCCCGGTCGCCGGGTCGACGACGTACACGCGCACCTGGCCGCTGCCCTGCCCGGACACCTGCACCGGCACCCGGTAGGTCCGCACGCCCGAGTCGCCCTCGTCGACCGTGGTCCGGCCGATGTCGACCCGCGGCAGCTTCGCCGCCCGCACCGCCGGTGTGCCGGGCCGCCAGCCCCAGGCGTCCATCAGCCAGGCCTGCCCCGAACGGGAACGCGGTGTCAGCCGGAGCGACTTGACATGGCGCAGATCGAGCCCGGCCCGGCCGGCCGCGGCCAGCGGTACGCGCACCTCGCGTGCCCAGTAGGACGCGGTCCGGTCACTGCCCGGCAGCCCGTCCACCCGCACCCGGCCGAGGTTGGCGGTGCGGCCGGAGGTGTCGGTGAGGGCCACGTCCAGCTGCGTCCCGGTGGTGTTCGGCGGGACGACCACGCGCAGTGCCAGCGCCTCGGCGCCGCCGAGGGCGACGGGCCGGGCCGCGCCGATCCGCGCCGCGGACCCGGGCGACGTCCAGCGCAGCGCGACCGCGTGCCGGCCGGCCTCCTTGTCCGGCCCCCAGGTGACGAAGTGCGGGGAGCCGCCCTTCGCGTTCCGGCCCAGGCAGGCGACGGCCGGGTCGGGGTCGACCGCGGAGCACAGCCGGGCGCCGGACACGGACACCTCACCGGCCGGGTCGTCCGGCAGGAACCGTCCTGCGCGGTTCGCGCCGACCGCGTGGGTGAGCACCCGCGCCGGGTCCGCCGACGGGGCCCGCCGGCCCGAACCGTCGAGCAGCTCACGTACCCGGTCGTCCCCGGCGACGAACAGCCGCGCCGCGGCCGCGATGTAGGTGGAGCCCGCCTTGTGCTGCTGGTTCGCGGTCAGCCGGGTGGGCGCCCCCTTCTTGCAGACCGGGTCCGGGTGGTCCGAGTCGTCCCAGAAGTCGTCCTCGGCCGGCGCCTGTGCCTGGCCCGGCGTCCACTCGGTGTTGAAGAAGTTGTGGTTGGCGCCTATCACGTAGACGGCGCTGTGCAGGGCGCTGCCCAGGCTGACGCCCCGGGTGCCGTCGACGTACACCTCGCCCTGCAGGTCGGAGACGTCACCGTCGCAGCCCGGCAGGATCGACACCGACGGCACGTCGGCCACCGGGTTCTGCCCGAAGACGGTGGGGCCGATCAGGACGGTGCCGCTGATGTGCCAGCGCACCGGGCCGTGGTAGCCGTCCTGCGCGGCGGGCGGCGGGTAGAGACTGTCCAGCGCCGCCCGGTTCACGCCCTCGCCGCCCCGGGAGTGCCCGACCAGCAGGACACGGGACAGGTCGGCGCGAGGCGCGCTGCGGACCACCGCCGGGGCGGTGCCCGGGTGTTCGGCCCAGTCGGCCCACCGGGCCAGGTGCAGCCGCACCAGCGACGAGCGGGCCTGTGCCCCGCCGTCCTCGGCGGCGTCGTCCTGGGCGTTGATGCCGTTGGCGGAGATCGACACCGTCACATAGCCCTGCGAGGCCAGCAGTCTCTGGTCACTGAGGTAGCCGCGGTCGCTCGGCACCGGCTTGCTGCCCGTCTTGCAGGGCCAGTCGCCGGTGATCTCGCCGTGCGCGGTGTAGCAGGTGTAGTGACGTCCGTGCAGGAAGAGCGCCAGCGGTCTGCGCCCGGTCGCCCCGGTCGGCGCCACCACCACGCCCTTCATCTCGACGGGCTCCGAAAACCCGGGCAGCCGCACCGACTTGAGTGTGTACTCACCGGTCACCGTCCGGTACGAGCCCGGTTTGCCCGGGTCCACACGACCCGCGGGCAGCGGGGCCGGAGGCCGGGCGGCAGCGGTGCGGCCCTGCGGGGCGGTGGCCGCCCCGGCGTCCAGCCGGCGCCCGCCCGCCCACACTTCGAGCCTCTTCAGCTCGTCCGCCCGCACACCGTCGAGGCCGAGGCGGAAGCTGTGCCCGTCCTTCCCCGGCGCCGGAACGCCCAGGGACCGTCCCGCCGCACGGAACTCCACCCGCGCATCGCCCATGGGCACCCGCGAGGCCGACCGCCACACCAACTGCGGCGCCGAGCGCGCACCGTCGATGTGCCAGCCCGGGGGCAGGCCCTCGCCCGCCTCGGCGGTGGACAGCCCCCTGTCGGCCTGCTGCTTCGCCTGCGCCAGCCCTGGAGATCCTCCCGCCACCGCGAGTAACACGGCGGCGGTGACCCATATTCGCCGGGCACGGACCACAGTTCCCCTCCTTGAACGTCCGGTCGGGGCTGTCCGGACGTCCCGGAACCCCGTGTCCGGGAGGACGGGAGGAGGGGGCTGTGGGTTGCCTGTGCGGCGGGAGAGAACGGCGGGGCGTCAGCTCCAGGCGCGGTAGGGCTCGTCGAGCAGCTGGAAGACCGGCTCGCCCCGCACCGGGTCCTTCGCCGTGGACAGCCGCACCCGGTCACCGCTGTGGATGCCGATGGGATGCCCCATCACCCGGCCGCGGACGACGAAGCCCTCCGCCATCTCGACGAGCGACACGTTGCGCGCGGCGGGCGTGTTGCGGTGCACCACGGTCGAGTGGCGCACCGTGCCCACGCCCTCGCTGCGCTCGGTGCGCAGGTCGCTGCCCTGGCACACGGGGCACAGCAGCCGGTGGTACGTGGCGGTGCCGCACCAGTTGCACCGCTGGAAGACGAGGGCGTCCTTGGGGTCCGCGGTCCGGGTGTCGAGGATGCCCGTCGCGGAGCCGGCCGCCGGAGAGACGGCGCTTGCTGACTGGTGGTACACGCTGGTAACTCCCTGCGCTCGGCCGGAAACCGCGTGCCCGGCGCAGCCGCGCACACGGGTGCGCGGTTCACCGTGCCACCGTGCACGGCGACAGAGTATGGCACTCAGTGCCACTCGTAAAGGCACTCGGTACCCTGAACTTTGGCCGGCCGGCCACGCGAGCCGGCGGATCAGCCCCGGCCCAGCGCGGACTCCAGCTCCTGCACCACCCGCCACAGCGGCGCCCCGCGCCGGGACACCAGCACGACCACGTCCTCGGGCCGCTGCCCCTCGGGCGCCACCACGGAGGGCCGGCCGAACGCGGACTGCACGTACCCCAGCGCACGGTCCACCGTCACGCTCGCGTCCCCCTCGCCGCCCGAACGCAGCCAGGAACGCAGCGCGTTGTTGTGCGCCGCGACCACCGCGGCGGCGATCACATCGGCCCGCAGCGTCCCGTCGGGCCGGCCGGCGAAACGGCCGCGCAGATAGTCGGCGAGAGCCCGCTCGTAACGCCACACCACAGACAGCTCGTACGCACGCAGTCCCGGCACCTTCTTGGTGAGGCGGTAACGCTGCACCGAGAAGGTGGGGTTCTCCGCGTACATCCGCAGCACCAGCCGGGCCGCGTCGCAGACCCGTCCGACCGGCTCGTGCTCCTCGCCGCTCGCGGCCAGGAAGGCGGTCATGTCGGCCAGACAGCGCTCGTGGTCGGGGAAGACCACGTCCTCCTTGGAGGGGAAGTAACGGAAGAACGAGCGCCGGCCGACCCCGGCGAGCGCCACGATGTCGTCCACGGTGGTCTGTTCGTAGCCGCGGTCCAGGAACAGCCGGAAGGCCGCCGCGACCAGGGCGTCCCGCATGGGCGGCTTCGCGGCGGGCGCCGCGCTGCTCGAGCTCATGGACGTGAACGTAGCACCCGTCCGGACGCCGTGGCACTCAGTGCGGCCCATGGGGAACCGAGTGCTCTCTGAACCCCTGAGCGCGCGCCTGCGTATCTCTGCTCGGGGACGGAAGGAGAGCGCCCGTGTCGACACCACCCGAGCAGGACCGACCGCACCGCGGTCCGGTCCTCGAACCCATCCGTGTGCTGCGCCCACGCCGCCTCGACACGCTCGCCGAGCTGATGCGGGAGATGGAGCAGGACGCCGCCCGCCCGCAGCCGCCCGCGGACCGGACCGCCCCGGAGCCCTGGAACGGCCCCTCGGCCGCACACGCCTCCGCGGGACCGCCCGCCGAGGACGACACCGAGGAACTGCCGCCCGTCTCCGCCTTCCCTCCCGGCCCTTCGCCCGCCGCGCCCGGCACCGGCCGGTTCGGCTTCGGCCCCGGGCTGCGCCGCGCCGCCGTCGCGGTCGCCGTCACCGCGGCCTCGCTGGTCGGCTTCGGCTGCGCCCTGCTGCTGCCCGGCCGCCAGGAGACCGCCTCGGCCGCGCAGCCCGAACGACCGGCCACCAGCGCCCCCGCCACACCGGCCGCTCCTACCACGCCGGCCGCCACCGGCCCCACCACCGCCACCGACCCGGACGGCGCGGGAACCCTGCGCCAGGGGGACAGCGGCCCCGAGGTCGCCGAACTGCAGCAGCGTCTGCTGCGCATCCCCGACGTCTACCGCGACGGCTCCACCAGCGGCCGGTACGACGCCACGCTCACCGCGGCGGTCGCCCGCTTCCAGGTCTGGTACGGCATCAGCGGCGACGAGAGGGGCGTCTACGGCGACGACACACGCCGCTCCCTGGAGTCCCGTACCAGCCTCACCACCGGGTGAGACGGCGGCGTCCCGGGGCACCCTAGGGGGGAGCCGTCGCCGAGGACGGTCGAGGACGAGGAGGTGGGGCCGGCATGGCCGACCCGGACGTGTTCATGCACCGGCTGAACCCCGACATGTGCGTGGTCACGGCCTCGGTGGGCGACGAACGCTCGGGCTGCCTGGTCGGGTTCGCCTCCCAGTGCTCTCTCAAGCCCGTGCGCTTCATGGTGTGGCTGTCCAAGGTCAACCACACCTACCGGGTGGCCCGGAACGCCGACTGTCTCGCCGTCCACCTGCTGACCCGGGAGCAGTACGAGACGGCGGCGCTCTTCGGCGGGGAGACCGGCGACCGGGTCGACAAGTTCGCCGATGTGCCGTGGACCCGGGGCCACGGCGGGGCCGTCGTCCTCGAGGACGCGGCGGCCTGGTTCGTCGGCACCGTGCTGGAGCGCGTCGACGGCGGCGACCACGTGGGCTTCCTCCTCGACCCCGTGCAGTGGGGAGAACGGCGCGCGGGGCCGCTGCTGCGGCTGGGCGACGCCCTCACCATCGACCCCGGCCACCCGGCGGACTGACCCGGCCGGATCCGTCTCACGCCGTCTCGGGCGGCACCCGTATGTCCAGTACGCACACGTCGTCGCGCCGCTCGCCCTGAAGCATCGCGGCGAGCAGGGCCTCCAGGGCGCCCGGCTCGTCGGTCGGGTGGGCGAGGACGGCCGCGGCCAGGCGGGTGAGGCCCGCGTCAAGGCCCTCGCCGGGCCGTTCGACCAGGCCGTCGGTGTAGAGCAACAGCCGGTCTCCGGGCTCCAGACGGAATTCGGCGGCCTGGTAGACCGGCGACGCGGTCGCTCCGAGCAGCATGCCGGCCGGCCGGTCGAGGAAGCGGGCCTCGCCCCCGCGCAGCAGCAGCGGCGGCAGGTGTCCCGCCTGGGCCCAGGACAGCCGGCGACCCTCGCGCTCGTAGCGGGCGAGCACCATGGTCGCGGTGCCGTGACTGTCCCTGGAGTGCAGCAGCAGCGTGTTCAGCCGGGCCAGCGCGCCGGTCAGCGAGGAACCCGTGCTGACCATGCCCTTCGCGGTGAAGCGGAGCTGGGCCATGGTGGCGACGGCGCCGATGCCGTGCCCCGCCACGTCGCCGACCACGAACAGGGCGTTGTGGTCGGGCAGTTCGATGGCGCTGAACCAGTCTCCGCTGACATGGATCTCCGACTGGGCCGGCACGTAGGACACGTCGACCCGCAGCCCTGCCAGCTCGACCGGCTTGCTCGGCAGCGGCAGCAGCGCGTGCTGCAGCCGGGCTGCCATCGCCCGCTCCGCCTGCAGGATGCCGCGCTGCATCAGTACCGCCCGCTCGCTCTCCACCAGCGCCAGTTCGGCGCTGCGCTGCGCGGTGAGGTCCTGGACGAAGCCGTGCACCTCGACGGGCGTGCCGTCCTGGTCCGCCACCGCCTCCGCGACCACCCGCAGGTGCCGGACCCCGTTGCCGGTCGGGATCCGGAACGGCACGTCGAACGACCGCCCGGCGCGGACGAGTTCGGTGACGGCACGGGAGAGGACCGGAGCGTCCTCGGGCAGCACCAGATCAGGCAGGCGTTCCAGGGGGACGGGACCACGCACGGGGTCCCGGCCGAGGATGGCGTACACCTGGACCGACCACGAGGCCTCGTACGTGACCAGGTTCCAGTTGGCCCAGCCGAGGTTGCCGAGTCGCTGCACGTCCGCCAGCCGCTGTTCCTGCCGCTCGGCGGGGTCGTGCCGGATCCAGCTGACGATCAGCCCGTCACCCAGCCGCGCCGCCCGCACCGAGTACGTGGCGACCCGCGGCAGTCCGGCCACCACCTCGTGGTAGGCGAACGGCTCGCCCTCGTACGGTTCCCCGGTCGTGAGCGCGGCCAGGTACCCGTGCCACAGGGGTTCGCCCGCCACGGACGGATAGCACTCCAGGATGCGCAGGCCGATCAGCTCGCGTCCGGTGCGGCCCAGGACGTCGATCGAGTCCGGGGTCGCGGCGTCGATGCGGTAGTCCTCCACCTCGCCCGACGCGGAGCGCAGCGGGGTGAGCAGGACGGCCGTGCCCGGGAGCACGTCGAACACGGTCTGCACGGCCTCGGCGGCGCTCGCGGTGGGGCTCTCCTGCGGTGTCTCGAAGGCGCGCAGCCGGCCGGCGCAGAGCCGGGCGACGGCCAGCAGGAGCTCCCGGGTACGGGGCGCGAACGGTTCACCGCTCCCGCGCAGCACGCCGAGCGCCACGTCGGCGGTCTCCCCGGTCGTCACCGGCAGCCAGGCGCGCGACCGCCACCGCTCGGGCGGATCCCCTATCAGCAGGTACCGCGACCGGTCCGAGGGCAGATCCTCCAGCCAGCACGGTTCATGGCTGCGCAGGACGTCCAGCGGGGCGACTCCGGCGAGCGGGGGCACCCGGTGCCACTGCGCGGCCAGCGTGGGGCCCACACCGGCGTGCCCGATGAGTTCGAGGCCGCCCTCGGGCAGGCGTCTGAAGAGCAGGACGGCGTCGGCCCCCACCTCCGGCCTGAGGCGCTCCAGCAGGCATAGGGCGAGCTCCTGCGGTGAGCCGACCCGCACCAGGGCACGGCCGATCCGCGCCAGCACCTCGGAGTGGTCGTCGGGCCCGGCGGCCTGCAGGGCGGCGCCGGTCCGGACGGGGGACTCGGCGACCGCGCGGAACACCGGGCCCGCGCCGCCGCCGGCACCCGCGTCGCCGCCACCGCCGCCACCGTCGGCCGTGGCCGCCGGGGGCGCCGGGTCGAGGTCCTCCAGCGGCGGCATCAGGGCGCCCAGGGTCAGCCAGCACTCCTCGATGAGCGTGCGGCCCCCCGCCTTGGCGCGGTGGAGGAGCTCCTCGTGCGCGCTGTCCGGTGAGCATCCGGTGAGCGCCATCAGGGCGCCCTTGGCCCGCTCCACGACGGCCGACGTCGCCGCCAGGTCCTGGAGCCGGTCCATCTCCGCGCGTTGTCTCGCCACCACCTTGGCCAGCGCCGCCAGGTCGGGGACGCCGCCGGTCTGCGGGGTGGGCGCGGGCTCGCTCGTCACGCGAACGAGCATGGCACATCAGGGCCGCTCCGATCACACCCTGCGGCCCACGGAGCCCCCCGGCCGTGGACCCGGGCGGGCTCAGCGGCCCGTACTGTGCCCGACCAGGGCCTCGGTGACCGCCCGGACGCTGCGGGCGATGTGCTGCAGCTGGAGCACCTCGGCCGCGTACATCTTGATCGTGTGCTCGATGACCGACTCGGGCAGGCCGAGCACGGGCAGTTCGGCGCGCGCGGTCTGCAGCGCGGTGCGGGCCACCCGGATCTCCTGCTGCACCTGTATCTGGGCGTGCCGGGCGAGCAGCACCGGGTGGCGGATCAGCGCCGGGTAGCTGGCGTAGCGGGCCGGGATCAGGTCGCGCAGCCATCTGGCCGCCGAGCGCTCCCAGTCGTAGGAGCCGGGCGTCTTGACCTGACAGGGCCAGTCGGGACGGGTGCGCGTGGTCGTGAGGGGCATGGTCATCGCTTCCGGGTGTGCGGCGTCGTGCGGGGTGGTCCGACGGGATGTGGCGGCCCCGGCCTAGGGGATGACCGGGGCCGCCAGGGGCGCTCGCGCAGGCGACGCCCGATCGAACACTCCCGGCGCCGACGCGGGTAGGGGACGGCGGCTGGGGGTGTCCGTGCAGGGGCCCGGGGAAGGCGGTCGCCGGCGCGGCGTGCGGGCTTGCGTGCGCATGGGCGGGTCCGTCGGCTTTCTCGGGCGCTTGCCAGGGGTGAGTCCTTGGGGACGGTCCGTACCCGGAGTTGGCCGGGTGCGGTCCGTGAGCAGTATTTATATATGCCGTCGGCTTTGCAAGACGTATGAAAACATTCATGCGCGATATGCGCACATGATCCCCCCGTGCCCCGAATGGGGATTTCCTCAGTCCTTGAGGAAGAACTGATGCTGCTCGGCGATCTGCTCGTACTCCTCCAGCCGCGCCTGGGTGCGTTCCGGGTCGGCGTCGGTCATCGCCTGCAGCAGCGCGGCGGCCATCAGGCCGGGAGCGGCGTAGGAGTCGAACACCAGCCGGGAGCCGGTGCCGGTGGTGAAGGTGACGTCGGCCTCGTCCGCCAGCGGGCCGAGCGCCAGATCGGTGACCAGGGCGACCTTCAGGCCCGCGCCGCGAGCGACCCGGACCGCGTTGAGCGTCTCCTGCGCGTGCCGGGGCATGCCGAAGGCCAGCACCCAGGTACCGCCCGCCTCGCGGGACTGCAGCAACGCGTCGTAGGCCACGCTGCCGCCCCGGGTCACCAGCCGTACGTCGGGGTGGATACGGCGGGCGGCGTAGGCGAAGTACTCGGCCAGGGAGACGGAGATGCGCAGGCCCAGCACGGTCAGCGGGGCGGACCGGGACAGCTCGCGGCCGATCCGGATCACCCGGGCGGGGTCGGCCAGGTCCCGCCGGAGGTTCTCCAGGTTCTGGATCTCGGCGTCCACGGCCGCCTGGAGCTCGTTGCTGCGGTTCTCCTCGGCCGCCGCGGGGCCGCCGGCCAGCGTGCCGAGCGCGATCGACTGGAGCCTCTCCCGCAGCGCCGGGTAACCGCTGAAGCCGACCGCGGCGGCGAACCTCGTCACGGACGGCTGGCTCACGCCGACCCGGTCGGCGAGGTCCGTGATCGACAGGAACGCGGCCTCGGTGATGTTCTCGATGAGGTACTGGGCGATCCGGCGCTGCCCGGGCGACAGCCGGGGCCCGTCGAAGAGCTCACGGAGCCGGGAGGTCGGTGACGCCTCGGCCTCCGGTACGGCCCTGCCCGAGGTGATCGCGGATGCCTGCGCGCGTGCCTGCTGGGGCGATGGCACCGGTGCGCCTCCTTTGTCTCCCACGATGTCTCAACATAGCCGACGGGCCGTTACGACCAGGGGTTGTGGCACCGACGGGAGGCCCGCCGGGCTCACCGCCGGTAGATGGTGATCGAATGCCCCACGTCGTCGATCGCACGGCTGCCGCGGATCAGTTGCGCCAGCTTCCCCCGCGCCTTGGCCACGGACGAGTCGGACACCACGAGCACCCCGTGCACCTCGTCCGGCGGCACCCGGCGTGGATCGGCCGCGTGGATGCCGTAGTACGAGGGCGGAGCGGCCCCCTTGTACACGAGCCAGACCCGCTCCCCCCGGTACCGGTCCCGCAGCCGGTCGGCGAGCCGGCCGAGGTCCTGTCCCCAGTCCACGTTGGAGTCGTGCAGCCGCAGGTGCGTCTTCGCCGGCCCGCCGAACGCCTCGTTGGAGTACGGCAGGTAGTAGGGGAAGGCACGCACGGAACTGACGGCGACGAACAACACCAGCGCCCCCGCCGCCAGAGCTGCCCACCGTCGGCGCACCAGGAGCAGGGAACCCGCCCCGACCGCCAGGAACATCGGCACGAACACGGCGTACCGGGTGCCGAAGTCCCGTGAGCCGGTCATCGCCGCAGCGAGCAGGACGGCGGGCGGCACCAGGATGTACGGCGCGGCGGGCCGCGGCCTCCGCATCCGTACGACGGCCACCGCACCGGCCGCCCACAGCGCCAGCATGCCGAGCGGGGTCTTCACCAGCAGGGCGGCCGGGAGGTAGTACCAGAGCGAGCCGGTGTAGAGCCGCCCGAACAGGTAGCCCTGCCACGGGTAGTCCTCCATGGAGAACTGCATCAGCATCCCGGCCCGGTACGCGTGCGGGAACGGCAGCAGGTCCGTGAGGCGCCCGCGCAGCCCGTGGACGACCGGCACGGGACCGGCGGGTGCGAAGCGCAGCCGGGGGTCGACGGCCAGGTAGGCCGCCCAGACGACGGCGAGCGCCACCAGCGCCACGACGGCCGCCGCGATCAGCGTCCGCGCCACGGCCGTACGGCGGGCGGCCCGCTCCCGCGGGTACACCGACACGGCGGCCAGCAGCATCAGCACCGGTACCGCGGGCAGGGCACTCATCTTGGTCGCCAGAGCCGCTCCGAGCGCCGCCCCCGCGAGCGGCAGGTACAGCCTGGGGCGGCGGCGGGCCCGCCACACCAGCCAGGCCGACGTCAGCACGAACCCGGCGGCCGGTACGTCGAGGGTGGCCAGCGAACCGTGCGCGATCACATCGGGGCAGAAGGCGTACAGCGCCAGCGCCGCCAGGCCGCCCGCCCGGCCGGCGACCTCCCGCGCGAAGGCGTGGACGACCAGCCCGAACAGCAGCGTCAGCGCGATCACCGGCAGCCGTGCCCACAGCATCAGCCGCCACGGGTCGTTGCCGGACTCGTAGAGCAGATGGCGGCCCACCTCGCCCTGGTCGCCGTGGAACGAGGCGTCGTAGTGCGGGTCGGCGACCGCGACCCCCGCCATGATGACCAGTTTGCCGAGCGGCGGGTGCTCGGCGTTGTAGCGGACGCGGTGCTCGCGCAGGTAGTCGGTGGCCGTGGCCACGTACACCGGCTCGTCGATCGTCGGCGTCTGCCGCACGGCCGTCGTCACCATCGCCACGGCCATCTGCGTCAGCAGCAGTGCCACCAGCAGCGGCACCAGCCACCGCCGGCGGCGGCGCAGCCAGGCGTACAGGCGTGCCCGGGCGGGCAGTGCCGCCCGCGGCGCCGGACCGCCGGAGCCGGGGGCCCGGAGTGCCTCGGGAGCCTCGGATGCGAGGACCGAGTGCTGTTCGCGCGTCATCGTCCGCCCTGCGGTGTCCCGCGCCGGTCGGTGGCGGCGGCGATCGGAAGGCCGCTCACGGCCCTACTCTCGCATCGCCCCCGCCACCGGGCACGTCACCGCCTCACGAGTCGTACCGACAGACCGTCTGCCGTACAGACCGGTACGGCGCGCAGCCGGTCGGAGTTCACCTCGACGCGGTCGAACTGTCCGCTCAGCCGGGCTGCGTCGATCACCGGCACCGTGCTGCCCTCGGCGGGCGGCCGCTCGGCGTCCAGCCGCAGCGACAGCACGCTGCCCCGGCCGAGCACCGCGCGCCGCCGCACCACCAGCGGCGCCTTGCCGCTCGCGCGCAGGGTGACCGCCAGGGTGCCGGAGTCCTGGCCGTACACCCCGTGCACCCGCACCTGCTCGTCCACCCGCAGCGTGCCGTCGGCGACCCGCACGTCACCGTGCCCGAGGGCGTCCTCCGAGCCCGCGACCAGCGTGCCCGCCGCCAGCACGGTCCCGCCGGTGTACCGGTTGCGGCCGGTGAGGGTGAGCGTGCCGCTGCCCCGCTTGGTCAGGCCGCCGCGCCCGTCGATGTCGTTGCGCCAGCTGTCGGCGGCCGAGAAGCCCCCGGCGGCCGCGTCGAGGGTCACGGTGACGTGGGAGTCGAAGGCGCCGTAGCCGTCCGCCGCGGCGAACAGGTTCAGCCGGCCCCACTGCTCGAAGCCGTCGAGCAGCACGTACCCGGCGGGCAGCCCGGTGGTGCGCAGCACCTCACGCCGCTGCGCCGCGTCGAGGTACGGCAGCCGCGTCTCCAGCAGCACCTCCGCGCCCTTGGGCACGGTCAGCGGTGCGCTGTGGCCGCGCCGGTCGAGGACGTACGTCAGCCGTGGCGTGACCGCGCGGGCGTTGGCGGCCCGGTCGGCGTAGGGGTCGGTGTCGGGGCCGGCCGCGTGCGCGTAGGCGTACAGGGTGTCGGCGTCCGTCCCGGTCCGCTGCTCGAAGTACGTCAGCGCCTGGGCCCGGGCGGCCTGCTTGAGGGCGGCGTTGGCCGGGTCCGCGAGGGTCGCCGCGGCCAGCGCGGTGGCCATGATCCGGCCGCCGATGACGTCGACCGTGGAGTGCATGCCCGCCATGATCCGGGTGTGGCTGAGCTCGAAGGCGCGGGTCACCAGCTCCTGGAAGCGCTCGGGGACCGCGTACGCCAGCGCGAGGCCCGCCAGGTGGAAGGCGTTGGTGTGGCCGCTGGGGAAGCCGCCGTCGTCGGTGGGGGAGGTGCTGCGCTGGCGCAGCAGCTGCGGGGCGACGACCACCTTCGAGTCGTACACGGGGTAGCCGAACGCGTCCGTCTTCCCGGTGTCGACGACCTCGCTGTGCTCGTTCATGCGCCAGGGGCGCGGGTACTGGAAGGCGTACTTGGCGGGGTTGCCGGAGGCGTAGGGGCCGCGCACGGTGTCGACCAGCTCCGCCACCTTGCCCAGCGCGGAGTCGTGGGAGCCCGCGCCGAGCGCCGAGCCGGCCGGGGCGTCGGCGGGCACGGCGTCGTCGACCTTGGCCGGCGGGGTGCCGTCGGGGGCGGCGGTGATCGAGGTGACCGCCTTGGCACCCGCCTTGTACAGGTCGGCGAGCGGACCGAGGCCCGCGATCATCGCGTAGCTCTGGTGCTGCCGGTCGTAGAGGAACGCCGTCTTCGCCTCGGCGTCCGTGCGCGCGGCCGTGATCCGGGCGCAGTAGCGCATGTTGGCGCGCAGCACCTCGGGCATCAGCGGGGTGCCGGTGTTCCAGGCGCCGCCGGTCTTCCACATCTGGGCGAACCCGCCGAGGATCCGGACCACCGCGTTGGTCTCGGGGGTCAGGTTCGCCGGGACGTTGGTCCGGTAGTCGTCGACGAACGCGGCCGGCGCGGTGGCGGCCTTGGCGTCGGCGGCGGCCAGCCAGCCGGCGAAGGTGGGCGCGGCGAGCAGCGCGGCCGAGCCGCCCAGGGAGGTTCTGAGGAAACCCCTCCGGTTCAGGGTGGCGGAGGGGTGCCCTGCGGATGACGGCATGGATGTGCCTCTCTTCAGTTCTTCGGCGGTGTGGCCGGGGGAGGTCGTGCGATCTTGCCTGATTCGAGGGGGACTTGCGTGACCCATGGGTCAGGAGGTGCCTACTACGAACGAAGATCTACGGCCGGGTCGTGTCCCGTCGGCGAGGGCCCGGCGGCCGGGGCGTGGCCCGCGGGTGAACGCGGGCTCATGGCCTTCGGGGCTCAGTACCGCCCGCCGCTCACAGCAGCGACCGTGCCAGTGCCACCGCGCCGTCGACCGGAGGCTGCCGCAGCGGCCTGGCCCGAGCCGCCGGCACGGTTTCGGCGAGGGAGGCGGTGAAGGCGTCGAAGAGCGCGGGCTGGGACAGCACGGTGCCGCCCGCGACCACCACGTCGTCGACGGCGGCCCCGCGTGCGGCGAGGCGGGCGACGAGCGCGGCCAAGGACCGGCCGGCCTCGGCGATCACGGTACGGGCGAGCGTCGAACCCGCCTCGGCGGCCGTGAAGACGACGGGAGCGTGCCGGCCCCACTCGGCGGAGACGTCGGTGGCGCTCTCCAGGGCCGCGCCGAGCGCCGGCACCTCCGGCACACCGAGCGAGGCCACGAGACCGAGCGCCAGCTCGTCGGGTTCCTCGCCCCGGTCGTGCGCCGCCCACACGGCGCGGGCCGCCTCGCGGACGAGTCCGGCGGCGCCGCCCTCGTCACCGAGTACGGCCCCCCAGCCGCCCACCTGGACCGGGGTGCCGTCGGGCAGCCGCCCCACGGCGACGGAGCCGGTGCCGGCGACCAGGCCGACGCCCTTGTCCAGTCCCGCGGCGGGAACCAGGAGTTCCGCGTCGCCCACCACCAGTGCCGGCACGCCGAGGGCACTCTCCAGCGTGGCGCGTATCCGCGCGCACTGGGGTGGTGTCTCACAGGCGTGCGCGCCCACGGCCAGGGCGGCGGGACGCGCGTCGGCCGGGAGGGTCTCGCGGAGCAGGCCGACGAGCCAGTCGGCCGCGGCCACGGTGTCGTGGGGCCGCCACCCGCTGCTCGGGCGGACGTGGTCGACGACGCGGTGGTCGCCCGCAAGAGCGCGGAGGTGGGTCTTGGTGCCGCCCACATCGATGCCGAGCACGAGCGAGCTGGCGGAGGGGGAGTCCTGCACGGATCCTCTTTCGTCGGTGCGCAGTGCTGCGACGGCGGGCGAACCGTGCCGGAAAGACGGGCAGTCGAGAACTCGGGAAGCCCCGGGACGGACTTCTGGCGGAGCACGGCAGGCGAGTACCGTGATGTTCGTTAGGAAGTTAACTAACGAAGTACAGTGCGTCAAGAGGAATCCCATCGCCGCATCCCACGGAGCCGCTCGCCAAGCCGGCCGGCCCGGGGAGCGCGGCCCGTGACCTGTGTGGGGTAATCGTTGGAACACGACCTGGCAAGAGCCCCGCGCCTGACCGAGAGCGCGGGTGCGGTCTTCGCCGTGCTGGCCGAGGCGGGCAGTGCGACCCGGCCGCAGCTCGCGAGCCTGGCGGGGCTGTCCAAGCCGACGGTGTCCGCCGCCGTCGCGGAGCTGGAGAGCGTACGGCTCGCCGCCCACTCCGGCACCGCCTCCAGCGGCACGGGACGTTCCGCCGCCGTCTACCGGCTCGGACCGGCCGCCGGGGCCGTACTCGCCGTCGACCTCGGCCCCTCCCTCACCCGGGTACGCGCCTGCGCCCTGGACGGCACGCTGCTCGCGGAGGCCACCGGCTCCCGGGCGGGCGCCGCCGACGTCGTGCACGAGGCGCTCGACGCGCTGCCGGCAGGCGCTCCGCTGCGGACCATCGTCCTCGCCGTCGGTGATGTCACCGCGCGGGAGAAGGAGGGCGCCGGGATGCGCCCGGCCACCGCCAAGGCCGGTCCCGTCTTCGACGCCGTGGCCGTCGCGCTGCCGCCGGGCGTCCCGGTCCACCTCGAGAACAACGTCAACTGCGCGGCTCTCGCCGAGCTGCACGAGGGCGCGGCCCGGGGCCGCGACACCTTCGGCTACCTGCGCATCGGCATCGGTATCGGCCTCGGTATCGTCGTCGGCGGCCGGGTGCTGCGCGGGGCGAACGGCGCCGCCGGTGAGCTGGCCCGGCTGCCCTACCCGTGGGACGAAGGCCGCGAACCCCGCCACGAGGCCCTGGAGGAGTACATCGGCTCGCGTTCCCTGCTGCGGCGGGCCGCTCAGGCCTGGCCGGCCACCGACGGCCCGTGCCCCGGCACCGCCGAGCAGCTCTTCGCCCTGGCCGGGGAAGGCCGGGTCGCTGCCTGCGCCGTCGTCGACCGCCATGCCGTGGACGTGGGCCGGCTGGCCGCCGCCGTGACCGCCGTACTGGACCCGGGGCTGATCGTGCTGGGGGGCAGCACCGGCGCGTACCCGCAGCTCCTGCGCGGTGTCCGGGCCGAACTCGCCCGGCTGAGCTGGCCCACCGAAGTCGTCAGCAGCACGCTCGGCGATCTCGGCACCGTCGTGGGCGCCGCCCGGCTCGCGGTCTCCCGAGGAGTCCAAACCGTGACCCAGGCCGCGGGGACGAAGGATTGACGGCTTCCACTCCATCTGCCAATGTCCGGACAAGCGCTTTCTAAGTCGGCCGGGACGCCGACTCCGGGTAGCCTCCCGCCCGTACGCGAAGTACGGCAGTCGCACGAGGGCGAGCTTGTGCGACATCGGCCGGCATGGCCGGGGACCCCACCCGTCAAGGCGATGCGGCCGGGCGAGGCCGTGCCCCCGGAAAGCGAAATTTCCTGCAAAATGCACCCGTGCCGCCTCGGCTGGCGCCGTGCTCCGTCAAGTACGA
This sequence comes from Streptomyces sp. NPDC001544, assembly GCF_042894285.1. Lineage (NCBI taxonomy): Bacteria > Bacillati > Actinomycetota > Actinomycetes > Kitasatosporales > Streptomycetaceae > Streptomyces > Streptomyces sp. NPDC001544. The sequence goes on along the minus strand of NZ_JBIAVN010000005.1, from coordinate 226,967 downwards.
CGAAAAGGGATCGAAAATGACCAGTGTGGGTGTGCGGCGCTCCCGCCGACTCGGCGGCGGCATACGCCGTGTGGTTCCCCTCGCTGCCGTGGCCGCGGCAGGTGCCCTTCTGCTCTCCGCCTGTGGGTCGGGATCCGGCTCGGGCGGGACGTCCAAGTCGCTGACGTTCTGGATCTCCACGGTTCCGGGGCAGGACGCGGGCTGGAAGAAGCTGGTGGCGCAGTACAAGAAGGAGAACGGCGTCTCCGTCAAGCTCGTCAACATCCCCTACGACGGCTACACGACGAAGCTGCACAACGCCGCGCAGGCGAACTCCCTGCCCGACGTGGCGGCCGTGCCGGCGCTGGACCCGATCTGGTCGAGCAAGCTGATCGACCTCAGCTCCATAGCCGGCAAGAAGAGCTACAACATCAACGCCAACTTCCTCGCCAAGGACTCGTCGGGGAAGGTGCTGTCCATCCCCTCGGACGTCACCGCGTCCGGTCTGTTCATCAACAAGTCGCTGTTCAAGAAGGCCGGCGTCTCCTTCCCGACCTCGCCGAAGAAGACCTGGACCTGGACCGACTTCATCAAGGCGGCGAACAAGGTCCGCGAGAAGACCGGTGCCAAGTACTCCCTGACCTTCGACCAGTCGCCGTCCCGGCTCCGCGCCATGGTGTACGAGATGGGCGGGAAGTACGTCCACGCGGACTCCTCCGGCAAGTTCTCGGTGGACCCGGCGACGAAGAAGGCCGTGAACACCTTCGTCGGATGGAACGACAACAAGACCATGCCGAAGTCAGTGTGGACCAGCGGCGCCGACCCGTCCGCCATGTTCCAGAGCGGTGACGTGGTCGCATACTGGTCCGGTGTGTGGCAGGTCGCGGCCTTCGCCGAGAGCATCAAGAAGTTCGACTGGGCCAGCGTCCCGACTCCCGCCCAGCCGGTGCAGGCCAGCGATGTCAACAGCGGCGGCATGATGGTCGGCTTCAACAACAACGGCGACGCGGCCACCGCCGCGAAGAAGTTCCTGACCTGGATCTACGAGCCCGCCCACTACAGCGAGCTGTGCGAGGCCTCCGGCTTCCTGCCCGTCGAGAACGGTCTGAACCCGAAGTACCCCTTCAGCTCCCCGGCGGCGCAGGCGGCGTTCAAGCTGTACAACGAGGAGATCCCGCTCTACGCCCCGATCTCCGGCTACTTCAACAACGCCCAGACGCAGTGGGTGCTGAAGGGCAAGAGCCTCACCGAGGACCCGACCAAGACGGAACTCGGCAAGGCGATCAACGGTCAGCAGTCGCCCGACAAGGCCCTGCAGAACATCGTGGCCGGCTACAACCAGCAGGTCGGCGGCGGCTCGTAGGCCGCCCGGCCGGGCGGCGGAACGAGACACCGCCGCCCGGCCCCGGACGCGCCCTGTGATGCGGGCTCACGCGTGGGCCCACCCGCAATCCCTTCCCCCAGCACGGAGTCAGGAAGATGACCATTAGCGCCTCGGACGTGTCCGCGAGCCCGCCCAGGAGACGCAGCAAGTACACCCTCGCGCCGCTCGTCCTCATCGCGGCCAACGTCGTGCTCTTCGCGCTGTTCTTCGTCTGGCCTGCGGTGATCGGGCTCGTCTACTCCTTCACGAACTACACGGGCGTGGGAGTGTTCCAGTGGGTCGGGCTGGACAACTACCACACCCTGTTCGGGGACTCCACGTTCTACGACGCGCTGACCCGGACGCTGCTGTACACCGTCCTCTTCGTCCCGCTGAACTTCGCGCTCTCCCTGCTCGCCGCCAACCTGGTCGTGAGCAAGCACGCCAAGGGCGCGTCCGTCGCCCGCGTCATCTTCTTCATCCCGTGGCTGCTGTCACCCATCGTGGTGGGTGTCCTGTGGCGGTGGCTGTTCGGAGAGAACTTCGGACTGGTCAACTACGTCATCGAAAAGCTCGGCGGAAGTGCCGTTCCGTGGCAGTCGAACGCGGACCTCTCGCTGCTGGTGGTGGTCATGGCGGCGTCCTGGGCATGGACCGGTTTCACGATGCTGCTCTTCATCGCGGCGATCAAGAACGTACCGGTGTCGTACTACGAGGCGGCCTCGCTCGACGGCGCCGGCCCGTGGCGTCAGTTCATCAGCATCACGCTGCCGAGCATCGCGCCCACCTCGTTCATCGTCATCCTGCTCAACACGATCAACGCGATGAAGGAATACCCGGTGTTCGTCGCCCTCAACAACGGCGGACCCGGATCGTCGAACAACCTGCTCGTCCAGTACATCTACGAGACCGGCTTCAAACGCGGCCAGATCGGCTACGCGAGCGCGGCGTCCTTCGTGCTCATGCTCATCCTGATGGCCGTCGCGATCATCCAGTTGATCGTCAACCGGCGGGTGGAGAACCGATGACAACCACAGACATGCCACGCCCGCTCGACGCCGATGCGAAACAAGCGGTTCCCAGGAAGCGGCCGCGCAACGCGGCCAGCGGCGGTCTCCGGCGAGCGGTGCCCGCCACCACGCTGCTGTGGATCCTGGCGTGCCTCTACGGTCTGCCGGTGCTGTGGTTCATCCTCAGCTCCCTCAAGCCGGCCAGCGACCTGTTCTCCTATCCGCTGACGTTCGTTCCGCACCACCCCACCCTCTCGGGTTACCTGACCGCGTGGCGCAGTGCCAACTTCTCCCAGTACTTCGCCAACACGGCGCTCGTGTGCGTGATCACGACGATCCTCACGGTGGGTGTCAGCTGCTGCACCGGGTACGCGCTGGCGAAGTACGACAACAAATGGCTCAAGGTCTTCTTCGTCTGCATCCTGGCCACCACGATGCTGCCGTCCGAGGTCATGCTCGCCCCGGAGTTCCTGGTGGTCCGCAACCTCGGCCTCTACAACTCGTTCGCCGGCATCATCCTCCCGGCCGTGCTCACCGCAACCGGATGCTTCATGTTCCGCCAGTTCTTCCTGACGGTCCCCGACGAACTCGTCGAGGCCGCCCGCATCGACGGCGCGCGTGAGCTGTCGATCTTCCTGCGGATCATGGTGCCGATCTCCCGGCCCATCATGCTGACGCTCGCCATCCTGTCGTTCCAGTGGCGGTGGAACGACTACATCTGGCCGCTGCTGATGCTGAACGACCCCAGCAAGTTCACCGTGCAGATCGGCATCCAGAGCATCGTCGGCGCGCAGAACATCAACTGGTCGGTACTGCTCGGCGCATCGGTCATCTCCATCATCCCGCTGATCGTCATCTTCCTGGTGTTCCAGCGCTACGTCATGGGCGCCGACATCAACGCCGGCCTGAAGGACTGAGGGACCGACCGTGCAGATCACGCTCGACCGCGAGTTCGTCCGCCAGGTGGCCGACGCCGCCGACCGGCATGCCGTCCCGTTGACGGCCCGCCCGGACGAGGAACCAGCCGGCGTGGCCCATCGCGGTCTCGCGCACCGGGTGAAGACACTGCTCGCGGCGTACCGTTCACCCGACTCGGCGCTGCACGGCAGCGAGCGGGCCGTCGCCGCCACGATGACCCACCTCGCCGCTCTCATGGCCCTGCAGACCCCCTCCGGCCTCTTCGCCGGCGGGGACAACGTGCAGTCACCGCCGGATTCCGCGTTCACCGTCAACGACGTGTGCGACGCGCACGTCCTCGCCACGGGCGGCGGCCCGGAACTGCGCGAGGCCGCCGCCGCCCTCGCCGAGATCGCCGGCGCGGCCACCGAAAGCCTGCGGACCGGCGGCGTGCACACTCCGAACCACCGGTGGGAACTGTGCGCGGCGCTGGCCCGGCTGCACCGGTCGTTCCCGGACGGCCGGCTGCTCGACCGGATCGACGCGTGGCTCGCCGAGGGCGTCGACATCGACGCGGAGGGCATGTACTCGGAGCGGAGCGCCAACTACGCGGCCCATGTGTCCAACCCGTCGCTGCTGCTGCTGGCCGACGTCCTCGACCGCCCCGACCTCAGGGACGCCGTCGAGCGCAACCTCACCGCGACCCTGGACCTCATCCGGCCGGACGGCACGGTGGAGACCGTCCACTCGCGGCGGCAGGACCAGGACCAGCCCTTCCCGCTGGCGCCCTACCTGCCGCACTACCGGCTGCTCGCGATCCGTACCGGCCGGGGCGACTTCAGCCGGGCGGCGCGGCTGGCGGCAGCCCGAGGCGTCGACGACCCCGGCCTGCTCGCCGAGACCGTCCTCACCCCCGACCTGTGCCGCACGCTGCCGGAACCGGCACCGGAAACCCTTCCGCGCGAGGGGTACCTCACCACCGCGCGCCTCGCCTCACACGCCTCCGCCACCGCGCACACCGTGCTGTACGGCGGCTCGGACGTGCCCGGGCAGCGGCACATCCGCTCGGGCCTCGCCTGCAATCCGACCTTCCTGCGGCTCTTCGCCGGCGACGCGGTCCTCGACGCCGTGCGGCTGTCACGGGGCTTCTTCGACCTCGGCCCCTTCCGCGCCACGGACATGACGCGTCTCGGGGACGGCCGGTACCGGCTCGCCGAAACCCTCACGGCCGCCTACTACCAGCCGCTCCCGCCGGCCGAGCGACGGGCCGACGGCGCTTACGAGATGGCGGACGAGGGACGCTTCTCGGCCGCGATGTCGTTCGGGCGGCGGCCGCGGGACGAGGTCGCGCTCACCACCCGCGTCGATGTGGAACTCCGCGACGACGGTGCCGACATGCGGTTCGACATGGCCGGTCCGCGGGTGCCGTGGGCACTCGAACTGACCTTCCGGCCGGGAGGTGTCGTGCACGGCGCCGAACCGCTGGGCGAAGGGCGCTGGTGTCTCGGCGACGGCGCGATGACGTACCGGGTGGGCGAGGACGAGATCCGCGTCGAGGCCGGGGTCCACTCCGGCGAACCGCTGGCGGGGCCGGACCGGGGCGACCTGCTGCGCTACGACCCGGGTCAGGACTACACACTGCTGCGGGGCACCGACGCGACGACCGGGCCACGGGTCTGCCTCGGTGGTTTCGGCCCGCACACACTGAGTGTCACCCTGCGCGCCCGCCGGGCCCCGCACGCGTGAGTCACGCCGTGGAGGTGCCCGACGGCAGCGCGGTCACCGGCACGATCAGATCCGCCCGGTCCCGGGTCGCCGCCACCAGGTCCGCGTTGCGCTGGTCGCTGCCCAGGACCCAGGCCACCGCACTGTCGTGGTCCTTGCCGAACTCCTCGTGACGGGCGACGAGCCGGCGGACGCGTTCCGGCTCGTCGAGTGCGCAGAACCACACCTCGTCCAGCCGGGGCCGTACCCGGGCCCAGGGGCCGGTGCCGAGCAGCAGGTAGTTGCCCTCCGTCACCACCAGCCGGGCCGTGGGCGCTACCGCGATCGCGCCCGCGAGCGGCTGCTCCAGCACCCGCTCGAAACCCGGCGCGTACACCACCTCGTCCCGCTCCTCGCGCAGCCGCCCGAGCAGCGCCGCGTACCCGGCGGCGTCGAAGGTGTCGGGCGCGCCCTTGCGGTCCCGGCGCCCCAGACGGTCCAGTTCGGCGTCGGCCAGATGGAAACCGTCCATCGGGACGTGCGCCACCCAGGGCTCCCCGGTGCCGTTCAGCGCGCGCACCAGGTGCTCGGCCAGCGTCGACTTGCCCGCGCCGGGGCTGCCGGCGATGCCGAGGAGGGCGCGCGGGCGGCGTTCGGCGAGGGAGCGGGCGCGGGTGAGGAGGTCGTCGAAAGTCAGGGGCACACCGAAGAGTCTGTCACCCGCCGGCGGACGGTGAACCATGTGGTGCGCGACACCCAATGGAACCCGCCCTGCGGGGAAGTGTGCTGAGTATGACTGAGCTCGGTCTGCCCGAAACCATCCAGGCCTGTCTCTTCGACCTCGACGGGGTCGTCACCAGGACGGCCGTCGTGCACGCGGCCGCCTGGAAGGAGACGTTCGACGACTTCCTGCGCGGATACGAGGGCGAACGCGCCCGGCCGTTCGACGCGGTGGCCGACTACGACGAGTACGTCGACGGACGCCCGCGCGCGGACGGGGTGCGCACCTTCCTCGCCTCCCGGGGCATCGAACTGCCCGAGGGCGATCCCGGCGACCCACCGGACGCCCGGACCGTGCAAGGTCTCGGCAACCGCAAGAACGAGCTGGTCCTGGAGAAGATCCGCACCGACGGCGTGGAGTCCTACGAGGGGACGATCCGCTACATCGAGGCGGTCCGGGCCAAGGGACTGAAGACCGCGATCGTCTCCTCCAGCGCCAACACCCGGGACGTGCTGCGCTCCATCGGCGCCGAGCACCTCTTCGACGTCCGGATCGACGGGGTGGTCGCCGCCGAGCGGAAGCTGCCCGGCAAGCCCAACCCGGACACCTTCCAGGCCGCCGCCCGCGACCTCGGCGTCGAATACCGGCGGGCCGCCGTCTTCGAGGACGCGCTGGCCGGCATGGACGCCGGCCGCTCCGGCGGGTTCGGGTACGTCGTCGGCGTCGACCGGGTCGGGCAGAGCGACGCCCTGTACAAGCACGGCGCCGACATCGTCGTGAAGGACCTCGCCGAACTGGGGGACAACGAGTGATCACCCAGCGGTCGTACGCCGTCGAACCCTGGACGGTCCGCGAGACCGAGCTGAACCTCGACGTGCTGGCCCAGAGCGAGTCCGTGTTCGCGCTGTCCAACGGCCACGTCGGCTGGCGCGGCAACCTCGACGAGGGCGAACCGCACGGTCTGCCCGGCAGTTACCTCAACGGCGTGCACGAGGTGCATCCGCTGCCGTACGCCGAGGCGGGCTACGGCTATCCGGAGTCGGGCCAGACGGTCATCAACGTCACCAACGGCAAGGTCCTCCGGCTGCTGGTCGACGACGAGCCGTTCGACCTGCGCTACGGCAAACTCGTCCGCCACGAACGCACCCTGGACCTCCGGCGCGGTGTACTGGAGCGGACCTGCGAGTGGACGTCCCCCACCGGGTCGACGGTGCGGGTGCGCTCGACCCGGCTGGTGTCGCTCACCCAGCGCGCGGTCGCCGCCGTCGCCTACGAGGTGGAGCCCGTCGGCAGCCGGGCCCGGGTGGTGATCCAGTCCGAGCTGGTCGCCAACGAGCAGCTGCCCGGGTCCAACGGCGACCCGCGCGCGGCGATGGCCCTGCAGTCGCCGCTGGAGCCGGAGGAGGACTTCGCCTCGGACCGGCGGCTGCGCCTGGTGCACCGCACCCGCCGCAGCGGCCTGCGCGTCGCCGTGGCCGCCGACCACGTCGTCACCGGCCCCGAGCGGACCACCACGGCCAGCGAGAGCAACCCGGACGTGGCCCGGCTCACGGTCACCTCCGTACTCGAACCGGGCCAGCGGCTGCGGGTGGAGAAGCTGGTCGCCCACGGCTGGTCCGGCACCCGTTCGCTGCCCGCGATGAGCGACCAGGTCGACGCCGCCCTCGCCGCCGCGGCACATGACGGCTGGCAGGGCCTCGTCGACGAACAACGCGCCTGTCTGGACGACTTCTGGGCCCGCGCCGACGTCGAGGTGGACGGCGACGAGGAGATCCAGCAGGCCGTCCGCTTCGCCCTGTTCCACGTCCTGCAGGCCGGCGCCCGCGCCGAGCAGCGGGCGATCCCGGCGAAGGGCCTCACCGGCTCCGGTTACGACGGGCACGCCTTCTGGGACACCGAGATGTTCGTGCTGCCCGTCCTGACCTACACCGCGCCCGGGTCCGTCGCCGAGGCGCTGCGCTGGCGGTACAACACCCTTGACTCCGCCCGGGAGCGCGCGGCCCAGCTCGGCCTGGAGGGCGCCGCGTTCCCCTGGCGGACCATCGAGGGCTCGGAAGGGTCCGCGTACTGGCCCGCAGGCACCGCCGCCTTCCATGTGAACGCCGACATAGCCAACGCGGTCGTCCGTTACGTCGCCGCCACCGGGGACACCGACTTCGAACGGGACACCGGAGTGGAGCTGCTGGTGGAGACCGCCCGTCTGTGGCGCTCCCTCGGCCACCACGACCACCACGGCGCCTTCCACATCGACGGTGTCACCGGCCCCGACGAGTACAGCGCGGTCGCGGACGACAACACGTACACCAACCTGATGGCCCGGGCGAACCTGCTGGCCGCCGCCGACGCCGTCGAGCGTCACCCCCGGCAGGCCGAGCGGCTCGGCGTGGACGACGAGGAGAGCGCCGCCTGGCGGGACGCCGCCGAGGCCATGCACATTCCCTACAACCACGAACTCGGTGTGCACGAGCAGCACGCGGGCTTCACCCGCTACCAGCGCTGGGACTTCGCGAACACCCGGCCCGACCAGTACCCGCTGCTGCTGAACTTCCCGTACTTCGACCTCTACCGCAAACAGGTCGTCAAGCAGGCCGACCTGGTGCTGGCGATGTACACCTGCGACGGATACTTCGACGACGAGCAGACCGCCCGCAACTTCGCCTACTACGAGCCGCTGACCGTACGGGACTCCTCCCTGTCGGCGTGCTGCCAGGCCGTCATCGCCGCCCAGGCCGGGCATCTGCGGCTCGCCTACGACTACGCGGCCGAGGCCGCCCTGATGGACCTGGCGGACCTGGAGCACAACACCCGCGACGGGCTGCACATCGCGTCGCTCGCCGGAACCTGGATAGCGCTCGTGGCGGGCTTCGGCGGAATGCGCCGGCACGACGACGGGCTGTCGTTCGCGCCGCGCCTGCCGGAGAAGATCCGCCGCCTGGCCTTCACCGTACGGTTCCTCGACCGCCGGCTGCGGGTGGAGGTGCAGGCCGACAAGGCCACGTACGCTCTCCTCGACGGAGCGCCGCTGACCATCCGTCACCACGGTGAGCCGCTCACCCTGAGCACCGACGACCCGGCCGTCCGCGCCGTACCGCCGGCGAAGAAGCGCCCGGCCCCGGAACAACCACCGCACCGGGCGCCCAGCCGCCGCTGACCGGGGTCAGCCGGGCGCGCCCGTCCGCCGGGCGCCCGGCTCCCTGTGCTGCCCGGGCGGGGCCGTCCGCAGCCGGACGGTTCGCCGGCGTCTCAGTTCAGCGCGCCCGCCAGCAGGCCGATCAGGTCGCCGGTGGCGTCGGCGGCGCCCAGTGCCGGCAGGGCGCCGAGAGCGAGGACGGCCGCGGCGGCGATCCACAGCCGCGGGGGAGGGGCGGCCTGCAGTGCCGCTATCCGGCGGGTGACGGCGTGGTCCGTGAAGGTGAGCGCGCACCCGGCACGGGCGCCGCCCGCCGTGAGCGCGGCACGGGCCAGCGCACGCGCCGTGGTGTCCCGGTCCCCGACGGCGGCCGCCGCCTGCTCGTCCGCCCAGCGCTCCACCAGGAACATCACGGTCGAACGGACCGGACGCAGCAGCGGGTTGGCCGCGGCGGCGAGCGAGGCCGCGGTCACCAGGAATCCGTGCCGATGGGCCAGATGGGCCCGCTCATGGGCGAGCAGTACCCGGCGCTCCGCGGGGCGCAGGGCACCCAGCATGGCGGAGGTGACCAGGATCCGGCCCGGCCGCCCGGGAATGGCGAACGCCTGCGGCAGCGCGGAGTCGGCGACGATCAGTTCGGTGTCCGCGGGATGTCCCGCGCACAACCGCCGCAGCGACCGCCGGGTGCCGCGCTCGGCCCGCACCGCCAGGAGCACACGCCGGGCGACGACGGCGAGGGTGAGCGCCGCGGCGATCCCGATGACTCCCGGTACCGGATCGGCCAGCCGGTGCCCGTCCTCCCGGGCCTCCGCGACCACCGGCGGCGCGTCACCCAGCAGCGCGGTCGACAGCAGCACCAGGGACCAGGTGGTGGCCGCCGCGGTCAGCACGGCGGCGAAGGTCAGCGCCCGGGCGGCGAGGGCAGGCGCCACCCGCCGGCCGATCACCGGACCGACCAGCGGCAGCAGGAGGGACAGCAGCAGCGGGGTGTAGACGTCGATCCTCATGCGCCGCCTCCGGCGAGCAGGTCCCGCAGGGCCCGCTCCTCCTCCGGGCTCAGACCGGACACGAACTGCTGCAGCGCGGCGATCGGGTCCGGACCGCGGTCGAGGGCCTCGTGCATCGCCTCTGCGGTCAGCTCGGCCGCGTTCTTCGCGGGCCGGTAGGCGCCGCGCCGCCCGTCCGCGTCCCGCAGCACCAGCCCCTTGTCGTACAGCCGCTTGAGGATGGTGTGTACGGTGTTGTAGGCCAGGCCGCCGCCGATCTCGGCCTGGACCTCGGCGGGCGTCAGCGGTCGCTCGGTGGCCCACAGGGCGGCCAGCACCTCGCTCTCCAGTTCCCCGGCGCTGCGCCGCTCCACCCTGCCCCGGGACTCCGTGCCAGCCATGCCCCAACCTTACAGCGCGTAGGGCCGTCAGGCGGATGGCCGTATCCGCCGTGCACACGGGCCCGGCAGGGGTTAGCTTGACCGTGTTTTTCGGGTTTCTCGTGAATGACTGGTACGTCTTCTCGGGGCCCGTCTGCGGCCCTACAGGCTGTAGTGTGGCAGAAACCCTACAAACTGTAGGGATGAAGGGGGATGATGTCCGGCAGCGCGCACACCACACTCACCGGGACCCGGCGCGGCCGTCCGCGGACCGTGCCGCGCAGCGCCCGGCACACCCGCCCCGACGGCCTGCTCGCGGCCGTCGCGATCGCCTTCACCCTGGCCCAGCTCCTGCTGGTCCGGCCCGGCATGGGCCTCGGCTGGGACGAGACCGTGTACGTCAGCCAGGTCGGCGCCCACGCCCCGGCATCCTTCTTCAGCGCGCCCCGGGCCCGCGGTATCTCGCTGCTCGTCGCGCCCGTGGCGGCCTGGTCCTCCTCCACCCCACTGCTGCGGATCTACCTGGCCGTCCTGTCCGGCCTGGCCCTGTTCCTCGCGCTGCGCGCCTGGCGCGGCCTCTTCCCGCCCCGGGTACTGGCCCTGGCGGGGGCCCTGTTCGCCTCCCTGTGGGTGACGCTCTTCTACGGTCCGCAGGCCATGCCCAACTACTGGGTGGCCGTCGGCGCGTCGGCCGCGGTCGCCTGCTTCCTGCGCGCCCGCGCCGACCACTCGGACCGGGCCGCCCGGTGGGGGCTGGCCGGGAGCGCCGCACTGATGGCCCTGATGCGGCCCACCGACGCGGTGTGGGTGAGCCTGCCGCTGCTGGTCCTCGCCCTGCCGCGGCGGCACTGGCGCGCGGGCGGCATGCTCCTCGCCGGTCTGGCGGCGGGAGCGGCGGAGTGGGTCGTCGAGGCGTACGTCAGCTACGGCGGTCTCGCCCGGCGGCTGGCCGACGGCTCCGCGATCCAGGGCGGTCTGGGCTGGCATCTCGCGATCGTCGACCAGGTGCGCAGTCTGGGCGGACGGGCCCTGTGCCGGCCGTGCACGGGCGCGCTGCCCAACCCGCTGCTCACCGTCTGGTGGTTCGTCCTGCCGCTGCTCGCGGTCACCGGCCTCGTCGTCGCCGTCCGGGCCGGGCGCCGCACCCCCACCCTGGTGCCGCTGGTCTGCGCGGCGACGGCCGCGTTCCCGTACCTGTTCATGATCGGTTACGCGGCGCCCCGGTTCCTGCTGCCCGCCTACGCCTTGCTGGCGCTCCCGGTGGCCGACGCGCTGACCCAGCTGATGACCGCCCCCTCCCGGGCCTGGCGGCCGGTGGCCGTCGCGCTGGTGGCGCTGGGTCTGGCCGCGCACCTCGCCCTCCAGCTCGTCGTCCTGGAGCACACCGTCGACCGCACCACCGCGTCCCACCGCGGCTGGTCCCGTACCGCAGCCGAACTGCACCGCCTCGGCGTCCGCCCCTCCTGCCTGGTCACCGGGCACGACGCCATCCCGATCGCGTACTACGCCGGCTGCTCCTCCGCCGCGACCGCCGGGCACAACGCCAACAGCACGGCGGAGATCATCACCGGCACCGCCCGCCACACCCCGGTCGCCACCCTCGTACCGGCCGGGTCCCGGGCGCCCGCGTACGCCCGGCACTGGCCCTCCGTCCCCTTCGACGGGCTGCGTCTCTACTACGCGGTACCGGCGGCCCGCCGATGACGTCCGCGCCGGACCTCGTCGCCGGTACCGGCCGTCGGCGGGTGTACGGGCAAAGCGCCCTCTGCCTCGCCGTCCTGAGCTGCGCCGCCTACCTGGCCCGGCGGAACTGGCCGCTCCTTCAGACCGGCGCACTTCGGCTGGCCGTCGCCGACCAGGGCTGGCTGCTGGTGGGCGCGACGGCGGCGGCCGGCACCTGGGCCGCCTCCGCGTTCGCCCAGCAGGGGGCCGTCGCCCGGCGGCTTCCGGGCGGGCGGTTGCTGGCGGCGCAGTTCGCCGCCTGCGCCGCCAACCACGTCCTGCCCGCCGGGCTCGGGGCCGGCGCCGTGAACCTGCGGTTCCTGATGCGCTGCGGACTCGCGGCGGGCCGCTCGGCGAGCGCGCTCGCGGTCAAGGCCACCGCCGGCGTGCTGGTCCGCGGCGCGCTCATCGCGGCGCTCGCCCCGGCCTGCCCGGGCCTGCTGCGGATCCCGCGCGTCCCCCCGGCCGCCCTGCCCGTCGTCCTTGCGGCCGTCCTGCTGGTGGCCGGTCTGCTCGCCAGTCCGCTGTGGCCCCGCTGCCGCGCCGCCCTGGCGACCGTCCTCGCCGACATCCGGTCCGTGCACGCCCGCCCGGCCCGCGCGGCGGCCCTGTGGGGCGGCTCGGTGGCCTTCGCTGTGCTGCACTCCCTGGTGCTGATCGCCGTGACCCGGGCCGTCGGGCTGCCCCTGGCCCCGGCCCGGGTGGCCCTGCTGTATCTGGCCGCCAGCAGCGCCGCCGCCCTGCTGCCCACCCCGGGTGGCCTCGGCTCCCTCGACGCGGCCCTCGGCCTCGCGCTGACCGCGTCCGGGGCTCCGGCCGCCACGGCCGCCTCCGCCGTGCTCGGCTACCGGCTGCTCACCGTCTGGCTGCCGCTGATGCCGGGACTGCTGGTGCTCGCCGTGCTGGTCCGGCGCAAGGCGCTGTGAGCGGGTCGGCGGTTCGCGGAGCGTCGGGCGGGAGGGAGACGGTCACCCGGCGTCGGCCCCGTCCGGGTGATCCCGCCGTGAGCCATCGGACGCCTCCTGGCGTCGGCCGGTGATGCCGGAGGATCCCTCCCGCACCTCCGTCGACTCCGAGTCGCCCTTGGGGCGCGAGCGGTCCGCGATCACCCCCGGCGCGATCCACCGCCGGCCCACGCACACGCAGACGCCCAGCCAGCCCAGGGCGAAGAGCCAGCCGCCGAGCACATCGGTGAACCAGTGCACGCCGAGGAAGATCCGGGTCAGCCCGACCGACGCCCCCCAGCAGCCGATGGCGACGCACAGCGGCGTCCGGTCGTGCGGGACCCGTATCCGCACCGCCAGGACGAGCAGCCCGGCCGCGAGCGCCGCCGTGGTGGTGTGGCCGGAAGGGAAGGACCACCCCGAGGCGTGCGCCTCCCAGTCGTACCGCGGCGGGCGGGCCCGGGCGACCAGCTCCATCACCTGGTACCGCAGCATCTGCCCCGCGCCGAGACAGGCTACGGCCAGCACCGCGGCGGCCGGCCGTTGCCGTGGTGTGCGCGCCGCCAGCAGCCCGGCGAGCACCGCCAGCGCGTACGGCACGACGCCCGTCCCGGTGTCGGTGAGCCCGCGCGCCACGGCGACCGCCACGGGCGGGCGGTGTGCCAGGGACCAGGACAGCAGGTCCCGGTCCGGGAGCAGGGGCCCGCCGTGGCCGGCGACGACCGCGGTCAGTACACCGAACGCCGTCCACACGGCGAGGGTGCCCGCCCATACGGTCCTGGTCATCGCGGCGCGCCCTTTCCCCTGCGTCATCCGGTGCGTCTTGCCGTACCTGCCACGACTACAAACCTGTAGACCCGGCTTTTGCCCCGACATTGCCGCATCATGACCAGCCGACTACACGTCTGTAGTCATGATGGTCGTCGAAGTAAGGCATGCCTTCGCTAAGTGGGGTCGCAACACATGTGGGACGACGCGTTTCCGAGTTTCCTGATCGGGTTGAGGGAGGGGCTCGAGGGCGGACTCATCGTCTCCATCCTGGTGGCCACCCTGGTGCGGGCCGGTGCCCGGTCCCGGCTGCCGCAGGTGTGGACGGGCGTCCTGGCCGCGATCGCCGTGGCGATGAGCTTCGGTGCGGTGCTCACCTTCACCGCCGCGTCCCTGTCCGCCACCGCCCAGGAGGCGTTCGGCGGCACCCTCAGCGTCATCGCCGTCGCGTTCGTCACCGCCATGGTGTTCTGGATGCGCCGCTCCGCCCGCAGCCTCTCCGGTGAGATCAAGGAGAAGGTCACCGGCGCGCTCGGCACGGGCGCAGGCGTGCTCATCCTGACCTCGTTCCTCGCGGTGGGCCGTGAGGGCCTGGAGACCGCCCTGTTCCTGTGGACCACCGCCCGCGCGGCGGGTGAGTCCGCGGGCCCGATGACCGGGGCGGGCATCGGGCTCGTGCTGGCGGCCGTCCTGTGCTGGGGTCTGTACCGCCGGGTCCTCAAGATCAACCTGACCAGGTTCTTCACCGCCACCGGTGTCGTCCTCATCGTCATCGCGGCCGGTGTCCTCGGCTACGGCCTGCGCGATCTGCAGGAGGGCGGTGTCCTGCCCGGCGGGTCCGCGTACGCCGTGGACCTCGGCGGCAGCGTCGACGCCGGCTCCTGGTACAGCACGCTCGTCCAGGGCGTGTTCAACCTGACGCCGACCATGACCTGGCTCCAGGTGACCGGGTACGTTCTCTACCTCGCGGCGGTGATGACCCTGTTCGTACGGGGCGTACGGGGCGTACGGGCGAGCGCACCGAAGCCCGCGGCGCCCACAGGGCCGGCCCCCGAGGCCGGCGCCGCCCCCGGCGAACGGGTCTCCGCGGTCCGCCGCCGGCCTGTCTGGGTGGTGCCCGTGGCCGTCGTCGCCGTCCCCGCGGTCCTGGCGGGACTGGTCGTCGCCCTGTCCCGGCCCAAGCCGGCCGGGGACCAGACCGTGGCCGTCTCCGAGACCGAGTGCGGCAAGGGGTTCAGCGCCCCCAGGCCGGGCCGGCAGACCTTCCAGATGCACAACACGGGCGACAAGACGTCCGAGGTCTACCTCATCGACCCGGCTTCCGGCGCGGTCTACGGCGAGGTCGAGGGCCTGGCCCCCGGCACCACCCGTGACCTGGTCGCCACCGTCGCCGGAGGCAGCTACGCCTGGCGCTGTGTACCGACCGGCGCGGCGGCCGTCACCTCCAAGGCCGTCACCGTCACCGGCGGGGGAGCGGCCGAGGCGGTCGCGCCGGTCTCGGAGAACGACCTCGCCGGCCCTCTCGCCGCGTACAAGGCGTACGTCGACCAGCGCCTCGCCACCCTCGTCACGCAGACCCGGAGGCTCGACGACGACATAGCGGGCGGCCGCCTCGGCCGGGCCCGTACCGACTGGCTGACCGCCCACCGTACCTACGCCTCGCTCGGCGCCGCCTACGGCACCTTCGAGGACTACGACCAGAAGATCAACGGCCTGCCCGACGGTCTCCCCGACGGCGTGCGCGACAAGGGCTTCACCGGTTTCCACCGGATCGAGTACGGCCTGTGGCACGGCCAGTCCGCGGGGGAGCTCAAGGCCCCGGCCCGGCAGCTCGCCGGGGCCGTCGCCGGGCTGCGGGGGGCCTTCCCGAGGCAGAAGTTCCAGCCGGGCGACCTGCCCCTGCGCGCCCACGAGATCCTGGAGAACACCCTCCAGTTCGAGCTGACCGGCGACGCCGACCAGGGCAGCGGCACCGGACTGGCCACCGCCGACGCCAACCTGGCGGGCACCCGCGAGCTGCTCACCGTACTCGAGTCGCTGCTCACCAGCCGTGCGCCGAAACTGCTGCCCACGGTCGACGCGGACATCGCCCGCCTCCAGAAGCTGCTGGACGCGGCCCACGAAGGCGACCGGTGGACCCCCGTCGACCGGCTCGGCGCGCCGGCCCGGCAGCGGCTGAACGGCGCCACCGGACAGCTGCTGGAGGACCTCGCCCCGGTCCCGGATCTCCTCGAGATCCGGAAGTCCGCCTGATGGGCGCGGGCCCGCACCCGCACCCGCACACGCACACGCACGAAGAAGGGAACCCCGCCATGTCCTCTGCGTCCTCCGCCGAACCCCCGGCCTGCCCGGTCGGTGCCGGTCGCCGCTCCTTCGTGCGCGGCGCGCTGAGCGCGTCGGCCGCGGGCGCCGCCCTGGCCGGCGGAGGATTCGCGCTCGGCCGGACCGGCGGCTCGGCCCAGGCACAGGCCGCCGAGGCGACCGGCGTGAGGACGGTCCCCTTCCACGGCACCCATCAGGCCGGGATCATCACCCCGGCACCGGCCGCCGCCACCTTCGTCTCTCTCGACGTCATCGCCGACACCCGCGCCGAACTCGCCGACCTGCTGCGCACCATCACCGCCCGGGCCCGCTTCCTGACCGCCGGCGGCACGCCCGCCGACCTGGGCGTCGGCGCCCCGCCGTCGGACAACGGCATCCTAGGCCCCGAGGTGCCCGCCGACGCGCTCACCGTCACCGTCGGTGTGGGCGCCTCCCTCTTCGACGACCGCTACGGCCTCACCAGGTCCAGGCCGGCCCGGCTGACGCCGATGCGCACGTTCCCGAACGACAACCTGAATGCCGCCGAGTGCCATGGCGACCTGTCGCTGCAGATCTGCGCCGACCGCCAGGACGCGGTGCTCCACGCACTGCGCGACATAGCCCGGCACACCCGTGGCGCCATGCAGATCAAATGGCGCGTCGACGGCTTCCAGAACACCCCGCGCCCCACCGGCGCCCAGCGCAACCTGCTCGGCTTCAAGGACGGCATCGCCAACCCGGACGTCACCTCGGCCCGCGAGACCGATCGGCTGATCTGGGTGGGCGACGGACAGGGCGAGCCGTCCTGGACGAAGGGCGGCAGCTACCAGGTGATCCGGATCATCCGGATGCTGGTGGAGTTCTGGGACCGGGTGTCGCTCACCGAGCAGGAGAAGATGTTCGGCCGCCGCAAGGACACCGGAGCCCCGCTGGACGGCGCCAGGGAGACCGACATCCCCCAGTACGCCAAGGACCCCCACGGCACGGCCATCCCGCTCGACGCGCACATCCGGCTCGCCAACCCGCGCACCGCCGCCAGCGACGACTCCCGGATCCTCAGGCGCGGCTACAACTACGACCGGGGCGTGGACGACGTCGGCAACCTGGACATGGGCCTGGTCTTCTGCTGCTACCAGCAGGACGTCAGGCGGCAGTTCGAGGCGACCCAGACCCGGCTGATCGACGAACCCCTCGTCGACTACATCTCCCCGACGGGCGGCGGCTACTTCTTCGCGCTGCCGGGCGTGAGGGACTCGAAGGACTGGCTGGGCCGGGGGTTGCTGGCGACCTGACTTTCCCTCCCCATGGCCAAGGCCTGCCCCCGGTTTTACTGCACATGACTTGCAGGTGCAGGAGGATGGCACAAGGCTGTGGATGGCAGCCGCTCATGCCCGACCGAAGGAAACAAGCACCCCGATGACGGCCGCCCCTGATTCCGCTCCGACCCTCCCCGCACAGTCCGGGACGAAGCGTTCGGCCTGGCACCGCGTCCGCGGCTCCATGACGCGGCAGGAGTGGATCAGGGTCGGTGGCATGGCCGCCGTCGTGCTGGCGCTGCACCTCGTCGGCTGGTTCACGCTGGTGGCCATCGTGGCGCCGGAGCACTACACCGTCGGCACCAGGTCCTTCGGGATCGGCATCGGAGTGACCGCGTACACGCTGGGCATGCGGCACGCCTTCGACGCCGACCACATCGCGGCGATCGACAACACCACGCGCAAGCTGATGGGCGACGGGCAGCGGCCGCTGTCGGTCGGCTTCTGGTTCTCCCTCGGCCACTCCAGCGTCGTCTTCGCCCTGGCCCTGCTGCTCTCCATGGGCGTACGCACCCTGGCCGGTCCGGTCGAGGACGACCACTCGCGGCTGCACGACATCACCGGGCTGATCGGCACGACGGTCTCGGGGACGTTCCTCTACCTCATCGCCGCGATCAACCTCGCCGCCCTGGCCGGCATCTGGAAGGTCTTCCGCCGGATGCGCTCCGGCCACTTCGACGAGGCCGCCCTGGAGGAGCACCTCAACAACCGGGGCTTCATGAACCGCCTCGTCGGCCGCGTCACCAAGTCGGTCGGCAAACCCTGGCACATGTACCCCCTGGGCCTGCTCTTCGGCCTCGGCTTCGACACCGCCACCGAGATCGCACTGCTCGTGCTGGCCGGATCCGGGGCCGCCTCCGGCCTGCCCTGGTACGCGATCCTGTGCCTGCCCGTGCTGTTCGCCGCCGGCATGTCGCTGCTGGACACGGTCGACGGCTCGTTCATGAACTTCGCCTACGGCTGGGCGTTCTCCCAGCCCGTCCGCAAGGTCTACTACAACCTGACCGTCACCGGCCTGTCCGTCGCCGTCGCCCTGCTCATCGGCACGGCCGAACTGCTCGGCCTGCTCGCCGACCGGTTCGCACTGCACGGTCCGTTCTGGGACTGGGTCGGCGGCCTGGACCTCAACGTCCTCGGGTTCGTCGTCGCCGCCCTGTTCCTCGCCGCCTGGGCCGCCGCCCTGCTGGTGTGGAAGCTCGGCCGGATCGAGGAGAAGTGGCGGGCGGGGCCGGCCCGGCCGGCCGAGGACGGGGGAGAGTAGCGGGGCGGGCTCCCTCCTCCCGCCCCGCTCACTCCCGCACCCGCAACGCCTTGCGCCACTTCACGATCTGCTGGTCCGGATCCCCGGTGTACGACCACGGCGTCCGTGTCGCCCGGCCGTCGAGCAGGCGCAGCACGGGCACGGCGAAGCCTCCGGTAAACCCTCCCTTGCCGTGCCGGGCGACGGCCTCCGCGCAGGTCGTGGCGTCCGAGGCGCGGGGGATTAGACACCGGGCTGCGGGAAACGCGAACCGGGACCGTGCCAGCACAGGCGTCGAGCGACGAAAGGGAGACGGCGATGAGTGAGCAGGAGCCGGAGCAGACCCCGATGGCGGACGACGCGTACCAGCCGACCGGGAGCAACGAGGAGCAGGAGGACGCGGCGCCCCTGGACCTGCAGGACGCACTGGACGAGCGGACCTACGACGACACCCTCGACGAGGGCTATTCGCCCCCGGAGAAGCCGCTGGGTGCCACCCGTTACGGCACGACCGCGGCCGAGCAGCACGACGGCGAGAGCCTCGACCAGCGCCTCGCCCAGGAGCGGCCCGACGTGTCACCGCCGCCGGGGGACGCCGTGGGAGACCTGCCGGGTGGTGAGGGGGAGCTCGTGGACCCCGAGGCGGGCACCGACCGCGCCGGCCGCCTCGTGGCCCCCGACGAGGGCGCCCACCCCGACACCACGAAGGAGAGCGTCGCGGACGACGTGGGCATCGACGGGGGAGCGGCCGGTGCGGAGGAGGCGGCGGTGCACGTCGTCGAGGACGAGACGGCGCTGCCCGAGTAGCCTCCGCCGCTCTCAGGCCGGGCCGGGTCAGTCTCCCAGGTGGTCTATCTGCCGCAGCTTGTTCGTGGCGTCCAGGGCGGCCACCTTGTACGACTCCGCGAGCGTCGGGTAGTTGAACACCGCGTCGACGAGGTAGTCCACCGTGCCTCCGCAGCCCATCACGGACTGGCCGATGTGGATCAGTTCGGTGGCCCCCGAGCCGAAGCAGTGCACACCGAGCAGTGTGCGGTCCTCGGGGGAGACCAGCAGTTTGAGCATGCCGTGGGAGTCGCCGATGATCTGACCGCGGGCCAGTTCCCGGTAGCGGGCGATGCCCACCTCGAACGGCACGCTGTCGGTGGTGAGTTGGTCCTCCGTCCGGCCGACGAAGCTGATCTCGGGGATGGTGTAGATGCCGATGGGCTGCAGGTTGTGCATACGGCCCACCGGCTCGCCGAAGGCGTGGTGGGCGGCCGCCCGGCCCTGCTCCATCGAGGTCGCGGCCAGCGCCGGGAAGCCGATCACATCACCGACGGCGTAGATGTGGGGCACCCCGGTGCGGTAGCGCTCGTCCACCGTGATCCGGCCACGCGCGTCCGCCGACAGCCCGGCCTTGCCCAGGTCGAGCCCGTCGGTGACGCCCTGACGGCCCGCTGAGTACATCACCACGTCCGCGGGGATCTTCTTGCCGCTCTCCAGGACGGTCAGCGCGCCGCGCGGATGGCGTTCCACCGCGGCGACGGTCTCCCCGAACCGGAAGGTGACGGCCAGGTCCCGCAGGTGGTACTTCAGCGACTCGACGACCTCCACGTCGCACAGGTCCAGCATCCCCGGGCGTTTCTCGACCACCGTCACCCGGCTGCCCAGAGCGGCGAACATGGAGGCGTACTCCATCCCGATCACCCCGGCGCCCACGATGACCATGGAGCGCGGCACCCGCTCCAGCGTGAGCACGTTGTCCGAGTCCAGGATCGTCCGCCCGTCGAACTCGACGCTGTCCGGCCGGGCGGGCCGGGTCCCGGTGGCTATCACGATGTGCTCCGCGCTCAGCAGCCGCTCGTGGCCGGTCACCTCGCGCAGGGCGACGGTGTGCGGGTCGACGAAACGGGCGGTTCCGGCGTGCAGGGCGACATGGTTGCGGGAGAGCTGGCTGCGGATGACGTCGATCTCCCGGCCGACCACGTGCTGGGTGCGCGCGATCAGGTCCGCGACGGTGATGTCCTCCTTCAAGCGGTAGCTCTGCCCGTACAGATCACGCTGGGTGAGGCCGGTGAGGTAGAGCACCGCCTCGCGCAGCGTCTTGGAGGGGATGGTTCCGGTGTGGAGGGAGACCCCGCCGACCATGTCGGGGCGGTCGACGACCGCGACGCGGCGGCCCAGCTTGGCCGCGGCGATGGCGGCCTTCTGGCCGCCGGGTCCGGATCCGATGACAAGCATGTCGAAGTCGAAGTCGGGCACCCCCGGAGTCTGACAGCCCACGGGCTCGCAGCGGAAGTGCGAACGGCGCACCACCGCCCGTAGCGGCTGCCGGCCCGCCCGGCGGGCACCCCGACCCCGCCAGCGCGGGGGGCACCACCACCCCCGCCGCGGACCACACCTCAGGGCAGCAGCTTCTCCATGGCGGCCGGGCCCTCGGCCGCCAGCTTGCGCTGGGCCCACTCGAGGTTCGCCGGGGTGACGTCCCGGCCCGTCGCCAGCACCAGGTCCTCCGGCGTGACCTGGCCGCCGGACCCGGTGTGGAGCAGTGAGTCCGGGGTGCGCAGGTCGTCGGACGACCGGGACGTTTCGGGTTCTGACGTCGACATGATGCCTCCTCCTCGGGCCCGTACGGCCCCTGCCGCGGGACCGGGTCCCACTCTCACGATTCACCGCTTGGCCGCGCCCTGCATCCGGAAGGGGGACGGGGCCCGGTGACTGCGCTGACGAGGTACCTGGACCCGGCGGAAGGAAACCCCGCGACCCCGGCGTGATCCACAAGACACCCCCTAAGCTGGAACCAGCCCGTTCGCCCGCAGCCGGGAGGCCGCACATGGCCGAGACGCAGCTTTCGCAGGACACACCCTGGCGCACACGCCCCCTGCCGATCGCCGAGCACGGGCTGATCGGCGATCTGCGCAGCGTGGCCCTGGTCGGCAGCGACGGCACCATCGACTGGTACTGCTGCCCGGCCTTCGACGCCCCCAGCGTGTTCGCGGCGATCCTCGACAGCGAGCGCGGCGGGGCCTTCGAACTCGCGGCGGCCGTGCCGGCCCGGACCAAGCAGTTCTACTTCCCCGACACCAACGTGCTGATCACCCGGTTCTTCACGGAGGACGGCGTCGGCGAGGTGCAGGACTTCATGCCCGTGAGCGGAGAGTCCACGGAGCCGTCCGAGGCCGGCCGGCACCGGCTGATCCGCCGTGTCCTGTGCGTCCGCGGCACCGTACCCTTCCGGGCCCGGGTCGCCCCGCGCTTCGACTACGGCGCCGCGCCGCACGCGCTGAGCGTGCTGGGCGACACCGCCCTCTTCGAGTCCCCGGACATGTCCCTGGGGCTGACCGCGACCGTGCCCCTGGAGAGCGACGGCGTGGACGCGTGCGCCGACTTCAAGCTCGCGGAGGGGGAGACCGCGGTGTTCGCCCTGGACCAGGTCGGCGACCAGGTGGCACCGCGCGGCTGCGCCCGCGCCGAGGCCGAACGCCAGTTCGCCGCCACGGTCGCCTACTGGCGGCGCTGGCTGTCCCAGTCCCGCTACCGCGGCCGCTGGCGCGAGATGGTCCACCGCTCCGCGCTCACCCTGAAGCTGCTCACCTACGCGCCGACCGGCGCGATCGTGGCCGCGCCCACCACCAGCCTCCCCGAGCGGATCGGCGGCGAGCGCAACTGGGACTACCGCTACGTGTGGGTCCGCGACGCCGCCTTCTGCGTGTACGCCCTGCTGCGGCTGGGCTTCTCCGGCGAGGCCTCGGCGTTCATGCGGTTCCTGACCACCCACATCAGCCCCGGAGACGGCGGCGGGTCCGGCCCGCTGCAGATCATGTACGGCATCGACGGCCGCACCGACCTGCCCGAACGCGAACTGCGTCATCTGTCCGGCCACCAGGGCTCCGCCCCGGTCCGGGTCGGCAACGCCGCCGCCGACCAGCTCCAGCTCGACATCTACGGCGCCCTCATCGACTCCATCTACCTGTACGACAAGTGGGCGCAGCCCATCTCCAGCGACCAGTGGGACGACGTCTGCCACCTCGTCGACTGGGTCTGCGACCACTGGGACCAGCCCGACGAAGGGGTCTGGGAGACCCGCGGCGGACGCCAGAACTTCCTCTACTCCCGCCTGATGTGCTGGGTGGCCATCGAGCGGGCCATCCGGCTGGCGACCCGGCGCGGCCTGCCCGCCGACCACCGCCGCTGGCGGCAGAGCCGGGACACCATCTACCGGCGGATCATGGACCGCGGCTGGTCGCCGCGGCGCCGCGCCTTCGTCCAGCACGAGGGCGACGACGTCCTGGACGCCTCCGTGCTGATGATGCCACTGGCCAAGTTCATCGCCCCCACCGACCCCAAGTGGCTGTCCACCCTGGACGCCCTGACCGAGGAACTGGTCTCCGACTCCCTCGTGTACCGCTACGACCCGCAGGCCAGCCCCGACGGGGTGCGCGGTGAGGAGGGCACCTTCTCGATCTGCTCCTTCTGGTACGTCGAGGCCCTGGTGCGCGCCGGCCGGCTGGAGGAGGCACGCCTGGCGTTCGAGAAGATGCTCACCTACGCCAACCACCTCGGCCTGTACGCCGAGGAGATCGGCCGTACCGGCGAGCAACAGGGAAACTTCCCGCAGGCGTTCACCCATCTGTCCCTGATCAGCGCCGCCTTCAACCTGGACCGCGCGCTCGGCTGAACCGCGGACGGTCACGCTCCGGGCAATGTCTGTCACCGGAGCGTAACAGCCGTGCACGGCACCACAACTCCCCCCGGGCGTCCCGTGTCGAACAGGACGTCGGCCATCAAATGGGATCCGACGGGACGTCAACCCACCCTGGGGGAACGGGACATGACCCGAAGTGCACGCACGACCCGCCGCACCGCGGTCTCCGCCGCGGCCACGGCCGCCTCCTTCCTGCTGCTGGCCGGTGCCGGCATCCTGGCCGCACCGTCCGCGTTCGCGGGCGTTCCCGGCGGCACCAGCGCCGCCGACCGCAACAGTGACTTCAACGGCGACGGCTACACCGACGTCCTCACCGGCGTCCCCGAGGGCACCGTCGACGGCAAGAAGGGCGCCGGATACGTCACCGTCCAGTACGGCGCCCCGAACGGCATCGGCACCAACAGGACGGTGCCCAAGGGCCGCACCGCGGTCATCAGCCAGTCCACCAAAGGCGTGCCCGGCACCTCGGAGGCCTGGGACGACTTCGGTCAGGCGGTCGCCACCGGAGACCTGGACGGCGACGGCTACGACGACGCGGTCATCGGCGCGCCCGGCGAGGACGTCGGCGGCGTCGCCGACGCCGGCCGGGTGACCGTCCTGTACGGCTCCAAGGCCGGCCTGGGCGCCGAACGCACCGCCACCGTCACCGCTGCCAGGCCCGCCGCCGGGGCCCGGTTCGGTCTGGCGGTCGCCGCCGCCCGGTTCACCGGGGACACCGACGCGGACCAACTCGTCGCCGTCGACCAGAAGGTGGGCCTGACCGCCTTCACCTACCACGCGGGCGTCCTGCGGCGCGTCGGCGCACCGCACTCCACCGGCCACCGGCTGCAGCCCCTGTACGTGACCACCGGCGACTACGACCGCGACGGCTTCGCCGACCTGGTCGTCTCCGGGTACAGCCCCGACGACGACTACAGCCGGGGCTGGTCGGCGTACTACGCGGGCGGCCCCGAAGGCCTGCGCTACCGGCGTGACCTGCACGGCGGCCTGGGCACGGCCTCCGGCGACATCAACCACGACGGGTACGACGACCTCGTCGTCGGCCAGGTCGGCGGCGTCGAGGGGTCCTCCGGGCGCGCGGACGCGCCGGGCGGTCTGGTCGGCGTCTACTACGGCGGCGAGCACGGGCCGGCGGGCACCCAGGGCCCCGGAACCTCCCCGCAGTGGTGGTCGCAGAACTCCCCGGGCGTGCCCGGCACCGCCGAGCAGGGCGACGCCTGGGGCGCCGACCTGTCCGTGGCCGACGTGAACGGCGACGGCTGTGCGGACGTGGCCGTCGGCGCGCCCGGCGAGGACGTGGGCACGGTCGCCGACGCGGGCGCGGTGTGGCTGCTGCGCGGCACCGCGAAGGGCCTGACCGGGACCGGCGCCCAGTCCTTCGACCAGAACACCCGCGGGATCCCCGGCACGGCCGAGATGGACGACGGCTGGGGCGCCCAGGTGCGGCTCGTGGACACCGACGGCGACGGCCGCGCCGAACTGCTCGCCTCGGCGCCCGGTGAGAACGCCGGGAACGGCGCGGTGTGGCTGCTGCCCGCGAGCGGTCGCGGCCTGCTCGCCGACGGATCGTGGGTGTACGGCGCCTCCGCCCTCGGCGGGAACGGGTACGGCGCCCGTTTCGGTGCGGTGATCGATGAATAGTCCCACATGGGGCGGTGTTGTCCGCCGACCGCATGGGTACTCGGTGGCCTGTCGGAAAGCACAGCGACGCTGGGTCAGGAGATGGAGGCAGTTCCTATGACCAGCAGCACCGAGACCGGCGACGTCACCGGTACCCGGGACAAGGACTACAACCTGGTCTGGTACGTCGAGGCGTGTCTGAGCAACGCTCTCCGCCTCGAGCAGTACATCCAGGACGCGGAACGCGACAAGGACCAGGAGGTCGTCGACCTGTTCCGCAAGGCGCAGGCGGACAGCCGCAAGGGAGCCGAGCTGGGCAAGCAGCTCTTGCGCTCGCGGCTGAACGGCAGCTGACGCACACTCCGCGGCTCAGGCGAAACGGGAACTGGCCACCGGTCCGGCAGAGGGAAGGCGGGCCCGGTCCCCGCGCAGCCAGGTGCCGCGCACGGCCGTGACGAAGGCGGCGAACGCCTCGTCACGGTCCGCCGGACCCGAGCCGTCGCCCTCGTCGGCGGCCGGGTCCGCTCGTGTGATCTCCTCGGCGATCTCCGCCTCCGGCCGGTCGTCGGCCGGGCCCCGCTCGACGCCCCCGTCGGCTCCCACCCGCATCTGCTCACCCCACGGCGCCACCACGGACTGGTGCAGCAGGGTGACGCTGTCGGCCGTGACGGCGGGGGCGTCGGTCCAGCAGCTCGCGTGCTCGTGGAGGACCTGCCCGTCGGCGCGCTCGAAGAGCTGCCCGATCACCTCGGGCCCGTCGTCCTCGCGGGCGAGCTCGTTCAGGTCGTACGCCACGACGACGGTGTCCTCGCGCCCGGCGGCGAAGGGCTCCGCCGGAAGATCCAGCACCTTGGCGGCGGCCAGACCCAGGATCCGGGAACCCCGGTCGGGCAGCAGCGACACCGACCGCGGCCGCACCTCGGCGGCGCTCAGCAGCGTCCGCAGCCGCAGCAGCCCCCGCAGGCACTGCCCCGGGGTGTCCTGGAGAAACGCGTACCGGCCCGCCATCCCCGCGTCGAAGCCGAACGGGGAGAGGGTGCCGAGCACGGTGCCACCGATGACGTACTGCCAACCGCGCAGGTCCGACAGGTCCAGCGGGCCGCACCGCTGCGCCGCCGCGGCCCGCTCCAGCATGCGGTTCTGCCGGTCCCGGGCCGGCTGCCACATGGCGTCCTCCGGATCCGGCAGCAGGGCGTGCTGCCGCCGGGCCAGGGCCAGATCGCCCGACATGACGGCGTTGAAGACCAGCAGGTAACGGTCGGGCCAGTCGGTGAACTCCGCCTCGTGCCGGGCCAGTTCCCCGGCCGCCTCGCGATGCCGGCCCTCCCGCTCGTAGGCCGACACCAGCTCCCGTACGACCGTCAGCCGACCCGGGTTGGTGCGCAGTACCTCGCGCAGGGCGGGGATCGCCAGGAAGGACAGGTCCCGTTCCACGCAGGCGTACCCGAAGTCGAAGAGTGCCTGCGCGTGGTCGGGGCGGGCCGCCAGAGCGAGGGACGCCTGCTCCAGGTCGTCGAAGCCGACGGCCTTCGCCGCCCGTCCGACCACCGGGGCCACCTCACCGGGCGGCAGCTCCTGCGCGGCGGCCCGGAGCAGCCGTATGGCAGCGGGTATGTCTCCGGAGTCCAGGCGCTCCCAGGCCTCGCTGAGTTCCGGGGACTTCGGAGGGCGATTCCTGCGCGAGAACATGGCGGAGATCATCGCCCGTCAACTGGCAGGTGTTCAAACGCATTTCGCCGAGACAGGTCTCACGGCGTCGCCTGCTCCGCCCAGATGATCTTGCCGGTGGGGGTGTAGCGGGTGCCCCAGCGCTCGGCCAGCTGCGCGACGAGGAACAGGCCGCGACCGCCCTCGTCGGTGGTCGCCGCGTACCGCAGATGCGGTGAGGTGGTGCTGCCGTCGGACACCTCGCAGATCAGCGTCCGGTCACGCAGCAGCCGTACGCCGATGGGCCCGCGGCCGTACCGGATGGCATTGGTGACCAGCTCGCTCAGGATCAGCTCCGTGGTGAACGCCAGGTCTTCCAGTGCCCACTCGGCCAACTGACGGGTCACCGCGGCCCGTACCTCGGAGACGGCCGCCGGTTCGGACGGCACCTGCCACTCGGCGACCCGGTCGGCGTCCAGGGTGCGGGTGCGGGCGACGATCAGGGCGACGTCGTCGCTCGGCCGGGCGGGCAGCCGGTCCAGTACCGCACGGCAGGTCTCCTCGGGAGAGTCCCCGGCCCGCTTCAGGGCGTCCCGCAGCAGCTCAAGGCCCTCGTCGATGTCCCGTTCCCGGTCCTCGACCAGGCCGTCCGTGTACAGCACCAGCCGGCTGCCCTCCGGCAGTTCCAGCTCGGCCGTCTCGAAGGGCAGTCCGCCCAGGCCCAGCGGCGGCCCGGCGGGCACTTCGAGGAAGTCGACACTCCCGTCGGGCCGGACCAGCGCGGGCGGGGGATGACCGGCCCGGGCGACGGCGCAGCGGCGCGAGACCGGGTCGTACACCGCGTACAGGCAGGTCGCCCCGGTGACCACCGCGGCGCCGTCCGCCGGCGTCTCGTCCTGGTCGATCCGGCCGACCAGCTCGTCCAGCAGGGCCAGCAGCTCGTCGGGCGGCAGGTCCAGCGCGGAGAAGTTGTGCACGGCCGTGCGCAACCGCCCCATGGTGGCCGCCGCGTGCAGCCCGTGCCCCACCACGTCCCCCACCACCAGCGCCACCCGGGCCCCGGACAGCGGCAGTACGTCGAACCAGTCGCCCCCCACCCCCGCCTGCGCGGGCAGGTAGCGGTAGGCGATCTCCAGGGCGCCCTGTTCGGGCAGGGAGCGGGGCAGCAGGCTGCGCTGCAGGGCGACCGCCATGCCGTGCTCACGTGTGTAGCGGCGCGCGTTGTCGATGGACACCGCGGCACGGGCCACCAGCTCCTCGGCGAGCGCCACCTCCTCGGCGTCGAACGGCTCGGGCTTCTCGGACCGCCAGAAGTTCGCCACGCCCAGCACCAGGCTGCCCGCCCGCAGCGGCACGGTGACCAGCGCGTGGATGCCGTACTCCACGACCTGCTCGGTGCGTTCCAGATCCTGCGCCAGCCAGCCCTGGGCCTCCTTGAGCCGGGGTTCCACGACCGACCGGCCGGCGGCCAGACTGCGGGCCTGCGGGGAGGTCGGCACGAACCGGATGCGCCGGCCCACCGGATACAGCGGGGCGTCCTCGCGGATGCCGCTGCACGCCGTGCGGCGCAGAGCGGTCCCCGGCTGCGGGTCCGCACCCTCGATCACGGCGTCGAACAGGTCGACGGTGGCGAAGTCCGCGAACCGGGGCACGGCCAGCTCCGCGAGCTCCTCCGCGGTGCGGGTCACATCCAGGCTGGTGCCGATGCCGACCCCGGCGTCGTACAGCATGTCCAGGCGTTCGCGGGCCACCTCCGCACGGCCCGACAGGGCGCGCAGCTCCGTGGAGTCGCGCAGCGTGGTCACACTGCCCGGCGGGCCGCCCCTGAGGTCGGTCGGCCGCTGGTTGATCGCCAGCAACCGGTCCTTGACCAGGTGCACCTCGTCGGTGGCGACCCGGCCGGAGGCGAGCAGCCCGGCGGTGGCCGCGTCGAGGCCGAGCTCCAGCACATGGCGGCGTTCGGCGTCCTCGGGCAGATCGAGGAGGCGGTGCGCCTCGTCGTTGGCGAGCAGCAGCCGGCCCTCGCCGCTGACGATGAGGACGCCCTCCCGGACGGCGTGCAGCACCGCGTCGTGGTGCTCGTACATCCGCGTCATCTCGTACGGGCCGAGACCGTGCGTCTGCCGCAGCAGCCGTCGGCTCACCAGGGCCGTCCCCGCGGTCGCCAGGGCCAGCGCCGCCGCGGCGGCGGCCAGCAGCAGCGGCAGCTGCTGGTCCGCGGCGCCGCCGACGTGCGCCGTGGTGATGCCGGAGGACACCAGACCGACCACGGTGCCGTCGGGAGCCCGGACCGGGACCACGACCTGCACCAGCGGCCCGATGGTGCCGTTGACGTGCTCGACCACCGTGTGCCCGGCCAACGCGGGCGCGATCGTCCCGACGAACTTCTTGCCGATGCGGTCCGGTCTGGGATGGGTGTAACGGATCCCGTCCTTGTTCATCACGACGATGAAGTCCACCCGGCCGGCCTTGCGGGCGGCCTCCGCCCTCGGCTGGAGCACAGCCGTCGGGTCCTTGCCGCGCAGGGCCGCCACCGTGCCCGGCGCGTTGGCGAACGTCTCGGCGACGGCCAGGGAACGGTTCTCGGCCTCGATGTCGCTGTCGTGCCGGACCTGCAGGACCTGCGCCACCACCGCGGAGACCACCAGCAGCAGCACGATCACCACTTGGAACACGAAAACCTGACCGGCGACACTGCGTCCGCTCAGCGCCGAACGCAGCCCGCCGGTCCGTTTTCGGCGCGGTCCGGTGCCGTCCTGCCGCGGTGGGAGCGGTGCCTGCGGATCTCCGGACCGACGAACCTGCCGGAGCGCGGTCCGGCCCAACAGTCGGACCATGCCCCATGTCTACACTGCCCGGCTTCCAGAGGCGAGGGGCTGGGGGATACGGGAGGGCCGCCGCCGTGGGACACGTGCCGGGGCACGGGTGGACCGCGGTCACCGCGGGCGCACCGCTGCCGTCCGCCGGGTCGCCAGCAGCAGCGCGACGTCGTCCGGGCGGTCGGTGGCGTGCCGGGCCGTCGAGGTGAGGCGGTCCGCCACCCCGGACAGGGAACGGCCACCGCGGCGCCCGGCGGCGGCACCCGCCCGGGCCAGGGCCACACGCAGCGCGCCGATCCCGGCGTCGATGTCCGTACCGGGCCGCTCGACGAGCCCGTCCGTGTACAGGGCGAGGATCGCGTCGGGCTCCAGGGTCAGCTCCGCCACCGGATACTGAGCGCGCGGGTCGACGCCCAGGACGACACCGCCGGGAAGGTCGAGGACGCGGGTGCGCCCGTCGGGGGAGCGCAGCAGCGGCGGCGGATGCCCGGCACGGGCCACCCGGGCCGCCCCGGTGGCGGGGTCGAGGCGCAGATAGCAGCAGCTGGCGAACTGCCCGGGGTCGAGGTCGATGAGCAGGCGGTTCGTGCCGCTCATCACCTCGTCGGGCGGCCGGTCCCCGAGTGCGAAGGCGCGCACCGCGCTGCGCAGCTGCCCCATGGTCGCCGCCGCCTGCACCCCGTGCCCCTGGACGTCCCCGATGACCAGCGCCAGCCCGTCCCCGGCCTCCACGACGTCGTACCAGTCGCCGCCGACGTCCATGCCCTGG
This sequence comes from Streptomyces sp. NPDC001544, assembly GCF_042894285.1. NCBI lineage: Bacteria > Bacillati > Actinomycetota > Actinomycetes > Kitasatosporales > Streptomycetaceae > Streptomyces > Streptomyces sp. NPDC001544. Next base: position 196,964 of record NZ_JBIAVN010000005.1, on the reverse strand, counting down.
GTGCCGGGCAGATACCGTCCGGCGGTCTCCACCCGCGGATGCGCCGACAGCCGCCGGGGCAGCAGCGCCTGCTGCAGTCCCCGGGCGAGCGCCGCCTCGGAGTCGTAGCGCTGCGCCTTCTCCAGAGCGTGTGCGATCGGTCCGGCGAGCGCGGTGAGGACGGTGCGTTCCTCGGTGCTGAAGCCGCGGTTGCGCTCGAAACCCAGGATGCAGGAGCCGACCGGGCGCCCCGATGCGATCAGCGGCAGGAAGGCGCGGGCGCCCTCCGTCGCGTCCAGCGGGATGCCCGGGTAGCAGGCGTTGAGCTGTTGCATGGACTCGAAGAAGATCGGCCGGCCCGTGGTGAGAGTCTCCACACCGGGCAGGTGCGCGTCGAGGCCGACCCCGTCGAAGGGCGCGAGGAAGCCCTGCGGGAAGCCGGTCTCCCAGGCCAGGTACAGATGCCGCTCCTGCAGCAGGTAGATCGCCAGACGCCGGCCGCCGAAGGCGGGCAGCAGCTCCCGCATGACGACCTCGGACACCTGACGGGCGGTGACGGCGTCGGTCAGCGCGATGGCGAGGGCGATGGGCCGGTACAGCGGGGCGATGGAGGGGTCGACGGGGTCACCCTGCACGGGCTCGGCCGGTGGCAGGTCGACGTGGGTGTCCGCCGCCGGGTCCATCCGGTTCGCCGGGACGACGGTGCAGGTCAGCCCGTCCGGGTCGGGATGCAGGGACAGTGCGAGCCAGTCGCCGTCGCCGTCTCCGGGCCGCCGGACGTGGAAGTGCACGGGTTCCGGGGAGAGCAGGGCACCGCGGAGGTGATCCTCGTACGGCGGCCTGCTGAGCCACGGCAGGACGTCCCCGAAGGGACGCCCGAGCAGCCGCGCGCGCTCCTGGCCCAGCAGCCGGGCCGCGGCCGGATTGGCGTAACCGACGACGCCGAGCCGGTCGAGGCGCAACACGCCCTGGGGCAGCGGGTCGGCCGCCGCGTCCCCGGACGTGGCGGTGCCGGGTTCGAGCACCAGGCCCCGTACCGGGGACGTACCGGACGACTGCTCCGGCGCCCACAGTTCCAGCAGCCTCGGGGTGCCGTCGTCGGTCCGCACGTGCAGCGGCAGCGGGGGCGGTCTCCCGGCGGCCGTCTCGGCGAGCGCCGCCGTGATCCGGTGGGCGTCGGCCGGGGCCAGGGCCTGGGCGAGGGCCTCCCCGGTGCCGGTGAGCTCCCCGGCTCGTACGCCCAGCAGATCGTGCAGCCCGCCGTCCGCGGTCACCGCGGAGGTCGCCGGGTCCCAGGTGAACCGGCCGACGGGCCAGGGCACGGGCGCCGCCGAGTGCGGGCGTGCGCACAGTGGCTCCCCGTCCCAGACGACCGCGCCCTCGTCGCCGTCCGCGAGGAGCCGCAGCCCGGCGCCCAGGTCCTCGGCGAGCGGGACCAGGGCATCGGGGTCGGGTAGTTCGTCGGCCGCGTCGGTGGCCGCCGGCCGCAGCACGGTCAGCACCCCCATGGCCGACCTCGCACCCGGCACGGGCACGTAGAGCGATCCGAACTGGAACGGCAGACCGGCCGCGAGCTGAGGGTATCGGCGCACCGTCTCCGTGGCGTTCGCCAGCGCCACCTGGACGCCGAGCCGGTAGGCGTCGGCGACCGGAAAAGGCTGTTTCACATGCAGCTGCCACCACGGCTTGAACAGCGGTCCGGGCAGCCCCACCAGCACCGCGAGCCGGAGCAGTCCCGGTGTGGCGGAGGGCAGGTACACACCGCTCACCCGTCCGTCGGCGGTCGCGAGCGCCCGGTTCGAGGCGTCGACGAGCAACCGGGCCAGCCGTCCGCGGGCCCGGCCTGCGTGCTCCCCGCTCCCAGTCATCGCCCCTGCCTCGTCCGTGCACCGCCGGGTGGGTGACACAGCAAGAATGCGTCACGACGGCCGAGAATCGCACCTGGGCGGACGGTAAGAGCTGTGGTTCAGGGCGGCGCCGCTCACACCGTCCGGAGCACCAGCCGCCCCTCCTCCCGGCGGGCCGCCATGGCGAACCCGCAGGTGTCCACCTCGAGGCACAGCCCCACGTCCTCGGGATGGACGCCCGCCCAGCCGCGCCGGACCCCGTCCGCGAGACGGGCGGCGCCGCCGGAGTTCCGGGCGCGGGTGAGGTAGGGGGCCGGGTCGGCCGTGTCGCAGGTGGTGCGGGCCGCGATGTACTGGGCGCAGGCCAGGTCCTCCTCGGCCTCGCCGCCGTCGCCGGTGACGACGAAGGTGACCGCCGCGGACCGTTCGCGGCGCAGGAGCCTCGCGGTCGCTCCGGCCACGGCGAAACTGGCGCACAGCAGGAGCCGGGCGTCGGCGACGGCCAGCGCGCCGACGGTGCCGGCGGTGGTCTTCTGCACCACGGTGCGGCCCGCCACGTCGAGCGAGCGCAGGTGGGCTGGGGAGTTGGCCAGGTCGAAGCCGGGCTTCGGCTCGCCGTCCTGGAAGGCCAGCCAGCCGGGGTGGCGGGCCTTCAGTGCCAGCGCCTCCTCGGCGGTCTCGGCGAAGACGATGCGCTCGGCCCCTTGCCGGAAGGCCCCGGCGGCCACGGTGAACGCGCGCATCACATCGATGACGACGGCGACGTCGGGCGTCGCGGACAGACCGGAGACCCCGGTGAACGTGGGCTGCATCGCACCATGGTGGGCCGGGCCGGCCCGGCCAGGTCCGCGGGGCGTCAGGATTCGGCCTCGTCCGGTGGCAGCGGCCGGGCGGCCCGCATGCTGCGCAGGGCGAGGAGCAGGACGCCGATGTCGTCCAGGTACACGGGGTCGGGCAGCAGGTCGGTGGGAAGGACCAGATAGAGGACGGCGCCCCAGAACACCCAGCGCGATCCGGTGGGCAGACCGGCCCGGCGCAGGTCCCGCCGGGTGCGCACCAGCCGTACGAGGACGGCGAGAGCCGCCACCAGCAGGGCCGCCGCGACGACCGCGGCGACCACGAACCAGGTTGTGGTCCCGTCCATGAGGCCTCCTCCCGGCCCCCTCGGGCCTCCGCCAGGTCGGTTCCCTCTCGCTTTCCCCGTACCGCCCGCCCTATCGCCTCCCCGGACGGGTCACGACGTCCGGTCCGTGCCCTCCGCCCCGCCCTCGCGGGTGTCGTCGGCCGGGTGTGTGGCGGCCGGAGCGGGTGACGGCCGCAGCCCCATGGCGGTGATCTTGAGGCGTTCGAAGGTCCGGGTCAGCTGCTGCAGCGGGGACGCCGGCGGTTCGGCGGGCAGCTCGGCGGGCGGGGCGGGCGCGTCCCGGTAGGCGGCCAGTGCCTCGCCCGCGCGCTCCGCGGCCTCCCGGTAGAGGTCGCGGGACTTCGTCATGGCCTCGAGCGCCTCGGCGTACTTGGCGACGAGCTCCCTGTGGCGGGCGAGGTCCTCCTCGACGGTCAGCAGCGTCCACTTCTCCCGCAGACCGGCCAGCGCCTCTTCGGCGCCCTCGGGGAGCGGCCGGGGAAGAGTGGTGAAGCGGCGCAGTACGCCGATGAGTTCGGCCGGTTCCGAGCCGTCCAGGAAGACGCTGCGCACCGAGAAGTCCTTGCCGTCGTACCCGGGCGGGGCCGGCTGCGGCGGCAGGACCACCGCGCCGCCGCGCGGCACCTCGACGCCGAGGTCCTTCAGGGCGTAGTTGACGGCGCGCAGCTGATGCGGGGCGGCCCGGTGCTCCACGACCCGGTGCCGCAGCCCCGCCGGCAGCAGGCGGGCCAGCGGCAGCTTGCCGCGCTCGTCCGGGGTCATCGCCTCGTGCACCACGACGTTGACGCACCAGGACTCGCGCGCCGCGCTCCGCAGGACGCGCCGCATGTCCTTGTCGTCGGCGGGGAGCGGGTTGACGCGGCTCAGGCGCAGCTCCGGCACGGCGTGGTGATGGTCCCAGGCGGTGTCCGTACCGTCGGAGCCGTCCGGCCAGAACATCGTGGCGGGCGACGGCCACGCGTCGTCCCAGGGCCGCTCGGCCTCCGCGACGAGGGTCCACTCCCTGCCCTCCTCCCGGCTCTGCGGGGGCAGCAGGGTCAGGCGGGCCCGTACGGTCACCCCGCCCGGGGCCTGCCAGCGGGCTTCGAAGACCCGTCCGGGTGAGTCCTTGGGGTCCGGTGGTTCGGCGAAGTCGTCGAGCACCTCGTCCACCTTCAGCCGGCGCAGGGTACGGCGGAGGACGTCCTCGGCGATGGAACCGGTGTGGCGGCCCCGGGCCAGCCATACGGTGCGGGGGGTGGTGGCGCGGTCGGTGGCGGAGTTCGACATGGGCCAATCTGCGGAGGGGGACGGCGGGTGCCCTCCAGTATTGCGGCCGTTGGTCGGGGCGCCTCAGGCGGGGCCGCGTTTCACCGGGGCTCGTGTCGCACGCACGGGGTGTGCACGGCGCACTGCCGGGGTGGCGCTTCACACATACCGCTGAAATGTCCCCGGGCACGACAATGGGGCGCGGACGGGGCCCGCCCACCATCCGCTCAGGGGCGGACCCCGTCCGCCCGCCATGCCCGAGTCCGGCCCGGGTTCAGTGCGGGAACGCGCGGGGCGGACGCTGCTTCGGCAGTTCGTCCCGGAACCGTTCGATGACCGAGCTGATCTGCCGCATCAGCGCCGTGCCCTCAAGGCGGTCCAGGTAGAGGTTCCGGCGGGCGAGACCGGGCGCGTCCACACAGAAGTAGACCGCCATCAGCGGATTGACGAACAGCTCGCTGTTCCTGGTGCGTTCGGTGAAGCGCACGTCACCGAAGCCGCCGCGCACGGCGGCGGCGACGGACCCGTTGACGATGCTGGGGTGACTCGCGGTACGGCGCCGGGCGTGCTCCACGGCGTCGAGATAGAGGGCCCCCTCGCGGCTCTCCCGAGGCAGCGAGAAGGCCCCCAGATAGGCGCCGTCGCGCTCCAGCGCGGCGAGGTTCTCCAGCACCAGGGAGTGGTTGACGCCGTGGTAGGCGTCCACTCCGAAACCGAGACAGGCCACCAGCCGGTGCGGGACCTCCGTCAGCCCTCCCACCGCGGCCAGGCTGGCCATGTCCTCCTCCGGAGTGCCCAGCCCGTGCTCGTCACCGCGCATCAGGATGTCGGTGCCGCCGTCCACCAGAACCACGGCGTCCACCCCGCCCAGGTGGGCGAGGAGGCTGCGGTAGGCGGCTCGCAGCGGCTCGACGCCGGTGCGCGGGAAGGCGTACACCGTCGAGGGCAGCCCCTGTCCCTCCAGCCACTCGGCGAGCGTGCGCTCGGGGAAGTAGTCGCCGCGCAGCGCGGTGTCCGGCCGGACGGCGGCGACGTCCTGCTCGACCCACACGTCCAGGTCCAGGCCGTACAGGTCGGCGAAGGACAGGCTCGCCAGATGCACCTCGGCCCCGGCCTCGCGGAGCGCGAGGGCCAGGGGCAGGCCGGCGTACACGTCGAAGCCGCCGCCCGCACCGGCGACGAGCACCCGCCGCGCGTCGCGCAGGCGGGTGAACAAGGCGGGTTCACGCAGGGAGAGCATCGCAGGACGCTAACAGACCGTCCGGTCCGGCAGGCCGGCCTTTTTCGCGATGCTCCCCGCGGCCTCCGTGGCCCCCGCGGTCCTCGCCGCAGGGCTTTACGCCCCGCTCTCCCGCAGCATGTCCTCGCGCTCGACGATCTTCACGCGCTCCCGGCCCTGCGGCTCGCCCAGCGCCTTCTCGGCGGCGTCCAGGCGGTACCAGCCCTCCCAGGTGGTGAAGCGGACGTTCCGTTCGGCGAGGAAGGCGTCCACGGCCTCGGGGGCGGGGGAGGAGGGCGTGTGCAGCCGGGCGTTGGCGAAGTCGTCCAGGAGGTTGGCCACCGTCTCGTTGGCATCGCCCTTGGTGTGACCGATCAGGCCCACCGGGCCGCGCCGGATCCAGCCGGTGACGTACGTGGACTGCAGGTGCGCGCCGCTCTCCTCGATGACCCGGCCGCCCTCGTCCGGCACCGTGCCCGACTCCAGGTCCCACGGCAGCTTGGGCAGCTTCTCCGACAGGTAGCCGACGGCGCGGTAGACCGCGGTGACGTCCCAGTCCTTGAAGGTGCCCGTGCCCTTGACGTTGCCGGTGCCGTCCAGTTCGGTGCGCTCGGTGCGCAGGCCGACGACCCTGCCGTCCTCGCCGAGGATCTCGGACGGCGACTCGAAGAAGTGCAGGAACAGCTTGTGCGGCCGGTCGCCGACGTCGCGGATCGCCCAGTTCTCCAGCGTCTTGGCGACCATGTCGGCCTGCTTGTTCCCGCGCCGGGTCTCGATCGAGCCCTCGTCGTAGTCGATGTCCTCGGGGTCGACGATGACCTCGATGTTCGGGGAGTGGTCCAGTTCGCGCAGCTCCATCGGGCTGAACTTCGCCTGGGCCGGGCCGCGGCGGCCGAAGACGTGGATCTCCAGGGCCTTGTTGGCCTTCAGACCCTCGTACACGTTCGGCGGGATCTCGGTCACCAGCAGCTCGTCGGCGGTCTTGGCCAGGACGCGGGCCACGTCGAGGGCGACGTTGCCGACGCCGAGCACGGCGACCTTCTCGGCCTCGAGCGGCCAGGTGCGCGGCACGTCCGGGTGGCCGTCGTACCAGGACACGAAGTCCGCGGCGCCGTACGAGCCGTCGAGTTCGACACCGGGGATCGGCAGCTCTCGGTCGGCCATCGCGCCCGTGGAGAAGATCACCGCGTCGTAGAAGGCGCGCAGGTCGTCGAGGTTGATGTCGGCCGGGTAGTCGACGTTGCCGAACAGCCGGATCTGCGGCTTGTCGAGCACCTGGTGCAGGGCCGTGATGATGCCCTTGATACGCGGGTGGTCGGGGGCGACGCCGTAGCGGATCAGACCGAACGGGGCGGGCATCCGCTCGAAGAGGTCGATGGACACGCCGGGGTCGGCCGCCACCTCGGACTTGAGCAGGGCGTCGGCGGCGTAGATCCCGGCCGGGCCGGCTCCGACTATGGCTACCCGCAGCGGGCGCGGCATGATCAGCTTCCCTTCGAGCGATGAACAGGCGACTCGATCGGGAAGCCTAAACTAAGGTACGCCTAACTCAGTACACGGGTCCGTTCTATGAGCTCATAAACCGATCTTATGGGGTGGGTGGGATGGTGGATCCCGGTTCGACGACCGTCCTGGTGACCGGCGGCAGCGGGTTCGTCGGCAGCCATCTGGTGCGGCGGCTGCTGGAACGCGGCTACCGGGTGCACGCGACCGTGCGCCGGATCGCGCACCCGGCGAAGACGCGGCCGCTGTGGGAACTGCAGGAGGCCTTCCCCGGGCAACTGGCGCTGTTCGAGGCCGACCTGCTCGACGAGGGCTCCTTCGACGAGGCGATGCGCGGCTGTGCGGTCGTCTTCCACGTGGCGTCGCCGTTCCTCATGCCGGAGAAGATCAAGGACGGCCGCCGGGACGTCGTGGACCCGGCCGTGCGGGGCACCCGCAACGTGCTCGCGTCGGTGGAGCGCACGGGCTGCGTGCGGACGCTGGTGTTCACCTCCACGGTAGGCGCCGTATTCGGCGACTACGCGGACGTCCTCGCCATGGACGGCCGGGTGCTGTCGGAGAAGTACTTCAACACCACGAGCACGGTGGAGAACAACCCGTACCACTACGCGAAGACCGTCGCGGAGCGCACCGCCTGGGAGGCCGAACGGGCCCAGGACCGCTGGCGGATGGTGTCCGTCAACCCCGGCCTGATCCTCGGCCCCTCACTCACCCCCGCGTCCGAATCGGGAAGTCTCTTCCTGCTCGACGAACTGTTCAAGGGCTACTTCTGCTACGGCGCCCCCGACTTCAGCTTCACGACGGCGGACGTGCGGGACGTCGCCGACGCGCACATCCTCGCCGCGGAGAACCCGGCGGCGCAGGGCCGCTACATCGTCGCGGCCGAGACCATGACGTCCTTCCACGAGATGTCCCGCGTCATCCGCGCCCGCCATCCCCGCGACCTCCGTCTGCCCCGCACCGCGCTGCCGCACTGGCCGGTGCGCGTCCTGGGCCCGGCCTTCGGCCTCACCCAGGACTACATCCGCAGGCACCTCGGCATCCGCTTCCGCGTGGACAACAGCCGGAGCGTGCGCGAACTGGGTCTCACCTACCGGCCGGTCGAGGAGACCCTGCTCGACCACTACGAGAGCTGGCGCGACCGGTCTCACGCGGGCCGCATCACCCGCTGAATCGCCGCCTCCCCGGCGCCGTAGACCGACTCCTCGCGGATGTACGCGCCCTGACCCGGCGCGTGGATCATCATGCCGTTGCCGACGTACAGGCCGACGTGGCCGGCGTCGTCGAAGAAGAACACGAGGTCCCCGGGCTGCGCGTCACTCAGGGCCACCGGGGTGCCGGCGTCCGCCTGCTCCCGCGCGGAACGCGGCAGCGTCACGCCCGCGGACCGCCAGGCCGCCTGGGTCAGACTCGAGCAGTCGTAGGAGCCCGGCCCGGTCGCACCCCACACGCAGGGCCGCCCGATCTGCGCCCGGGCGAAGGCCAGCGCCTTCGCGGCCCTGCTCTCGAACGGGGCCGGGGCGGGTGCGGGTGCCGGGGCCGGTGAGGCGGGCGCGGGGGCGGGGGCGGGCGCCACGAGAGGGTTGACGGTGGCGAAGGCGCCGGAGTCGGTCACGGGGGGAGCGGCGGTGACCGTTCCAGCGCTCAGGAGCGGGTTGGGGACGCTGAAGGCACCCGTGCTGGGGGTGGGGGTGACCGTCGCGGTGTTGGTGAGGGGAGCGGGGGCGGTGACCGTTCCGGTGCTCGCCACCGGGTTGGGGACCGCGAAGGTGCCGGTGTTGGCGGCAGGGTTGGGGACGGCGAAGGCGCCGCTGTCGGTCACCGGGTTGGGGACGCTGAAGGGGCCGGTGTTCGCGACGGGGTTGGGGACGGCGAAGGCGCCGCTGTCGGTCACCGGGTTGGGGACGCTGAAGGGGCCGGTGTTCGCGACGGGGTTGGGGACGGCGAAGGCGCCG
>NZ_JBIAVN010000005.1:47107-187972 GCF_042894285.1 Streptomyces sp. NPDC001544 | reverse complement strand
CCGCTGTCCGTCACCGGGTTGGGGACGCTGAAAATCCCGGTGCCCGCGATGGGGTTGGGGACGGCGAAGGTCCCGGTGTTCGCGACCGGGTTGGGGACGGCGAAGGCGCCGCTGTCCGTCAGCGGGTTGGGGACACTGAAGGTTCCGGTGCCGGCCATGGGGGCGGCCCCCTGGGCGGCAACGCCCAGGGACGCGCCGGGGGGCAAAGCCGCGGGCGTGGCCACCTCGGCACCGGCCATCGCACCCGCACCGGCCATCGCACCGGGCCCGGCCGTCGCACCTCTGCGGGCGACACCGCCACCCACGGAGGACAGGCCCCCGCTGAGCCCGGACCACTGCTGGCGCAGCCACTCCTGCTCCGCGGGCTGAAGGGTCTGCTCCGGGTCGCCACGCCAAGCTTCCGTGGCGGGACGCGCGGGCTCGGCCGCGGGGCGGGGCGCGGGCGAGTCGGGTTGCGCGATGCGGCGGGCGAGGAGGTCCCGGGCCGCGGCGAGTTTCTGCTGGTTCTTCCCCTTCGAGGCCAGCGGCGAGGACCGCCGCGGCCCGGCGGCGGGCAGCGCCATGGGGGTCTCCCGCCGCGGCTCCGGCACGGCCGGCAGCGCGGCGACGGGCCCGGCGGTCAGTTCCGCCCTGGGGCGCGCGGTCAGTTCCGGCACGGCACGGCCGCCCGTCTTCCCGGAGGGCCCGGCGGTCAGCTCCGGCAGGGAGCGCTCGGCCGCTTCCAGCAACTCCGGCGGGATCGGGACATCGGCGCCGGGGCGCCCCTGCGGCGAACGCTTGGGCATCCGGTCCTTGGGCAGTACCGCCGGAACGGTGGGGCCCAGCTTGGAACGCGCCCCCGTCATCCACTCCCGGGCGACACTTTCCAGCGCGGCGTTGGACGCGCGGGACGGCGTCCGGTCCGAAGGCAGCGCGGCGGGAACGGAGGGACCCAGCTTGGAGCGGGCCCCCGTCATCCACTGCCGGGCGATGTTGTCCAGACCGGGATCGGCACCCCTGTCCGGCCTGCGCAGGCGTACACCCCGACCGCGCGTTCCCCCCGATGCCGCGCGGGTCGCGTTGAAGTTCCCCGTGGCGTTCTCGGTCTGGTCGTAAAGGCTGTCGATTCGCTGCCGAACCTCGTCGCGGCTTTCGCGCGCCATGGGGGACGTACTCCTTCCGTGCTCCGCCTACCGGGTTAGCTGGCGGGTTCGGGCGGTCGATGGTGGAAGGCATGCCCTACGGCCCCTGCCCCGTCGGGCGGTCGGGCCGATTCACCCCAAGTCGGTTGGGTCCCCGGTTCCGGCTGCCCCGCGGGCACACCGGATTCGGCGGAGGCCGCGCGGCCCGACGGGGTTCGCCGGGGGGAGCCGTGCGGTCTGGTCGCCAACCTAGCCAACTTGTGTGGCTGGTGTGAAGGTTGAAGCACCGAATGTCCGATACGTAATTGTGATATTCGTCTTGCTGCTGGCGATCATTTGGTGAAGATCACTCAAACCGCCCTCGAAGCTGCGGCAGTTGAGCCGCACGCGAACCGAAGAGGGCCTGTGTCACGGACGTTGCGGGAGCGCTTCCATGGGCTGCACGGCCCACAACGCACGAGCGAAGAGATGGTGGCGCTGCTGCACCGAACCGAAGGAGATCCCGGTGCGCGACCCCGGCCCCCTCACCTGTCCGGGCCGCTCCACCCGGCCGCGGTGACGGCCGGGCGGTGCACTCACGCGGCGTGCAGGGTCCGCTTCGCCAGCTCGTACGCCGGACGCATCTTCTCGTGCTCCTCCGTGTCGAGCCCGCCGAGGTGCAGCACGACCGGGCCGTGCGGTGTGGTGACGGCGAGGGCGGTCTCCTTCTTCGACTCGTCGAGGAGCTTGCTCGTGTAGACGTAGTCGACCTCGACACCGGAGACATCGCCCGTCCGGAAGGCGCGGTACCTCTCCTTGCTCGTGTTGTCCTCCGCGGCCACGAAGGCCCGCAGGACGGCACGCGCGTCGGCGTCACCCGGCTTCCCCTTCCAGACCCGCAGGAAGCCGATGTGCCCGGCGGGCTTGGCGTCGATCTCGCACACGGCGGTGACCGGGCCCTGGTGCAGCAGCGCGTCGGCGAGGTCGCCGGCCACCCCGTCCGCGTGCCCCCCGGCCTCGACCGCCTTCGCCTTCCAGCCCTCGGCGACGTCGAACGTCACGGGCAGCTCGCAGGCCGAACCGACGGTTCCTGTCCTGCCGCCGCTCTCGGCGACCTCGCCCGTCGCCGCTCCGGAGCCCCGGCCCGCCGTGGACCCGCTCGGCGACGACTTCACGTCCTCGACGTCCGGCGAGCCCGCGCAGCCCGCCAACACCGCCGCCAGCAGGACGACCTGAGCCACTCCGCCCCGCACGGACCCCATCACGACACGCAACGCCGAAACCCCCCTCTGTCGAGGTCGGTCACTCTAACCGAGGGCACCGACACGGCCCTACGCCATGACGGCCGGCCACCGCCCGGGCCGCGGCGGCCTTGCGACCGGAGGGCGGGCACGGCAGGGTGCGGATGTGCGCACCCTGCTGATCGTCCACCACACGCCCTCGCCCAACTGCCAGGCCCTGTTCGAAGCCGTCGTCTTCGGGGCCACGGCCCCCGAGATCGAAGGGGTGCGTGTGGTCCGTCGCGCGGCCCTGACCGCTACGGCGTCCGACGTGCTCGCCGCCGACGGATACCTGCTCGGCACGCCCGCCAATCTCGGGTACGTCTCCGGCGCGCTCAAGCATTTCTTCGACCAGATCTACTATCCCTGCCTGGACGAGACGCGCGGCCGCCCCTACGGCTCGTACGTGCACGGCGGCAGCGACGTCACCGGGGCGCTGCGTGCCATCGAGACGATCACCACGGGCCTCGGCTGGCGGCGGGCGGCCGACCCGGTGGTCGTGACCGGCGAGCCCGGCAAGGCCGACACCGAGGCCTGCTGGGAACTGGGCGCGACGATCGCCGCGAACCTGATGGACGCGTCGTGACAGCCCCCGCGACCAGCGCCGCCCTGGGTGATCGTCCACGTGCCCCCGCGATCCGCTCGGACGGCTTCCCGGTCGCCCGCACGTCAGGCGGCCTCGGCCCGGGCGAGCACCGGGTCAGCGTCGGCGTCGGCGGCGCAGTAGGTGGCGGGCGAGCAGGGCGGCGGCCAGCAGGCCGAGGGTGAGGAGGACGTAGCGCTGGTAGCGGGTGACCTGCCCGTAGACCTCGTCGATGTGGCTGCCCGCCAGATAGGCCAGGATCGTCCACAGGCCGACCCACAGCGCCGCGCCGAGCGCGTTGAACGCCAGGAACCGCCGCCAGGGCATGCCGGTGGTGCCCGCGACGATGCCGTTGGCCTGTCGCAGTCCCTCGACGAACCGCGCCACGGTGACGATCCCGCCGCCGTGCCGGGTGAAGAACTCCTCGGCCGCCTGGAAGCGCTTCGGCGTGAGCAGGACGTATCGGCCCCACCGGTACACGGCGGCACGGCCGCCGGACCGGCCGATCAGATAGCCGACGTTGTCGCCGAGCACGGCCGCGACGAACGCGATGGCCGCCACGGCCACGATGTTCAGCCGCCCCGCCCCCGCGTACACGCCCGCGGCGATCAGGATGGTCTCGCCGGGAGCGGGGATGCCGAAGTCCTCCACGAAGACCACTGCGCCGACGGCCCAGTAACCGTAGTGACCGAGCAGCGGTGCCAGATGGGCCAGTGGGCCCGGAAGGGAAGGGGCCATGCCTCCACCGTACGTCAGCGACGCTGACGTGCCGTCAGCGCACGGGGTGCCCTGAGCGCCGCTGGGGATGGTCCGGGCCCGGCTTGGGACGGGTGCGGGTCCACGAGGGATCAGCCATGCGCACCCGGGGGTGCGCCGGGGCGGACGGGGCGAGTGGGGTGAAAGGAGTGAGGCGGGAGTGCGCGCCGTGTCGCCAGGTGGGGTGGGGTCGGATCATGAGGCGGGTGGTCCTTCGGCCTGGTGGGGGATGGGCCGGGGTGGCCGGGAAGCGCGTGGGGGCGCGTCGCGGCCGGGGATCAGGGAGCGGTGGGCGACGGTGTGGCGGGTCCGCCGCCGTGCGCGGTGGTCGTGAGCTCGGCCCAGACGACGCGCCCGTGGAGATGGGGGGCGCCCGCCACGCCCCAGTCGGTGCTCAGCGCCTCGACCAGCAGCAGCCCGCGGCCGCTCTGGTCTTCGGGGCCCGGCTGCCGGGGCGCCGGACCCGAGGGGCCGCGGTCGTCGTCCTCGACCTCGATGCGCAGCCGCTCGGGGGTAAGACGCAGCCGGCACACGATCCGCTCGCCCGCGGAGTGCGTGAGCGCGTTGGTGACGAGTTCGGAGGTGATGAGGACGGCACTGTCGGCCGCGTCCCCGTCGATGCCCCAGGAGGTGAGCGCCTCGTGCACGCTCGCGCGGGCCCGGGCGACCGACGCCGGGATCGGGGGCAGCGCGAAGGCGTGCGTCCGCCGGGGTGGTTCGGCCCCGGAGGCGAGCCGGTCGGGGCCCTCGGGCCCGGGGAGTCGACCGGTGTGCTCGCCTCCGGGTGGTCTCAGGGGCGGTGCCGCCGCCGACGGCCGGTGGGGACGTCCGTCGGCGGACTGGTTCTCGGGGTGTTCGGTGCCGGGGAGTCGGTGCAGGGGCTGGGGGAGGGAGGGCGGGGGCATCGCCGTCGCCTTTCGTCCGGCTCGCATCGTGGGGGGTGTGCTGGTGCTGGTGTCGTGGCCGCCGGACCGTTGGGGACGGCGACCCGGGCACGGCGGTGCCCGATCGCAGCCCAATCTCCCCCAACTGAGCTGCATCGCCCGTTCCTTCCTGGGCCGGAGCAGTGAGTCCACTGTGACACCTGCCAACAACACCCCGCAACCAGCAAGTTGAAATTTGCAAGAAGCCGCGTGCATGCTGCTTTCGGCAATAAGTGATCGAATGAGCCTGTGTAGCGATCGCGTGAGACGGTGACCCTGCAACCGACGGTGTGAGGGGGTAAGGCGTGACCGCGGAGACCGACTGGGGTGGCGCGCCCTCCGTCCTGCGCATGATCCTCGGCAGGCAGTTGGAGGAGCTGCGGACCCGGGCCGGCCTGACGTACGAACAGGCGGGCGCGGCGATCGGGGTCAGCCACTCGACGATCCGCCGGATGGAGGCCGCCAAGGTGGCCCGGCTCAGACTGGCGGACGCCGAGAAGCTGCTGAACACCTACGGCGTGCGGGACCAGCAGGAGATCGACACCTTCCTGCAGTCGGTCCGGGAGGCCAACAAGCGAGGTTGGTGGCACACCTACCGTGATGTGATGCCGGACTGGTTCGCCGCCTATCTCAGCCTGGAGCAGGCCGCGTTGCAGATCCGTGCCTACGAGAACCAGTTCGTCCACGGGCTGCTGCAGACCAAGGAGTACGCCACCGCCCTGCTCGGCGCGGGCAACCCGCACGCCTCCGGGCAGGCCACGGAGCGCCGGGTCGCGCTGCGTATGCGCCGCCAGGAACTGCTGTCACGGGACGCGCCGCCGAGGCTGTGGGTGGTGATGGACGAGACGGTGCTGCGCTGGCCGGTCGGCGGGGCCGGCGTGATGCGCGCGCAGATCGACCACCTGATCGAACTGAACCGGCTGCCCCATGTGACCCTGCAGATCATGCCGTTCGCCAACGGACCGCATCCGGCGATGCGGGCGGGCGCGTACCACCTCTTCCGGTTCCGGGCCCGCGAACTGCCCGACATCGTCTACCTCAACGGCCTGGTCGGCGCCGTCTACCTCGACAAGACGGACGACGTCGTGGTGTACCGCGAGGCCCTGGACCGGCTGGGCGCCCAGGCGGCGCCCGCCAGGAAGACCGAGGCGTTCCTCGGTTCGATTCGCAAGGAGCTCTGAGTGCCCCACCACGTACACAGCGGCGTGCCGTCCCGGGAACTGGGTGCGCGCGGCTGGACCAAGCCGTGGAGCCACGACGCCGGGGGCGCCTGTGTGGAAGTGAAGAAGCTCGCCGACGGGCGCGTGGCCGTCCGCCAGTCCACCGACCCGGACGGGCCGGCGCTCGTCTTCACCCCGCGTGAGATGACGGACTTCCTGACGGGCGTGAAGGCGGGTGACGCCGACTTCCTCCTGTGAACATGCCTTGTTCTGCTGAGCGTTGCCCCGGTTCCGGTGGATCATGGATCCGCTTCGGATCCCTGTGACCGCCCCGACTCGAATGGGAGACACGGCGTTGCCCGACAACGGATGGCCGGCCGACCGCATCGACACCGAGAACGCCCACTCCGCCCGGATCTACGACTACATCCTCGGCGGCAAGGACTACTACCCAGCCGACAAGGAGGCCGGCGACGCCATGTCCCGGGAGTGGCCCGCCCTCCCCGTCCACATGCGCGCCAACCGCGACTGGATGAACCGCGCGGTGCGCTGGCTCGCCGAGGAGGCGGGCATGCGCCAGTTCCTGGACATCGGCACCGGGATCCCCACCTCCCCGAACCTGCACGAGATAGTCCAGTCGGTGGCACCCGAGTCACGGGTGGTCTACGTCGACAACGACCCCATCGTCCTCACCCTCTCCCAGGGACTGCTCTCCAGCGCGCCGGAGGGGAGGACGTCGTACATCGAGGCCGACTTCCGCGACCCGGCGGCCATCCTGGACGCCCCCGAGCTGCGTGAGACCCTCGACCTCGGCAAGCCGGTCGCGCTCACCGTGATCGCCATCGTGCACTTCATGCTCGACGCGGACGACGCGGTCGGCGTCGTGCGCCGCCTGCTGGAGCCGCTGCCCTCGGGGAGCTACCTGGCGATGTCCATCGGCACCGCCGAGTTCGCGCCCGAGGAGGTGGGCCGCGTCGCGCGTGAGTACGCCGCCCGCAACATGCCGATGCGGCTGCGCACCCTCGACGAGGCCCACGAGTTCTTCGAGGGCCTGGAACTGGTCGAGCCGGGCATCGTCCAGGTGCACAAGTGGCACCCGGACGGCACGGGGGAGAAGGACATCCTCGACGAGGACATCGCGATGTACGGGGCGGTCGCCCGCAAGCCGTGACCGGACCCGGGCCGGGGCCACCCGCCCCGGCCCGGGACCGGGCCGGTGACCACGGCGCGCTCGACATCCCTCTTCCCGAGTTTCCCCGCCCTGTTTTTGAACATGTTCAACTCTGGGCTAGGGTCGTGTTCAGAGAGAAGGGGGAAGCGGGATGAGGTTCGTGCTGCCCGGAGGCACCGGACAGGTCGGTACGATACTGAGGCACGCGCTGACCGGGGCCGGTCACGAGGTGGTCGTGCTCAGCAGGCGTCCGGCGGGCCCGGGTGAACTCGCCTGGGACGGAAGGACCCTGGGGCCCTGGGCGGAGGCCGTCGACGGCAGCGACGTGGTGGTCAACCTGGCCGGGCGCAGCGTCAGTTGCCGCTACACTCCGGTCAACCTGAAGGCCATGATGGACTCGAGGGTGGAGTCCGCCCGGGTCGTGGGCGAGGCGATCGCGGCCGCCGCCCGGCCGCCCCGCCTCTGGCTGCAGATGAGCACGGCCACGGTGTACGCCCACCGCTTCGACGCGCCCAACGACGAGGCGAGCGGTGTGATCGGCGGTACCGAACCGGACGTGCCCGGCTACTGGTCGTACAGCGTCGAGATCGCCAAGGCCTGGGAGCGGGAACAGGAGCGGGCCGACACTCCGCACACCCGCAAGGTCGCCCTGCGGTCCGCGATGGTGATGAGCCCCGACCGGGGCGGTGTGTTCGACGTCCTGCTGCGGCTGGCCCGGCTCGGCCTCGGCGGTCCGGTCGCGGGCGGAGCACAGTACGTCTCCTGGATCCACGACCACGACTTCGTACGAGCCGTCGAGTTCCTCGTCGGCCGGGACGATCTCACCGGGCCCGTGAACCTCGCCGCCCCCACGCCTCTCCCGCAGCGGGATTTCATGCGCGCCCTGCGCGAGGCGTGGGGCATGCCCATCGGTCTGCCCGCCACCGCGTGGATGGCGGAGATCGGCGCCTTCGGCTTGCGTTCGGACACCGAACTGCTGCTGAAGAGCCGGCGCGTCGTCCCGGGCCGCCTGCGGGACGCGGGCTTCACCTTCGAGTACCCACACTGGCCCGAGGCTGCGGCCGACCTGACGGGGCGGGTGCGCGCCCGCTGCTCCTGACGTCACGGTCCCGGATCGGCCCACTCCCCGTTGCGCATCACATGCCGCCCCTTGAGCTCGTGCACCCCGTTCCAGGCCTGGATCGCCCGTGGCAGCGCCCGGAAGTACCTGTAGGCGGGGTGATCCGCACGCGGATCCCAGCCCCACCGCTGCGCGAAGGCGTCCGCGGTCGCGGCCGGCACCTCCTGGGCGGTGAAGGTCTGCACCACCGCGTCGACGAGGACGACGTCCTGGGTGTCGCCGAGCGCGAGACGGGCCCGGCCGGTGTCGCGCAGGTCGCGTCCCGTCGGGCTGGTGATCCGGGTCGACAGCCACAAGGCCGCTCCGTCCCACAGGAACCACAGCGGGACCAGGCACGGCAGACCGTCCGCGCCGGACGTGGCGACCCAGACGTCCGCCCCGGTGCGCAGCTTCGCGAGCACGTCGTGCCGGCGCCGCGCGGAGTCCCGCGGCTTCTCGGTGATCTTCACACCGGATGACGGTACCCGTCAGGGGGCCGCGCTGCCTCGGGCGATGGACCTACGGCCCCGGACCGAGGCGGGCGGTGTCACACCCAGGGTGTGGCGCGGTCGCCGCCCCCGGTCATCCGGCACAGCAGTCGGAAGGCCCCCAGCAGGGTGGCCGGCCATATCACCGCGAAGCCCCAGATCAGCGCCGGGTTCGAAGTGCGGATGCCCAGGACGCCGAGAACGATCGAGGCGCACATCAGGACGGCGACCGTCAGCGGCAGCCACACCCGAGGGGGCGAGGCGCTCATCCGGCGGGTGAGACGACGGTCACGGCGCAGTTCCGCCTCGATGCGGAGCAGGGCCAGCCGTTCGTGAGCGGTGAGTTCTACGTCATCCGGGTGACTCCGGTCGTTCATGGCTCACCGTGTTCCCCGGGTGCGGCATCCAATGCCCTCCGGGCGCGGGCCGTCCGTCCTCGGGCGGCCGGCCGGTCAGCGCCCGCAGGAGACCGTCGGCGTTGTCCGGCGTCCGCCCGGAACGGAAACCGGCTCGGATCCGGCGCGCGGTGTCCGTTCCCTCGATGAGGCACCAGTCCCACCAGTGTTCCAGTCGTCCGTCGTCGAGGTCCTCCGCAGCCACCAGGGCGGGCCAGCCGCAGGACCGGGCCTGCGCGGTGACCTTGGCGCCCGACTCGACCGGGTCGACCGCCAGGGCCGGGACGCCTGCCCGCAGGGACAGCACCAGTCCGTGCAGCCGGTCGGTGACCACCAGGTCCAGCCGCTCCAGCACGGAGTCCAGTTGTCCGGGCGTCGCGCACAGCCGCCAGTCCTTCGTGTCGAGCCTGGTCTCCAGCTCCACGCGTGCGCAGTCCTTGGCCAGCAGCCAGCGGGTGATCCGGTCGGCGGTCTCCTCGTGGCGCCGCCGGCCCCCGTACTCGCGCTGCCCCCGGGTGAGGATCACCCCGACGACCGGCAGGGCGGGGGCGGCCGGGGCACGCGCCGACAGGTCCCGCACCGGTTCGAGCGCCGGACCGTCGCGGGCCAGTATCCGGTGGAACCCGGTGACGGCCGGACTGCCGGGCCGGATCACGGAGGTTCCGACGGCGATCCGCAGACAGTGCGGGAAGCGCCGGTGCAGATCGGCCACTTGCGGCCCGTGCAGCGGCCCGCACACGAAGACCAGGCTGCCGTACGCCTGGGGGTCCACGTCGTCGAGGTGCAGCGCGTCCGGCCGGAACGCGGGGCTCCAGGCCGTGTCGTAGGCGTGCCCCGCGTGGTCCAGGACGCACTGCACGCGGTTCAGGGCGAGGACGTCCCCGGCGGTCGCCTCGCCGTCCCGGAAGCTGAACCATCCGGTGAGCAGCGTTCTGTCCGAAGCCGTCACGGGGCGCCCACCCGCCCGCGCCACGCTCGCCCGTCCATGCCGTGACCTCCCTGCCGTGCGCGGGCGAGTACCCGCGGACGGGACGGATCACACGCCGGGAGAGGATCACGCCGCCGGGTACGGCACCTGCTCCCCTCGAATGGATCGACGGCGAACTAATCGCAGGCATCCCGACGGGTCCCCCGGCTCCGCCACCACGGCACGAGCTGGGCGACGCCGAACGACACCTCGACGACCAGGAACAGCAACAGCAACCGCGTGATCCCCTGGGCGACCGCGTACGACATCCAGACCGAGAACAGCACGCGTGCGGCACCGTCGTACAGCCCGTGCGCCGGAAGCGGCCGGAGGATGCGCAGCAGAGCCCAGACGACCACCACCGAACCCATCAGGTTCGCGTACATGGTCTGCACCGGATCGACCGAGGGCAGCGCACCGAGCCCCAGCGCATCGCCCAGTGCCGACAGCGCGCGGTTCACCAGGGCGTACGTCCAGGGCGTCGCGAAACCGGCGGTGACGACCAGGTCGTACCAGGCGCTGGCGCGCACCACCCGTGGATAGACGGGGTGGGCCGGGGCGGCAAGGGAGATCATGACAGGGCTCCTGCTGGTTGCGTGACAGCGACGCGCGTCACGCTAGACAGTGGAGTAGGGTCCAAGGTCAAGCACCGACAGTCGACCTGACGGGGAGTCATGCTGATCGGAGAGCTGGCCGCGCGGACCGGCATGACCAAGGACGGCATCCGCTTCTACGAGAAGGTGGGACTGGTCAGGGGCCGGCGGCTGTCGAACGGCTATCGCGACTTCCCGCCCGAGACGGTGCCCTGGCTCGCCTACGTCCGCACCGCACAGGCCCTCGGCTTCTCCCTCGCGGAGATCGCACGCCACGGCGAGGAACTGCTCGACGCCCCCGACTCGGCCGCGGCCCTGTCCGGGCTGCTGGCGGACAAGATCCGGCTCATCGACGCCCGCATGGCCGAACTCGCCACTCTGCGAGCCGAGTTGGAGCAGCGCGTCGGCACCGGGTGCCCGTTGCGGGCCGAGGCCGGTCAGGCCGGCTGAGCCGGGGCGGTCCGGACCGCCGGCAGCAGCCCGCCGGCCGGGGCCGGCGGACGGTGCGGAGGTCCGGCCGCCGCGCCGGGGCAGCGGGCATTCCCCGGGGTGTGTCCGCCTGCTCGGTCAGGCCCTGACCAGCGGGGTGTCGACCAGGTGCTCGGCCAGGAACCACGCCTGCAGTTCCCCGGTCCTGATCACCTGCGACACCAGCAGGTCGTTGGTGCCGTCGTCCCCCAGTCCGGCGGCCCGGGCCGCGGCGTCATGGGCGTCGACGAGGATGCTCTCGTGGGCCTCCAGCAGCCGTGACAGCATCGCCGGGACCTCCTCCACCCCGTCCGGGGGCCGGGGGATCGAGGTGATCTCGGCGACGTGCCGGGGGTCGCCCACCGCGACCCCGCCCAGCGACTGGACGCGTTCGGCGACGGTGTCGACGATCTCCAGCTGTTCCCCCGCGTGCTTGTCCAGCACCAGGTGCAGTTGGTAGAAGGTCGCCCCGCGCATCAGCCAGTGGTGCTTCTTGTACAGGCCGTAGAGGATCTGCGTGTCCGCCAGCACCTTGTTCAGTCGCTGGCAGGAGTACATGCGCGCCTCGTAGGACAGGCCGACCGGGAACTGCTTGACGGTCCCGAACTCCTGGATCACCTCGCCCTTCTGGTGCAGCCAGGGCTGGCTGCCGGTGCCGGGCCGGGAGCTGGTGGTCATGTTCCGCCTCCTGTGGTGCTGAGCTGTGCGTACCCGGGGGACGCTAGGCGCTCGTGAAGCCGGCGGGTTGTCCGGCAGCGCACGCGGTGCTGCCCGCCGGTGCACACCATCGCGCGCACCCGCGCCGGCCGTGCGCTCTCGGGCACGAGCCCGTGCACCGGCGGACACGGCACCGCCACCGGGCCGCCCTAGCCTCGGCGGGACGGCCGACGGCCGGGAGCCGACACAGCGAGGAGCGGCATGAGCACCATGCGGGGCCGCGACCCCGGCGAACCGCACCGGTCCGCCACCCCACTGGAACTCTTCTACGACCTGTGCTTCGTGATCGCGGTGGCACAGGCGTCCGCGAGCCTGCACACGGCCCTGACGCACGGGTTGTACGCGTCCGGTGCCCTGCGCTTCGCGCTGGTCTTCTTCACCATCTGGTGGGCGTGGATGAACTTCACCTGGTTCGCCTCCGCCTACGATCCCGACGACGTGCCCTACCGGTTGACGGTGTTCGTCCAGATCACCGGCTCGCTCGTGCTCGCGGCCGGTGTGCGCCGGGCGTTCGAGGCGGGCGACCTCAGGATCGTCACGCTCGGATACGTCGTCCTGCGCTCCACCCTGGCGGCCCTCTGGCTCCGGGCCGCGCTGTCCGACCCCGCCCGGCGCAGGACGGCGCTGCGCTTCGCCGGGGGAGTGACGGCCTGCCAGCTGGGCTGGGTGGCTCTGCTCGGTGTGCCCCCCGTGCTGCGGCTGCCCGGCATGGCCGTCCTGATCGCCGCCGAACTCTCCGTGCCCGTGTGGGCGCAGTCCGCCGGGATGACACCCTGGCATCCGCACCACATCGCCGAACGCTACGAACTGTTCACCCTCATCGTGCTCGGCGAGTCCGTCGCCGCCGCCACCGTCGCCGTACGCAGCGCCTTCGACCGGCACCAGGGCACCGGGGCGCTCGCCGCGGTGGCGGCCGGCGGCCTGCTCACGGCCTACGCGATGTGGTGGCTGTACTTCGCCCGGCCCGCGCACACACTGCTCGCCACGACGCACCGGGCCCACCGCAGGCGGTTCCCCTGGGCCTACGGCCACTACCTGGTCTTCGCCGCGGCGACCGCCGAGGGGGCGGGGCTGGCCGCGTACGCGGACCACGTCACGCGGCACACCGGCGCCTCGTCCCCGGCCGCCGGAGCGGCGGTGACCGTTCCGGCGGCCGTGTTCCTGGTCACGGTCTGGGCCGTGCACCTGCGCCCCCACCAGGCGAGGGTGGCCGAGCGGCTCCCGTACCCCGTCACCGCGGCCGCCCTGGTGCCGGCCGCCTGGTCCCCGGCCCCCGCCCTCGTCGCGGGCGCCCTGCTGGCGGTGCTGGTCGCCCTGGGGCCGGCACATGCCGGAGATTCCGGCCCATCTGCAGATGACACGGGGGAGCCCGTGTCCGACGGGATGTGTGCGAGCCGGCGCGCGGCCTGGGCGGACGCCGAAGGCGCAGGGGAAGCCGGCCCCCGCGGAACGTCCGAGGGCGGTGCCCCGGAAGGTTCTTGACCGGCACACCGATTATCCGTCGATCAGACCAGCGGGGGATCCCGGAGTCATCAGCGTCCGTCCCGTCCGCCCGTCCCGGAGATCCGGAGAGCCCGGGCCCGAGCCGGAAGACGTCCTGGACCTGGTCCGCCGCTCCGGCCTGACGATCGACCCGGACCAGCGCACCGGACGGGTGCCGCTCCTCGGACTGCCGGGTGTGGAGGACGTCCGGCTCGTACGGGCTGCGTGACCCGGACCAGACCGGGTACGTTGCCCCATCATGGACGGCTACGACCCCCCAGACCTGGACGAGATCGACTTCCTGCCCGGATACGGCACCGCCGAGCGGCTGGCGGAGCTGTACCAGGAGGAGTCGCAGGACCTGCTGGACCTGCTGCAGGCGGGCACCGCACAGGACGGCCAGCCCGTGTCCCCCGAGGCCCGCCGCATGGCCCGCGAGATCGCGACCCGTATCCCCTCACCGAACTGACCGGCCGGACCCCGTGCGGCGCGCAGCCGCGGCGCGCAGGCCGCGGGGCGGCCCGTGCCGACCTGCCGCGGCCGCGTCGGGTGGCGCCACGGGCCGCCGGGTGGGCGCGCCGCCGAGCCGGGCCGTCGAGTGGTCCACTGCGGCCCCGACTGGAGTTCGCCCCCGACGCCGCGCCCGCCGTGGCACCGGCGCTCGTCCGGGCGGGCTTCACCGTCGAGGCCCGGCACACCTACCTCGTCTGTACACCGCAAACACTGGCGGTGCCGTCGTTCGCCGGTGGGCCGGTGGCCGAGGTCCCCCGCACGGAGGAGGACTACGCATCGATCGAAGCGGCCCTTTCCGAGGCGTTCGCCGGTGAGTTCGCGCCTTCCCCGGAAGGCACCGCCCGGCTGCGCCGCACAGCCGACAGCGGCGGAGCCGTCCGCTTCGTCCGGGCCCCCGACGGCTGCGCGGGTGCGGCGACCTGCTCCCCGCCCGCCGCGGGGACCGCGGAACTGGCGGGCGTGGGCACCCGCCCGGCCCACCGGGGCCGGGGCATCGCCGCGTCGGTGACCGCGGCACTCACCGAGACGATGTTCACCCGGGGAGCGCGGTCGGTCTGGCTGGAGTACTCGGGCGAGGGATCCCGCCGGGTGTACGAACGCGTCGGCTACCGGCCCGGCGGCACCCGCCTCTACATGTCGCTCTGAGGTGACGTGACACGCCGCCGGACGGCTCATCCGGGCCGTCCACGGTCATATGCGACGTAACGTGCGGAACATGAAGAAATGTCATACCGTCTACGGCGCCTGCGCCGCAGCGCTCCTCGTGGCCGGAGTCGGCGCGGCCGCGCCCGCCGGCAACTGCCCCACGCTGCACGTCGTGCGTCCGGGGCAATCGATCCAGAAAGCGGTGGACGCGGCCAAGCCGGGAGACACCGTGCTGGTCACCGCCGGCACCTACCGCGAGAGCGTGAAGATCACCACGCCGTGGCTGACCCTGCGCGGCGACGGCCGGAAGACGGTCATCAGGCCGGGCAAGAAGAAGTCCGACACCAGCTGCGCCGGGTACGGCAACGGCATCTGCGTGGCCGGGACGAAGAGCTGGCGCGTCGACGGCGTCACCATCGCCGACCTGACCGTGACCGGCTTCGCCCGGGCCGGCGTGTTCGCCGTGGGCACCGACCACCTGACCGTGCGTCAGGTGACCGCCGACAAGAACAAGCTGTGGGGCATCGCCGAGGAGCGGTCGGTGCGCAGCCTGGTCCGGGGCAACACCGTCCGCGACAACGGTGACGCGGGTGTCTTCCTCGCCAACACGATGCTCACCGAGGCGGGCGCCAAGGACACCAGGGGCACGATCGTCGACCGCAACGTGCTGAAGGGCAACCGCATCGGCGTCACCGTCCGCCGCCTGCGCAACATCACCGTCGCGCACAACGACGTGACCGGCAACTGCGCCGGGGTGTTCGTCGTCGGCGACGAGAACAAGCCCAAGGCCGGTAAGGCGACCGTGGCCTACAACAGCATCGTCAAGAACAACAAGTACTGCCCGAAGACCGCCCGGCTGCCCTTCCTGCAGGGCTCCGGCGTCGTGCTGACCGGCGCCGAGGACTCCCTGGTGACCGGCAACGTGATCACCGGCAACGCCGGCAGGTCCCCGCTCTCCGGTGGCGTCGTCCTCTACAAGAGCTTCGTGGGTACCACCAGCGAGCGGAACCGGATCCACGACAACCGGGTGAAGAACAACGCGCCGGCGGACCTGGTCAACCAGGAAGCCGCCAAGCGGAACAACACCTTCGCCCGCAACAACTGCGCGAAGTCCAAGCCCGCGGGCCTGTGCTGACCGGCCGAACCCGTCCGTAACCCAAGGAGGAGAGGCGGCACATGACGACCGCACCCACTGCCCCACCGCCGTCCATGCGGCTGAGGGAACTCGTCTTCGGGGCGGCGTGTGCCGCCGCCCTCCGCGCGGCCGCCCGGCTGGGCGTCGCCGACGCGCTGGGGGACGGCCCCATGGCCGTGGCGGATCTCGCGGCCGCGGTGAAGACCGAACCGGGGCCCCTGAGAAGGCTGTTGCGCGCGCTGTCCTGCTACGGCGTGTTCGCCGAGCGGGAGGACGGGACGTTCGCGCACACCGACATGTCCCGGCTGCTGCGCGAGGACGACCCGCACAGCCTGCGCTACATCACGCTGTGGTGCACCGAGCCGTGGACCTGGGACGCCTGGCCGCGCCTCGACGAGGCCGTGCGCTCCGGCCGCAACGTCGTGGAGGACCTGTACGGCAAGGAGTTCTTCGACTACCTCAACGAGGACGCCCCCGAGTCCGCCGACGTCTTCAACCGGGCCATGACGACCTCCAGCAAGCAGTCCGCCCGGGAGGTCGCCGAACTGCTGGACCTGTCCGGGGCCAAGTCGGTCGCCGACATCGGCGGCGGCCAGGGCCATGTGGTGGCCAGCCTGCTGGAGAAGTACCCGTCGATGCGGGGCACCCTGCTCGACCTGCCCCGTGTCGTGGAGAACGCCGACCCCCGGCTGCGCCCGGGCGGCTCGCTCGCCGACCGGGTCCGCATCGTGCCCGGCGACTGCCGCGAGGCCATCCCGGTGCAGGCCGATGTGTACATCATCAAGAACATCCTGGAGTGGGACGACGAATCGACCGCCCGCTGCCTGCGCAACGTGATCGAGGCGGGCGGGCCCAAGGCCCGGGTCGTGGTCATCGAGAACCTCGTCGACGACACCCCGTCGATGCGCTTCAGCACCGCCATGGACCTGTTGCTGCTGCTCAACGTCGGCGGGGCCAAGCACACCACCGAGAGCATGGTCGGCCGGCTGACCGCCGCGGGCCTGGTCATCGACGAGATCGGCCCGGTCAACCCCTATCTGCACGCGTTCGACTGCACGGTCCCCGGGTGATCCGGGACAAGCCGCGCAGAACACCGGTCGCCGGGCCCGCGACGCTGCGGGCCCGGCGACCGGTGGCCGTCCGCGGGAGCGGACGGCGGGTTCAGACGGCCCGGTCGCGCTCCCAGAGGTAGAAGCGCCGGGCCATCGCGTCCTTCGGCGAGCGCCAGGTCTCGGGGTCGTACGCGCTGACGTACGCCGACAGCCGCTCGCTGACGTCCCGGAACTCCGGGTGCCCGGTCACCTTGGCGATGGCCGGGCCGGGCTCCTTCTCGGACTCGATGAGGTGCAGGTACACATCACCGAACTGGAAGAGGCTGCGCCGGGTGACACCGACGAGGTGCGGCAGCTCTCCCCGGTCGGAGTCCTCGAAGATCTTCGCGATGTCCGGGGCCGATCCGGGGGCCATCCGGGCCACGATCAGGGCTTGGTGCACGGTGTCTCTCCGTCCGGCTCAGTCGGTGAGGCCCGGCTGGGCCCCCCGCTCGGCGGCGGCCTTCTCGATCCGGTCGCGGATCAGGGCCATCTGGATCTTGGAGTTCTTGTTGATGTTGTCGGTCATCCAGTCGTCGTCGACCGGGGCGTCGGGCTTCATCGCGAAGTCCTGGGTCCAGATCATCCGGGTGCCGCCCGGGACCTCCTCGTAGCGCCACCGGATGTTCATGTGGGCGAACGGGCCGGTCTCCACCCGGCGGGCCTTGACGGTGAGGGTGGGGCGGTCGGTCTCCCGTTCCGAGACCCAGCTCCACACGGTGCCGTTCTCGTCGGGGTGCATGGTCAGCCGGAAGGTGGTCTTGTCCCCCTCCTGGGACAGGATCTCGGCACAGGCGTACTCGCTGAACAGCTGCGGCCAGTTCGCCACGTCGTTGGTGATGTCCCACACCAGGTCCACCGGTGCGGCGATGGTGATCTCGTTCTGCGTGTGTCCAGCCATGTCAGGCTCCTGCCAGAAGGGCGCTGTTGACGAGGTCGAGGAACTCCCGGGGCGTCTTGCAGCGCTCCGCGTCGGGAGGCATCGGCGTGCCGTGCCTGTTCTCCAGTTCGCCGACGATGCCGAGCAGGCCGAGCGAGTCGATGCCGAGCTCGCCGAAGGCGGTGTCGGGGCGGTCCGACAGCTCCTGGGGGCTGACGGTGATCCCGGCCGCCTTCTTCATGAGTTCGGCCAGTTCTTCGACGGTGATTTGGGCACTCATGTCGTTCCTCTCTCTCCTTGCTTGGGTTCCGCTCCGGCGACCTCGCTACGAGGCGTCGGCGGCGCCGTGCCGGAGCACGAGCGCCGAGTTCGACCCCATGAGGCCCCGGCTGAGGACCAGCGCCGTACGCAGCTCGGCGGCGCGGGCCCGGCCGGTCACGAGGTCGAGGTCGTGGCAGACGTCGACCACGTTCGGGGTCGGCGGGATCAGACCGTGCTCCATCGCGAGCACCGCGGCCGCCGTGTCGAGCACGGGAGCCGCGCAGTAGCCCCGTCCGGTGCCCGTCTTCGGTGCCGTCACCGGCACCCGCCGGCCGTGGCCGCCCAGGGCGTCGGCGATCGCCAGCGCCTCCGCCCGGTCCGCCGCCGGCACCCCGAGGGCGTCGGCGAAGACGACGTCGACCTCCTCGGGCGCACAGCCGGCCTCCTCCAGCGCACCGCGGATCGCCTCGGCGAGTCCCTCCCGGGACGCCTCCCAGCGCGAGGCACCGGTGAAGGTCGCCGCGTGCCCGGCGAGGACGGCCCGCACGGGCAGCCCGCGTTCCCAGGCCGAGGCGACCTCCTCCACGACGAGCATCGCGCCGCCCTCGGCGGGGACGAAGCCGCAGGCACCGTCCGTGAACGGGCGGTAGGCCCGCGCCGGATCGTCGACGGTGCTCAGCTCCTCGTAACCGAGCTGGCACACCATCGAGTACGGCGCCAGTGGCGCCTCGGTCGACCCTGCCACGATCACGTCGGTGCCGCGCCGCACGGCCCGCGCCGCGTGCGCCAGGGCGTCCAGACCGCCGGCCTCGTCGGCGGCGACCACCGAGCAGGGCCCCTTGAAGCCGCGGCGGATGGAGACCTGCCCGGTGCTGGCGGCGTAGAACCAGGCGATGGACTGGTACGGGCCGACGAACCGGCTGCCCTTTCCCCACAGCCGCTGCAGCTCCCGCTGGCCGAACTCACCGCCGCCGGAACCGGCCGCGGTGACCACGCCCACCGAGAACGGCGCCTCGTCGGTGTCGGCCTGGCCGAGACGGGCGTCCTCCAGTGCCAGATCGGCCGCGGCCATCGCGAAGTGCGTGAACCGGTCGGTCTGGACGAGGAACCGCTCCTCGACCGCCGCCGACGGTTCAAAGCCGCGGACCTCACCGGCCACCCGCAGCGGCAGCTGCTCACAGCCCTCGCGGGTGACGCGGTCCAGGACGCTCATGCCTTCCTCGGTGGACTTCCAGAAGGCCTCCACGGTGGTTCCGTTCGGCGCGACCACGCCGATCCCGGTGACGGCCGCGCGCCGCGGATACGGTTCGCTCATGGTGTCCTCTCCCTCGGCCGGGTCAGGATCACCGCGGACTGGAAACCGCCGAATCCACTGCCCACGGACAGGACGCTGCTCAGCTTCCGTTCGCGGGCGACGCGCGGGACGTAGTCCAGGTCGCACTCGGGGTCGGGGGTCTCGTAGTTCGCGGTGGGCGGTACGACCTGGTGGGCCAGGGCCAGCACACAGGCCACGACCTCGATCGCCCCGATCGCTCCCAGGGAGTGCCCCACCATGGATTTGATGGAGCTCATGGGCGTGTCGTAGGCGTGCTGCCCCAGCGCCCGCTTCACCGCGGCCGTCTCGTGGCGGTCGTTCTGCCGGGTGCCCGAGCCGTGCGCGTTGACGTAGTCGATCGCGGTGCCGTCGAGCCGGGCATGGTCCAGGGCGACCTCGATCGCCCGGGCCATCTCCAGGCCCTCGCTGGTCAGACCGGTCATGTGGTAGGCGTTGCCGAAGGTGGCGTAGCCGCCGAGCTCGCAGTACACGTGCGCGCCGCGGGCCCGGGCGTGCTCCAGCTCCTCCAGGACGAGCACCGCCCCGCCCTCGCCCATGACGAACCCGTCACGGTCGTTGTCGAAGGGACGGGAGGCGTGGGCGGGATCGTCGTTGTTCGGGGACGTCGCCTTGATCGCGTCGAAGCACGCCATGGTGATCGGCGAGATCGGCGAGTCCGAGGCACCGGCTATGCAGATGTCGGCCCGGCCCTCCTCGACGGTGTGGAAGGCGTACCCGACCGCGTCCAGACCCGAGGTGCAGCCGGTCGAGACCGTCTGCACCGGACCGCACGCCCCGAACCGCTCCGCGACCGCCGAGGCGAGGGTGCTCGGCGAGAACGCGCGGTGCAGCTGCGGCTCAGCCTCCCGGTGGTCCACGTCCCAGCGCTGCCCGCGGTGGCTGACCAGGACGTAGTCGTGCTCCAGCCGGGTGGTGCCGCCGACGGCGGTACCCAGGGACACCCCGACCCGCCACGGGTTCTCCCTGGCGAGATCGAGACCGGAGTCGCGGACGGCTTCGTCACCCGCGACCAGGGCGAACTGGATGTACCGGTCCGCCCGCGCGGTCTGCTCCGCGTCCAGTCCGTACGCCGCCGGGTCGAAGTCGCACTCGGCGGCGATCCGTGAGCGCAGTCCGGCCGGGTCGAAGAACGTGATGCCCCGGGTCGCGGTACGGCCGCCGGCGAGCAGGTCCCAGAAGGCCGGAACGCCGATGCCGCCGGGTGCCACGATGCCTATGCCGGTGACCGCCACCCGCCTGGTCATGACCGGCTCCCGCCCGCACCGGCCCCCTCGGCGGCGACCGCGGCGGGCTCGGCCTCCTCCGTGTCGACGTGGCCGAGCGGCGGACTCGGGGCCAGCGGGCCGAGGTGGAAGACGATCCGGGCCTCGACGTCACCGACGTTGCGGAACCGGTGGCGCATGTGGGCGGGGATCATCAACCCCTGCTCCGGCCGCAGCGGATGCGGCTCGCCGTCCAGGTCCACCTCCAGCTGTCCGCAGACGACGTAGACGAACTCCTCGGAGTACGGGTGGTAGTGCTCTGCGATGCGGTCGCCGGGCTGCACGATGGCGACGCCCATGAAACCGCTGGTCGCGCCGACCGTGGTGGGGGTGAGCAGGGCGCGCAGGTCGCCGCCGCGCCTGGTGTTGGGCTCGATCTCGCTGACATCCACGATCTTGGGACGGGGTCTGGTCACGACGTTCCTCCGATGCTGTGCTGCGTCGACGTGGGGGGTGCGGCCGTCGCGGGCCGGGGGCTGCCGGTCAGACCTCGGGCGACCGGCGGTCGGTGATGAGGGCCATGCGGGCGGACTCCAGCAGGCGCGCGGGGTCACCGCTCCTGGCGCCGGCGTCGAGGAGCGTGGTCAGCTCGGCCGCCTGCGAGGGGTCGGGCAGGCCGAGGGCGACGACGGGATCGGCCGCCTCCAGGGCGCCCCGCATGTCGATCAGCCGTACGACGACGTCGTCGCGCTGGAAGATCGTGCTGCGCAGGATCGGGCTGCGCGGATCCTTCGCCGCCAGCGCGTCCTGCTCGGAGAGGACCTCGGCCAGCCGCATGCCCAGACCCTCCCGGGCCGGGTAGTACAGGGCGTGCCGCTGTGCCTCGGCAATCTCCTGGGCCTGTGTCACGTGGTGCACGGCGGGCAGGGCCGCACGGGTGAAGAAGACCCGGGCGGACTCCTGGTCGTCCAGGTCCCGGTCCTGCTCCAGATAGGGGTTGATGGCCTCCTCGACGGCCCGCACCTCGGGCTGGCGGGCGACGTGGCGCAGCGCCGTGAGCAGGTCGCCCCGCACCTCGATGGCCCGGACCACGCGGTTGCCGTGCATGTACAGGGAGGTGCGGCACAGCCGGGTGGTGTCGTCGACCTGCGGCTCGGGCGAGGCGTAGCCCGCCAGGATCTCGGCGACCTTGTCCTCGCTGCCCGGCTTGACCGTGAAGGTGAGGGCATGGCGGACCACGCCGTCACCGATCCGGGGAGCCGCCTGCAGTCGGCGCTTGCCGGCCGTGGCGTCCGTGTCCGTCTCGCGGACGATGTGGAAGCGCAGCGACCGGGTGTCCCGGACGCAGGAGTGCAGCGGTTCCACCATCCGGACGTGCTCCTCGCTGTTCACCCAGGACAGGAACGGCGGGGCGCTCTCCCACTCACTGGTGATGAGCCACTGCGAGGGGTTCTCGATCGACTGGCACAGCTGGTCGCTGACGTGCCCGGGAACGGAGGCGACCTGGTTGCACAGCTGCTCGTAGGCTTCCAGGAACTGCTGCTGGGCTCCGTCGTAGACGTCCACCAGCAGGACGACCCGGAGCCTGGAGCCGTCGAACACGGACTGGGAGACATGGTGCGACGCCTGCCGCACCGACAGTTCTGAAACCCGTTCGGACATCGTGGTCATCCTGTGCGCATCTCCTTCGCGGGCCCCTGTGCCTGGTGTCAGGGGCGGCCGGTGGGCGGAACGGACAGCGACCGGCGCGCCGCGCAAGTAAACGCGCCGGTCGCATGGGCACGATCCTGCGCCGTGCCGTGCCACACCACGAGCGCAGCGGGGTAAGTGGGTGAAGGGTGCTCCGTCCGGGTTCGCCCGGTCGGCCGGTACCCGGCCCGGACCGGGCGCCGCGGCGGCGCCCAAGTGCCGCGGACAAGAGGGCAGCTCAGGGATGTTCCGGCGCGTCAGGAGCGGCGGCGAGCCGGTCGGCCCGCTCGGCCGTCTCCCGGGCCTCCCGATCGGCGCGTGCCAACGCCTCGGCGGCGGCCGCGTGGCGCTTCGCCGCCCGCTGCCGCTCATGTTCCGCGCGTTGCTGCTCGCGTTCCGCCTGTTGCCGCTCGCGCTCCACGAGCCGCACGGCCTCGCGGGCCCGCTCCAACTGCCGCTCCGCTTCGGCCAGTCGGGCCTCGGCCTCCGTCTGCTCCGCACGCTTGCCACGCAGCCGCTCCGCGGCCCGCTCGGCCGCCTCGCGGGCGCGGTCGAGCTGCCGCCGCCGACGCTGCCGGCGCCGCTCGGCGAGCTCGTCCTCCGCCCGCACCGCAGCCGGGGGCGGCGGTGCGGCCGTCCGCCGGGCCGGTCCGCGCGGTACGCCGGGCGGAGCGGCGGCCCCGAAGTCCGAGGGCGGGGTGAGCGCGCCGTACAGCCGGCCGGCCGCCCACCGGTCGGCCGCGTCCGGATCGGCCAGCACCGCGCGCAGGGTGGACTCGACCTCCTGCCGCACCGCGTCCGACAGCCCGTGCCCGGCCTCTGAGGCCAGCTCGGCCGCCTGCCGGGACAGGGCGGAAACGATCCGCCGGCGCTGCGCGGACAGCTCCTTGAGCCCGGCGGCGTCCAGCGTGCGGTACGCCTCGCGCAGCGCCCGGCCCAGCTCCAGGAACTGCCGGCTCTCCTCGGGACGGGAGCGCAGCAGAAGGTTCGCGGCCCAGGCGGCCAGGGTGGGGCGGCGGGCGGCCCGGATCCGGCGGGCGTCTTCGAGACGCCCCTCCGTCCGGGCCGCGGCCGCCAGTTCCTCCCGGCGGGCGACGAACCGGCCCGGCGGGGTGGTGTACAGCTCGTCGAGCACCGACTCCACCGCGTCGTGGGGCATGTCCCCCAGACTCCGCCGGACCGGCCCGCCACGCACCCGCAGCGGGCCGGGGTGTCAGTCCTCGGGGGACTGCTGGAGCATGGCGAGGGTCAGTACGTTGCCGCCTATGCCCCAGCCGCCGTCCGTGACCTCCTCGACCAGGACGAGGGTGTTGGCGCGGGCGCGCTCACCGTAGAGGTCGACGTACAGCTCGGTGGCGCGGGTGACGATCTCCTCCTTCTGCTTCTCGTCGAGGCTTCCGGCGGGCACCTTGAAGTTGGCGAACGGCATGGTGTTTCTCCTTGGATGGAAAAGGGGGGTTGCAGAAGGGCTTTCCGGTGAGTGGGTGACCGTCAGACGATGCCGCCGTTGGCGCGGATCACCTGGCCGTTGACCCAGTGGCCGGCCGGCGACGCCAGGAAGGACACCACCGCGGCGATGTCGGCCGGGGTACCGAGACGCTCCAGCGGGGGCTGGGCGGCCAGCCGGGCGACCGTCTCCTCGTCCTTGCCGTCGAGGAACAGGTCGGTGGCGGTGGGCCCCGGGGCGACGGTGTTCACGGTGACGTCCCGCCCCCGCAGCTCCCGCGCGAGCACCATCGTGAGTGCCTCCACCGCACCCTTGCTGGCGCTGTACGCGCCGTACGAGGGGAAGGCCAGGCCCACCACGGAGGTGGAGAAGGTGATCAGCGCGCCGCCGGGGCGCAAGGTCCGCGCGGCCTCCCGGGCGACCACGAAGGTGCCGCGGATGTTGGTGCGGTGCAGCGCGTCCAGCTCCGCCAGGTCCAGTTCGGCGACCGGCGACAGGTACATCCGTCCGGCCGCGTGGACGACCGTGTCGACCCCGCCGAACCGCGACTCGGCGGTGGCGAAGAGCGCCGCCACGTCGTTCTCGTCGGCGACGTCGGCCCGGACGGCGACCGCCCGGCCGCCGGCCGCGGTGACCTCCTTGACGGCGGCCTCGGCCAGCTCACGGTTGCCCGCGTAGCCGACCACCACGGCGTAGCCGTCGGCGGCCAGCCGGCTCACCGCCTCCCGGCCGATGCCGCGCGAGCCGCCGGTGACGACGGCTGCCCTCGCCGCTTCCTGGGTGGACATGATTGCTCCTCTGACAGTGCGTGGTGCCGTGCTTGCGTCTCCAGCCTGGTCCGGTGTCTGCGCGGCAGCCATGGCTGTCCCCACCCAGGGGTTGGCAACCCCTGGCTCGGCCGGCCGGTGCGCGGGATCATGGCCGGGTGAACCAGTCCGAACTCGCCGCTTTCCTGAAGTCCCGGCGCGACCGGGTCCGCCCGGCCGACGTCGGCCTGCCCACCGGCCCGCGGCGCCGGGTGCCCGGACTGCGGCGCGAGGAGGTCGCCCAGCTGGCCGGGCTGTCCGCGGACTACTACACGGAGCTGGAACGCGGTCGCGGCGCCCAGCCCTCCGCCCAGGTCCTGGCCGCACTCGCCCGCGCGCTCCGGCTGAACGGCGACGAACGGGACCACCTGTTCCTCCTCGCCGACCGCCCGCTGCCCCCGGCGGCGACCGGCCCGACCGCGCACGTCCAGCCCGCCCTGCTCGGCCTGCTGGACCGGCTCACCACCACGCCCGCCCAGGTCATCACCGACCTGCACGAGACGCTCGTCCAGAACCCGCTGGCCAGGGCGCTCCTCGGGCCGCCCCCGGCGGCCACCGGACCCGCCGCGAGCTTCGTGTACCGCTGGTTCACCGACCCCGCAGCCCGCGCGGTCTACCCGGCCGAGGACCACCCCCACCACTCCCGGGTGTTCGTCGCGGACCTGCAGGCGGTCGCCGCCCGGCGCGGCAAGGACTCGGCGGTGGTCCGGATGGTCGCCGGCCTGCGCCGGCACAGCGAGGAGTTCGCGGCCCTGTGGGAGACCCGCGACGTCGCCCTGCGCCGCAGCGACCACAAGCGCATCGTCCATCCCGCCCTGGGCGTGATCGAGCTGGACTGCCACAACCTGTTCAGTGAGGACGGCCGCCAGCGCCTGCTGTGGTTCACCGCACCGCCGGGTACGGAGGGCGCCGCACAGCTGGAGCTGCTCTCGGTCATCGGCACCCAGGACCTGACGGACGGCAACCCGGCCCTGCCGACCGACATCCGTTGAGAGAAGCGGAACGGAGGGCGGCCGAGGCGACGACATGAGCGCACCCACGCCGGGCCCGTGAGTACCACGACGGGACCAACAGCGGGCGAATCGGCCGATCCCGTACCGCGGCGACGCGGGATGCCCTACCGTATAGCGCCGCGAAGCGGTCCATGCCGGGCCCGCACCGTCGCTGGGGGAGGACCGGGTGCAGACAGGGGACGATCGGCCCACGGGCCCCGACCGGTACCACGACCACGTCGACTTCCGGAACGGCCAGTTCCACGGGCCGGTGTCGTTCGGCGCCGGCTGCGAGCACGCGGCCCACGAGCCGACCGCCGTCTCCACCCTGCCGACGGTCCAGCCCGGCTTCACCGGCCGCGAACGCGAACTCGACCGCCTGCTGGAGGGATTACGGCCGGGCGACACCTCGTCCGCCGACTCACCCGTCATGTGGGCGGTGACCGGGCTGGGCGGCATGGGCAAGACGACGCTCGCCCTGCGGGCCGCGCAGATCGCCAAGGACAAGGGCTGGTTCACCGGCGGCATCCTCTTCCTCGACCTCGCGGGCTACGAGGACACCCCGGTGACGCCCGCGCAGGCCGTCATGTCCCTTCTGCACGCCCTCGACATGGGCGGCGCCCACCTGCCGTCCGAGGAGGTCGACCCCTACGGGGTGTACCGCGGCAAGCTGGCCCGGCTCGCCGACCTCGGCAAGCGGGTGCTCCTGCTCCTCGACAACGTGTGCGAGCCCAGCCAGCTCCCGCCCCTGCTCCCCGGTGATGCGGCACACCGCGTCCTGTTCACCTCCCGCGAGTCTCACCCCTCGCTGCCCGCCCGCGAGCTGTCCCTCGGCCCGCTGCGTCCGCAGGACTCCGCCGCGCTGATCGCCAGGGCGCTGCGCCTGCGCCAGGCGGACGACGACCGGCCGGAGCGGGAGGCCGAGGCTGTGCGCGAGCTGACCCGGCTGTGCGGCCACCTGCCCCTGGCCCTCCAGATCGTGGCCGCACTCCTGAGCGACCGCCCCTCACGCTGGCGTGTGGCGTCCCTGGTCGAGGAACTCCACTCCGGGACCGACGTCACCGACACACTCCGCAGCCAGGGCGTGGACCAGTACGGCAGGCCGCTGTCGCTGGCCCCCGTCTTCGAAGCCTGTGTGCGCCGGCTGCCCGAGGACCGGGCCCGGTCCCTGTGCCTCCTGGCCCAGGTACCGTGCGCCGACTACGGCACCGACACCGCCGCGGAGATCATGGGTCTCAGGGAGCACGCGGCACTGGACGTGCTCGGCGACCTGGCGCGGGCCCACCTGGTGACGTGGGAGCGGCACGGTGACGGGACGGCCGTACGCTGGGGCATCCACGCCCTGGTGCGCAGCTACGCGGCAGCCCTCGCCACGTCCGATCCCCGGCTGGCCGAGGAGGCGCGGACCGCGCGGGCGCGGGCCAGAGCGCACTACCACCGGCAGGCCGCGCACTGCGACCGCCATATGCCGGTCCCGGTCCACGACCCGTCTCCCGCCGCCACCGCGCGCCGGGACACCGCCCTGGCCTGGTTCGACAGCGAGCGGACCAATCTCGTGGCCGCGGTGCAGTGGCCGGACGAGGGTGACCCCCAGGCCCGGGTCGGGCTGGCGCTGCACCTGGCCAATTACATGCGCTGGCGCCGCTTCTTCGACGAGTGGGCCGCCGTCAGCCGCATCGCACGTGCCGTCGCCCAGCGGCTGGGGGACGAGTACGCCGAAGCCACCGCCTGCAATCACCTGGGCAACGCGCTCTCGCGCGGCGGACACCCCGTCGAGGCCCTCGAACCACTCACCCACGCGGCCCACCTCTTCCGGCGCATCGCGGATCCCACCGGTGAGGGCATGGCCTGGAACAACCTCGGCCTCGCCCACCGCAGGGCCGGGCACCACGATGTCGCCCTGGCCACCCATCTGCGCACCCGGGACCGCTTCCGGGCCCTCGGCGACGAGTGGAACGAGGGCCGGGCCCAGCACAACCTCGGCCTGGTCCTGGACGACATGGGCCGCCACACCGAGGCCGCCACCGCCTTCCGCCGGGCCTGCGAGCTCCACCAGGCGCACGACCGTATCTTCCACGGCGACTCGCTCAACAGCCTCGGCTGTGCCCTGCACGCGGCGGGCCGGGTCGAGGAGGCCGTCACCGCGTTGGAGGGTTCACTGCGCATCCGTGAGGAGTACGACAACTGGTACGGGACGGTGCAGACGCAGTACAACCTCGCGCGGTCCCTGGAGGCGGCGGGCCGACGGGCGGAGGCGGCACGGATCGAGGCGGCGGCGGACGAGACCTGTGCCCTCAGGGGCGTCAGCGCGGTCGGCTGCGGACATCACTTCTGACCGTCGAGCGGGCTCGCCGGCCGCCGCGGCCCGACGCCACCCGGGGAGCCGCCCCCGTCAGCCGGCCGCCGCCCGCGCGCGCAGCGCGGTGACGGACCACTGGACCACCGGTGCCACACGCTCCGGGGCCGGCCAGCCGTTGACCACGGCGAGCAGCTCGAGGTACCGGTCGCGGCGGGGCTCGTTCACGGCCGACAGGCGCCGCAGCAGCCATCGCTGCAACCCGGCGTCGTCGGGGCGGCCGAAGGCCCGGGCACAGTGCGCGGTGAGCGCCGCGACGACGGGACCCGCCTCGGGCGAGTCCGGGACGATGCCCGACCGCACGGCTGCCTGCGCGTGTTCGCGGACGATCGCCACCGCGTCGGGACGCGGCAGGACGGTGCCGCCGGGTTGACGGGCGGCCGCATGGTCGGCCACGCCGCGCCGCAGACCGGAGCGGAAGCCCGGGTCCAGGGACAGTTCCGCGAGTTCCACCCAAGCCCCGACCTGTTCGTCCGTGGGGTCGTCGGGAAGCTCGGGCGTCATGGAACGCCGGGCCGCGGCATGGCCCGGGCCGTCTTCGAGACCGTCGAAGACGGCTTGCAGGAAGTCGTCGACCAGGCGACGGCGTTCGGCCAGGGAGAGCCGGGCCAGTCGGTGCATGTGCTCCATCTCCTCGAACTCCTCGCAGGTGGGCCGGCGCCTGGCCACGGCCGTCAGCAGTGCGCGGCGCAGACGCAAGGCCCCGATCTGTGCCTCCAGGGCGGCGGCGTGCCGCGCGGCGACATCGCCGAGAGCCAGCTCCCGGTCCACGACCGAGCGGATCGCCGCGAGCCCCAACCCCAGTTCGCGCAGCGTGCGCACCAGGGCCAGCCGGGCCACGGCGTCGGGGCCGTACCGGCGGTGGCCGGCGGCGGTACGCCGGGCCGGCGCCACGATGCCGTGGTCCGAGTAGCGCCGGACGGTCTTGACCGTCAGTCCGGTGCGCCGCGCCAGTTCACCGATCGAGTACAGGGAATCGCCGTCCATGACCTCACCCTTCCGTCTCCCCCCGGGGGAGACGCAAGCCCGTGGCCGAGTGATCGGTCGGCGGCCCCTGGACGAGCGTGACGGTGGCGCACTCGCGTACAGACGTGCCGAAGGGGAAAGATGAGACGCCGAGCGAGACATCAACCGAAGCGGAGGAACGCACCCATGCCGCACGAGCGAGCGGGCACGCCGGCCGGTCCCGAGGATCTGGTCGACGTGGCCCGACTGGTCACCGCGTACTACGCGCTGCACCCGGATCCGGCCGAGCCCGGGCAGCGGGTCGCGTTCGGCACCTCCGGACACCGCGGATCGTCGTCGGCGAGCGCGTTCAACGAGGACCACATCGCCGCCACCAGCCAGGCCATCTGCGAGTACCGGGAGAGCCAGGGCACCGACGGCCCGCTCTTCCTCGGGGCCGACACCCACGCGCTGTCGGAACCCGCGAAGGTGACCGCGCTGGAGGTGTTCGCCGCCAACGGGGTGACGGTGCTGATCGACAGCGCCGACGGCTACACGCCGACCCCGGCGGTCTCCCACGCCATCCTCACCCACAACCGGGGCCGCACCACCGGACGCGCGGACGGGGTCGTCGTCACCCCTTCGCACAACCCGCCCGCCGACGGCGGATTCAAGTACAACCCGCCGAACGGCGGCCCGGCGGCCTCGGACGCGACCTCCTGGATCCAGGACCGGGCCAACCAGATCATCGCGGGCGGCCTGAAGGACGTACGGCGGGTCTCCTACGCCAAGGCGCTCGTCGCGGACACGACCGGCCGGTACGACTTCCTGGGCACCTACGTCACCGACCTGCCGAGCGTCCTGGACCTCGACGCGATCCGGGCGGCCGGCGTGCGCATCGGAGCCGACCCGCTGGGCGGGGCGTCCGTCGCCTACTGGGGGCGGATCGCCGAACAGCACGGGCTCGACCTGACCGTCGTCAATCCGCACACCGACCCCACCTGGCGGTTCATGACCCTGGACTGGGACGGCCAGATCCGCATGGACTGCTCGTCGCCGTACGCGATGGCCTCCCTCATCGAGCAGCGGGACCGGTTCGCCATCTCCACCGGCAACGACGCCGACGCCGACCGGCACGGCATCGTCACCCCGGACGCGGGACTGATGAACCCCAACCACTATCTCGCGGTCGCCATCTCCTACCTCTACAGCCACCGCGAGCAGTGGCCGGCCGGCACCGGCATCGGCAAGACCCTGGTGTCCTCCGGGATGATCGACCGGGTCGCGGCCGACCTCGGCCGGGAACTGGTCGAGGTACCGGTCGGGTTCAAGTGGTTCGTGGACGGGCTGATCGGCGGCACGCTCGGCTTCGGCGGCGAGGAGTCGGCCGGCGCGTCGTTCCTGCGCCGGGACGGTTCGGTGTGGACGACGGACAAGGACGGCATCATCCTGGCCCTGCTGGCCTCCGAGATCACCGCCGTGACCGGCAGGACGCCGTCCGAGCACTACGCCGAACTGACCGCCCGCTTCGGCGAACCCGCCTACGCCCGCATCGACGCCCCGGCGTCCCGCGAGGAGAAGGCGCTGCTGGCCAAGCTCTCGCCGGCCCAGGTCACCGCCGAGTCCCTGGCCGGGGAACCGGTCACCGCCGTGCTCACCGAGGCCCCGGGCAACGGCGCCGCCATCGGCGGCATCAAGGTGACCACCGAGCACGCCTGGTTCGCGGCGCGGCCCTCCGGCACGGAGGACGTCTACAAGGTGTACGCCGAGTCGTTCCTCGGGGCCGGCCATCTCGCCCAGGTGCAGGAGGAGGCGAAGTCCGTGGTTCTCACGGCACTCGGTGGCTGAGGACGGTCGAGGACTTCGGACGGGCCTGTTTGCCGGGCAACTGACCGGTAAGGCGATGTCCATGACTGAATCGAACAACGACACGAAGCGAACGTCCGACTCCCAGCAGGGGACGGCTGCCAAGGCCCGCAACGCCGCGGCCGACGCGACGGCTCCGGCGTCCCGGGGCGCGAAGAAGGCCGCGACGAAGGCGGATGACGCGGCGTCAGCGGCCAAGGAGGGCGCCGACAAGGCGACCGGGGCGGCGGCCGAGGCGACGACCGGGGCCGTGCAGGCCGGGGCCGAGAAGCTGGAGGCGGGCCGCCGGGCGGTCGTCGCGGCCTCCGGCCAGGTGGCGTCGACCGCCAGGACGGCCTGGACGGTCATCAGCCAGCGCAAGCTCGTCGCCGTGGCGGCGGGAGCCGGCCTGACCGCGGTGAGCGCCGCGTCGTACGCGGTGGGCCGCCGCGCGGGACGCCCCACGCAGGGTCCCCTCACCCGACTCACCGGCGGCCGTATCTGACACCCGGGGGCGGCCGTGCCCGCCCCCGGGCCCCCTTCCCGGGAGCCGTTCATCGCGATCCAAACCAGCAACTAGCCGGATCGGACGCCTCCGGCCGGGTGAACCGGCCCGAGCCCGTCTCCGTCCCGCGGGGCATGCATGACAGTCCCGGCCGTTTCCGGCCGAGTCGGGGGAGACGACGCGCTGGAGGCGAGTGATGAAGGAAAGAGCCGATTCCGCCGACCGCGGCACCCACCGGGTACCGGTCCTCATCGTCGGCGGTTCCCTGGTCGGCCTGTCCACCTCGGTGTTCCTGGGCCGGCTGGGAGTTCCGCACACGCTGGTGGAACGCCATGCCGGTACGTCCATCCACCCCCGTGGGCGCGGCAACAACGTACGGACCATGGAGCTGTTCCGGGTGGCCGGCGTCGAGCCCGGGATCCGGCAGGCCGCGGCCACGCTGGCCGGCAACCACGGCATCCTGCAGACCCCCACCCTGGTCGGCGACGCGGGTGAATGGCTGTTCAAGGAGATCGACCCGGGCGGCGGACTGGCCCGGTTCAGCCCCAGCACCTGGTGTCTGTGCAGCCAGAACGACCTGGAACCCGTCCTCCTCGACCATGCCGTCGGCCAGGGCGGCGACCTGCGGTACCACACCGAGCTGATGTCGTTCGACACCGACCCCGACGGTGTCACCGCGGTGGTCAAGAGCCGTGACACCGGAGAGCACACCACCATCCGCGCGGACTACCTGGTCGCCGCCGACGGCCCCCGCAGCCCCGTCCGCGAACAGCTCGGCATCGGGCAGAGCGGCCCCGGCGACCTGTTCCACAACATCAGCATGACCTTCCGCTCCCGTCGCCTCGCCGACGTGGTGGGCGAGCGCCGTTTCATCGTCTGCTACCTGACCAGCCCGGACGCCGACGGGGCGCTGCTCCCGGTCGACAACAAGGAGAACTGGGTCTTCCACGCCCCCTGGCATCCCGAACACGGCGAGACGCTGGAGGAGTTCACCGACGAGCGGTGCGTCGACCACATCCGCCGCGCGGTCGGTGACCTGGACCTCGACGTCGAGATCACCGGCCGGGCGCCCTGGCACGCCGCCCAGCGCGTCGCCCGCAGCTACCGGTCCGGCCGGGTCTTCCTGGCCGGGGACTCGGCGCACGAGATGTCCCCCACGGGGGCCTTCGGTTCCAACACCGGCATCCAGGACGCCCACAACCTCGCCTGGAAGCTGGCCGCGGTGCTCGGCGGCTGGGCGGGGGAGGACCTGCTGGACACCTACGACACCGAGCGCCGCCCGGTCGCGGAGGCGACCAGCGCCCGGGCCGCCGGACGTTCGGTGGAGCACAGCCACCCGGGTTTCGCCCCGGCCCCCGGCATGGGCAGCGGCGGCCCGCAGCGCGGCATCCTCAACGTCGCGCTGGGCTACCGCTACCCGCAGGGCGCGGTGGTGGACGCCGACCCGGCGACCCCGGTCGTCCCCGAGGCACTGCACCTGACCGGCGAACCGGGCAGCAGGGCCCCGCACATGTGGCTGCGGCGGGACGGGGAGCGCCTCTCCACCCTCGACCTCTACGAACGCGACATGGTCCTGCTCAGCGACGCGGAGGAGAAGGGCGGGACGGGCGGCTGGCACGAGGCCGCCACCCGCCTCGCCGAACAGATGCCGATCCCGCTGACCTCGTACCGCGTGGGCATCGGACCCGACGCCGAGCTGACGCCCGAGGGCGACGTGAACTGGGCGGAGCGGCACGGCACGACACCCGGGGGCGCCGTGCTCGTCCGCCCCGACGGGTTCGTGGCATGGCGGTCGCCGGGCCCGGTCGAGGAGCCCGCGCTGACCCTGCGCGAGGTCCTGGGCACCGTCCTGGCCCGAGCCGACCTCATCGGCCCGGGCGACCTGCCCTAGGCCCTGTCCTGGCCGTGCAGCCGCACGGGGAGCTCGAACAGGTCGTTCTGCGTCACCACCGGCTTGTTGCGCAGCTCGGAGGGGGGCACCGCCAGCTCCAGCCCGGGGAAGCGGGCGTACAGCGCGGGCAGTGCCACCCCGGCCTCCAGCCGGGACAGGGCCGCGCCGGGGCAGACGTGCGGGCCGTGGCCGAAGGAGATGTGACGGTTCCTCGACTCGCGGGTGATGTCGAAGTCACCCGCGGTCGGCCCGTGCGCCTTCTCGTCCCGGCCTATCGCCCCGTACGAGACGATCAGGGCGTCGCCGGCCGGGATCACCCGGTCCCCGACCGGCACGTCCTCGGTCGCGAAGCGGATCAGGACGTGCGAGGTCGGAGTCGACCAGCGCAGCGTCTCCTCGACCACCGCCGACCAGTCCGCCTCCCCGGACAGCACGAGCGCGCGCTGGTCGGGGTGGGTGGAGAGGTTGACGACGGCGTTGACGATCAGGGAGATGGTCGTCTCGTGGCCCGCGGCGACCATCAGCTGCAGGGTGGAGACGATCTCCTCGTCGGTGAGCCGGTCGCCGTCCTCGGAGGCGAGGATCAGGGCGCTGGTCAGGTCGTCGCCCGGCGCCGCCCGCTTGGCGGACACCGTCTCGGCCATGATCTGCGCCAGCTCCGTCAGGGTCGCGATGACCTCCTCGGGCGGGGTCTGGGTGGAGAAGAACTTCTCGAACAGCACCT
This sequence comes from Streptomyces sp. NPDC001544, assembly GCF_042894285.1. Classification (NCBI taxonomy): domain Bacteria; kingdom Bacillati; phylum Actinomycetota; class Actinomycetes; order Kitasatosporales; family Streptomycetaceae; genus Streptomyces; species Streptomyces sp. NPDC001544. The sequence continues at coordinate 154,527 of NZ_JBIAVN010000005.1, read as the reverse complement.
TCAGCCGGGGCAGCCGGGCCTCGTCGAGCCCCATGAGGTCGGCGACGACGTACATGGGCAGCGGGTAGGCGAACTCCGCCTTGAGGTCGACGACGTCCGTGCCGGTGGGCAGCCGGTCGAGCAGCTCTTCGGTGAGCTTGGTGATCCGCTCCCGCATCCGCTCCACCCGGCGCGGGGTCAGCGCCTGGGCGACCAGGGTGCGCATCCGGCGGTGGTCCGCCCCGTCCACGGTCAGCATGGAGCGGCCCGGGTTCGCCAGGCCGATCAGCGGCCAGTCCGCGGGGATCTCCCCGCGTTGCCAGGCGCCCCACACGTTGATGTCCTTGACCAGACGCGGATCGGTGAGCAGCGCCTTGGCCTCGGCGTGGTGGGTGACGGCCCAGACGGGGACGCCGCCCGGCAGTTCGACGGCGGCGAGCGGACCGGCCGCGCGCAGTGCCGCGCCCTCGCCGTCCAGGTCGGTGACGAAGGGGTCGAGGGCGATCCGGGTTGCTTCGGTACCGGTCGTCATCGTGGCATGCCTCCAGGGCGGGCGGGTTCAGAGGGCGGGTACGGGCGTGAACCGCACGGGCAGTTCGGTCAGGCCCCGCAGCCAGGGCGAGGGCCGGCGGGTGAGGGACTCGGCGGGCACCGCCAGGTCGATGTCCGGCAGCCGGTCGAGGACGACCTCGATGCCGGTCCGCGCGATCACCTCGGCCACCTCCTGCGCGGGGAACGGACAGCGGTGCTCGCCGTGGCCGAAGGAGAAGTGCGCGTTGTTGCCGCCGGTCAGGGCCGAGCCGTCGGTGCGGACCTGAGGGTCGGAGTTGGCGCCCTGCAGGCCGAGCAGCAGCAGGTCACCGGCCCGGATACGGCGCCCGCCGAGGTGGGTGTCGCGGGAGGCCCAGCGGCCGGCCACGTTCTGGGTGGGCGCGTCCTCCCACAGCACCTCGTTCATGGCCTCGGCGACGCTGTTGCGGCCGCCGAACAGGGAGGCGGCGAAGCGGTCGTCGGTGAGCATCAGTCTGAGGGAGTTGCCGATCCAGTCGGCGGTCGGCTGGTGCCCGGCCGCCATCATCACCATCAGGTCCTGGGCGATCTCCTCGTCGCTGAACCCGCTGTCGTCGGCGAGCATCCGGGAGACGACGTCGTTCGCGGGCCGCGCCCTGCGGTCGGCGAGCAGCTGCGCCATCGAGGTCCCCAGATGGGTCTGGCCCGCGATGGCCCGCTCCCGGCCGTCGATCATGTCGTTGAGGGCGGTGACCAGGCCCGGACCCTCCTCGTCGGAGAAGCCGTAGAGCCGTGCCAGGACACGTACGGGCAGCAGCATCGCGTACTGGCCGACCAGGTCGGCCTCGCCCACGGTGCACACGGCGTCGACGAGTTCGTCGGCGAACCGCTCGGCGTGGGACCGCAGCGCGGACGGGTCCACCGCCTCCAGGGCGTCGCTGATCATCGCTGCGCGCTGCCGGTGGCGTTCACCGACGGTGTACAGGATCGACGGCTGCTTGCGGCCGATCATCGGCAGCAGCGGCCAGTCCGGGGGAATGGTGTCCCACTGGTTCCACAGGTCGGAGTCGCGGCTGAACAGCACCGGGTCGCCGGTGACCTGGTGCAGTTCGCGGTAGCCGAGCACCAGCCAGGCGGGCACGTCACCGTCGAGCAGCACGGGGGCGACGGCGCCGTGCTCGCGCCGCATCTCCCGGTACAGGCGCGCGGGCTCGGTCTGGAACCGGGGTCCGCCGAGGGGAACGGCGTCGGGGGTCACACGAACTCCTGTCGGGGCTGGGCCGCCGGGGCGGACCGGCCGGCGTAGTGCTGCTGGATGTGCTGGACCAAGGTGATGAGCACCTGCTTGCTCGACTCGCGCGAGCGGGCGTCGCAGTCGACCAGGGGCACGTGCGGGTCCAGGTCGAGGGCCTCGCGGACCGCGCCCGGCGGGTGCGCGGGACCGCCGAAGTCGTTGCAGGCCACGATGAAGGGCGTGCCGTGGTGCTCCAGCCGGTCGATGGCGTACCAGGACTCGTCGATCCGGCGGGTGTCGAGGAGGACGACCGCGCCGAGGGTGCCGGAGAACAGCCGGTCCCACAGGAACCAGAACCGCTCCTGGCCCGGCGCACCGAACAGGTACAGCACGTTGCGCGCGTCCAGCGTGATCCGGCCGAAGTCGAAGGCGACGGTGGTGGTGGTCTTGCCGCCGACCTGCCGGATGTCGTCGACCGTCTCGCCCGCCCGGGTCATCGTCTCCTCGGTGTTCAGGGGACGGATCTCGCTGACCGAGCGGACCAGTGTGGTCTTTCCGACGCCGAAACCGCCCACGACGACGATCTTCAGACCGTTGTCGGCGGAGGCACCCAGCGGGGTGCGCGCGTCAGAGATTACGGAGTCCAACGAGCACCTGCTCCAGGATGTCGGGGTCGTGAACGGCGGCTCCGCGGGGGTGGCGGGCGCTGACCCGGCCCGCCGCGAGCAGGTCGCACAGCAGGACCTTGGTGATACTCACGGGCAGCCGCAGCTCGGCGGCGATCTCCACCACGGAGGTGGGGGACTCGGTCAGGCGCAGGATCGCCGCGAGCTCCGACTGCATCCCGGTGACCGGCGCGGACTCGGCGACGACGAGCGTGACCAGGTCGAAGGGGTTGTCGGGGCCGGTCCGGCTGCGCCCACCGGTGATGGTGTAGAGGCGGTCGGGAGCGTCGTCCCGGCCGGGGCGGCTCATGAGGTGCGGGGCGGGGCGCTCAGGTGCTCGCCGAGCTGCTCCACCAGTTCGCTCATGTTGTGGCCCACCATCCCGGGGTCCGCGTCCTCGGTGGTCACGACGGCGAGGTGAGCTCCGTTTCCGGCCTCCACGATGAACAGCACGCCCCCGTAGAACTCGGTCATCGCCGACCGCACGCCTCCGCTGCCGTCGCCGAACTCCACGGACGCCCCGTGCGACAGCGACTGGATGCCGGCCGCGATGGCCGCGAGCTGGTCCGCCTGGTCGACGCTCAGCTCGGGCGTACGGCACAGTTTCAGCCCGTCGCGGGAGAGCACGAGTGCGTGCCGCGCGCCCGGGGTGCGCTCCAGAAGACCCTCGATGAGCCAGGTGAGCTTCTCGTCGGCGGTGGTCGTGCCGGTCATGAGGTGGTGTCGCCTTCCGGGTGGGCCTGCGGGTGGGAGGTGTTCGTGTTCGGCGGCGCGGTGTCGTCGTCCACCGCGTGGTCCGGCGAGGTGTGGTCCGGCGTGGTGTGGTCCGCGGCAGGTGCGCGCACGGCCCGGCGGAAGCTGCTGAAACGGGCGGCGCGGACCCTGGCGTCGTCGGCGGCGGGCGGACGGCCCGGCCCGGCGGCCGGGGGAGTGCCGCCCGGCTCGGCGGACCGGGGCGCGGGCCTCGCCCGCTCGGCGGCGGCGAGGGTACGGCCCCGGCGGCGCTTGGGCAACGACGTCGACTCGTCGTCGGCCGCCGCCTCGTGGAGCGGTGCCGGGTCCGCCTGCGGTGCTCCGGTGACCGGGGCCGGGGCGTCCGGTTCCGTGGGGCGCGGCCCTTCGGCGGCGGGCGGCGCGAGTGCCGCCGCCGGTTCGGCGGTGTGCGGGCCGGTGAGGATCTCCTGCGGGATGAGCACCAACACCCCGGTGCCGCCCCGAGCGGACGGCCGGAAGGAGACCCGCAGACCGTGCTTGCGGGCCAGCCGGCCGACCACGGCGAGCCCGAGCCGGGTGCCGGTCAGACCGCCCAGCTCGGAGCTGTCGCCCGCCACCGCCCGTTCGGCGCGGCGCAGCTGGACATCGCCCATCACCAGTCCGCTGTCCTCCACGGACACGATGGCACCGGCCGGCACCTCCTCGACGTACACGTGGACCTCGGCCGTCGGGGGCGAGAAGTTGGCGGCGTTGTCGAGCAGCTCGGCCAGTGCGTGCATCACGCCCTCGGCCGCGTGACCGGCGACGGCCGTGTCGCTGACCGAGTGGACGCGCACCCGCCGGTAGCCGCTGATCCGTCCCATGGCGCCGCGCAGGATCGACTCCATCGCGATGGGCCGCGCCCAGCGGCGGCCGGTGCGCGCTCCGGTCAGTACGGCGACGGAGTCCGCGAGCCGGCCCGCCTGCGCGGTGCGGTGGTCGAGGTGGAGCAGGTCGGCGAGGACGTCCTCGTCGGTGTGACGGTCCTCCATCGCGCGCAGGTCGGCGAGGGTGGCGGTGGCCAGGGCCTGCATACGGCCGGCCGCGCTGGACGTCGCGGCGATCGCCGCCGCCCGCTCCCGGGTGGCGCGCTCGAGCCGCGCGGCCAGGTCGGCGTTCTCCTGGTCGAGTCGGTCCAGCTCCTGTGCGGCCTCCGCCTCGACCCGGCCCAGCTCCCGGTGGAAGGACTCCGTCAGTTCGGCCCGCTGCTCGGCCAGCTCGTCGATCAGGCGCTGCTGCTCCAGCCGGGACTCCTCGGTCGCCCGGGCCTGCTGCTGCAGGAGCCGGCCGAGGTCCTGCGTCACGGTCTCCAGCCTGCGCCGGGCGCCGCGCTCACCCTGCACGGCGTGCACCGCGGAGGCCACCGCCGCGCACAGCACCAGTGCCGCGGCACTCGCCCCCAGGGCGAGCGGGGTGCGTACCGACGACGGAGCCAGGTCGACCGCTGTGACGACGACGAGCGCGCAAAGGAGGCCGGTCAGCGCCAGGGCGGGGGCGATCGTGCGGAAGGTGGGGCGTTCGCCGTCAGGTGTGGGCGCGGTCATCAGTGGATCCTAGGGCAGCTGTCGGCGGGGGCACCGGCAGATGTGAGTGAGTGGTGACGCTTGGTGCTCAACTGGCGGTCACTATAGGAGAGTTCTTGATCGGATCGGAGAGGTTCCGGACTCATTGCGTGAATCAAACGGGTACTCGCCCGAATGACGTGACCGCAGGGAACAGGAGCGAACCGGTGGAATTGGGTACACACGGGGGTGACGGCAGCGACCCCAGGCGTTGGAAGGCCCTGGCGGTCACACTGGTGGCCGGATTCATGAGCCTGCTCGACGTGACGATCGTCGCGGTCGCGCTGCCGTCCATGCAACGGGCCCTGCACGCCTCGGCGCCCGACATCCAGTGGGTGGTCTCCGGCTACGCCCTGGCCTTCGCCCTGGTGCTGGTGACCGCCGGGCGCATCGGGGACACGATCGGCCGACGGCGCGTCTTCCTGCTGGCTCTCGGCGCCTTCGTGCTGTGCAGCGCCGCGGCCGGCGCGGCCCCCACGATCGGTCTGCTCATCGCGGCCCGGCTGGCGCAGGGAGTCGCCGCGGGCTGTCTCGCCCCGCAGAACTCCGCCCTCATCCAGCAGATGTTCCGCGGAGCCGACCGCGGGAAGGCCTTCGGTCTCTTCGGCGCCACCGTCGGCATCTCCAGCGCCGTGGGGCCGGTCGTGGGCGGGCTGATCCTCAAGCTCGCCGACGGCCCCCAGGGATGGCGGTGGATCTTCTACGTGAACGTGCCGGTCGGTGCCCTGGCACTCCTCCTCGGCCTCCGGCTGCTGCCCAGGCTGGCCCCGGGCCGGCGGGAACGGCTCGACCTGGTCGGTGTGCTGCTCCTCGGCTGCGGGGTCCTGACGCTGATGTTCCCCCTGGTGCTGGCGGAATCGGGCGGGGTGAAGCGGCTGTGGTGGCTCTTCCCGGCCGGGGTGGCCCTCCTGGCCGCGTTCTCCCGGTGGGAGCGGCGGGTCGCGGCACGTGACGGCCGGCCGCTGCTCGACCCGCGGCTGGTGACCGAGACCCGGGGGTACGCCGTCGGCGCCGCCATCGCCGCGCTGTACTTCGTCGGCTTCAGCGGGGTGTGGCTGGTGTTCGCCCTCTTCTTCCAGAACGGCCGGGGCTACAGTCCGCTGCAGTCCGGGCTCGCGGTGACACCGTTCGCCATCGGCTCCGCCGCGGCCGCGGCGATCGCCGGCCGCCTGGTGGAGCGGTTCGGCCGGCTGCTGACCGTGTGCGGGCTGGCCGCCGTCACCCTGGGACTGGGCGCCACGGCGCTGCTCCTGCGCCTCGCACCCGGTGACAGCGCGGTCTGGTTCGCCCTTCCCGCCCTCTTCGTCGGCGGTCTGGGCAGCGGGTGCGTGATCTCGCCCAACGTGACCATGACGCTGCGGGACGTACCGGTGCGGATGGCGGGAGCGGCGGGCGGGGCTCTGCAGACGGGGCAGCGGCTCGGCGGGGCCGTCGGCACGGCGGCACTGCCCGGACTCTTCTACGTGGCACTGGGCGCCCACCCCCACGACTACCGCACCGCCGTCGCCCTCGCCGTCGGCTCCGGCGTCCTGCCCGTGCTGTGCGCACTGGGCCTGGCGGTCCACGACTGGCTGCGCGACCGCCGGGCGATGGCGCGGCACTGCGCGCCCGAGGTGTCGCACAGCCACACCCACGCAGGTCAGGGCTGACCTCACTCGTACGGAGCCTTCTGTCCCCGATGGGCCGTCATGCGGCGCATCCCGGCGTGCGACGAAGGCCGACTGCCGATCAGATGATGTCTGTGCGACCACTCATAGCCCTTCACCCCACGCGCGCCCGCCTGTTCGCCGCCGGTGTCCCGGCTGCCCTGCTGGCGCTGCTCCTCTCCCCGTTCACCGTCCCCGCCTCCGCCGACGACACCCCGGCCCGCGGCTCGGCCCGCATGGGCATGGGCGTAGCGGCCCACGACGGCTCGAGCCCCGCCTCGGCCGGCCCGCGCGCCGGCCAGACCGAGGGGGTCGACGTCGCCAGCTACCAGGGCGACGTCGCCTGGCCGACCCTGTGGGACGGCGGCGTCAGATGGGCGTACACCAAGGCCACGGAGGGGACCTACTACACCAACCCCTACTTCTCCGCGCAGTACGGCGGTTCGCTCGGCGCCGGCATGATCCGCGGCGCGTACCACTTCGCGACCCCCGACACCAGCGGCGGCGCCACCCAGGCCGACTACTTCGTCGACCACGGCGGCGGCTGGAGCGGTGACGGCGTCACCCTGCCCGGAGTGCTCGACATCGAGTGGAACCCGTACGGCGACGACTGCTACGGCAAGACACCGAGCGCGATGGTGACCTGGATCCGTGACTTCCTCGACCGGTACCGGTCCCGCACCGGCCGCGACGCCGTGGTCTACACCGCCACCTCCTGGTGGAACACCTGCACCGGCAGCCACACCGGCTTCGGGAAGACCAACCCCCTGTGGGTCGCCCGGTACGCGTCGGCGGTGGGCGACCTGCCGGCCGGCTGGTCCTCGTACACCATGTGGCAGTACACCTCGACCGGGCCGACGGTGGGCGATCACGACCGGTTCAACGGCTCCGTCGACCAACTGAAGAGCTTCGCCAGGAACTGACGTGGCATCATGCGCGGATGCCCCCGACCGCGCACACGATCCGGCCGCGCCGCATCGTCGCCGTCGTGGCGGCGGCCCTGGCGGTCTTCGCCGGCTCGTTCGACACCTTCCAGGGGACGGCGCCTCCGCGTCCGGCGGAACCGTCCGCCATCAGGCCGTGCGTGAGCGGGACGGGCGATCTCCTGGCGGACCTGGACGCCGACGGCCACCGCGACCGCGTTGCCGACCCCTCCCGGACCGGTGCCCGGCTCACCATCACCTTCGGGACCTCCTCCGGCGACGGCAGGCGGGTCGGGGTCCGCGAACCGGTCGGCGGGATCGGGCACGGGAAGGAGGACCTGGCCGTCGTGGCCGACTTCGACCGCGACGGATGGGCCGACCTCCTCGTCACGGCCACGGGTCCGTCGCGGGGCGACGACCCGATCGAGCCGCGCCTGTCCGAACTCAGGCGCGGCCCGCTCTCCAGAACCGGCCGCGGCCACGCCCCCCGGCACATCGACCTCGGCGAGACCCGCGGGCTCGCCGTCGGCGACTACGACCACGACCGTTACCCCGACCTCGCCGCGTTCATCTACGACGGTGACGGTGTGTACGCGACCCACGGCCTGCTCGGCGAGAAGGCCGCGGGAATCGGCCGTCACACCGGCGAGTACGCCGTCGACGCGGAACGGACGGACGACGACACACCCGACAACATGCCGACCGACGGCCCGAGTTCGTTCTATCCGAGGTGCGCGAGGGAGTGACCCCGCTCCCGTACGGCTTCAGCGCCGGTCTCCGTGACGGCCACCGCGGCGCGTACCAGCGCGGCCGTGGCCCTCGAACGGGACTGCTGCGGCCAGGCGATGGCGAGGACGCAGGGCGGCGCGTCCACGAGCGGCCGGTACACGACCCCGGGGCGCGGATAGCGGGCGGCGACCGACGCGGGCAGCACGGGGGCCACGCTGCCGAGCCCCACAAGGGTGAGCAGTTGGGCCAGGTCACGGCCCTGGCCGCGGATCTCGTCGATGTACCGGTGCAGCTCGCCGGGGCGCAGCCCGAGGTCGGCCAGGGCCAGGCTGTCGCGGGCGGCGAGAGGGGAGGTCGCGGCCAGGGCCACCACACGCGGTTCGGCGGCCAGCGTCTCGGTGTCCAGCCCCGTTCGGTCGAAGGGCTCGTGAACCAGGGCCGCGTCGGCCTCCCCCCGCCGCAACAGCCGCGGCTGCTCCTGCCAGTCGCACAGCCGGACGGCGACGGGTACGGCTCCGGGCTCGGCCGCGTAGCGCGCCAGCACCGGCTCCAGCAGCCCCCCGTCGCCGTCCGCCTTGACGGCCAGCACCAGCCCCGGTTCGGCGGCGGCGCGCCGGGCCCGCCGCCCTGCCGCCTCCAGGGCCTCCAGGGCGAACCGCGCCTCCGGGAGCAGCACCGTTCCCGCGGCGGTCAGCGTCACCCTGTGGGTGGTCCGCTCCAGGAGGGTGACGCCCAGCTCCGTCTCCAACTGGCGGATCGCACGGGACAGGGGAGGCGGGGACATGCCCAGCCGCTCGGCGGCGCGGGCGAAGTTCAGCTCCTCGGCGACGGCGACGAAGTAGCGCAGCAGGCGGGAGTCCATGCGTCCCCTCCGTTCGGTGTTACCCGGAGGGTAACAAGCGGGAGTGAACCGGTCCTTCAGTTCCCGCGCCCCGCGCAGCAGGCTCGACGGCATCCGGAACATCCGGCGGACCACCACAGCATGGAGTTGTTCATGATTGTCGTCACCACCCCGACCGGCCAGATCGGCCGGCAGGTCCTCGACCGCCTCCTCGACGCCCCGGACGCCGCGGCGGGGATCCGGGTGATCGCCCGCGAACCCGCCCGCCTTCCCGCGCGGGTGCGGGAGAAGGCCGAGGTGGTACAGGGGTCGCACGCCGACCCCGCCGTCCTGGGGAAGGCGTGCGCGGGCGCCGACCGCCTGTTCTGGCTGGTGCCGCCGACGCCCTCGGCCGACAGCGTCGAAGGGCACTTCCACACGTTCACCGAGTCGCTGCGCGAGGTGACCTCACGCCAGGGCGTCGAACGGGTCGTCGGCGTCTCCACGCTGGGCCGCTCGGTGGCGAAGAACGCCGGGCAGATCTCGGCGTCGCTCGCCATGGACGAGGCGATCGCGGCCATGGGCGTGCACTACCGGGCACTGTGCCCGCCGTTCCTGATGGAGAACCTGCTGGGCCAGGCCGAGTCGATCCGCACCGGGGGCGTGTTCTTCCTGGCGGTGGAGCCGGACCGGGTGCTGCGTACCTGCGCCACCCGCGACATCGCCGCCACGGCGGCCCGGCTGCTGCTGGACGGCTCCTGGACCGGGCAGGACGACGTCCCACTGGCCGGGCCCGACGACCTGACCCCCGAAGGCATGGCACGGGTCGTCTCCGAGGTGCTGGACCGCGAGGTGCGCTTCCAGGCCGTCAGCAGTGCGCAGCAGAAGGAGACGCTGCTGCGCCGCGGCGTGAGCGAGGCCTGGGCGCAGGGGCTCGCCGACATGACGGACGCGCTGCGCGACCAGGGGTTCTACGGCGCCGACCAGCCGACCACCCCGGACACGGCGCCCACGGGATTCCGCCAGTGGTGCGAGGACGTACTCCGTCCGGCCGTGATGGCACCCGGCTCTCAGGGGTAGGTGGTGTGACATCCGAGGAAAGGATCGTCATGACCACGTACCTGATCAGCGTTCCCGGCACCTTCACCACCGGGATCGAGGAGGACGAGCGAGCACGGCTGAGCCGGGCACTGCGGCCGGCCGATCCCCACACCACTCGGACGGGCAGTACGGAGGATCTGGACGCCCTCACCGTCAACGACGACAACACCTTCACCATCCGCCTGTCCGTGGAGGCGGACAGCGGCGCCGACGCCGAGGAGGACGCCCGTGACCTCGCCGACTCCGCGCTGCGCCATGCGGGGCTCGACCCGGACAGCGCTCCCCTCGGGCCCGCGGTGATCACCGGCATCGATTCCGACGTCGGCTGACCCCTCCCTCTCGGCCTCCGTCGCTCCCGCGCCGGCGGGGCGGCAGACCGCCGCCCCGCCGGAACGATCCGGCCACCGTCCGCGTCCTTCACGACCAGGGCACGGCAGCCGTGCCGCGGGGACGAGGGGAGACCGGGTGCCGACCAGCGGATTCGCCGACTGGACACGCAGATTCGAGGAGGAGGACGAGCGCAGACAGGCGGCGCCCGACCCGGACTGGGAACGGGGAGCGGCCCTGCACCGCACGGTGTGGGCGAGCATCCAGCGTTTCCAGGTCGGGGAGGACGGGGACGGCGCGGGCCTCATCGCCAAGGCGGAAGAGGCCGGTGACCCCCACTACGCGCACGCCGTGAAGCTCTTCGTCGCCGAGGAACAGAACCACGCCCGGATGCTGGCGCGTCTGCTGACCGCCGGTGGCGTGCCGACGTTGGCCGGCCACTGGAGCGACGCGGTCTTCGTACGGCTGAGGCACCTGATGGGGCTGCGTACCGAACTGCTGGTACTGATGATCGCCGAGGTGGTGGCGCTGCGCTACTACCGGGCCCTGCGCGACGGCGCCGACGACCCGCTCGCCTCCGACGTGGCGGCCCGCATCCTGGCCGACGAACAACGCCACGTGCCCTTCCACTGCGAGCGGCTGCACGCGTCCCTGCGGGAACTGCCCCGCCCGCTGCGGCGTCCGGTGACGGCCGCCTGGCAGCTCCTGCTGTGCGCGGTCTGCCTGGTGGTGACCGCCGACCACGGCGCGGCCCTGCGCCGACTGGACGTCGGGCGGCTGCGGTTCGTCTCCGACGTCATGGCGTCGTCGAAGACCGTGGTCCGCGCGATCTTGGCCTGATGGTGTCGCCGCACGGTCTGCCGGGCCGTCGTTATGGACCCCTCTGTCGGGTTCGCGTCCCGGGCCGTACACTGCCAACCCGCAGTTCTGCGGGCACAGTTCGTCGGGGGGAGCACCATGTCCGGGAATCCGTACGGTCCGTACCAGCAGTTCAACGTGCCGCCCATGCCGTCGAGCCCACCGCCGGCACCGCCGGACGGCCTGCGGGCGGCCGCGGTCGCCATTCTCAACCTCAGCGGCCTCGGCCTCGGTTACGCGCTCGTCCGAAGATGGGCCCTGATGGCCGCGTGCTGGGTGGCGACCATCGTGCTGCTGCTGGTGGCACTGCCGGCGGACGCCGACGGCGTCCCGGGGGTGGCGCTCGCCGGGTACGCCGTGTTCCTGCTGCTGGCGGCCGTGCACGGCGCGGTGGCCGGGCTGCGCACCCGGCTGTCGTGGTCGGGCAGGGCGCCCCTCGCGTTGCTGCTGGGTGTGCTGCTCCTCGCCGTACCGGCCGGCGCCGCTGTCGGGTACGGCAACGCGCACGACGAAGCAGTGGAGCGGTCACTCCTCGACCGCCTGGAGCGGGCCGACCACCTGGTGACGGCGGGCAGCCGGCACACGTTCGCCGAGGCCAGGTCCGACTACGGGACCGCCCTGGACGTCTACAGGGACCTCGCGGTCGAGCACTCCGGCTCCCGCGCGGCCGAGCAGGTGCCCGACCGGATGAAGACGTACTACGAGACGGTCGGCGCGGCCTACGGGCACAAGGACTACTGCGCCGCGATCGATCCGTTGAAGTACCTGCGCACGGTGCCCCGCACCATGCCGAGGAAGCAGCTCGGCTCGCTGACGCGGTGGCCCGACGACCGGCTGGCCACCTCGCTGTACGAGTGCGGTTCGAGCAGTCTGGCGAACGGCGAGGCGGACTGGGTCACGAAGTTCGGCGACCTGCTGGACACGTTCCCGCAGTCCGGGCCGGCCGGGGAGGTCGTACCCGCCGTCGACTCCGCGGTGAAGAGGGCGGAGAAGGCGGTCGGCGGTGGCGAACCCTGCGCGGCCGTCGAGCAGTTGCGCAACCTGAACACCCGTATCACCGAGCTGTCGGGTACGGCCCCCGACGCGGCCGGCGACCTCGGGAAGGCCGCCGGCCGGGCCGACAGGAGCGGCGACGCGGGGGAGTACGCCTGCGGCGTCGACCAGTACAAGGACGGCGACTTCGCAGCGGCACAGAAGACCATGGACCAGTTCCTCGCCGACAACAAGCACAGCGGCAACCGGGACCGCGCGAAGAAGACGTCCATCGCCGCGGAGGTCGCCCAGACGCTCCCGGCCGCCGGGAAGAAGCTGCCCACCACCGCCTCCGGCGGCAGCATCTCCGTCACGGTGAAGAACGACAGCCCGGACGACGTCACCGTCCTCTACACCGGGCCGGTCACCGGCAGCTTCACCCTCAAGGGCTGCGGCAGCTGCAGGACGTACACCCTCGCCGACACGCTCCTGGTCGGCTTCAAGCCCTGCCGCAGCGGCAAGAACTATCCGCAGCGCACCATCAGTCTCCCGGTAGGCACCACGTACTTCGTGCACAAGCCGCACGGCGACAGCACGGCGACGCCCGGCTCGGACACCGCCAAGCTCCGCTCCGGCTACATCTACACGGAATGCGCCTACACGACGCAGACCTTGGGGAGCGGCTACTGAGGGGCGGCTACCGAGGAGCGACCGGTTCCCGCGTCCGCGCCGTCCGCCAGGGCAGCGCGACACGGGGGCCGTTCCGCAGGCACCACAGCGCGATGACGGGGTCGCAGATGGCGCAGCCCATGGAGGAGCCGTGCTCGAAGGGCACGATCGGGTTGCCCTTGAGGTGGTGGACCAGGTCCCACGCGGTGTGCAGGAGCCAGGCGACCCCGATGAACGTCCAGGACTCGAGCCCCCGGTAGGCGACGAAAGTGGCCACGGCGGTGAAGGCGAACTCCCAGGCCCCGAGGCCGCCACCGCTGAGGTAGGCGGCCGAGGCGCCCCCCACCATGAGCGCGTTCAGGCGGCGTCGCCGGTCGTCGTCGCGGACCAGTGACATCAACAGGACGTAGACGATGCCGATCAAAATCGGGGAGACGTAGCTCATGACTGCTTCGCTTTCTCAGGGTGCCGTCGGGTCGTGTCCGGGCCGCGGGACGCCCTGAAGCCAACCAGCCGCCGGCCCGTCGCCCCAGTGGCATTGACGACACCTTCCGACGGGATAGTGACAGGTAGGTTCTGGCCATGCACACCGTCGCCGTTCTCGCACTGGACCAGGTGATCCCGTTCGACCTGTCCACCCCGATCGAGGTCTTCACCCGCACCCGGCTCCCCGACGGGCGCCCCGCCTACCAGGTCCGGGTGTGCGCCGAACGACCGGAGATCGACACCGGGTCCTTCGTGCTGCGCGCACACTGGGGCCTGGACGGGCTGAGGGGAGCGGACACGGTCATCGTGCCCGGGACCGCCGCCCCCGAGGCCCCACTGCCGTCCGCCGTCCGTGACGCCCTGCGGGCGGCGGCCGGGGACGGCACGCGCATCGCGTCCATCTGCTCGGGCACCTTCCCGCTGGCCGCCACCGGCCTCCTCGACGGCCTGCGGGCCACCACCCACTGGGCCGCGGCCGACCTGCTGGCCGCCCTCCACCCGGAGATCGAGGTCGATCCGGGCGTCCTGTACGTCGACAACGGCCAGTTCCTCACCTCGGCCGGCGCCGCCGCGGGACTGGACCTGTGCCTGCACATGATCCGCCGCGACCACGGCTCGGCCGTCGCCGCCGACGCGGCCCGGCTGTCCGTGATGCCCCTCGAACGCGAGGGCGGGCAGGCGCAGTTCATCCTCCACGACCACGCTCCGGCCCCTCAGGGCTCCGCCCTGGAACCGGTGCTCACCTGGTTGCGGGAGAACCTCGGACGCGATCTCTGCCTCGCCGACATCGCCGCGCACGCCGGAACCAGCACCCGGACCCTCATCCGCCGCTTCCGCGAACAGACGGGCACCACCCCGCTGCAGTGGCTGCACCGCGCCCGGATCCGCCAGGCCCAGCACCTCCTGGAGACCACGCAGCACCCGGTCGAACGCATCGCCGGGCAGGTCGGCTTCGGCTCGCCCACCGCCTTCCGCGACCGTTTCAAACGCACCACCGGTGTCAGCCCGTACGCCTACCGCCGCAGCTTCAGCTGATGCCGGCAACTCCCTTCCTCGGAGAAATACGGGTGATGGGTGTGCCGTCCCCCTAGGCTCGGCGGCATGGATCAGGGGGATGCACTGTGGAACGTCGTCGACGTGGAGGCGACCTGCTGGGCGGGCCGCCCGCCGGCCGGGGCGGTCGGCGAGATCATCGAGATCGGGCTGACCGTCGTCGATCCGGCGACCGGTGAGCGCACCGGACGGCACCGCGTCCTGGTACGGCCCGCCCGCTCCACCGTCAGCGCCTTCTGCACCGAGCTGACCGGGCTGACGCAGGCCGAGGTGGAGCAGGGACTGTCCTTCGCCGAGGCGTGCCGGCTACTGGCCACCGTCCATCGCTGCGGATCGCGCCCCTGGACGAGCTGGGGCGAGTACGACCGCCGCCAGTTCGAGCGGCAGTGCCGGGCGACCGGTGTGACGTACCCCTTCGGACGGCGGCACGTCAACGCCAAGGAGGTCTTCACCGCCGCGCACGGACTGCCCAGGCGCCCCGGCATGGCCGAGGCACTGCGGGTCGCGGGACTGCCGCTGGAAGGACGCCACCACCGGGGCGAGGACGACGCCTGGAACATCGCCGCCATGGTCCTCGACCTCGTCCGGCGCGGCGCCTGGCCCGATCCCCGCGAGGCCCGGTGACCGCTCGTCGCAGCCGATTTCTCATCGAGGAGCCCACGTGGACCGTGCCCTGACCCGACTCCTGGACGATCTGCACACGCAGGGCCGTTCGCACGACGCGCCGCCGGCCGACCGGCTGCTGCGGCTGCGCAACATGGCCCCGAGGCGGCCCGGCCGGTCGCCCTGCTGATCCGTGTGCAGCGCAGCGGGCGCGTGCTGGAGATCGGCACGTCCAACGGGTACTCCGCGATCTGGTTCGCCGACGCGCTGCGGGACACCGGCGGCCGGCTGACCACGGTCGAGATCGACGGCGAGCGGGCGGCGACGGCGCGGCGCAACCTCGTACGCGCAGGACTCGCTCGTACGCGCAGGACTCGTGGACCACGCGGACGTCGTGCACGGGAACGGCGGTGAGGTCCTGGCCGCGGCCCCGGACGCGTCGTTCGACCTCGTCGTCCTCGACGCCGAACGACCCGAGTACGTGGAGTACTGGCCGTAGCTGCGGCGGGTGCTGACGCCGTACGGGCGCGTGGCGGTCGACAGTGCGGTGAGCCACCGCGAGCAGCTCACCGCGTTCGACGAGCTGGTACGGCGGGACGGGGCCTTCGCCGTCCACCTGAACGAGGTGGGGGACGGGGTGCTCACGGCGGTCAGATGCGGCTAATCCGATAGGGGATTTGCCTAAAGAGTTTAGGCAACTGCACAATCGGCTCAGCCGAGCGAGAGGACGCCGGACGTGGCGCGTGCAGGACTGACCCCGGACCGTCTCGCCCGAGCGGGCGCGGAACTCGCCGACGAGGTCGGCTTCGACCAGGTGACCGTCTCCGCGCTCGCCCGGCGGTTCGACGTCAAGGTGGCGAGCCTGTACTCGCACGTCAAGAACTCCCAGGACCTCAAGACGCGGATCGCCCTGCTCGCCCTGGAGGAGCTCGCCGACCGGGGCGCCACCGCGCTGGCCGGACGAGCCGGCAAGGACGCCCTGGCCGCCCTGGCGAACGTGTACCGCGACTACGCCCGGGAGCACCCGGGCAGGTACGCCGCGGCCCGGCTGCGGCTCGATCCGGCGACGGCGGCCGCCAGTGCGGGCGCCCGGCACGCCGGGATGACGCGGGCGATCCTGCGGGGCTACGACCTGACGGAACCCGACCAGACGCACGCGGTCCGGCTGCTGGGCAGCGTCTTCCACGGCTACGTCAGCCTGGAGCTGGGCGGCGGGTTCAGTCACAGCGCCCCCGACTCCCAGGAGAGCTGGACCCGGATCCTGGACGCCCTCGACGCCCTGCTGCGGAACTGGCCCGCGGACCGGACAACGAACTGGATCCACTGACCGGATCGACTGACCGGATCCACTGACCGGATCCCAGATCGCATCCCCCGACCACGTCCCGACCACCTCCCCTGACCAGGGACCTCCCGACCGGAACAGGCTGACGCGATGCCCACCCAGGACCACTGGATCACCACACCCGTCACCGCCGGCCTCCTGCGCGGCGCCCTCGACGTGGAGCGCACCGAACACGGCGTGCTGCCGCACCGGCTGCCCGCCCGGGCCCGCGCCCAGTGCGCCGACCCGCAGCTGGCCATGGCCGAGGCCCAGCCCTCCGGGGTACGCGTGGTCTTCCGCACCCGGGCCACCGTCCTCGAACTGGACACGTTGCCGACCAAACGGGTCTACACCGGCGCCCCACCCCGTCCGGACGGCGTGTACGACCTCCTCGTGAACGGCCGACCGGCCGGCCGGGGCAGCGTGCCGGGCGGCAACACCGTCACCATCGACATGGCCACCTGGACCACCGAGCGGCGGTCCGGCCCCGTCGGCACCCTCCGCTTCGCCGACCTGCCCGACGGGGTCAAGGACATCGAGATCTGGCTCCCGCACAACGAGACCACCGAACTCGTCGCCCTGCGCACCGACGCGCCCGTCGAGCCCGCACCCGACCCGGACCGCAGGGTGTGGCTGCACCACGGCAGCTCGATCAGCCACGGCTCCGACACCGAGAGCCCCACCACCACCTGGCCCGCGCTGGCCGCCTCCCTGGGCGGAGTCGAGCTGATCAACCTGGGCTTCGGCGGCAGCGCCCTGCTCGACCCGTTCACCGCCCGCACCCTGCGCGACACCCCCGCCGACCTGATCAGCGTCAAGATCGGCATCAATCTGGTCAACACCGACCTGATGCGGCTGCGCGCCTTCGGCCCCGCCGTCCACGGCTTCCTGGACACCATCCGCGAAGGCCGTCCGGACACCCCGCTCCTGGTGGTTTCGCCCCTGCTGTGCCCCATCCACGAGGACACCCCCGGCCCCAGCCTCCTCGACCCCGGCTCCCTCGGCACCGGCCGGCCGCGGTTCCGGGCCGCGGGTGACCCGGCGGAACGGGCCGCCGGAAAACTGACCCTGGGTGTCGTCCGAGACGAGCTCGCCCGGATCGTCTCGCAGCGGGCGGCCGACGATCCGCACCTGCACCACCTCGACGGCCGCCGGCTCTACGGCGAGGCCGACTCCGCCGAGCTGCCGCTGCCCGACGACATCCACCCGGACGCCGCCACCCACCGCCGCATCGGCGAACGCTTCGCCGAGTTGGTCTTCACGCCCGGCGGGGCCTTCGGCGACCGATGACGCCCGAGACGTCGGCCACACTCGCGGCAGGCGGCCGTCAGCCGGGGTACCTGAGTCATGGACAGGTATCCCGCGGAAAGTTGCCATTTGACAACTATGGTCGGGAGGCAACAAAGTAACCGTGTCGGACGTGCACGGGGAAGGATCTGGAATGTTCCGGTCGGCTCACGCCGGCTCCGTGTCCGGTGCCGCGGCCCGCGGCTCAGGCGGTCCGGCTGTCAGAGTCCTGCGCGGCGTCGTGTATCTGCGCGGCGGCCGCGTCGCAGAACGCCTCCAGCCCCTCCAGGAGCGCGGTGCGTTTTGCGGCGGGCATGAGATCCAGCACGGCCTCGAGTGTGATCTCCCGCCGTGTCCGCAGATCGGCCAGGAAGGCGCGGCCCCGGCTGCTGAGATACAGGCGCACCTCGCGCCGGTCGACCGGGCTCACCGCGCGCCGGACGAAGCCGGCGGCCTGCAGCCGGTCGCACAGCCGGCTCGTCGAGGGCGGTGTGGAGGCCAGGGAGTCCGCGAGCGAGCGCAGATTGATGCCCTCGTGGTGCTCCAGGATGAGCAGGACCCGCAGTTGCGAGGCCGACGCGGGCGCGGTCGACGCCCGGCCCCACAGCACCTCCAGCAGTTCCGCGGCCGTCGCGGTCACCTGTGCGACCTCGGCGGGCTCCGGGCGGGGGCGGAAGGTAGTCACTGTCACACTCTCGCAGACACTGGGACGGCCGCCAGCGTACTAGGGCCCGCCCGGCCGGGAGAGGCCCGAGCCGCCATCTGGTGGAACTGAACGGCCCTCTACGGGGAACGAGGCCTGTAGTCGTTCAGTGAAGGATTGGTGCGTTTACCATCGTGAACAGATTTGTGGCCGCCGAGCGCGCTCTGCGCAGGGCGGCGCCCCACGCCCTGCCGGACGCCGCCCGCCGCGTCCTGGCGGATCACTACGCGGCGGAGTCCGTCGAACTGTTCATGGCCGACTACGGCCTGTCCGTACTGCAGCCGGTCTCCGAGCTGCCGTACACCCAGGAGTCGGTCTCGGTGCACAACAGCCCGGCCGGCCGTGCCTTCGGCGCCCAGGAGCCGTACGTGGAAGCCGTCCAGGACGGCCGGGTGCGCGTACACCTGCCGGTCACCGTGCGCGGCGACCGGCTGGGCGTGCTGTCGGTGACCCTGCCGGACGAGGAGCGGGCACGCGACTGCCTGGGCGAGCTGACGGACGTCGCGGAGGTGCTCGGCCACGAGCTGGTCGTGGCCGAACGGGACACCGACCTCTACATGCAGGCGCGGCGCAAGGACCGGCTCACCCTGGCCGCCGAGATGCAGTGGCACCTGCTGCCGGGCCGCTCCTGCGCACGCCCGGAGTACGAACTCGGCGCCCAGCTGGAACCCGCCTACGCCATCTTCGGCGACAACTTCGACTGGTCGGCGACGGCGGACCACCTCATGTTGTATGTCACAAACGGCATGGGGGAGGGCATAGAGGCCTCCCTGCTGACGAGCCTGGCCATCAACGCTCTGCGCAACGCGCGGCGGGCCGGCATCCCGATCGCCGACCAGGCGGCCCTGGCCGACCAGGCCGTCTACGCCCACTACCGTGGCCGCTGCTACCTGTCCGTGCTGATGCTCGACTTCGAACTCGCCACGGGCCGCGCCTGGGTGGTCGACGCGGGGTCCCCGCAGATGCTGCGCCTGCGGGACGGCACGGTGGAGAGGATTCCGCTCGAGGCGCAGTTGCCGCTGGGTATGTTCGAGGAGACCGACTACGTCGCACAGGAGTTCCGGGTCGAGCCCGGCGACCGGCTCGTGTTCGTCAGTGACGGCGTCCACGAGGTCGCGTCCCCGGGAGGAGAGACCTACGGGGACTCCGCCCTGGCGCGGGCGATCACCTCGACCCGGCTGCTGCCCGCCGCCGAGGTCCCGCGTGCCCTCCTGCGGGAACTGTCGGGTCACCGCGGTCGTACGCTGCCACGGGATGACGCTTTGGTGGTGTGTCTGGACTGGCGGGGGCGCTGAGGGGCAGAGCAGGAGGAGAGGGCTGCCCGACGGTGGTGAGCACGTGTTGTTCGCGCTGCACGGGCAGCGCTAATGTTTGTCATACGGCAATAATCGGCCGGATCGGCCGACGACGACCGGCAGGCACCGGGCCTGTGCAGTAGGGAGACGATGTAAGTGTCGGACCAGCATGCGGCGGACGAGCCGGCGGCCCGCCAGGTGGGCGACTTCCTGGAGCAGCGCCGTGAGCAGATCGCCCAGCGCTGGGCGGACGCCACCCTGTTCCGGGCGGTCTTCACCGTCTCCCGGGACGAGGCGGTGGAGGCGTGCAGGGTCGTGGTGGAAGCCCTGACCCAGGTGGCGTACTCGGGAAGGCTGGAGGACATCGAGGCCCCCGGCTTCGAGGTCGTGCGCGACCAGCTCGGCCGTATGTCCGCGTCCCTGACCCGCACGGGATACAGCCCGGCCCAGATCGCCGGCGAGGTCGCCGGACTGCGCCCGTCGGCCCTCGAGCTGCTGCGCGGTGAGTTCCCCGACCCGCGAGGTCCGGAGAGCACCGAGAGCGTGCTGGCACTGACCGTGCTGCTGGACACCCTGCGCCTGGTCGTCATGGAGACCGCCCTCAGCGAGGGCGAGGAAGTGATCTCACGCCAGCGGCAGCAACTGCTCGAGGTGGCCACCCCGGTGATCAACCTGTGGGAGGGCGTCGTCGCGGTCCCGCTGATCGGCACCCTGGACAGCGCCCGCAGCCAGGTGGTCATGGAGAGCCTGCTGGAGGCGATCGTCGACCAGCGCGCCCGGTACGCCATCCTCGACATCACCGGGGTCCCCACCGTCGACTCGCTCGTCGCCCAGCATCTGATGAAGACGGTGGCCGCGGCCCGGCTGATGGGCGCCGAGTGCATCGTCTCCGGCATCCGCCCCGCCATCGCGCAGACCATCGTGCACCTCGGCATCGACCTGGGTTCGGTGCTCACCCGCGCCTCGCTGGCCGACGCCCTGGCCTACGCGCTGAGCCAGCAGGGCATCCAGGTGTCGCCGAGCACGGGCGCCGGAGTGAGCCCGCGGTGAGCGGTGGCTACCTCGGTCCCGCGGTCCCGGTGCTGACACTGGGAGACGTCCTGCTGGTCACCGTCCAGGGCGAGCTGCACGACGGGATGGCCGAGCAGCTCCAGCACGACATCACCCAGCGCATCGCCCGCAGCAGGGTGACCGGTGTGGTGATCGACGTCTCCGGCGTGGACATAGTCGACTCCTTCCTCGGCCGGATCTTCGCCGAGATCGCCGCCAGCACCCGGCTGCTGGCGGCCCGCACGGTGCTCGCCGGGATGCGGCCCGCCGTGGCGATCACGCTGGTCGAACTGGGGCTCACCCTGCCCGGACTGACCACCACCCTCGATGTCGAACGCGCGATGGAGCTGCTCGGGCAGCCCGTACCGACGGCTTCCGCCGACGGAAGGAAGGGAGGCACGTGACGCCGGCCTCCCGCCCCGCTGCGGCGACGACACTGCCCATCCGGTCGGACGCGGATCTGGCCTGGGTGCGGCAGCAGGTGCGCCAGACGGCGGCCGACCTCGGTTTCGGGCTGGTGCAGCAGACGAAACTGGTCACCGCCGCCAGCGAACTGGCGCGCAACACCCTCGTGCACGGCGGCGGAGGACACGCGGAGATCACGCCCCTGGACAACGGACGCACCCGGGGCCTCAAGCTGTCCTTCAGCGACGACGGCCCCGGCATCCGGGACCTCGAACAGGCGATGACGGACGGCTACACCACCGGCGGCGGCCTGGGTCTCGGCCTGAGCGGTGCCAAGCGGCTGGTGCACGAGTTCGCCGTCGACACCGAGCCCGGCCGGGGCACCACCGTCACCGTCGTCGCCTGGGTCGCCGGCGTACCGGCCTCCCGTTCGGAGCCGGCATGAGCCGGGTCTGGGACATCCCGGTGCACGACTCCACCCGGATCCGCGACGTCCGGGTGGCGGCCGAGGAGGCCGGCGCGTACGTCGGCCTGGACACGCACCGTACGGCGGTCGCGGCGCTGGCCGCCACGGAGCTGGCCACCAATCTGCTCAAACACGCGGGCGGCGGCCGGATACTGATCAACATCGTCGAGCCGCCGTCCGCCGACGGGGCCGCCCGCGGGCCGTCGGTGCAGCTCTTCGCCCTCGACCACGGCCCCGGTATCGCAGACGTCGGGGCCGCCCTGCGCGACGGCTACACCACCGTCAACACCTCCCTCGGCGCGGGCCTCGGCACCTGCCTGCGCATGTCCAGCGACTTCGACCTGTACAGCGCACGCGGCCGGGGGACGGTGGTGGCGGCCCGCATCGACCAGCGGTCCGCGGAGCGCCGGACGGGGACCGCACCCCGGGTCCGCGCCGGAGGCGTCAACATGTCCCTCGCCGGTGCCGAGCACTCCGGGGACGCCTGGAGCTGGGTGCGCTCGGGATCCCGTACGACCCTGATGCTGGCCGACGGCCTCGGCCACGGCGCCAAGGCCGCCGAGGCGTCGGGCGCAGCGGTCGGCGAACTGCGCCGCAGGGGGCACCTGGCGCCCGTGGAGCTCCTGCGGCACCTGCACACGGCGCTGCGGCCCACCCGGGGAGCGGCCGTCGCCGTGGCCCAACTGGACGAGGCCACCGAGGAACTCAGCTTCGCCGGCGTCGGCAACATCGGTGCCCGGCTGCACCACGCCGGCACCTGGCAGGCCCTCGTCTCCCATCCCGGCATCGTGGGCGCACACTTCCCGGCGGGCGTTCCCCTGCGGCGGGTGCCGTGGACCGGGGACAGTCTGCTCGTCCTGCACAGCGACGGACTGCCCAGCCGCTGGTCACCGCCCGACGACACCCGGCTCCTCCGCCACGACCCGGCGGTGGTCGCCGCGGTCGTCCTGCGGGACGCCAGCAGCCCCGCCCGACCCGTACGCGACGACACCAGCGTGGCCGTACTCTCCCCCGACCGCCGGACCGGCACCCATGACCACAGCATCTGATGTCTGGCACATCACCTCCGTGTCCGACGCGGCCCGTGCCCGCACCGCCGCCGCGCGTCTCGCGGCGGCCGCCGGCGCACCCGCCCTGGAACGGGCACGCTTCCTGACGGCCCTCACCCAACGGCTGCGGCACTGCCTGGCGCAGGGCGGCGCGGACGTCGTCGTCACCACCGAGCAGCCCTCCCCGGACACGGAGCGGCGGGTACGGGTCGACGTGCGGCCGGCCGGCCCGTCCGCGGACGGGGGCCCGCCCTGGCAGTTCACGCTGACCTGCCACCGTCCCGTGGAGCAGACCGGAACCGGCCACCTGGCCGACGCCGACGGCACGGAGCTCGCCGAGGGCCTCCTGGCCGCGGACGAGGAAACCGCGGCGGCTCTCGACCGGCTCGACGAGCTGGAGGAACTGGTCCGCTTCCACCGTGAGGAACTCCACCAGACCAACCAGGGCGTCCTGGCCCTCCACGCCGAACTCGACGCCGCCTCCCGGGCCCAGCGCGAACTCCTCGACGCCGAACGAGTGGCGCGTACCGAGGCGGAGAACGCGCGGCGCCTGCTCACCTTCCTGACCACCGCCAGCGCCGTCGTGACCACCTCGCTCGACCACGAGGACATCCTGCGCCGACTGCCCCGGCTCCTCGTTCCCGACTACGCCGACCACGTCGACATCTGGCTCTTCGACGAGGAGGAGGTGCCGCACCACGGCGAGCGGCCGGCCGCCGCCGTCACCGCCGCCCGCACCGGCCGGCCCCAGCATGCCGCCGATCACCCGGGCGGCCTCCCCGGCGTCGAGGACCATCCGCCGTCCGTGCTGTCCCCGACCCGGCCGCTGCTGTGCGTCCCGCTCACGGCACGCGGTGTCCTCGGCGTGCTGACACTGACCGCGCCCGGCCCGCGCTTCGACCCGGACACCGGTGTCATGCTCCTGGAACTGGCCCGGCGCCTGGCCATCGCCCTGGACAACGCCCGCCGCTACGAACAGCACCGGGACACCGCCGAGGCCCTGCAGCGCGCCCAGCTCACCGAACTCCCCGCCTGCCAGGGGATGTCCCTGGCCGCGCGCTACCTGCCCGCCACCCACGGACTCAACATCGGCGGCGACTGGTACGACGCCTTCACCCAGCCCGACGGCAGCGTGCTCGCGGTCATAGGGGACGTCACGGGACACGGGCTGCGCGCCGCCGTGATCATGGGGCAACTGCGCACCGCGCTGCGCGCCTACGCGGTCGAGGGCGACAGCCCGGCCCGGATCCTGACCCGGCTGCACCACATGCTCCGCCACCAGCAGCCCGAGCTGTACGCCACCGCTGTCATCGCCCGCTTCCGGCCCGGCGACACGGAGGTCGTCTGGGCGGCCGCCGGGCACCCGCCCGCCGTGGTGCGCTCCCCCGAGGGCGAGGTGCGGATACTCGACACCAAGCCGGGCGTCATGCTGGGGGTCCCCCTCGCC
The DNA here is from genome assembly GCF_042894285.1 of Streptomyces sp. NPDC001544. Classification (NCBI taxonomy): domain Bacteria; kingdom Bacillati; phylum Actinomycetota; class Actinomycetes; order Kitasatosporales; family Streptomycetaceae; genus Streptomyces; species Streptomyces sp. NPDC001544. The sequence continues at coordinate 130,611 of NZ_JBIAVN010000005.1, read as the reverse complement.
TACGAGTACGAGGACCACGTCGTCCGGATCCAGCCCGGCTCCACCGTCGCCCTCTACACCGACGGCCTCGTGGAGCGCCGAGCACACGGCATCGACCCGGGCATCGACCGTCTCGCCCATGCCCTGGCCGCACTGAGCCCGGCGGAACTCGAGGACCTCGACGCCTGTGCCGACTCGCTGCTCAAGCCCATGCTGCACGACTCCGAACGCGACGACGACATCTGCCTCCTGCTGTGCCGCACCGGGCCGGAAGAGGCCCAGTCCTGCCGATGACGGGGCGTGCGCCACAAACGGGCCGGTGACATCGACCGTGGAACGAACGGACGCAGGAACATGGCCCGTTGAGCAGATGCGGGAGCTCTTCAGCGAGGGCTTCCCGGAGTTCATCACAGCCGATCGGCCGGCCGAGCAGTTGGGTCGGGGTCCGCACCGTTCAAGGTTCGGGCTCGTCCTGGCCGGGAGGTGCGTCGTCCCGGGTTGCGAGGAAGGCCCGTAGACCACGGCTCAGCGCCGAGCGCTCCGCGGGGCGCATGGCCGCCAGGGCCTTTGTCAGGGCCTCGTTGCGGCGCGCCGCGACGTCGCCCAGCACGCGCCGCCCGTGCGGGGTCAGCCACAGCTGCACCTCGCGGCGTCTGCGCGGATGCAGGGCGCGCTCCAGCAGCCCGGCCGCCTCCAGCCGGTCGCACAGCCGGCTGGCCGTCGGCAGCCCTATGTCCAGCTGCTGGGCCAGAGCGGTCAGGTTCACACCCGGCGCCGCCTCCAGGGCCCGCAGCGCCCGCAACTGGTGCAGGGACAGCCGCAGCACCGCCTCCTGCGCGGCCAGTGACCACAGTGTCGTCAGGTTCTCCACGGCATCGGAGATCTCCAGGGCGACGGCCTCCGGGCCATCGCCCGCTCCCTCCTCACCGGACCGGCCGAGACGGGTCACGAACACATCACTTTCCATCAGCTCCGCGCCGTACGGGTTACCTCATTCCATCGCTGTACCCGACAAGCCGCGGAGCAAGCCGCCGTTGTCCGGACCGCAACCCGACCCCGGTGGCCGTCGGTGTGACGCAACCGACATCGAACGAGGGGGCGTGCGCGACGGATACCGGGGTATGCGCCGGGCGTGACAAGTGCGGTGAAGGAAGGCGGGGTGGAACTGGCCACCCAGGGCGAAGGCAGCGTGCGGGACGCCGAACCGATGGGGATCACGGCGGCCCTGGACGGCGACGACGGCTGCATCGCCCAGGCCCGTCGTCTGGCGGCCCAGTTCCTGGAGCGGGTGCAGGCCGAGCACGGGCTGCCGGTCTCGCCGCGCGCCATGGAACTCACCCGGCTGGTGGCCAGCGAACTGGTCACCAACGCCATCAAGTACGCCCCCGGCCCGGTGCTGCTGGACCTGCGGATCGCGGGAGACCTGGTGGAAGTCGTCGTCTGGGACAGTGAACCGGCGCTGCCGGTCGCACGGGCCGCCGACCCCGGGCGGGTCGGCCAGCACGGCCTGGAGATCGTGATGGCCGTCTGCCAGGGCTTCGAGGCGCAGCGGGAGCCGGTGGGCAAACGCGTCACCGCGCGTATCGCGCTGCTCGACTGAGGCCGTCCGCGGCGTACGCGGGCGCGTGAGCTGCCCTCGGGCGCGACAGGGCCGCCGTGCGGTGCCCGCCGCGCCGGGGGCCCCTGTGCTCATCCGCCCCAGAAGGACCATGACGCCGTACCGTGCACGGCCGTCAGCACGGCGAGGACGACGATGTCCGCGATGCCCAGGCCGAGGCCGAGCAGCGCCCGGAACCGGCGTGGGGTGCCGCGGCGCAGCGCGACCACGGCCAAGGCGATGGCGATCGGGCCGAGGACGAGGTTGAGCACGAGCAGGCCGACGAGCCCGAGGACGAAGGAGGCCACGGCCATGCCCTCGGTGTCCCGTCGTCCCGTGCGCTCGGAGGGGGGTGCGGTCAGTCGCATCGCCTACGCCCTCCTCGTCCCGCGGCGGCGGCGCTCCCGCGCGGCGAAGACCAGCAGCCAGACGGCGATCACCGTGCCCAGGACGACCGTGACGGGCCAGGGGAGATAGGCCGCGCTCCCCATGACCACGCCCAGCAGGAGCAGGGCGGCAACCAGGAACAGCACGGCTACCTCCCCTCGGCCACGGGAACGGAAAGGCACTGACGTTTCTTTAACGCGCTCATGACATCGTGGGTTACCCGCGATCGGCCGTGTCACGCAGGAGCTCTCCGGCTCCGTCCAGAATCTCCCGGGCGGCCCGCAGCGCCGCCGTACGGTCCTCGGGGACCAGGCCGACGCGCGTGCGCCGGTCGAGGAGGTCCGAAGTGTCGAGCGCCCCTTCGTGCCGTACCGCCCACAGCAGTTCGGCGCCGGTGACCGGATGGCCGGGGACGAGGGGTTCACGCAGCCGGCGGTCCCTTTCGCCCAGGGCGTGCACCGCCGTGGCCTCGGTGCCGTAGCGCCGGACCAGGCGCCGGGGCACGGGCAGGGCGGCGAGCCGGGCCGGTGCGGCGGCGCCGACCAGGGGGAGCGCGGCGGTGGGGGAGGGGCCGGCCGGCAGACCCCGGGCCGCGACGGCGGCGTCGACGGCGTCCTCGGCCATGCGCCGATAGGTGGTCAGCTTGCCACCGACCACCGTGACGACGCCCTCGGCGGACGTCAGCACCGCGTGCCGCCGGGAGATGTCGGCCGTCCTGACCGTCCCTCCCGACCGCTGCGGCGGGGTGTCCAGCAGGGGGCGCAGTCCCGCGAACGCGCCCACGACGTCGTCACGGTGGACGGGGGAGTCCAGGACGGAGCCGAGCACGTCGAGCAGGAACCCGATGTCCGTCTCCGGCACCTCGGGGACATCGGGGACGGGACCCTCGACGGGTTCGTCGGTGAGGCCCACGTACACCCGGCCGTCGCCCTGCGGCAGGACGAGCACGAAGCGGTTGGTCTCGCCGGGGACCGGTATGTGCAGTCCGGCCGGCAGGGGGCCGAGCCGCTCGGCACGCAGGACGAGGTGGGTGCCCCGGGACGGCCGGATCCGGATGCCGTCGACCAGGCCGTCCGCCCACACTCCGGAGGCGTTGATCACCGCACGGGCCCTGATCTCGCCCTCCTCGCCGGTGAGTTCGTCACGCACGAGAGCACCCGAGGCGGACAGCCGCAGGGCCCTGACCCGGGTCAGGACACGCGCACCGCGGGCGGCGGCGGTGCGGGCGAGCGCGGTCACCAGGCGGGCGTCGTCGGTCAGCCGGCCGTCCCAGGACAGCAGGCCGCCGCGCAGCCCGTCGGTGCGCAGGGCCGGGGCCAGGTGCCGGGTCTCCTCGGCGGACAGCCGGCGGGGCGCGGGCAGGGTGGCGCGGGATGTGCGGGCCGCCAGCCGCAGGGCGTCGCCGGCCCGGAACCCGGCCCGCGCGAGGGCGGCCCCGGTGCGCGGGACCAGGGGGGTGAGCGGCAGCACGAACGGCTGGGCGCGCACCAGGTGCGGCGCGGTGCGCTGCATCAGCACGCCCCGCTCCACGGCGCTCTCGTGGGCCACGTCCAGCTGGCCGGACGCCAGATAGCGCAGACCCCCGTGGATGAGCTTGGAACTCCAGCGCGAGGTGCCGAAGGCCAGGTCGTGGGCGTCGACCGCGACGACCGTCAGCCCGCGGGCCGCGGCGTCCAGGGCGGCTCCGGCGCCGGTGGCACCGAGACCGACGACCAGGACGTCCACCACCGGCCCGCCGACGGTGCCGGCCAGTTCCCGGCAGCGGCGCGCGGCGGACAGGGACGAGCTGCCGGTGGGGCTCATGGTGCGAGGGTCCTCTCCAGGATGGTCCGCAGCTCCCGGAGGAAGGCGGCGGGGGTCAGCTCCGGGTCGTCCTCCTCGGTCATGGTCCGCAGCGACAGGGTGAAGGACTGCACGATCAGCAGCACGGACCGCGCCTGACGCGCCGGAGGGCACACCCGTACCGACCCGTCGGCGTGGCCGTCCCGCAGGGCGCCGGCCAGCAGTTCCAGCAGGGCGTCCTGGCTGGCGCCGCGGCGGTCGAGGACGTACGGCAGGAGGAGTTCCGGATCGACGTCGACGATCTTCCGGAAGAGCGGGTGGGCGCGGAAGGCCTCCACCCCGTCCACCAGCCCGTCGACGACCAGGTCGCGCGCGGACCGGTCCGGCCGTGGATCCGGCATGGCGCGTGTGGCCACACCGACCCACTCACGTGTCATCAGGTCCCCGACGAGGGTACGGACGTCCGGCCAGCGCCGGTAGAGCGTCATCCGCGAGACACCCGCCCGGCGGGCCACGTCGGTCAGGGTCGTACGACGGACACCGACGGCCAGCACGCAGTCGCGCACCGCGTCGAGCACCGGATCACTGTCCCGCTCGTTGTGACGAATAGGCGTCATGTGTCACAGTGTAACGCCCCTGAAGCGAGCGACGAGGACGACCGCGATGGACATGCTGTGGAATGGCTGGGGCGACCCGGCCGAGGCGGCACCGCTGCCCGAGACGGTGACCGGGCTGCTGCGTGACCTGCTGGGCGTCAGGCCGCGCCCGGCCGCACCGCTGCGGCTGGACGACATCGCCGTCCCCGCCGCACCGCTCGACCCCGCCGCCCTGCGGGCACTGTCCGAAGCCGTGGGCGGCGACGAGCACGTGCTGCGGGACGCTGAGACCCGCGTCCGGCACACCCGCGGCAAGTCGACCCCGGACCTGCTGCGGATCCGCGCCGGCGACATGAGCGACGTGCCCGCCGCCGTCGTTCTCCCAAAGGCTCACGACGCCGTGCTCGCCGTACTCCGGGTCTGCGCCGAACACGGCCTCGCCGCCGTCCCGTTCGGCGGCGGAACCTCCGTCGTCGGCGGGCTCGCCCCCGCATCGCGCGGCCCCTTCGTCGCCCTGGACCTGCGCCGTATGAACCGGCTGCTCGACGTCGACCCCGTCTCCCGCACGGCCACCCTGCAACCCGGGCTGCGCGCACCCCGGGCCGAGGCCCTCCTCGCCGGACACGGCTTCACGCTCGGGCACTTCCCGCAGTCCTACGAGTGGGCCACCATCGGCGGATTCGCCGCAGCCCGGTCCAGCGGGCAGGCCTCCGCCGGATACGGGCGCTTCGACGACATGGTGCTCGGCCTCACCGTCGCCACCCCCGAGGGCACCCTCGAGACCGGACGGGCCCCGCGCTCCGCCGCCGGACCGGACCTGCGCCAGCTGATCCTGGGCTCCGAGGGCGCCTTCGGCGTGATCACCTCCGTCACCGTCCGGGTGCGTCCCCTCCCGGAGGTCCGCCGGTACGAGGGCTGGCACTTCCCCTCCTTCGAGGAGGGCACCGCCGCACTGCGACGACTCGCCCAGGACGGCCCGCGCCCCACGGTGCTGCGCCTGTCCGACGAGACCGAGACGCTGATCGGGCTCGCCCAGCCCGACGCGATCGGCGCCGAGGGCGCGCAGCGGAGCACCGGATGCCTGGCGGTCGCCGGGTTCGAGGGCACCGAGGAGGACACCGCCCACCGCCGCGAACGGGCCGCCGCCGTGCTGCGCGAAGCGGGCGGCACGTACGCCGGTACGGAGCCGGGCGAGCGCTGGGCACACGGCCGCTACTCGGCGCCCTACCTGCGGGACTCCCTGCTCGACGCGGGGGCGTTCGCGGAAACACTGGAGACCGCCGCCTTCTGGTCGAGGATCCCCGCGCTGTACGCCTCGGTCCGCACCGCCCTGACCGCCTCCCTCACCGAGGCCGGCACCCCGCCCCTGGTCATGTGCCACATCTCGCACGTCTACGAGAACGGTGCCTCGCTGTACTTCACCGTCGTCTCCGCCCAGGGGGAGGACCCGGTGGCCCACTGGGCCCCGGCCAAGCGGGCGGCGGGGGAGGCGATCCTCGCCGCGGGCGGCACCATCAGCCACCACCACGGTGTGGGCACCGACCACCGCGACTGGTACGTCCGCGAAGCCGGTCCTCTCGGTGTCGCGGCCCTGCAGGCGGTCAAGGAGCGTCTGGATCCCGGCCGGTTGCTCAACCCCGGCGTCCTGCTCCCCACGGACTGACGAACCACCCTCCGCCCGACCGGCACACCCGCCCGTACCACCGCCTCGAAAGGCGCGCCCATGCGACAGTTCACCGCCGTCGTCAACCCCACCGCGGGCTCAGCGGGCGCGGCGGCCGCCCTGCTCCGGGTGGCCCGCGTGCTGCGGGAGGCCGGGGCCGGACTGGAGACGGAGTACAGCCGCAGCCTGGGGCACGCCCAGGACATCGCACGCCGCGCGGCGCAGCGGGGGCGGGTGGTGCTGGCGGTCGGCGGCGACGGCATCGCCGGCGGTGTCGGCGGCGGGCTGAGCGGCACCGACGCGGTGCTCGGCCTCGTACCGGCCGGGCGGGGCAACGACTTCGCCCGGGCCCTCGGCCTGCCCGCCGACCCCGACGCCCTGGCCCGGACCCTGCTCGACGCGGACCCGCGCCCGGTGGACACCATCGAGGTGCGCTCGGCCGTCCACCGCCGGGCCGTCGTACTCGGCAGCGTGTACGCGGGCGTCGACGCCCTGGCCAACCGCCACGCCAACCACGCCCGTCTGCTGCGCGGTGCCGCCTCCTACTACGCGGGCGGCCTGCGTGCCGTGGCCACCTGGCGCCCGGTGGACTACCGGGTCACCGTCGACGGCCGCACCCACGCGCACCGCGGCTACACCGTCGTCGTCGCCAACTCCCCCTACTACGGCTCCGGTCGCATGATCGCCCCCGCCGCCCGCGTGGACGACGGCCTGCTGGAAGTGGTGATGATCCGTCAGGCACCGCGCCGGCTGTTCTTCACCCTGATGAACGAACTCGGCTCCGGCGCCCATGTCGGGCGGCCCGAGGTCGACATCCTGCGCGGCCGCGAGATCCGGATCGAAGCGGACCGCGAGGTGCCCTACGGCGCCGACGGGGAGGTCGAGGCGGTCCTGCCGGTCACGGTGAGGGTGCTGCCCGGCGCGCTGAGAATGCTGTACTGAGCACCGGGACGCCGATCCCGTCCGACCTGCTCGCATCGGCCGGCGCACGTGTGGGCACGCCCCCGACGGGCTACCCGGCGCGGCGGACGCGTACGCGACGGCAGGACGAGCGAGGACGGAACGTGGACTGGTACCCGCTGCGGCTGACCACACCGGTCAAGCAGCACGTCTTCGGCGGCCGGGCCATTGCCGACCGCCTCGGCCGCGGGGGTCTGCCCCCGGGGCGGATCGCCGAGACCTGGGAGGTCAGCGACGTGGACGGCGACGAAGCACACGTGCGGGAAGGCCCCCTCGCCGGGGCGCGGCTGCGCGACCTCGTCCGCCGGCACCCGCAGGACATGCTGGGACGCGGTCCGCGAGGGCCGCGTTTCCCGCTGCTGACCAAGTTCATCGACGCCGCCGCCCCGCTGCCGGTGCACCTGCATCCGGACGACCGGGCCGCCCACGCGCGGGGCGAACCCAACGGCAAGACCGAGGCCTGGCACATCCTCGAGGCGGAGCCCGGCGCCACCGCACTCGCGGGCGTGAAACCCGGGGTGGGACGGCGACGACTCCGGCAGGCCCTCCTCGACCAGGACTTCGACACCGTGCTGCGCCGGCTGCCCGTCCGGGCCGGACAGACCCTGTACGTCCCGGCGGGCACCGTGCACAGCTTCGGCCCGGGCACACTCGTCTACGAGATCGAGCAGACCTCGGACCTCCAGGAGCACGCCATGCGCCACCGCATGGAGGACGGCGCGCCGCTCGACGAGGACGCGTGGCACGCCAACGTGGAGGCGCTGCTGGAGCAGTGGCACCCGGACCACCGGCCAGAGTTCACACAGGGGCTGAGGCTGCCCACCGGTGACGGCACCCAGCGGGTGATCCTGTGCGCCGGCCCCTACTTCGCACTGGAGCGGTGGCAGGTCGCGGCCGGCGCCCGGCTGGACCGCCCCGTCACCACCGCGCTCGTGGTGAGCAACGCCGGCGCACCCGCGTCGTTCTCCGGCGGGGGAACGACACAGACGCTGGCCCGCGCCGAAACGGCACTGCTGCCCGCCGTGCTCGGTGACATCCGGCTCCACGGCCCGGCCGACGTCCTCGTCGGCTACGTGCCGGACCTGGACGCCGACATCCGGGACCCCCTGCTCTCGGCCGGTCACGGTCCCCGTGTCGTGGCGACGCTGGGCGAAGGTCTCGGCTGAGCCTCCACCAAGGGTGCCCCCCGCCCCCCGTACGGGGGCACCCGGCCTGTGGGCCGACGGTCGGAAGGCGCCGGCGTTGAGGGCCTTCTGGAGCTGGGTCGTGGTGGCGTCGTCCCAGCTGTCGTGCGGCGGCAGCCCCAGGTGCTGGTTGAGGGCGGTCACGGTGTCCGGCCCGGTGATCCCGTCGGCGGTGACCCCGACGTAGCTCTGCAGGACCTTGATCGTCAGCGGGCCGAACGCCCCGTCGACGTCGAGCGGCGCGGCCGCGGCGACCAGTGCCCTGGGCGTCGTGACCGTACCCATGTGCCTCGGGTGGCGCCGGCCGGCGCCACCCGAGGCGGCCGGTGTCCCGGTCAGCCGTCGATGCGGTGGGTGGTCCAGAACGAGGTGAGGTCCGTGGTCGTGGCCGCCTGGGCCGCGGCCTTGAACTCGGCGGTGGTCGAGACGCCGTACCAGTGCGAAGTGGCGTAGTCCTTCAGCAGTTTCGCCATGGCGGTGTCGCCCAGGACGCGCCGCAGATCGTGCAGGGCGCACTTGCCGTAGCCGTAGACGACGGTGGAGTACCGGGAGGAGTGGGCGTCCCAGTACGCCATCGAGTTGGTGATCTTTTCGGCCGACGAGGCCCAGGAGACGCTGCTCCAGCAGTTGCTGCCGGTCTTGCCCTGCGCGAGGTCGGTGGCGTAGTCGGTGAACGCCTCGTCCAGCCAGGGGCTGTTGTACTCGTCGTCGCCGACGATGCCGTAGAACCACTGGTGACCGATCTCATGGGTGAGCGCGGTCGTGCTGACGAGGTCGAGGACGAAGCCGGGGTACTCCATGCCGCCGAACCAGTAGTTATTGTCGATGACCGCGTCCAACTCACCGTACGGGTAGGCGCCGAACCGCGCGGCGTGGGCGTCCACGGCCGACTTGGCGGTGCTGAGCATCGACTGCGCGGAGGAGGAACTGATGCCCGACACGGAGTAGACGTTCACCGCCGTACCGGCGGCGGAGGTACCGGAGATCTTCGTGAAGGGGCCCGCGGCCCAGGCGAAGTCACGGACCTTGGCGGCCGTGGCGGTGGTGACGGTGCGTCCGCCGGTGCCGGGCGTGTCGACAGAGGTGCCGGTGGCCGGGACCAGCAGGGTGCTCGGGTGGTCGAGGGTCACACGGAAGTCGGCGGCCAGCGAGTAGAACGACTCGCCGTTGTTCGTGTACGGGTCGAGGTGCCAGCCCGCGCCGTCCTTGACCGCGAGGACGGGCAGGGCGTTGCCGATGAAGCTGAAGGAACCGTCGTGCCCGAAGCGGTCGGCGCCGCTGGGTACGGTGATGCCCAGGTCGAAGCCGATGGTGGCCGACTGGCCTTGGGCGAGAGGCGCCGGAAGGGCGATCCGCAGGGCGGTGCAGCCGACGGAGAGGGAGCCGGCCGTACCCCCGGTGACGTTGCTGACCGTGATCGGCATCGCCGAGCAGGTGCCGTGGTAGTTGTCCCACAGCCGCAGGTACACCTCGCTGAGCGCGGTGGCGGAGGCGTTGGTGAACGTCGCGCTCTCGTGACCGGTCCAGACGGTGCCGGCGGCGTCGCTGCTCAGGCTGACGGTGTACGAGGGCGCGGCCGGGGTCCGGGTGGAGTCCGCGGGCGGGGCCGAGTCGCCGGAGGTGTCGAGGGCGACGTCGTCCACGACGAAGCTGGTCTGCAGGCTGGAGTCCTCGGTGCCGCTGAAGGCGAGGCTCACGGTCTGGCCCGCGAACGCCGACACGTCGAAGGACTTCTGGACGTATCCGGTGTTCTTGTCGAGGTTCGAGTAGGTCGCCAGCGTGGTGCTGCCGATCTTCGCCGTCAGCTTGTCGTATGCGGTGGACGAGGTGGTCTCGGCCGTGTCGACGTGCAGCCAGAAGGTGAGGGTGGCGCTGTTGCACCCGCTCGGGATCGTGACGCTCTGCGTGAGCGTGTCGGTGTGGGTGCTGCCGACACCGTCCAGCCAGGCGAAGGATGTTCCGCCGTGGGCCGACTGGCCGGTGCGGCTGGTGATGACGCTCGTCGACGACTGGCTCCATGGCGAGGTGCCGCCCTCGAAGCCGCCGTTGCCGACCACCTGCGCCGGGCTGCAGGCGGCGGCCCGCTCCGCGGCGGGCGGCGCGGCTGCCGCCGGGGTGCTCGGCAGCGAGACCGCCACCAGCGCGGCGACGGCGAACATGCCCGCCGCGAGGGTCTTGTGGGCGGTGGGTCTGTGGGGGGTCTGTCTCACGCGTGACTCCTTTGCGCGGCCGGGATCGACGGCCTGCTCGGCGGCCGTCCGGTCGGCTGGGGTGCGCCGGGTCGGCCGTGGGGTGCGTGTACCGCTCGAAGCGTGACAGATTTGACCGGGGCATGCCAGATCGCGGTCATGGTGGCACGTCCGGCACCCGGCCGGCCCGCGCCGACGGGCACGGGCCGGCCGCGGACCGGGGACACGCGGTGCGGCGGCGGTCAGTCCACGGCGCGCACGGCGGGCAGCGCCAGGTCAACCGGCCCCCTGCCGCCGCTCTTGCAGGAGTCGTGGCAGTCCTTCTCCAGGCTGCAGCACAGCGAGCAGACGGCGCCCCGGTGGAACGGGCAGCCCGCCATGTCGGGACGTTCGAAGCCGGTCGCGCAGACCGAGCAGGTCAGGGTGGCCGCCGAGGGCAGGCCGTCGGCGCCGAGCAGCGGTTCGGCCAGGTCGTCGGCGCGGGCGATGTAGTACCTGCCCTTGGTGAGCACCGCGAAGAGGGGCGAGAGCACCATGGCCAGGAACAGCGCGATGAAGGGGGAGTACGCCTTGCCGTAGGCGCCGAACGCCCCGAAGTACGCGGCGATGGAGACGGCCGAGGCGATCAGCATCGAGCCGAAGCCGACCGGGTTGAAGTGGTACAGATGGGCCCGCTTGAACTCGATGTACGAGGGGCTGAGCTTCAGCGGCTTGTTGACGACCAGGTCGGCGACGACCGCGCCGATCCAGGCGATGGCCACGTTGGAGTAGAAGCCGAGCACCGTGTTGAGGAAGCCGAAGACGCCGCCCTCCATCAGGGCGAGGGCGATGCCCACGTTGAGGAAGATGTAGACCACGCGCCCCGGGTGGCGGTGGGTCAGCCGCGAGAAGAAGTTGGACCAGGACAGTGAACCGGAGTACGCGTTCGTCGAGTTGATCTTTATCTGGGACAGGATGACGAAGAACGTCGCCAGCCCCAACGCGACCGGTGCCGCGAAGGTCTTGAAACCGTGTACGTACTGCTGGATGGGCTCGTTGGCCTTGCCCAGGCCCACGGTGCCGGCGATGTAGAACGCCAGGAACGCCCCGCCGATCTGCTTGGCCGCGCCGAGCACCACCCAGCCGGGACCGGCGGAGAGCACCGCGCCCCACCACTTCCCCGCGTTCCCGGGCGTCTTGTCGGGCATGAAGCGCAGATAGTCGACCTGCTCACCGATCTGCGCGATCAGCGACAACGCGACACCCGCGCCTGCGCCGACGCCGAGCACACTGATGCTCGACCCGGTGGGGGAGTCGCCGGCGAAGTGTGTGAACTCCGCGAACCTGCCCGGCTCCTGGATCGCGATGGACACGAACGGCGCGACCATCAGCACCAGCCAGACCGGCTGGGTCCACACCTGCATCCGCGACAGCGCGGTCATGCCGTAGACCACCAGCGGCAGGATGATCAGCGAGCAGATCAGATACCCGACGGCGAGCGGTATGTGCAGGCCCAACTCCAGTGCCTGCGCCATGATCGAGCCCTCGAGGGCGAAGAAGATGAAGGTGAAGCTCGCGTAGATCACCGACGTGAGCGTGGACCCCAGGTAGCCGAAGCCCGCGCCCCGGGTCAGCAGGTCCATGTCGATGGAGTACTTGGCCGAGTAGTACGAGATCGGTATGCCGGTCAGGAAGATGACGACCGCCGCGGCGAGGATCGCCACCATCGCGCTGGAGAAGCCGTTCGAGATCGCGATGGAGCCGCCGATGGCGAAGTCCGCGAGGTAGGCGATGCCGCCCAGGGCCGTGGTGGCCACCACGTAGGGGGTCCATCGCCGGAAGGACTTCGGCGCGTAGCGCAGCGAGTAGTCCTCCAGAGTGTCGTTCTGCGTCCAGCCGTTGTAGGTCCGTCCGCCTGTACGGCCGCCTGTCGTGGCCGGTGTCTCTTCGTCGACGATGTCCGTCACGGTTCTTCCCTCTTCCGCGGGGAGCAGTTCGAGGGAAGGGTCCCGTCACGGTGTTTCGCCGCCGTTTCCCGTCCTTTGCGGGGATGTCGAAGCCGAAAGCGACTCGATCACGGCAGCGCCCGGTACACGCAGGCGGTGGTCAGACCGTAGGCGAGGTGCGGCGCCACGTCGGACAGCCATGAGGTGAGACTCCACGAGGTGGGGTCGGTCACCCCGAGCGCCGTGGCCGGAACGTCGCTGCCGGCCATGGCCGCGGCGCCGAGCAGCGGCCCGGCCGCCATGGCCGGCAGCGATCCGTCGCCGCGCCGCAGCAGCCCGTAGGCGGCCCCGACGCCGAGCCCGGTCGCATAGCCGAGCAGGGCACCGGCGGCCTCCTCACGGTGTTCCCCGGTCTCACCGTCCCCCAGACCGACCCCCACGCGGTCGGCCAGGCGGTCGGCGACCTGGGCCGGCATTCCGCTCGACGACCGGCCGCGCAGCAGCATGTCGCCGTAGGTCACCATGTTCAGCGCGACGGTGCCGGCCGCCCCCGCCAGCATTCCTTTGGTCAGTGGTCGCATTCGAGGCACCCCCTGGTGCGCGCGTCCTGATTGTCGGGCAGGGTTCCCGAGTTCCCCCGCAGCGCAGGCGTAACAGCGGCGCCGACCGGCGGCCGGTCAGGAACCGAGCAGGGTCTGCTGCGGTGAGCTGCCGTAGGCGTCACGGTGCAGCGCGGCGAAGCGGCCGGGATGGAAGAAACCCCAGCGGGCCGCGATCTCCGTGACCGTGGCCCGCTGGGGGTCGGCGGCCACCAGGTCGTCATGGGCGTGGGAGAGGCGTACGCGGCGCAGATGCGCGAGCGGCGTGGTGCCCAGGTGGCGGCGGAAGGCGTACTGCAGCGCACGCACGGTGACATGTGCCGCGGCCGCGATCTCGGCGACCGTGAGGGGCTGGTCCGCGTGGTCGTCGATATGGGCCAGAGCGCGGCGCAGCACCGCCGGGTGGGCGGCGTCCTTGCGGTCCGCCCCGGTCGGCTCGGTGAGCGCGGTGCTGGGAAAGGCGGCGAGAACGCTCGCGGCCAGGTGCTGGGCGGCGGTCGAGACGACCAGAGGCTGGTTCGTGAGGGCGGGATCGGCCAGGACGTGATCGCGCACGTAGCCGATGGTGTTCCGCAGGCGCCGCGCCGCGGCTTCGGAGTTCGGCCGGTGCCCGGTCAGGCCGACCGGACGCGAGCCGCGTCCCTCCGCCGTCCCGGCGACCTGGGTGAGCAGATCCGGATCCAGCATGGTGATGTTGTAGCGGGCGGAACAGACCCGCCCGGCGTAGGACAGGTCCGGCGGGGCGAAGGACACCACGTCGCCGGGGCCGAAGGAGTCCTCGACACCCTGGTACACATGGTCCTGGATCGTGCCCTCGTGGACCACGCAGAGACAGATCCGGCCGAGCGGTGTCACCGCGTAGCTCATGTCGAAGTCCAGGTGGAGCTCGTCGATGCTGAGGGACTCCGTCGCGCTGCGGGTGATCCGTGCCCTGCTGGTGCCCGGGGTGCTGCTGCCGATGCGCATCCTGGCGTAGGCCCGGCTGAGGAACTCCTCGGTCCGTTCCAGGTCCTCACTGTCGAATGTGAGCGTCTGCACGACGACTGCGCCTCCTTGCTGTGACGGGGGTCGTTTCGTTTTCCGGCCTGCCGGACCCGATCTCGTTCGTTGCGCGGATCGCGGGGACGGCCGACGGCACCGAGGGTGGAAACGGAAGCGCCCTGCGCCGAGGGGAGGAAGACGGCCGGAGATGACTGATCAGCACGACGAGCTGGCCGAGAAGGTCGCCGCCCTCCGGAAGGAGGTCGAGCAGCTCCGCCATGCGGTGGTCTCGCACGCGGTCGTCGACCAGGCGATCGGGGTCGTCGTGGCCATGAGCCGCCTTGGTCCCGAGCAGGGCTGGGAGGTTCTGCGGAACGTCTCCCAGCACACCAACACCAAGCTGCGGGACGTGGCGCGGCATGTGGTGCGGTCGGCCCACGAGGGCGGTCTGCCACAGCACATCGACCACGCGCTGCGGGCCGTACTGATCGACGCGCGCCGCGCCCAGGACGGCCGCCCGCCCCTGCGGCGGGAGGGCGCGAACACGGAGCGCTGCGGCAGCGCGGGGTGACCGGGCACGGACCGGCCCGCGGCCGAGCACGACGAGCGGGGCCGTGTCCCGCACGGCCCCGCTCAGCACCGGAACACCCCTCGCGGTGCCGGCCGGCGCTCTCAGAGCACTCGCCCCACCACACCCACCTCCTTGCATGCGGGTCACCCCGCCGGGCCGCAGCAAACCCCCGGGCCGGACACCGGGGCGGGCTCTCACCTCCCGGCGGCTGCCACGGCGGCGGGGTCCTCGCCCGTCAGTTCCACGATGCGGTTCAGCGGGACACCGGCCGCCAGGGCCCGCCCGAGCAGGGCGTCCCGGCCGTCGGTGCAGTCCCGGTAGGCCAGGAGCTCCTGCTCGACCCGGGCGATGCTCTCCGGGGCGCTGTGCTGCCGCAACCGGCTCAACTCCTCGTCCCCGAGCGGGACCGGCAGCCGCTCGGCATCCTCCGGCACGGCTGCCGTGTCCTCGGGCGGCACCAGCCGCAGCCTCGGGGTCGTCGCCGTCACTTCGTGCGCGTCGAGCCACGCGCGCACGGCGGGTGTCTCCATGCAGGCGAGCTCACCGACCGCGGCCGGCGGGACACCGAGCGTCGCCGCCGCGTCGTCGAGCAGGAACAGATAGGCGTCGTCGGTCATCTCAAGGCGCTCCGAGGGCAGTTGACTGCGTGATCACTGCTTCCGGTACCCCGTCCCGGCCGGATCATCGTCGGGATGTCCCAGCCGCCGGACCGCCGCGACGACCCGGCCCGGCCCGTCCTCGGCCGCCATGTGCCGCGCCGCCGCCGCGGCGGCCTCCGCATGGGCCCGCTCTCCCACGGCACGGCCGAGCGCGTCGGCGAGCCGTTCGGCGGTGAGGGAGCGAAAGGGTACGGGGCTCGGGGCGGCACCGATCGCGGCGAGCCGGCCGGCCCAGAACGGCTGGTCCGCGGTGACCGGCACCGCGACGCCCGGCACCCCGGCCCGCAGCACGGCCGCGGAGGTTCCCGCCCCGGCGTGGTGGACCATCGCGGCCACCCGCGGCAGGAGCAGGGCGTGCGGCACGTCCCCCACGGTCAGGACGTCGTCCGCGTCGGCCGCGAGCCCGGCGCTGCCCGACTGGAGGACACCCCGCAGCCCGGCACGCCGCAGCGCCCGTACACAGATCTCGCTCAGCCGCTCACCCTCTCCCGCCGCCATGCTCCCGAACCCGCACCTGGCCCGGCTTCAGCAGATCCTCTTCTACCGCGAACTGGGCTTCCCGCTCGACGAGATCGCC
The DNA here is from genome assembly GCF_042894285.1 of Streptomyces sp. NPDC001544. NCBI lineage: Bacteria > Bacillati > Actinomycetota > Actinomycetes > Kitasatosporales > Streptomycetaceae > Streptomyces > Streptomyces sp. NPDC001544. The sequence goes on along the minus strand of NZ_JBIAVN010000005.1, from coordinate 114,962 downwards.
GCCATCCTCGAGGATCCGCAGACGACCGCCCTGGAGCGGCTGCGGGCCCGGCAGCGGCGGCTGCACGAGGAGATCGCCAGACTGCAGCGGCTGGCCGAGGCTGCGCCGCCGTCTGGAGCTGCCCCCGCTGTCCGCGGCCGCGATGCGCCGACGGCAGGAGCGGGCTGGCTGGCCCGTGCTGCACGGCTTCAGCACGGCACTCGTGCCACGTCCCGCCGACTGGCGTTCCCGCCTGGAGGTCGTGGGCAACTGGTGGCCCCATCACGACGCCGCCGGACGGCTCCCCGACCGGCTGGAGGACTTCCTCCGCTCCGGGCCCCGGCCGGTGCTGATCGGCGTCGCTGTAGCGGCGGTAGCCGGCGTGGCTGCGCTCGCCGGGGGACAGCAACCCCGCCCTGTCGTAGTGATGCAGCGTACGCACGGTCACCCCGGCGAAGGACGAGACCTGGCCGACGGAATACCCCATGCACCTCCCCTTTCGTCGAACGTCAGCCTGCAGCCTGACGTAAGGGGAGGGTCAACTCGCTCAGCGGCCGGCCGGACGGGCCAGCAGAGCGGTGACCTCCTCGCGGACGACGTCCCGGGCGGCGGCGCCCAGCGCTCCGAGGTCCGTGCGCCACAGCGCGCCGACGACCTCCTCGGCGCCGTCGCCGCACCCGGTGCTCCCGCTCAGTACCTCGTAGCCGTCACGGACGGCGACCCGGAGGCGGTGCTGCCCGCCGCCCTCGGCGTGCACGGCGGCGGCGACCACCAGGGGCGGCGCCCCGCCCGCGTCGCCGGACAGCTTGCGGTATCCGCTGACCAGCGGTTCACGCCAGCGCAGGCCCAGCAGCAGCGGGCGTTTGGCCAGCACCTCGGAGAGGTCCGTCTCGGAGCGGCCGTGCGGTTCGAGCACCGTGCACCGGGCGTCCAGCACCAGTGCCGGAGGCAGCAGGCAGCGCAACGTGCTGCCGACGAGATTGCCGCCGACCGTGGCCGTGCGGCGCACGGCTCCCGTCCCCACCGAGGCGGCCGCGCGGCGCAGCACCTCCGGCGCGGGGTCACGCACCTGGTTCAGGACGACGGCCGCGCCCAGTTCCTCGCGCCCGACCACGTTGGCCTCCGGGAGGTCACGCAGTGACAGGGCCTGCTCCGGGAAGCCGTCCCGCAGCCAGGTGGCCCACACGAGCGTCGCGCCGCCGATGGGCACCGCCCCCTCGGCCAGGCACTCCTGCGCTTCGGACACGGACACGGGCAGACGCAACAGCACAGCCGACCTGCCTTTCTGCCCCGGTGGGCGACGCGGTAGGACGTCCTGGCCGTCCGGCCGCCGCCCTGGCGCATTCTCCCGGCCCTCCCGGGGGCGCATACAGGGCTCACGCGTGCGCGGCGCGGCCCCTTGGGGCCTGATCCGCCGGACAGGCCCTGGCCGACCGGGCCGAACCGCCCGGGAGGAGGCATGGTGGAGAAGTGATCGTGCTCGCCGTGCTCTTCGCCGTGATGGGAGCCGCCAGCAACGCCGTGGGCACCGCGTTCCAGCGCAAGGCCGCCGCCACGGTGTCCCGGGGCGGCGGCCTGCGGCTGCTGCTCTCCCTCGTGCGCCGCCCCGCCTGGGCGATCGGCATCGCGGGCGTCGCCGGGGCCGCGCTGTTCCAGGCCGTGGCCCTGATCAACGGGCCGATGGCCCTGGTCCAGCCGCTGTTCGTCCTGGAGCTGCCGTTCGCCCTGCTGATCGCCGCTCCGCTGCTGCACCGCCGGCTGCCCGGCGCCGGCTGGCGGGCGGTCGCGGCAGTGGTCGCCGGACTGGCGCTGGTCCTGTTCTCCGCTGATCCCTCCGGCACCCGGAACCAGGCCGCCATGGAGCGCTGGGTACCGGTGCTCGCGCTGTGTCTGGGGGCGATGGCCGCGGCCGTCGCCCTGGCCGTCCCGGCGCGCTCCGGCCTGTTCCGGGCGGCCGCACTGGCCTCGGGCGCCGCGATCGGCAACGCGCTGACCGCCGCCCTGATGAAGTCGGCGACGGACCGGCTCGCCGACGACGGTCTGCCCGCCTTTCTGACCACCTGGCAGACCTACGGGTTCGCGCTCGTCGGCGTCGGCGCGGTCCTGCTGCTGGAGAACGCCCTGCAGGCCGGCCCGCTGGTCGCCTCGCAGCCCGCGCTGACCATCGGTGACGCGACGGTGAGCCTCTGCCTGGGGGTGGCGCTCTTCGGCGAGGTGATCCGCACGGGCTGGTGGCTGCTGCCGGAGCTGGCCGGTGCCCTGCTCATCCTGTGGGGCGTCCTCCGGCTGACACGCGTGGTGCCGAAGCTCGCCGACTTCGCCCGGTAGGGCACGCACGCACGCGTCGGCGTCCAGGCCGGAAAGGGCCGGCCTGGACGCCGTTTCGTGGTATTACGCCCTGATCAGACGAGGTCGAACCGGTCGAGGTCCATGACCTTGGTCCATGCCGCGACGAAGTCGTGCACGAACTTCTCCTTCGCGTCGTCGCTCGCGTAGACCTCCGCGAGCGCGCGCAGCTCGGAGTTCGAGCCGAAGACCAGGTCGGCGCGGCTGCCGGCCCACTTGACCTCACCGGTGGCCGCGTCGCGGCCCTCGAACGTGGTCTGGTCCTCGGCGGTCGCCTTCCACGTCGTACCGAGGTCGAGCAGGTTGACGAAGAAGTCGTTGGTCAGCGCGCCGGGCGTCTTGGTGAGAACGCCGAGCTGCGACTGCTGGTGGTTCGCGCCCAGGACGCGCAGGCCCCCGACGAGGACGGTCATCTCGGGAGCGCTCAGGCTGAGCAGGTTCGCCCGGTCGAGCAGCAGGTACTCGGCCGGCAGACGGTTGCCCTTGCCGACGTAGTTGCGGAAGCCGTCGGCGACCGGCTCCAGCGCGGCGAAGGACTCCGCGTCGGTGTGCTCCTCGGTCGCGTCGACCCGGCCGGGGGTGAACGGCACCTCTACCTGGTAGCCGCCCTCCTTGGCGGCGCGCTCCACGGCCGCGGAGCCGCCCAGCACGATCAGGTCGGCCAGGGACACCTTCTTGGCGCCGACGGCGTTGAACTCCTGCTGGATGCCCTCGAGGGTGCGCAGGACCGTGGCGAGCTGCTCGGGGTCGTTGACCTCCCAGCCGCGCTGCGGCTCCAGGCGGATGCGCGCGCCGTTGGCGCCGCCGCGCTTGTCGCTGGCCCGGAACGTCGAGGCCGACGCCCACGCGGTGGAGACGAGCTGGGACACGGTCAGACCCGAGTCGAGCAGCTTGGCCTTGAGCGCCGCGACGTCGGCGGCGTCGATCGGCTCGCCCTCGGCCTCGGGCAGCGGGTCCTGCCACACCAGGGTCTCTTCCGGTACCTCCGGGCCGAGGTACAGCGACTTCGGGCCCATGTCACGGTGCGTCAGCTTGAACCAGGCGCGGGCGAACGCGTCGGCGAACTGGTCCGGGTTCTCGTAGAAGCGGCGGGAGATCGGCTCGTAGATCGGGTCGAAGCGCAGCGCCAGGTCCGTGGTGAGCATCCGCGGACGGTGCTTCTTCGCGGAGTCGTGCGCGTCCGGGATGATCTCCGGGGCGTCCTTGGCAACCCACTGGTTGGCGCCGGCCGGGCTCTGCTCGAGCTCGTACTCGAACTCGAAGAGGTTCTTGAAGAAGCCGTTGCCCCACTGGGTCGGCGTGGCGGTCCAGGTGACCTCCAGGCCGGACGTGATGGCGTCCCCGCCCTTGCCGGTGCCGTAGGTGCTCCGCCAGCCCAGGCCCTGCTCCTCCATGGAGGCGGCCTCGGGGTCGGCGCCGACGTGGTCGGCCGGGCCGGCACCGTGGGTCTTGCCGAAGGTGTGGCCGCCGGCGATCAGCGCGACGGTCTCCTCGTCGTTCATCGCCATGCGGCGGAACGTCTCACGGATGTCGCGGGCCGCGGCGATCGGGTCCGGGTTGCCGTTCGGGCCCTCGGGGTTGACGTAGATGAGGCCCATCTGGACCGCGCCGAGCGGGTTCTCCAGCTCGCGGTCACCGGTGTAGCGCTGGTCGTCGAGCCAGGTGGTCTCGGGACCCCAGTAGACGTCCTCCTCGGCCTCCCAGACGTCCTCGCGGCCGCCGCCGAAGCCGAAGGTGGTGAAGCCCATCTGCTCCAGCGCGACGTTGCCGGTGAGGATCAGCAGGTCCGCCCAGGAGATGCTCTGGCCGTACTTCTTCTTGACCGGCCACAGCAGACGGCGGGCCTTGTCGAGGTTGGCGTTGTCCGGCCAGCTGTTGAGCGGGGCGAAGCGCTGCTGTCCGGCGCCGGCGCCGCCGCGGCCGTCGCTGATGCGGTAGGTGCCCGCGCTGTGCCACGCCATACGGACCATCAGCGGGCCGTAGTTGCCGAAGTCGGCCGGCCACCAGTCCTGCGAGGTGGTGAGCACCTCGGCGATGTCCCGCTTCACCGCCGCCAGGTCGAGGGCCTTGAACGCCTCGGCGTAGTCGAACTCCTCACCGAGGGGGTTGGCCACGGCGGGGTTCTTGGCGAGGATCTTCAGGTTGAGCCGCTCCGGCCACCACTGGCGGTTGCCGCCGCCCTGAGTCGGGTGGAGGGCGCGCCCGTGGGCGACGGGGCAGCCACCGGTCTCCTCCGGCTTGGGGTCCGTGACGATCGCATCGTGGTTCTCAGTCATGAATGTCCTTCCGAACTGGGTGGATCGTGGTGCTCAGCTACTGCGGGCGGTGGAACAGTCGGGGCACAGGCCCCAGTAGGTGACCTCGGCCTCGTCGATCGAGAAGCCGTGGTCCTCGGAAGCGGTCAGACAGGGGGCGTCGCCGACGGCGCAGTCGACGTCGGCGACGGCGCCGCACGACCTGCATACGACGTGGTGGTGGTTGTCCCCGACGCGTCCCTCGAACCGGGCGGGACTGCCGGCCGGTTCGATGCGGCGTATGAGTCCCGCCGCGGTGAGGGCGTGGAGAGCCTCGTAGACGGCCTGAAGGGAAATGTGGCCCACGCGGTCGCGGACCCCGGAGGCGATCGCCTCGACGCCGAGGTGGTCACCGTGCCGGACGGTCTCCAGCAGCGCGACGCGGGCCGCCGTTACCCGTAGGCCGACACCGCGCAGCTCCTCGGCAGGGGTCGGAGTCTGGGATGCGGTCATGGCGGCCAACCTATCCCGTAAAACACGAGCTGTACAGTAAGACGAACGATTCAAGTTTATGGACCTTGATCGTCGCGCCCCCTCCGGGATGCTCCGTACTCGCCGGGCTGCCGGTCAAGTGGCATACAGGTCATGTGCGTTGGGGTGCGGCGCCGGGCGGTGCCGGGCGGCCGGGCCCTCGGCGAAGGCGCGCAGCAGGTTCTCTGTGGTGCGGGTCACGAAGGCACGGGTGCGGGCGTCCATGCCGTGGTCGCGGCCCAGTTCGCCGGTCCCGGCCACAAGGGCCTCCACCCAGCGCATGGTTCCGGAGGCGAACACGCCCGCGCCGCCGGGAACGGTGTAGTACGCGGAGTCGCTGTGGCTGGGCCGGCCCGCGCAGACCAGCGGCGAGTGGGCGGTCACCTCCAGTGCGCGCGGGGTGGGGGAGGAGGGCGTGACCCGGTCGTACTCGACGCCCACCAGGTGCCCGAAGGCGTCGCCGGGGCGTACCCCGGTGCCCTCGTACAGCCAGTGGCCGGCCGAGAGGACGACGTGGGGGGCGTCCACCGGGTAGCCCTCGTAGAGCACACCGGTCAGGGACGATTCGGGGTCCGGTGCGGGCCCGGCGCGGAAGTCGGTGGTCACCAGGTCCGGCCGGGAGGCGTAGCAGGGGTCCGCGCGGTAGGCGGACTTGTAGCACACCACGGTGCGGCCGGCCGGGGTCGGACCGGCTTCCAGGCGGATCCGCCGGAAACAGGTGTTCGCGCCGAGGAACGCGACGTTCGAGCCGGCGTCACGGGCCCGTGTGACGTGCGCGCGCTGCTCGGGAGTCCAGTACTCGTCGTGCCCCAGGCAGGCGACGGCCGCGGCGCCTTCCAGCACCGCCGGATCGTCATGGACGTCCATGCCGGTGCTGTAGGCGAGCGGTATGCCCAGCCGTTCCGCGAGCACCACCGCCGGCCACTCGTACACCCGGAACTTCTCGGCGCCGTCCGCGTCGTAGGGCCGGTCGAAGGCCACCGCGAGGGACCGCGTGGCGTACGCCCCCGACGCACCGGCGTAGAGGCTGGCGCCGCCCCACCGGTTGTACGCCTGCCAGGTGGCCGGGGCGTGCAGCAGCACCGTGCGCCCCGCTCCCCGGACCGAGCGCACGATCAGGGGCACGTAGCGCTGATGGCCGGTGTCCGCGTCCAGCCGGAGCAGATAGGCGCCCTCCGGCCAGCCCTCGGTGTCCAGGGTCAGGGTGCGACGCCAGTCCGCGCGGACGGTCCGGGTCCCGGGCGCCAGTCGCGGGGCCCGCTGGACGCGGCCGGGCACCCGGGGGGAGGTCCACACCCGCCGGGCCAGGGCGCCGTCGTACCAGCCCGTCCGGAACGCCGACACCCGGAACGAGGCGGCCGTCGTCGACACGAACAGCCCCAGTTCCTCGCCGGGCGTCACGCTCACCCGGTCGGCGTAGCCGGTGATCGCCGCCGGCGGCCCCTGGGACGTGATCCGCCAGTCGGGGGATCCCGGGGCGTCACGCTCGGCTTCCGGCCGGTGGCCGACGTCGCGGGCGCGGTCCGGGTGGCCGGCGCGCGAGTGGTCGCAGGCCGCCGCGCCGAGGCCCGCGCCCGCGCACAGGCACAGGAACCGGCGCCGTGACACCGCGGAACCGCTGGGGTGCGCGGAATGCTGTGGTGGAGCCACACTGCCTCCTCACCCCCCTCCGGGTCCGGTCCCAGCGTCCGGGTGCGCCCGCGGCCCCGCAACCCGCGTCAGCCCTGACCGGCCTCCATGGACTCCCGCATGGCCTTCGCGGTCGTGGCCGCGTCGTAGCCCTCGGGCACCCCCTCGACCAGGATGATGTCGCCCTCGATGTGCCGGGAGCGCAGCGGAGCGATCTCCTGGTAGGCGGGTGAGTCCCACCAGGCCCGGGCCTCGGTGACACCGGGGAAGCCGATCACGACGACGAACCCGGGCCAGCTGCCCTCCTTCACCTCGTGCTCGGCGGCGTGCACCAGGAAGCGGCCGCCGTACGGCTCGAAGGTCGCGCTGATGCGCTCGATGTACTCGGGGATCTCCGGGTGCGGGACGGCGTCGCGCAGATGGGCGATGGCGTAGGCGGGCATGGTGTCCTTCCGGTCGGTCGGGCTCCGTACGCCGGTGATCATGGCACGCGGGGACGACGGGGGTCGATGACCTGACAGGTAAGCGGCGGCAACCGCCCGCCCCTCGACCGTCATGTGACCCGGATCACAGCCGTGGGGTGCATAGAGAAGCGGCGTTCAGCGTCTTTCTTCCCATGCAGGGGGACCGGCGGAGCGGGGGAAAGTGCGGATGGAGCAGGGTCGGGCCGATGGGTTCGACGGGTTCGTGGCGGCCCGTTGGTCGGCGTTGTTCCACCTCGCGCGGCTGCTCGTGGGAGGAGACCGGCACCGGGCCGAGGACCTGCTCCAAGAGGCCCTGGTCAAGCTCTGGTTCGTCTGGCCGAGGATCGCGGAGGAGGCTCCGGAGGCGTACGTACGCCGGATCCTCGCGCGGGCGGCGGCCCGTTCGGCCCGGCGGCGCTGGTGGGGGGAGCGCCCGGTCGAGCAGCTGCCGGACCGGGCGGAGACGGGCGACGTGTCCGCCGCGGTGGCGGAGCGCTCACGACTGGAGGCGGCGCTGGCGCAGTTGCCGCCCAAGCAGCGGGCCGCGGTGGTGCTGCGCTACTACCAGGACCTGTCGGAGAAGCAGGTCGCCCAGGTGCTGGGGTGCCCGGTGGGCACCGCCCGCTCCCACGCGTCGCGCGGCGTGGCCCGGCTGCGCCGGATCCTGGCCGATGTCATCGAGCCGGTGGGGTGAAGGGGAGTCCATGGATCAGTTCGAGCGGGAGCTCGCGCGCATGATGCGCGACACCCAGGAACACACTCCCTACGACGGCGAACACCGGGTCCGGCTCCACTCCGGGGTCCGCGCCCGCCGCCGGGCCCGTCGGGCGCAGCGGGCCGTCGGCTGCGTGCTGGCCGTCGCCGGACTCGGTGTCGGCCTCTATCTGATGCCGCACGAGCGCGTCGAGAACAGGCCGCAGGCCCCCCTGCCACGGCCCGCGGTCAGTCCCGCCTCCCCGAGCCCGGCACCGTCACCGACGTCGGAGCCCTCCCCGAGCAGGACCACCGCCGCGCCCCCGCCCGGGACCGCCACCGCGACCCCGACCGGAACCGCGACGCCCGACTCCGTGCCCGCCACGGTGCCGCCCACCACCGCGACGCCGGGTACGCCGTCCGCGCCTCCGGCCCCGCCCACCACTTCCGCGCCCTCCGACTCGGGGACGCCCAGCCCGCCGGCCGCACCGTCCGGCACGCCGGTGACCGCCCGGTCCTCGGCGTCGGCGGACTCCGGATAGGAGAGGCCCAAGGCTCCGCGACCGCCCATCCGTTACCCCGACCGCAGCACCGCCGCGGCACCCCGTGTGCCCGGCGGCCAGCCCGAACATGGACATGCCTTGACAAAAACAGGCCCGATAGCCGTGACGGACCCTCTCGCCCCGGACCGACTGCCGGTGCGCACACCGCTGCCGGCCCGTCAGCGGGAACCCGTCCTCGACGTGGTCGTCCCCGTGTTCAACGAGGAGCGGGACCTGGAGCCGAGCGTACGGCGACTGCACGCGCACCTGCGCGAGACGTTCCCGTACCCGTTCAGGATCACCGTCGCGGACAACGCCAGCACCGACGAGACGCCGCGGATCGCTGCCCGGCTGGCCGCGGAGCTCCCCGAGGTCCAGGGGCTGCGGCTGGCCGAGAAGGGCCGGGGCAGGGCGCTGCACACCGCGTGGTCGAGCTCCCGGGCGCCGGTGCTCGCGTACCTGGACGTGGACCTGTCGACCGACCTCGCGGCGCTGCTGCCCCTGGTCGCCCCGCTGATCTCCGGACACTCCGACATCGCCATCGGCACGCGCCTGGCACGCGGCTCCCGGGTGGTGCGCGGCGCCAAGCGAGAGGTCGTCTCCCGCTGCTACAACGCCCTGTTGCGCTCCACGCTCGCCGTGGGGTTCTCCGACGCGCAGTGCGGATTCAAGGCGGTGCGGCGCGAAGTCGCCGAACGGCTGCTGCCCCTGGTGCAGGACTCGGGGTGGTTCTTCGACACCGAGCTGCTGGTGATCGCCGAGCGGGCCGGGCTGCGGATACACGAGGTGCCGGTCGACTGGGTCGACGACCCCGACAGCCGGGTCGACATCCTGTCCACGGCGCTCGCCGACCTGCGCGGCATCCTCAGGATCGGCCGGGCGCTCGCCCGCGGCGCGCTTCCGATGGCCGGGCTGCGCCGCAGCGCCGACGACGACCCGCCGGGCGGCCCGGGCCTGGCCGGCCAGCTGCTGCGCTTCGCCGCGGTGGGGACCGTGAGCACCGTCGCGTACGTGCTGCTGTACGCCCTGTTGCGCCGACCCGCGGGTCCGCAGGCCGCCAATGCGCTGGCACTGCTGATCTGCGCGGTCGCCAACACGGCCGCCAACCGCCGGCTCACCTTCGGGCTGCGCGGCCGGGGCGGCGCGATGCGCCACCAGGCCAAGGGGCTCCTGGTCTTCGGGATCGGTCTCGCCCTCACCAGCGGGGCGCTCGGCACGCTGCACCAGGCGGCCCCCGGGGCCGCTCGCGGCACGGAGGTGGGGGTGCTCGTCGCCGCCAACCTGGCGGCCACACTGCTGCGTTTCCTGCTCTTCAGGGCCTGGGTGTTCCCCGCCCGCCGCCGCGGCGCGGGAGGCCGGACCGCGTGCACCACACGATGACGCCGGCGACCGACTCCGGGGCCGACTCGCCCGAGCCCCCCGGCCGCGCCGCCGAGGCCGGAGACGGCCGCGGCTCGCAGGTGCTCCGTGCCGTCCGGCACCACGGCCCCGTGCTCGCCTTCTACGGCGTGCTCAAGCTCATCGGCTTCCTGGTCTTCATGTACCTGCTGGACTCGTCAGGCGACTTCCGGAGGAAGGACCCGCGCTTCGGCGGGGGCGCCCACGCCTGGAACGTCCTGGCCAGCTGGGACGGGTGGTGGTACCAGCAGATCGCCGCGTACGGCTACCACCCCGCCCTCGTCCCGGTCCAGGGAGCGCACGGGCTGCTCACGCTCCAGGGCAACTCGGCGGCGTTCTTCCCGCTCTACCCCGCCGCGATGCGACTGGTCGCCGACTGCACCGGGCTCGGTCTGTACGCCGCCGGCATGCTCGTCTCGGTCGTCGCCTCCTTCGTCGCCGCCCTCGGCATCTACGCCGTCACCGACCGGCTCAGGGGCAGAAGGGCCGGTCTGGCCGCGGCCGGACTGTGGGCCGTGTGGCCCGGCTCCGGCCTGGAGTGGGCGGGCTACTCGGAATCCCTGTACGTGGCGCTCGCCGTCTGGTCCTGCTACGCCGTCATGACCCGCCGATGGCTCACCGCCGGGATCCTCGTCTTCCTGGCCGGCCTCAACCGCCCCACGGCGGCCGCGCTCATCGCCGGCCTCGGCGTGGCCGTGCTGCTCTCCCTGCGGCGGCGCGAGGACGGCGTCGTACGCCCGCTGGCCGCGATGCTGATCTCCCCGCTCGGCCTCGCCTGGTACCTGCTCTGGGTCGGCCACCGGATGGGCGACTACGGCGGCTACTTCGCGCTCCAGAAGGGAGCGTGGGCCCACACCTTCGACTACGGGGCACAGACCCTGGACGTCTTCACCTCCGTCGCGGTGGGCCGCTTCGACTACCTCTTCGCGTTCCCCGTCACGGACATCATCGGCGTGGGCGTCGTCCTGCTGGGCCTGATCCTGATCCCCTTGCTCATCCATCTGCGCCCCCCGGCCGTCCTGACCGTCTACACCCTCCTGACCTTCGCCCTGGTCCTGGGCAGCCAGCAGATCTTCGGCAACGTCTCCCGGTACCTGCTCCCCGCCTTCCCGCTGTTCCTCCCGCTCGCGACGGCACTGCGCCGGCTGCGGCTGCGCCTGCTGTGCGCGGTGCTCGGCATCGCCGCGGTGGCCTCGGGCTCGTACGCGGGGTATCTGCTGTTCGAAGCGGGGGTGCCCTAACAGCCGTCGGGTGGCCGGGAATTGCGATTCTTCCTCCGATTCTTCCTGGACCCCCGGGCACCCGGGTGATGACATGGACGCGTGTCCAAGACGCTCTCCACGGCGCCGCTGGCCGCCTCCGAACGGGAGGAGTGCTGGCACGACGTCGTGTCCCGCACCTTCGTACCGCTCGACGTCGCCCTCCTCGAGAAGGAGCCGTCGCCCGGCAGGATCGTCACCGAACGGGTCGGCCCCCTGCTGATCGCTCATGTGCAGGCGGGCCCGCAGGCGGTGACGCGGAGCAGACGTCTCATCGCCCGGGACGACCGCGAATACCTCACCCTCAGCATCCAGCGGCGGGGCACCGCGACGAAGGAGCAGGACGGCCGGGAATCCCTGCTGAAGCCGGGCGACTTCTCCCTTTCCGATTCGTCCCGCCCGTTCCGTAAGAAACTCGAGGGCGAGTTCTCCTTCGTCTCGTTCCACTTCCCCCGCCGGGAACTCCCGGTCCGCGACGCCGACCTGCGCGAGTTCACGGCGACCGCCTTCGGTGGTGGCGCGGGAACCGCCGCACTGGTGTCGTCGTATTTCATGTCCATGGCGCGTGAAGCGGCGGGCTTCGACGACGCCGTCCGCCGTCGTGTCGCCGCCACCGCGCTGGACCTGCTGACCCTGCTGGTCGACGAGCACCGCGGCCGCGCCGATTCCCCGGCGCCCGAATCCCCCGCGGCGGCGCTCGTGCGGGTGAAGGACCACATCATGCGCCACCTGGCCGACCCCGGTCTGTCACCCGCCACCATCGCCGCGGCGCAGTTCATGTCGGTCCGGCGGCTGCACAAGCTGTTCGAGCAGGACGGGGCCACGGCGGCCGGCTGGATCCGGACCCAGCGGCTGGAACGCTGCCGCCGCGACCTGCTGAGGCCCACGGCCGCCGAGATCGGGGTGGCGGGCATCGCCCGGCGCTGGGGTTTCGTCAGCGCCAGCCACTTCAGCCGGGCGTTCCGGGCGGCGTACGGGATGAGCCCTCGCGAATGGCAAGCGTCTCCAGACCCGCGCGGGCCTCTTCCAGCAGCTGGTCCGGAACACCGCCCTCCATCGTGAGCACGGCGCGGTACTCGGCGGCGGCCGCGGCGCCTTCACCGAGGTGGCCGAGCGCGCGGGCCAGGTGCAGGTGGACCCTGCCCGCCTGCTGGTGATAGCCGAGGGTCTCGAACCGCCCGCGGACGGGACGCAGTACCTCGACCACCTCGCGCCAGTGCTCTTGGCCGAGGTGGACGTCCGACACGTGGTACCGGGCGATCAGTTCGGTGATGTCACGTATGTTGGGCGGAAGGCGGTCGCGGTTGCGGGGGTCCGCCAGAGCGTCCATGACCTCGCGGTAGGTAGCGATGGCCTCCTGCGCGCGCCCGGCCTTCTGCAGCAGCGTGATGGTCAGGTTGCAGGCCTGGAGGTACCCGTTGACGTTGCCGGACCGGACGAACAGTTCCCGGGCGCGGTGATTGTTCTCGACGGCGGACGCCAGGTCACCGACCGCGTTCTGCAGCCAGGCGAGATAGGCGTGCGCCTCCGCCTGCTGGCCGACGTCCGAGCAGGCCCTGGCGAGGCCGAGCGCGCGGGTGGCCTCCGCGACCGCTTCCGGATGGCGGCGGGCATGGGCGAAGTAGGCCCACGCGAGGTAGTTGCGGTGGGTGGCCTCCAGCGCCGCGTCACCCAGGGCCGCCGCGGCCTCGGCGGCGCGTCCGTAGACTTCCGTCCACTGGCTCCAGGACACCCAGTGCTCCGACAGCCAGTGCATGGCCTCGGCGACCTCGATGACCCTGGCGTGCTCGCCCGCGTCGGCGGCCTCCCGGAACGCCGCCAGCCAGTTGTCGCTCTCCGCCTTGATCCAGCGCAGTGCCTCGTCACGGTCGTCGAGGGCGGCCAGGCGGCCGGGGTCCGGCGGTGGAGCGCCGTAGCCGGGCTCGTACCAGCGGCCGGCGAGGACGGCGGTGTCCAGCAGCCAGGAACGCAGGCGGGAACGCGCCGCAGCGGCCTCCTGAGGGCCGTCCTCGGCACGGTGACGGCCCACGGCGTACAGCCGCAGCAGATCGTGGAAGCGGTAGCGGTCGCCGCGGGAGGTCATCAGCAGCCCCGCCTCGAGCAGTTCCTCCAGGAGGTCCTCGGCGGCCGGCAGCGGCACGGCCGCGAGCGCGGCCGCCGGCGGCATGCCGAAATCCCCTCCCGGCACCAGCGACAGCAGCCGGAACATCCGTGCGGCTCCGGGCGCGAGGCGGGAGTAGGAGAGTGCGAACGCGGAGTTCACGCGCAGGTCACCGGCACTGAGCGCGTCCAGCCGGCGGTCCTCGTCGGCCAGTCGGTCGGCGAGCCGGCGCAGGTTCCAGTTGGTGCGGGTGGCCGCCCAGTTGGCGGCGACCCGCAGGGCCAGGGGGAGATGCCCGCACAACTCGGTGACGGAGCGCGCGGCGGCCGGCTCGGCGTCCACGCGGTCGCCGCCCACGACCGCGCGCAGCAGGGCGGCGGACTCCTCGGGGCTCAGCGCCCCCAGCTCCAGGCGCTGCACCCCCTCCAGGCCGGCGAGCGTGCGGCGACTGGTCACCACGACGAGCAGACGTCCCTCGCGCGGCAGCAGGGGCCTGATCTGAGCCTCGTGGCCCGCGTTGTCCAGGACCAGTACGGCGCGCAGGCCGGCACTGATCGCGTAGTAACGCGCCAGCCTCTCCTCGGCGTCGAGCTGCGCCAGCTCGCCGTCGCCCACACCCCACGCGCCCAGGAGGCGCAGCACGGCCTGTTCCGCCGGGAGCGGCTGGGCGTCGAGGCCCCGCATGTCCAGCAGGAACGTTCCATCCGGGAAGGACGGCGCCGACTCCTTGGCCAGCCGCACCGCCAGCGTGGTCTTGCCGCTGCCCGGCGGGCCGAACACCACCGCCGCCGGCACCGCCGCCGGGTCCGCGCCCCGCTGCGCCGGATCGGCGTCACCGGCGGCCCGCTGCGCGAGGGCGCGCAGCACGGACAGTTCCGTGTGCCTGCCGACGAAGTCCGGGACACCTCGCGGCAGCGTGCAGGGCGACGCCTTGACGGTGGCGGCGGCCTGCGGGGCGGGACGGGCGGCGCGGACGGCGCTCAGCAGCTCGGCGCGGGCCGCCTCGTCCAGCCGCAGCCCCTGAGCGAGCGCGGTGACGGTGCCGGGATGCGGCCTCAGGCTCCTGCCCCGCTCCATGTCCCCGATGGCCCGCCCGGAGATGCCCGACGCCTCGGCCAACTCCTCGATCGTCAGACGGCGGCCGTGCCGAAGCTCCCGCAACAACCGGCCGAACGGCGTCCCCGGGCCGGCCGGCCCCCCATGCTCCCCACTCACGCCGCTCAGTGTATTCGTGCGGCCATTCGTGAGCGGCGGCGTGTGCGGTCGGCGCGGGCCGTGACGCGGGCTTATGTTCGCCGGAACATCCGATATCCGGAGTGAAGATGGCAGAAACGGATGAACTGGTCGATCTGAGGAGTGGGCCGCCGTCCGCGCCCCCCACCCCCGCCGCCCGCCGCGCCACCGCACCATGGCCGTACGCCGTCGGCCTCGCGACCGCCGCCGGCCTCGGCGTGGTCCTGGCGCTCACGGGCACCCACTGGGCGAACCACCCGGCCGTGGCGGCCTGGCGCACGGTGTGCCTGGCCATCACCGTCCAGGCGCTGCCCTTCCTCCTGCTGGGCACGGCCCTGTCCGGCGCCATCAACGCCTTCGTGCCGGCCGATCTGTTCACCAGGGTGCTGCCCCGGCGTCCCGCGCTCGCCGTCCCGGTGGCCTCGGTCGCCGGGGCCGTCCTGCCGGGCTGCGAGTGCGCCTCCGTCCCGGTCGCCGGCAGCCTGATCCGACGTGGCGTCACCCCGGCCGCCGCCTTCGCCTTCCTCCTCTCGGCGCCCGCGATCAACCCCATCGTGCTGACCGCCACCGCGGTCGCCTTCCCCGGCAACCCGGCCATGGTCCTGGCCCGGCTGCTCGCCTCGCTGGCGACCGCCGCCGTGATGGGCTGGCTGTGGCTCTGGCTGGGGCGGGAGGACTGGCTGCGGCCCGCTGTCCGGCACACCGGCCACCACCCCGGTCACAGCCGGTGGCGGGAGTTCCGCCTCGGCTTCCAGCACGACTTCCTGCACGCGGGCGGCTATCTGGTGCTCGGCGCGATGGCCGCGGCCACCTTCAACGTCGCGGTGCCGCGTTCCGTCCTCGACGCCTTCACCGGCTCGCCGTGGCTCTCGGTGCCCTTCCTCACCCTGCTCGCCGTGCTGCTCGCCGTCTGCTCGGAGGCCGACGCCTTCGTCGCGGCGTCGCTCACCGGCTTCTCGCCCGTCGCCCGGCTCGCCTTCCTGGTGGTCGGCCCGATGGTCGACCTGAAACTGATCGCCCTGCAGACCGGCACCTTCGGCCGGGCCTTCGCGCTGCGCTTCTCCACGGCGACGACCCTGGTGGCCGTGGCGGCGACCGTCCTGATCGGGGGTGCGCTGCTGTGAAGCGCGTCGTCCAGGCACTCCTGCTGGCCCTGACCGGCCTCGGCCTGCTGCACACCGCCCTCTTCACCGACCTGTGCCTGCGCTACGTCAAGGAGGGCCTGCGGCCGGTGCTGATCGCGTCGGGCGTCCTGCTCCTGCTGCTGGGCCTGGCGGCCGCGGCAGCCCGCGAGGAGGCCAAAGGCCAGGGGCACGACCACGACCACGACCATTCCACCGCTCCCCGGATCGCCTGGCTGCTGTTCCTGCCCGCGCTCAGCCTCCTGCTCTTCCCTCCTCCGGCCCTGGGCGCGTACACGGCGTCGCGGGCGAACGACCGGCCGCCGCAGCAGGGCAGGCGGTTCGACCCGCTGCCCCACACGTCGTCCCCCGTGCAGATGACCCTGACGGACTTCACCGCCCGGGTGCGGCAGGAGCGCCGGCAGGACATGCGGGGCCGCAGCGTCCGCATGACCGGCTTCGTCACACCCGCCGGGCAGGACGGAAGCTGGTACCTGACCCGCATCATCTTCACCTGCTGCGCGGCCGACTCGCAGTCGGTCAAGGTACGGATGTACGGGACTCCCGCCCCGCCCGCCGACACCTGGGTGGCCGTCACCGGCACCTGGCACCCCGGGGCTGCGCCCGCGGCACTCGACGTGCACGGCATCCGGCGCGTCCCCCAGCCGGTCAACGCCTTCACGGACGACCTCCCGCTCACGCCCTCGTGATGCGCAGTCGGCGCGCGGCGAGATCGCCGTGGGACGGCAGGAGGGCGGCCCCGGTTCTGCGGGCGGTGGCGGGTGGCGGGCCGGTCACCTCCACGTGGGCGGGGCGCAGCAGCTGGTCGCCGAGGCGGTAGCCGGGGCGGAGGACCGCCGTGCACACCAGGCGGTCGCCGTCCTCCCGGACATGGTGGGTCAAGGCCTCGTGGCGGGTCGGATCGAACTCCTCACCCACCTCCCCGAACGCCACCAGCCCCAAGGCGCCGGCCTGGCTCTCCAGCGTGTCGGCGACCGTCCGCAGCCCCGGTGTCGCGGGTTCGTACGCACGGGCGCGGTCGACGGCGTCCAGCACCGGCAGCAGGGCGGTGAGCACGTTGGCCACCGCGATCCGGCGCACGGCCAGACGGTCCCGCCGCACCCGCTTGCGGTAGTTGTCGTACTCGGCCTTGAGCCGCTGCAGATCGGCGGTGCGCTCCTGGAGCAGGCGCTCCAGCTCCGCCGTGCTCCGCGGGCGGATCCCGGTCATCTCAGCCTGCCCTGTCGTCCTTCTCGCCCTGATCGTCGACGATCTCGGCGTCCACCACCTCGTCGTCGTGCCCGGGACCCCCCGCATCCCCGGAAGCCTCGGAAGTCCCGGAAGCCGCAGAAGTCGCGGAAGATCCGGATGCCGCCTGCTCGGCGCGCGCCTGCTCGTACAGAGCCGTGCCGATCTTCTGCGCGGCCTGTGCCGCGCGGTCCAGGGACTCCCTGATCGCCCGCGTGTCCTCGCCCTTGAGCCTCTCCTTCAGGTCGGCGAGGGCGCCCTCGACCTCGCCGCGCACGTCGCCCGGCACCTTGTCGGGGTTGTCCGTGAGGAGTTTCTCCGTCTGGTAGACGAGCTGCTCCGCCTGGTTGCGGGTCTCGGCCGCCTCGCGCCGCCCGCGGTCCTCCTCGGCGTGCTGCTCGGCCTCGCGGACCATGCGGTCGATGTCGTCCCTGGGGAGGGCGGAGCCACCGGTGACCGTCATCTTCTGTTCCCGGCCGGTGCCGAGGTCCTTCGCCGAGACGTGCATGATGCCGTTCGCGTCGATGTCGAAGGCGACCTCGATCTGCGGCACGCCGCGCGGCGCCGGGGGCAGACCGGTGAGCTCGAACATGCCGAGCTTCTTGTTGTACGCGGCGATCTCCCGCTCGCCCTGGTAGACCTGCACGGTCACCGAGGGCTGGTTGTCCTCGGCGGTGGTGAAGATCTCCGAACGCCGGGTCGGAATGGTCGTGTTGCGCTCGATGAGCCTGGTCATGATGCCGCCCTTGGTCTCGATGCCCAGGGACAGCGGGGTGACGTCCAGCAGCAGGACGTCCTTGACCTCGCCCTTGAGCACACCGGCCTGCAACGACGCGCCCACGGCCACGACCTCGTCCGGGTTGACGCCCTTGTGCGGCTCCTTGCCGGTCAGCTCCTTGACCAGCTCCGTCACGGCGGGCATCCGTGTCGAACCACCCACCATGACGACGTGGTCGATGGCCGAGACCTCGATGCCGGCGTCCTTGATCGCGTTCTGGAAGGGCCCCTTGCACCGTTCCAGCAGTTCACTCGTCAGCTGCTGGAACTGGGCGCGGGTGAGTTTTTCCTCCAGGTGCAGCGGACCCTCCGCGGAGGCCGTGACGTAGGGCAGGTTGATGGTGGTCTCCGAGGAGCTGGACAGTTCGATCTTGGCCTTCTCGGCGGCCTCCCGCAGGCGCTGCACGGCCATCTTGTCCTTGCTCAGGTCCACGCCGTAGTTGTTCTTGAACTGCCTGACCAGGTGATCGACGATCCGCTGGTCCCAGTCGTCACCGCCCAGGTGCGTGTCGCCGTTGGTGGCCTTCACCTCGATGACACCCTCGCCCATCTCGAGCAGGGAGACGTCGAAGGTGCCGCCGCCGAGGTCGAAGACGAGCACGGTCTGGTCGTTCTCCTTGTCCAGCCCGTACGCCAGCGCCGCCGCCGTCGGCTCGTTGATGATCCTCAGCACGTTCAGCCCGGCGATCTCACCGGCTTCCTTGGTGGCCTGCCGCTGGGCGTCGTCGAAGTACGCCGGTACGGTGATCACCGCGTCGGTGACGTCCTCGCCCAGATAGGCCTCCGCGTCCCGCTTCAGCTTCTGCAGCACGCGCGCGGAGATCTCCTGCGCGGTGTACCGCTTGCCGTCGATGCCGTCGCCGTGTTCCGGGAACCGCCAGCCGTGATCCCCCATGTGCCGCTTCACCGAACGGGCCGTGCGCTCCACGTTGGTCACGGCCTGCCGCTTGGCGACCTCCCCGACCAGTACCTCGCCGTTCTTGGCGAAGGCCACGACCGACGGGGTGGTCCGCGCGCCTTCCGTGTTGGTGATGACGGTGGGCTCGCCGCCCTCGAGGACCGAGACCACCGAGTTCGTCGTACCGAGGTCAATGCCGACCGGACGCGCCATCTGGGTTCCTCCTCAGCCGCTCGCCCCGCACCGCTCGCCGCTCACGGGGACCTGTTCAGCGCTCGCCTTCCTCGGGGCCGCGGAGGGTCACATGGGCCCACCGCAACGCCCGGACCCGCCTCCATTGTCCCGCCACCTCCGCACCTGCTGCGAGCCGTGGGTGAGGGCTCGAGATCCCCCGGCCCGGCGGAGCGCGCGTCACCCCACGTCGGGCGGCCCGCCGGCCGACGGCGCGATCGTCGCGACGACCCGCGTCAGGGAGGGGGCGCGGGGGACGGAACCGAACCCGAAACGCACCGGCGGTTCCACCGGGGCCGCCGCGCCGAGGTCCCGGCCCGCGAAGACCGCGGACACCGCGCGGACGGGCAGCAGGTCCCGCGCCCCGTACCACTCCCGGTGGCCCCCGCCGGCGCTGCCCCGGGTCCGCACCCCGGGCAGCAGCAGCCGGGCCGGCCGGTCCGTGAGCGCGCTCCACGCCGGCCGGCGGGCGACCACGCCCGGGACGGCACGCAGCAGGTGTCCGAGAAGGCCTCGTCGGCCCGGGGTGAAGCACAGCCGCAGCGGCCCGGCGGTCACCGTCCAGACGCCGTCCGCCACACTCACGTCGACCGGTACCACCCGCACCGTGTCGAAGACGTAGACGCCGCTGACGAAGTCGGCCGTACGGCGGGTGGGAGCCAGCAGCAGCCGTTCCCCGTCGGCCCGCTCGACCATCACATCGCTGAACGGCCCGAACGGCGACCGCTGCCAGTGCCCCAGCACGATCCGCGTCCCCGAGGACGTGCCCAGGCCGGCGATCCAGCCGGTGAAGCGGAGCAGGGGACGCCGCCCGTGCCGCGCCCGCTCACGGAGCGTACGGCCGGGACACCCCGAGCCGAACATGCCGGACTCCCTCCGAGAAGTGCACGACGGGACGGCCCTCCGGCGGCGGAAGGCCCGCCGCCGCGGTGAGCGTCTCCTCGAGTACGTCGACGCTGGCGCGGGCCATCGGCCACGGCTCGTGCTCCACGGGGGTCTGCCACAACCGGCCGAGCCGCCGGGTGTACGCCCGCCAGCGCGAGGTCAGCCACACGTCCCGCTCCGTCGGCCTGACCGGGTCCCCGGGGCGGACGACCAGACGGTAGGAGGCCCGGCCGCTCCACCGGGAACCCTCGTAGACGACGGTGCCGGCGTCCCGGGCGACGCGGAGTGTGCCGGCGTGGTACGGCGCACCGATGGCGCGGGCCCCGAGCATCAGCGGGCACGCCACCTCCAGCGACAGGAACCACAGCCCGTCCCGCCCGCCCCGGTGCCGGACGTAGGTGCGCAGGTTGGTCTCCGCGAACGTGGGCGGTCCGGGCAGCGCGGCGGGCACGACGCTGGGACGCACATCGGCCATGACGAACGGCGTGAGACCGACCCAGGCGGCACCCTCGTACTCGTCGACCACCAACTCGTCGGGCAGCAGGGCCTGAACCGCCTCCGGCGGGTAGGCCCAGTGGACGAACGTCTGCGTCAGCCACCCGGCCCGCAGCGCCGGCACCCGTATCCGCTGCTCCGCTCCGTACGCCACCACAGCCGGCGAGTCCCCGCCCGCCGCCTGCGGAAACGTGACGGGCCGGCGTCAGGGCCCCGGCGCCGTGCCCGGCTCGGCCCCGAGTTCGCCCACCAGAGCGCGCAGGACGGGCCCGTACTCCGGGTGGGCGAGGCCGAAGGCCATCTGGGCGACGAGGTAGTCGGCCGGGTTGCCGGTGTCGTACCAGCGGCCCTGGATCACCTGGCCGTACACCGCGCGGGTGGCGGCGTAGGCGTTGACGGCGTCGGTCAGGTAGACCTCGCCGCTCTGGTGCTCGTACCAGCGGCGCGTCTGCTCACGCAGCTCGTCGATGATGCCGGGGGTGATCACGTAGCCCCCGATGGCCGCGTACGAGGACGGCGCCTCGGCGGGCTCCGGCTTCTCCACCAGGCCCGTGATGCGCAGCGTGCCGCCGCCGAGGTCCTCCTTCACGACGGGTACGCCGTACCGCTGGGACTCACCCGGGTCCATCGGCATCAGGGCCAGCACCGGGCAGCCGGTCTGCTCGTAGGCGCGGATCAACTGCTGGGCGCGGGGCACCTCGGCCACGAACACGTCGTCCGGCCAGAGGACCAGCACGGGCTCGTCGCCGATGTTGCGGGCGGCGTTCAGCACGGGAGTGCCGTTGCCGTACGGACCGTGCTGGTCGAGGTAGGTGATGTGGCCCCGGTGGGCCAGCTCGGCGACCTCCTCGACGGCGTCCGCGTAGGCCGTCTTGCCGGCGGCCCGCAGTTGTGCGACGAGTTCCGGGTTCGGCCGGAAGTGGTCCTGGATCAGGGATTTGCCGCCCGAGACGACGATGGTGATGTCGGTGATGCCGGAGTCCACCAGTTCGCGCACCGTGTGCTCGACGACCGGCTTGTCGCCGACCGGCAGCATCTCCTTCGGGGTGGCCTTGGTCAGGGGCAGCAGCCGGGAGCCGAGCCCGGCGGCGGGGATCACGGCTCTGCGGATCGTCGGGGACATCGCGTCTTCCTCGGTCGAGGGAACGGCACGCCGGGCCGGCCGGCACGGCACACCCCGACGCTATCAACGCGAGCCGCCGCACCCGGTCCGTCCGGTCCGGGCACGACCGGTGACCTGTCAGGACTGGTACGGCTGCTGCTGCGGCTGCCCGTAGGACGACTGGCCGGTGTAGCCGCCCGCGGCCTGCGCCTGCAGCTGCTCCGCCTGCTCCTTGGCCAGTTTCTGCTCCGCGCCGCAGAAGGTGCACTGGGTGCTGTACCTCGTCGAGATCGGGAACAGCGGCACGAAGAACAGGGTGAACTTCGTGACGCGCTTGCGGAGGGTGTGCGCGGCCGGGTTGCCGCAGCGGCCGCACACCAGCGTCAGTATCGCGAGCTGGTACAGGTAGCCCCTGGTACCGAAGATGATCATGTTGTCGTCCTTTCCCGGGTCGGTGCTGTCGGTACAGTACCGGCGGGCGCAGCGATGCGATCGCGGACGGGGGGAGTCAGCTCTCCAACGCCTGTCTCACGTCCGGGTAGCAGGGGATCAGGGCGTCGATGCCGACCATGCGCATGATGCGTGCGACGGGTTCCCGCGGTCCGGCCAGGCGCAGCCATCCCCCGGCGTCCTCGGCGGCGGTGTGAGCGCCGATCAGGGCGTTGATGCCACTGGAGTCCATGAAGGTCACACCGCTGAGGTCGGTGACGGTGCGCGGCCGCGTGGCGCCTGAGGGCGGCAGCAGGGCCTGGCCGAGATGCTCACGGACGGTGTGGTCGAACTCGCCGCTGAGGGTGACCACACGGATGCCGTCCACCGTGGAGTGGCCGATCGCCGGCCGGCCGGACTGTGCCGCTTCGTGGGTGCCTGTCAACGTCTCCTCACCAACCCGCCCGCTGATGTCGTTCGCTCCATTGCATGCGTCGGTAGCCTGCCCCGAAGCCACGCGGCCACACATCCGTTCGGCTCCACCGCTTCACGCGCGGGCATACCGAGTGGTGCCCCGGGTACAAGCAGCCGCGTGAACGGGGGAAAAGCTATGGACCCAGTGGAGTCGGCCCCTGGCGGTGAAGGCGTGACGGACGCCGCTCTGGAGGACATCATCGCCCTTGAGGAAGACGGCAGTTGTATCGCTCAGGCCCGTCATCGCGCGGCGGGTTTCCTCGCACGTGTCCAGGCCGAGTACGGGCTGCCGGTGTCCGCCCGTGCCGTGGACGTGACCCAGCTGGTGGTCAGCGAACTGGTCACCAACGCCCGCAAGTACGCTCCCGGTCCGCTGCTGATGGAACTGCGCATCACCGGGGACCTGGTGGAAGTACGGGTGTGGGACAGCGACCCGGTCCTGCCGGTGGCGCGGGCCGCCGACCCGGGCCGGGTCGGCCAGCACGGGCTGGAGATCGTCATGGCCGTCGCCCAGGGCTTCGAGGTGCAGCGGGAGCCGGTCGGCAAGCGCATCACCGCCCGCATCGCCCTGCCGGACGACCCCGTCTGACACCGCGACCGCGTGGACCTCGAAGCGCGCGACGGACGGGCCCGCGAGGTCAGGCCCGTCCGTGTGCCTCCTGCGAGCGTCGCGCCAGCGAGTCGATGACCACCGCGGCGAACAGGACCCCGCCGGTGATCACCAGTTGGACGGCGGTGGGGGTGTCCGTGAGCGCCATTCCCGACGCGATCGACTGGATGACCAGGATGCCGAGCACCGCGGACCAGGTCGTACCGCGGCCGCCGAACAGGCTGGCGCCGCCGATGACGGCCGCCGCGACGGCGTTGAGCAGCAGGACGCCGCCGCCGGAGTTCTGACTCACCGAGGTGATGCGCGAGGCCAGGAACAGTCCGCCGACCGCGGCCATGGTGCCCGAGACGGCGAGCACCGCGGTCTGTACCCGGGTGACGCTGAGGCTGGCGCGCCGGGCGGCCTCGACACTGCCGCCGAGTGCGTAGACCTGCCGCCCGTAGTGCGTGCGCCTGAGGACGACGTCGAGGCCGGCCACCACCACGATGAAGACCAGCAGGGCGAGCGGCAGCCCCTGGAACCGGTTGAGCACGTACGCGGCGCCGAACGTGATCACGGCGAGCCCCGCCGTGCGCGCCCCGATCGCCCCGAGCGAGCGGTGCGGCATGCCGACGGTCTGGCGGCGCCGCCTGTCCAGGTAGGAGGCGAGGAAGACCGTGCCCGTGCCGAGCGCCGCCAGTGCGTAGGCGGCGGCGTCGTTGGTGAAGTAGTAGCTGGTCAGCATGGCGACCAGCCCGTCCTCGTCGAGATTGACGGTGCCGCTCGTCCCCAGGATGGAGAGCATGAGGCCGTTCCAGGTGAGCAGCCCGGCGAGCGTCACGACGAAGGCCGGTACCCGCGTCTTGGCGAAGGAGAAACCCTGGACGGTTCCCGCCGCGGTGCCCGTGAGCACCGCGACGACCAGGGCGAGCCATTCGGGCATGCCGATGTTCACGTTCAGCACGGCGAAGACCGCGGCCGCGAGGCCGCTGACGGAGCCGACCGACAGATCCAGCTCACCGAGCAGCAGGACGAAGACGATACCGACCGCGATCAGGCCCGTCCCCACGATGTCCACGCTGAGATTGGACAGGTTCCGTGGGGAGAGGAAGTTGTCGTTGAGGCTCTGGAAGATGATCCAGACCGTGGCCAGGACCAGGACGACGGGGAGCCGGACCAGTTCACCGGCGTCCAGCTTGTTGCGGAAGGCGGTGATCCAGCCCCGCACCGTGCGGGCGACGGCACGACCGCCGTGCGGCCCCCGGCGCCCGGCGGCGGGGGCGGCCGGCTCCCGCATGTTGCGCGCCATGTCGTGCATCCCTCTCACCACCCCGCTTCCCGGCCCGGCACCGGGCGTGGCACGTTCTCGGTGGCGCCCGTGATGGAAGAGATGATCTGTTCCTGAGAGGCGGTGTTCACATCGAAGAAGCCGTTGTTGCGGCCGAGCCGCAGTACGGCGGCCCGGTCCGCGAGCGCCTTCACATCGCCCATGTTGTGGCTGATGAGCAGGACCCCCAGGCCGCGGTCGCGCAACCGGTCGACCAGGTCCAGGACCTCGGTGGTCTGCTCGAAACCCAGGGCGGCGGTCGGCTCGTCCAGCAGCAGGACCCGCGGGTCGGCGAGGAGCGAGCGGGCGATGGCGACGGTCTGCCGCTGGCCGCTGGACAGGGACACCAGGGGGCCGCGCAGGTCGGGGACGCGGCGGGTCAGGCGTTCCAGCAGCACTCTGGTGCGGCGTTCCATCTCGACCTCGTCGAGGAATCCGAACCTGCGCAGTTCCCGGCCGAGGAAGAGATTGCCGACGACGTCGAGGTTCCCGCACAGCGCGAGGTCCTGGTAGACGGTGGCGATGCCGAGGTCACGGGCGTCGTGCGGGCGCCTGATCTGGACGGGCCGGCCCTCCCATTCGATGGCGCCCCGGTCCGCGGGGGCGACACCGGAGATCACTTTCACCAGGGTGGACTTGCCGGCGCCGTTGTCGCCCAGCAGCGCGACGACCTGCCCGGCGCGGATCTCCAGCTCGATGTCCGTGAGGACCTCCACGACGCCGTAGCGCTTGCACACGCCGTGCAGGGCGAGCAACGGGGGAGTCGGCACGGAAACCATCTCCTTCCCGGGTCCCTGCCCGGCCGGGAACCGGTCCGTCAGGTCAGCCCGGCCTTCTTGCAGGCGGCCCCGAGCTGGGGGGTGCAGATCTGCCGCACCGTGTACACACCGTCCTTGACCAGAGTGCCCTTGATGCCGTCCACGGTCACGGAGACGGGGGTCAGCATGACGGCCGGGAGCGCCTTCCCGCCCGGGGGCCGGACGGTGCCCGTGGCGACCCGGCGGAGATCGTCACCGCGGGCCGCGGCCACGGCCATGGCGCCGCCGGCCGAGGCCTCGGGGGCGAAGGGCTTGTACACCGTCTCGTACTGCTCGCCGCCGACGATGCGCCGCACCGCCGCGAGTTCGGCGTCCTGCCCGGTCACCGGGGGCAGCGGATCGACCTTGTCGGCCTTCAGCGCGGCGATGCTGCCGGCGGCGAGGCCGTCGTTGGCGGCGTAGACCCCGTCGATGTTGCCGACGCCGAGCGCGGAGATGGCGCCGGACATGTTCGTGTTGGCGGTGTCCGCCTTCCACTGGAGCGTGTCGTACGACTTGGCGATCCGCACCTTCCCCTTGAGCACGGACAGCGCGCCCTGCTTGAACGACACCGCGTTGGGGTCGCTGGGATCGCCGTTCATCATGACGATCTTGCCGCCGGGCACCTTGCCGCCCATGGCCTTCAGCAGGGCGCCCCCCTGGAGCCTGCCGATCTCCTTGCCGTCGAACGAGACGAACCCCGAGACCGGTCCCTGGGCGAGGCGGTCGTAGGCGATGACGGGGATGTCGGCCTTGTGCGCCTTGCTGACACTGGCGCCGAGCGACCTGGCGTCCACGGCCACGAGCACGATGGCATCGACCCCCCTGGTGATCAACGAGTCCATCTGTTCCTGCTGCAGGGCGACATCGCCCTTGGCGTTGGCATGCTCGACCGTGCACTCGCCGCACAGTTCCTTGATCTTCTTTTCCAGCAGCGGCCTGTCCTGTGTCTCCCAGCGGGCCGTGGTGGCGTCCGGCAGCAGGATCCCGATCCTCGGTGGTCCGCCCCCGTCGGCGCCGCCGCCCGAGCCCGCCGTCCCGCAGGAGGCGAGAGCGACGGCCGCCGAAGCCGCTGCCGCCGTCCTGGCCGCCCTCCACAGAAGAATCCGCACGGGCAACCGCGGCTCCGGCGGTCGCGGGGCGGCGATGTCCACCCCGGCGAGGCGATCACGTGGGTGGGGCAGGACGACCACATCGTCAGTGTGTCACCGGCCGCAGTCATCTGCGAATTCATGGCATATTATCTGATCTGTCCGTTTAGCTCATGTATGCGATTCTGGTACGGGGTGACCGGATCCCGACCCGCCGGCACCCCGGCCTGCACGGGAGGTGGGTTGCGGACATGCCTCATGACGGCAGTGCGCGGACCACGGTCTCGCACCCGTGGGCGTCCGGGACCGAACCCGCCGGCACCGGCTCATCGCATCCGGCGGACGGGACCGCCGCGAGCGTGCGCGCCCTGACGTTCGCCGGAACGGCGCTGGCCGGGGTCTACGTCCCCGGCTCCGGGAGCCGGGAACTCAGGCTGCTGGAGACCGCCGGATGCGCCAGCCCCGAGTACACGCTGCCGGAGCGGCTGGCCGTGCCCGGTGGCTCACCCGCGGCGCGTGCCTTCCGCACCGGCCGCCCGGTGTGGCTGACGCCCACGTCGCTCGGCTCCTTCGTCGAGGGCTGTCCGGCACCGCCGGCGGAGGCGTCGCTGGGCGCGCTGCCGCTGGTGCGGGAGGGCAGCCGAATGGGCTGCCTGGTCGTCGTCGGCGCCGACGCGGCCGGGTTCGAGCCCGAGCAGCAGCGTTTTCTGGAACGGTACGCCGAAGCCGTCACCGGCCTGTTCCGGACCGGGCCCGGGGAACCCGCGCCGTCGCCGCTGCTGGGTCCCGCCCTGCGCAGGCTGCGCGTCGGTTCCTTCGTGCTCGTACCGGACACCGGCCTGATCGAGGCGGACGAGACCCTCCTCGAACTGGTCGGCATCTCACCGGAAGGCTTCGACGGCAAGGTGGACACCCTGCTCGCGCACGCCCTCCCCGAGGACATGCACGCCCTGATGTCCGTCCTGGAGCCGTCCGCACAGGCGCCCGGCCGCCGGGAGCTGGAGTTCCGGGTCCGCCGCCCCACCGGTGAGATGCGCTGGCTGAGCATGAGCTGCCGGGTGGGGGCGAGCACCGACGGCCGGCCCGAGCAGGTGCTGGGCGTGGTCACGGCCACCTCCGTCCTGCCCCGCGGCGCCGACGACGTCTCCCGGATCCAGTGGCTGACCGCGGCGCTCGACGACGCCGGTACGGTCCCCGAGGTCAGCAGGGTGGTCGTCACCGCGCTGCGCGAGCCGCTGGGCGCCGACCGGGTGGCGGTCGCCGAACTGCAGGACGACCGGCTCATGGTCACCGTGCTCGACCCGCCGCAGCCCGCGGCCTGGCCCCAGGCGTGGCGCCCCGAGTGGCGTTCCGAGTGGCCCGACGCACCCGTCGGCGCCCTGCCCACCCTGCAGCTGGCCCTGCGGGACGGGCGGATGGACCTGTGGCCCTCCGGCACACCCCTGGAACCCGGACTCGAGGGCGTCGGCCCCGGCGGGCTGGTGGTCCTGCCGCTGCCCGCCAAGGACCGGATCGCCGGAGTCTGCCTGATCGGCTGGGACGAGCCGCACGACTTCGTCCCCGAGGAACGCTCCCTGCTGACCGCCACCGCCGCGCTGGTCGGGCAGGCCCTCAAACGCGCGCACGCCTACGACGCCGAGCAGGAACTCGCGACGATGCTGCAGCGCAGCCTGCTGCCCCGACGCCTGCCCGAACTGCCCGGGGGCATCGCCGTCGCCCGCTACCTGCCCGCCCGGCGGGGGCTGCAGGTGGGCGGCGACTGGTACGACGTCATCGCCCTCTCCGAGGACCGGGTGGCGCTCGTCATCGGTGACGTACAGGGGCACAGCGCCGGGGCCGCGACGATCATGGGCCAGATGCGTACCGCGGTCAGGGCCTACGCGGTGGAGGGCCATCCGCCCGACGTGGTCGTCTCGCACGCCAACCGGCTCCTCGTCGGCATGGAGACCGACCTCTTCGCCACCTGCCTCTACGCCGAACTGGACATGGAGGAGGGCAACACCCTGTTCGTCCGGGCCGGGCACCTCTCACCGCTGCTCCGCCACCCCGACGGCGGCACCGAGGAGGTGGAGGTCGAGGGCTCGCTCCCGCTCGGCATCTCCGCGGACGCGGAGTTCCCCATGACCTCGGTCGCACTCGCCCCCGGCACGATGCTGGCCCTGGTCACCGACGGCCTGGTCGAGGCCCCCGACCTGCCCGTGGACGAGGGCATGCGCCGCACCCGCGACGCGCTCGCCGCGGCCGATCCGTCGGACCCGGGGCGGGTCGCCGACCAGTTGCTGGGCGACGCGGGCCGTCGCGAGGACGACGTGGCGCTGCTGCTGCTGCGCTACGACGGAATGAAGACCCGGCCGATACGGGCCGGATGGGCGGTGTGGCGGCTGCCCGACGCCGTCATGCACGCCCGTCGCTTCACCGCGCGGACCCTGCGCCGGTGGGAGGTGGGGGAGATCGCCGACGCGGTGCTGCTGGTCGTCTCCGAACTGGTCACCAATGCCCTGGTGCACACGCAGGGGCCGGTCCACGTCGACCTGATGCTCCGCGGGGACCGGGTGCGGGTCTGTGTCAGCGACTCGTCCCCGCGCGCGCCCGCCAAACCGGTGATCGTGGACTGGGAGTCGACCGGCGGCCGAGGGCTGATGCTGGTCGAGGCGATGTCGGACTCCTTCGGCTCGATGCCGGTGGCCAGCGGCAAGCAGGTCTGGAGCGAGATCGTCGTGCCGCCGTGCGAGCCGGCCGGCGCGGCCCCGGGGTCCCCGACGGGCGAGGGCGGTCCGCCATGAGAATCCGTACCCGGCAGGTCGTCGCGGCGCTCGTCGCCGGACTCATGACGATTCCCCTGGCCGCCTGCGGCGGGGTCGACCAGGCGGGCGTCGACCGGTTCACCGTCGGCCTGCTGCTGCCGAGCAGGGCACTGCCCCGCTGGGAGCATTCCGACAAGCCGCTGGTCGAGAAGCGGGTGAAGGAACTGTGCCCGCACTGCTCCGTCGCCTACGCCAACGCCGAGAACGACGCGACGCGGCAGAGCCAGCAGATGGTCTCCATGATCACCAAGGGGGTCAAGGTCCTGATCGTCGACGCCGCGGACACCAGGGCGGTCCGCTCCTCCATCGAGAACGCGCGCCAGGCGGGCGTCCACGTCGTCGCCTACGACCGGCTCGCCGAAGGCCCCATATCGGGCTTCGTCAGTTTCGACGGCGCGCAGGTCGGCAGGCTCCAGGGCGAAGCACTTCTCAAGGCCATGGGGGAGCGGGCGCACCGGGGCAGCGTCGTGATGATGAACGGCGACCCGGTCAGCCCGAACGCCGCGTGGGACAGGAACGGCGCGCTGTCCGTGCTCACCGGCAGGGTCAGGATCGGCAGGTCGTACGACACTCCGGGCTGGACCGCGGACAACGCCCACGCCAACATGTCCGCCGCCATCGCCGCGCTGGGTCCCGACCGGATCGGCGGCGTCCTGGCGGCCAACGACGCCATGGCCTCGGGCGCGATCTCCGCTCTCAAGAGCGCCGGGGTCACCGACCTGCCTCCCGTCACCGGCCAGGACGCCGACCTCGACGCCGTGCGGCGCATCGTCAGCGGTGAGCAGTACATGACCGTGTACAAGCCCTTCAGGACGGAAGCGGACGCGGCCGCCGCCATGGCCGTCGCCCTGGGGCGGGGCCAGAAGCCGCGCGACGTCGCCACCACGACCGTCGACAGTCCCACCACCAAGGCCATCCCGTCCGTCCTGCTCACCCCGCGGGCCGTGACGGTCGGCAACATCGACCGGACGCTGGTCAAGAGCGGGGTGTACACCGTCCACCAGATCTGCACCCCGCAGTTGCGGCCCGCCTGCGACAGAGCCGGACTCACGGGCTGACAGCCGTCACCGGGGCCCGCGGTCTTCCGTCAGCGAGGAGAACAGGATGCCGATCGAAACCGTCGAGCGATTCCTGGCCGCCCTGAGCCCGCGCCGCCGGGAACAGGTCCGGCAGCGGCCGCGCGAGGAACAGGAGAGGCTCGCCGCGGCCTGGGAGACAGAGCTGCAGGTCGACACCGACCTCGACACCCTGAGCGAACTGTCGCCCGCCGCCGCCGAGAGCGAGGCGGCGTCCCGGGTCGTCTCGGACCGCTTCGAGTAGTCACCGGCTGGTCATCGGCACGGCGTGTCCGGTCACCCGGACGCGGGCGTCGTGCGGGCTCACGTCTACCAGCAGGTCGCTGGGGCGCCCCATGTCCTCACCCTGCCGGATGGTGAGGGCGGCCGGCCTGGTGACCAGGCCCAGGGCGCGCAGATACCCGCCGAAGGCCGCCGCCGCCGCTCCGGTCGCCGGGTCCTCCACCACCCCGCCGACGGGGAAGGGGTCCCTGGCGTGGAAGCGCCCGGGCGACTCGCGCCACACCAGGTGCACGGTCGTCCAGCCGTGACGGCGCATCAGGTCGGCCAGCGCGTCGAAGTCGTAGTCCAGGTCCGCCAGCCGCTCGCGGGAGGCGGCGGCGAGCACCAGATGGTCGTTGCCGCCGAACGCCACGTGCGGCGGCAGCGCCGGGTCGAGCTCACCTGCGCCCCAGCCCAGGGCGTCCAGCGCCGCCTCGAGTTCGGCGTCCGAGGCGGGGCGCGAGCGGGTCGCGACGCTGGTGAGGGTGGCCCGTACGGCACCGTCGGTGCCCACGGCGGTGGCCACCGGGATCTCGCCCGCCGGGGTGTCGAGGACGATGTCGCCAGGGCCCAGCCGCCCGGCGAGCGCCACGGCGAGCGCGACGGTCGCGTGTCCGCAGAAGGCCACCTCGGCTAGCGGGCTGAAGTAGCGGACCCGGAACCGCCGTGCCGCTTCGTCGTGTTCGGTGACGAAGGCCGTCTCCGAGTAGCCCACCTCGGCGGCGATCGCGAGCATGGCCGCGGCGTCGAGCCCAGAGGCGTCGAGCACCACCCCGGCAGGGTTGCCGCCGGCGGGGTCGGCGGTGAAGGCCGCGTAGCGCAGCGGCTCGGTCAGCGGTTCGGTCAGCGGTTCGGACTGGTCAACGGGGCTCGCCCCGGTCGCGTCGGTGGTCATGGCTCCACGTTGTCATCGCCCCGCCGATCGAGTCCAACGATGGTTTCCGATCAACGCGATCGCCTTCTTGCATAGGCTGGTGCGGTGGACACCAGACTGCTGCACACCTTCACCACTCTCGCCCGGACGGGCAATTTCACCGCCGCTGCCGCCGAGTTGCACCTCGCTCAGTCCACGGTCACCGTCCACGTCCGCAGCCTCGAGCGGGAGCTGGGGACGAGGCTCTTCGACCGCCTGCCCACCGGCGCCACGCTCACCGAGTCCGGCCGGCAACTGCTGGCGGAGGCCGAGGAGGTCCTCGACGCGGTGGCGCGACTGAGAGCCCGCTGCGCCGGCGCCGGTGCCGTACGGGGGCGGGTGCTCGTGGGCGCGCCGGAGTCACTGTGCGCCACGAGGCTGCCGGGCGTCCTGGCCGCCATGCGCACCAGCCATCCCGAGGTGGACGTCGGCCTGTACGCGGCGGGCACCGCGGAGTGCGTCGAGGGACTGAGGTCGGGACGCCTGGACCTGGCGCTGCTTTTGGAGAGGGAAGCCGGCTTCCCCGACGTGACGACGGAGCCGGTCGCGCACGAGCCGCTCACTCTGGTCTGCGCCCCCCACCATCCGCTCACCACGCGTACGCGGGCGGCGACCTGGGCGGATCTGGCGACGGAGAGCTTCTTCCTGCTCGAACAGGGCTGCTCCTACAGCGACGAGCTGGAGCGCAGGCTGCTCGCCGAGCCGGGCACCGGCCCCCGGCTGACCCGGTTCGGCAGTGTGGACGCGGCGCGTTCCTGCGTCGCCGCCGGGCTGGGGCTCGCCCTGCTGCCGCTGACGACCGTCGACGAACAGGTCCGCCACGGACGGCTGGCGCGGGTCCGCGGACCCCGGTTCGCCGATGTCCCGGTGCTGCTGGCCCGGCACCGCCGACGCTGGGCGGCACCCGCCGCGCAGGCCTTCGCCGGGGAGCTGGTGCGCCACCTTTCCGGGTGACGTCAGGGGCCGATCGGGGACGCGGAGCTCCTCAGGGTGAACAACGCCCTGTGTGTGCGGGGGAGTTGGGGGCAACCGGAATCCAGGCGTCGCACGTGGTGCGACCGGCTTCCACACCGACTTCGACCCTGCGGAGGGCACATCATGCTGGCGATCATCTCGGCGGTCCTGTTCTTCATCTCCTTTCTGATCAACGCGGCCGACATCTCGACCAACGACACGTTCACCTCGACCAACGTCATGCTGCTGGGCCTCACCCTGCTGGCGCTGCACCTGGCCGGCATCGGCAGCGGCTGGTCCGTGCGCGGCCCGAGGAGATGACGCCCGTACGACCCGTCGCCCGTACAACCAATCGGACGCGCCGGATGTCATAGGGGTGACATCGCCGGAAAGCGCCACAGCAAGGGGGAAAATCATGCACAAGGGGCGACGGGCGGCTGCCGCGGCGGCCGTGCTGGTGGCAGTGGGGTCTGCGGGCCTGGTGGCTCCGGCGGCGTCAGCCGTCGGAGCCACCACCGCCGGATCGGGCGCGGCCACGTGCCCGACGGGGTGGGGCAGCCAGCCCAAGCAGGGGAGCGACCAGACCGCGAAGCCGCACTCCCTGACCGGCATCCGGACCGGGCGGCACGACTGCTACGACCGCATGGTCTTCGACGTCGGTGGGGGCACCGACGCGCTGAACTACCACGTCGAGTATGTCGACACCTTCCGCCAGGATCCGTCCGGCACGGTGATACCGGTCTCCGGCGGGGCGATCCTCGACATCCACGTCGGCGCCTCCGCGTACGACCCGGAGACCGGCAGGGCGACCTACCCCGGGCGCCCCGGCAAAGCGCTGCCCGGTGTCGACCTGACCGGCTACCGCACCTTCCGTGACACCAAGTTCGGCTCCAGCTTCGAGGGCGTCACCCAGGTGGGACTCGGAGTGCGGGCCCGACTGCCGTTCCGGGTGCAGAGGCTGTCGGACCGGCTGGTGGTGGACGTCGCCCACACCTGGTGAACGCTACCCTCCCGCGGAGGCGTGCGGCCTGAAGCAGGCATGGACGATCTTGCCGTCGGGGCAGGGGCGGGCCTGCCACGTGTCGGCCAGCGCGTCGACCAGGAGCATGCCCCGCCCGCTCGTGCGCTCGGCGTCGGGCGGGCGCGGGGCGGGCAGATGGGATGAGGTGTCGTGGACGCTCACGTGCAGGCACCGGCTGTCCCAGGTCAGTACGAGATGGGCGGGGCTGTGCGCATGCACATGGGCATTGGTGACCAGTTCCGAGATGGTCAGCAGGACGGCGTCCGCGGTGTCGGGCGCGGACTCCGTCCAGCCCAGTGAGCGCAGGTGGTCACGCGCCCAGTCACGCGCGGTCTTCACGCTGCTGTCGAGCGGAAGTGAGCGCGCCCAGCCCACCGCCCTCAGTGATGATTCGCTCACGCCTGTACCTCTCTGCCGTTACCGTGTCAGCGCTGGTACCCGCCCGGTGCGCTTTGACGCCGTCCGCCCGGACCGGATCCCGGCGAAACGCCCAGTCCAGCTTCGGTTCCACGGCGAAGCGGAAGACCCGGCGTACCGGAGCCGTGCACAGCACGGTCACCACCAGGCCGGCGGCGAGGGTGGCCGCGATCTCGCCGAGGGGCTGACGGGCCCAGGCGTGCCGTGACCAGCCCCAGTGGTTCGCGGCCTGTACGACGAAGCCGTGCAGCAGATAGCCGTAGAGCGTGCCCGCGCCCAGTGCGGTGAACCACGTGCGACGGCCCGGCACCCAGGCGAGGAAGCAGGCCACGAGGGTCAGCGAGAGACCGAAGACGGCCAGTGTCATGACGGGCCCGTACCAGGAGGGCGCGCCCAGTTCCTCGGCGCTGTCGCGGTGGAAGAGCCAGACGTAGTCGTTGCGCGGGGCAGCCCAGTAGGCCGCGGCCGAAGCGCCCGCGAAGACCACGACCGAGGTGACCCGCACCGCAGGCCGGCGCACCCACCGGAAGTGCTCCGGCCGCAGGCGCAGACCCAGCACGAAATAGGGCAGGAACTGCAGGGTCCGCTGCAGGTCGAGATCCTTGCCGATGGACGGCGAGAGCGTCGCCAGCATGGCGAGGACGAGGGCGAGCGACAGTGGACGGCGTACCCGCTGCCACAGGGGTGTGGTCAGCCGCCAGATGAACAACGCGGCCAGGAACCAGGTCAGGTACAGCGGGTCGAGCAGGCTGACCGGCCGGTCCGGGACGCCGTCGCTCCACCGGGTGAAGAGGGTGTACGCCGTCTCGAAGACGACGTACGGCACCGCGACCCCGGTGACGAGGCGCTTGACCTTCGCCGGACTCGCGTCGAAACCGCGGGAGAAGAAGCCGGAGACGATGATGAACGCCGGCATGTGGAACGCGTAGACCACCGTGTAGAGCGCGGTGACCGCACGGCTGTCGGAGCGCAGCGGCTCCCAGGCGTGTCCCATCGCCACCAGCACGATCGCCAGGTACTTGGCGTTGTCGAAGAACGGATCGCGCTGCTGGGCGCGACCGTCGGTCACACGTTCCGCCGGAGGTGCGGCTGTGGTGGGGCGGCGCGGCATTCCAGCCGTCTCGCCGCTTCCCGGCGGGGTAAACCCGGCGCTGTCGAGAAGAAAAGATGACAGATCTGGATAAATGGTTGAGAAAGGAATATTTTAGGCGGGACCTCTGCCGAGACCGTCCATCTTCCACCCGGGTGGAGGCACCGTGAATTGGCGCAAGTGGGCCGCCTGCCGCTCCGAGGACCCCGAGCTGTTCTTTCCGGTCAGTGAGGGAGGCGCGTCACTGATCCAGATAGAACAGGCCAGAAGCATATGCCGCCGCTGCCCGGTACTCCACGAGTGCCGGGCCTGGGCCCTGCGCAACGGGGAGTACGAGGGCGTGTGGGGCGGACTGACCGCGGGACAGCGACGCGCGCTGTCCCTGGCGAGGACCACCGGTCCGGACCGCTGACGTGCCCCGGGCGCACGGACGTGCGCCCGGGGCCGCCTTCGCACAACGATGTCGGAACGCGAGTGAACGCCTGGCCCGTTCGGCCGCCTCCGGATGGCATGCCGCCCCGCGCCGCGGTGCTGTGGATGCGGGCAACACGGCGGAAGGACCGGACATGCCGATACCCGGATCGACCGCGGGCCGCCGGCGGTGTGCCGTCGCCACCGGAGGAGGCGGACGGCGGCGTTGAGCGGCGGACGGTGGACCTTGTGGCGTCGGCCCGACCGCCCGGCGATCGTCCGGCGGTCGGTCCAGGTCACCTGTGCCGCGAGCACCGGCTTCCTCGTACTCCTCCACGGCTGCGGGCAGCCTGTCGCAGCCCTCTACGCCCTCTTCGCCCCCATCGCGCTCGGCCTGCTGTCCGCCATTCCCGGCACCGGCCGGAAGCAGGCGTTCGTCACGCTGGGGACCCTGCCGCTCGCAGCGCTCCTGGCCGCCCTGGGCACGGTACTCGCCGTCAGCACCGCGGCGGCGGTGGCCGGCATGCTCGTCACCGGCTTCCTGCTGAGCTTCGCGGCCGTGGCGGGCCCCCGCCCGGCGGGAGCCGCCCCCGCCCTGCAGCTCTTCTACATCCTGGCCTGCTTCCCGCCCTACGCCCCCGGGACCCTGGCCGCGCGGCTGACCGGACTGGCCGTGGGCGTCGTGCTGATCGCGCTGTGCCAGGCCTGCCTCCTGCCCGGTCCGCCCGACGAGAGCTACCGCGAGCGGCTCGCCGACGCGCTGGAGACCGCGGCGGCAGCGGTGACCGACCCGGCCCACACCCCGGCCGCGCACCTGCGCGACGCGAGCGAGGCACTGAGGCCTTCGCGGGTCGCACCCGGTGAACGACCCGCCGGCCCGGGCCGCCGGGACCGGGCGCTGTCGCACGCCGGTGCCGCGTCCCGCCGGATCCTGGACCAACTGGCCTCCTGGACCGCCCGGTCCGGGCCGCCCGCCGCACCGGACCGGGCGTCGGCGACCCTCCTCGACCGGGTCGCCCGGACGTGCGCCGCCACGAGTGCGGCCCTGCGCACCGGAGGGCAGCCGCCCGCGGCCGGGCCACTGGAAGAGGCGATACGGCGGTTCCAGGCGCGGAGGGTCCGCGGCACCGCCGATCCCGCCGACGACGGCCCGGCCGCGGGGCGCCGGCGCCGGCAGGCGGCCGTGCTGGCACTGGCCGAGTCGACGTGGATCGCGGTCGTCGCCGTGGGCCTCGCCGCCGGCCGGCACCGGCCGCCGCGCCGCACGCCGGCGCCCCCGCCCCACGCGTTCTTCTGGTACGCCGACCTGCCCGCACCCCGGCTCTGGGCCCGCCGGATCGCCGGAAACCTGACGCCCCGCTCGGTGCTGTTCCAAAACGCCGTGCGGGTCGCCTGCGGACTCGCGGTGGCTCGTCTGGTCGCGGGAACCCTCGAACTCACTCATGGGTTCTGGGTCCTCCTCGCGGTCCTCACGCTGGGGCGCACCACGGCCGGAGCCACCTGGCGGGCCGTACGCCAGGCCATGGCCGGCACCCTGGCCGGAGCCGTCGTGGCAGGCGCGCTGCTCATCGCGCTCGGCCGGCACCAGGACGTCTACGCCGCCCTCCTCGTGCCGGGCATGCTCACCGCCTTCACGCTGGGACCGCTGCTCGGCATCGCCTACGCCCAGGGGCTGTTCACCCTGGTCGTCTCCCTCGTCTTCGCGCAGATCGCCCCCACCACGTGGCAACTGTCCGAAGCGCGCATCGTCGATGTCGTCACCGGCAGCGCCATCGGCCTGCTGTGTGGACTGCTGGCCTGGCCGGCGGGGGCGCGCCGGGAGGTCCACCGGACCATGGCGAGCCTGCTGCGCTCGTGCGGGGCGCTGATCCCCGGCACGGTCGACACGCTGCTGCCGGCCCCCGGCCACCACCCGGCCCCGCCCGAGACACTGCCGACCCTGAACCGCCTGCGCCTGGCGGAGACCGCCTTTGCGCAGTTCTGCAGCGAACCGCCCGCGAACCGGGAGGGCGCCCGGGCCGACTGGCATGCCGTGCTCCTCGTGGCGTACTCGACCGTGCTCGGGGCACAGCGGCTGCCGCGCTTCGAGACGACACCGGCCGACGTGCCCCGGGAGGCGAGTGCCTGGACCCGTGGGACGGCGGCGGCACTCGCGGCGGACGCCGGCCGGATCGCCGCGCTCTTCGGCCGGGCCCGGAGCCCCGCTCCCGCCCGCCCATCGCACGGTCCGCCACCCTGGCACGGCCCGGTCCCGCCCGCGGTCGTGGATCTGGAGATGTGGCTCCTGGGCCTCGGCAGGCAGCTCGCCCGTATCGAACGCTCGCTCTCGGCGCCGAACGGGCCCTGCGGACCGCCCGCGAGCCCGTGAACCACACAGGCCGGGATCCCGTGAGCCGCACAGGCCGGCAGTCCTTCAGCCCGACGCCGTACGACCGGAACCCGCGCGGAGCAGGTATCCGCCGATGACCAGGGCCCACACCGGGAACGTCAGCTCCAGCCAGGCCACGTCCCCGGCGGCCGCGATCAGCGCCAGCCCGACCAGCCAGCCGAACCACACCAGGGGACGCGGCAGCACGCGCAGCCGCCGGCCGATGGTGGAGGTGCAGAACGCGAACACCGCCGCCATGCGCATCGAGTACTCGGTCAGCAAGGTGTAGGCGAAACTGTGGCCGAAGCCCCACAGCTGCTGGTCCGCGCGTCCCACCGTGGCCTGCATCCCGCTGGCGGCCGCGGCGGCGCACAGCAGGACGGCCACGAACACCAGCCCACTGCCGATGAACACGGTGGCGAAGAACCGGTCCTCGCGTTCCCCCATCCGGTCCCGCACCGCGGCGACGAACCACAGGAAGGAGATCCCCGCGAACGGCACCAGGGCCAGCGCGACCCGGACGGCGGTCCGTCGCGAGGAGTCGGTCAGCCAGGCCCCGGCGGACGCCGGATGCTCCGGCACCGCGACCCTCACCAGGACGATGGCGGTCCCGAGCAGCAGGCCGAAGACGATCCCCGCCAGTCCGGCGGCCCGCGGTGTGCTGAGTGCCTCCTGCGGGTGCGGCGACACCTGGGGCCTCGTCCCCGTCACCGCCGGGGGGTGCCCGCGGCGTGTCCCGGCGCACCCGCCGACGCGGGCACGCTGACCACGTCCACGTCGCTCGCCCGGACGTAGGCGAGCCGATGCCCGAACTGGATCTCGTAGTACTGCTCCCGGCCGGTCACCACCGGGCCGGGGGTCTCCACGAAGGACGACCGGTCCACGTCGGTGCCGTTGACCAGCGACTGCGTCACGTACCGCTGGCCCGCGAGGAGGCTGTACGGAAGCGGTGACTCGGTCTGCTCGGGGAACCCGTCCGGGTAGGCGTCCTCCTCCGGGAGGGCGCGTCCGAACACCGGGATCTCGTTCAGACCCTCCTTCGGGGTCACCATCCGGCCGCTCGCACCGACGGCGGTCGGGTGCTTCTTCGGGTTCTTGAACCACGCCTTGCGGCCCAGGTACCAGATGGCCGTCCAGTCGCCGCTGCGCCCGGCGACCGCGTAGGTCTGGCCGGTGGAGACCCGTGACCCGAGGTCGCTGACGTCCTCCGTGGAGTCCTCGCCGTCCGGGCGGCGGCCGGGGTCCTGGATCAGCGGGGCGTCCTCGCGCGGTTCGGTGTGCAGACGGACGGCGCTCGAGCCGTGCGGCGGACACGGCAGGCCGTCGCCCTTGCAGCCCGTGTACCGCGGTTTGTACGTGGGGTAGTCCGGCAGCACCATCACCATGGGGCTGTCCGGCCCGGCCGTCGCCCGCAGGGGTGCGCCGAGGAGGTCGAAGTAGTGCCGCCAGTCCCAGTAGGGGCCGGGGTCCTCGTGCATGTCGGGGATGCTCGAAGCGGTCGGGGACGGCACGTTGTCGTGGCCGAAGATGTGCTGCCGGTCGAGCGGGACGTGGTACTTCTTCGCCAGGTAGCGGACCAGGCGCGCCGAGGACCGGTACATCCGTTCCGTGTACCAGGCGTCGGGCTGGGTGAGGAAACCCTCGTGCTCGACACCGATCGAGTGCGCGTTCACGTACTGGCTGCCGGAGTGCCAGGCCGTGTCCTTGGTCCTGACGTGCTGGGTGACGTGGCCGTCGCTGGAGCGCACCGAGTAGTGCCACGAGGCCTCGGTGGGATCCTGCACCGTCTGGAACATCGACTTCAGGGACGCCTCGGTGTCATGGATGACGATGTACTCGATCTTCTCGTCCCAGGGCCGGTCGGCCAGGTCGTGGTTCCCGTACCTGTCGTCGTCGATCTGCTCGTACGGCGCGCTGAGCCAGGAGCAGGACAGCTCCGGCGGGCACTCGACCTCCTTCGGCCGGGTGCCGGCCGGGCGGGCCGTGTGGGGCCGCACCTTGGGGTCGGCGGGCAGTGTGACGTTCTGCGCGGCGTCGGTGGTGCGGTGCGCGCCCTTGTGGATCACCGAGAACACGTCGTTGGCGTAGGCCGCCGCCGAGTCCGCGTCGCTGGTGCCCGCGAAGTGCGCCACCGCCTCCCACCAGTCCGCCGGATTGTCGCTGAGCGGCTTGCCGAGCTGCCGTTGGGTCGTCGCGAGGAGGGCGGCTCCGCCGCGTACGTTGGCGGTGGTGTCCGTCCGCAGCCGCTTCGCCGGGACCCCGATCAGGTCGGCGGCCCGGCGCAGTTCGGCCGGCGGCTGGGCGCGGCCCGGCTGGGCGGGGGCCGCCTCGTGCGGTTTCGCGGGTGGTCCCGGAGCCCGGGCCGCGTCGGCGTCCACCAGGTGCATGGGCCCGTAGCCGCCGCTGACGCTGGGCACACCCGGATGGGAGTCCCAGCGCGACTGCAGGTAGGACACGCCCATGAGGACGCTCCGCGGTACGTGGAACTCGTCCGCGGCGGACGCGAAGTCGTGCTGCAGCCGCTGGTCGGCCGCTTCCTCGGTGTCGGTCGGTGGAAAGGCCAGTGCCGGGATCAGGAGCGCCGCCGACGCCGCCACGCAGGCCGTCAGACGGTGCTCGCGTACGGCGATGAGGACACGGGGGGCAACGCGTCTTCTCATTGCAGATGTCTCCAACGGGCTCGTCGCAGCAGGACAAGCGCAAGCAGGACAAAGGAGTTGCCCTTCACGCCACCCCTTGTACGTTTCCGTGCCCCGGGCGCCACGTCGCGCCGAGCGTCAACCGCGTGGACCAGCCGCCCGCCGCACGCCACTCGGTCGGCGGCAGTACGTGGGCGTGTCGGCTCAGGTCCCGACGGGGTCGACGTGCCAGTCGGGATGCCCCGGCATCGGCGGGGTGTGCTTCCCGTACAGCCACGGCGTCAGGAACGGCTTCAGGTCCCTGCCCGCGACCTCGGACACGAGCGCGACGAAGTCCGCGGTGCCCGCGGCCCGGCCCCGGTACCGCGTGACCCAGGCCCGCTCGATCCGGTCGAAGGTGTCCTCGCCGACCTCCTCCCGCAGCGCGTACAGCACCAGCGCCGAGCCGTCGTACCTGATCTGCCGGAACAGGGTCGGCCAGGTGGGTTCCGCGGGTGCCCCGTCGTCGTGCCGCCACTGGTCGTGCCGCTCGTACGCCGCCCGCATCGCCTCCTCCATGCTGCCGCCGCCGTGCGTGTCGGAGTACAGGCGTTCGTAGAACTGGGCGTGACCCTCGCTCAGCCACAGGTCGGACCAGCGCCGGACGGCGACGCTGTCCCCGGTCCAGTGGTGGGTCAGCTCGTGCACGAGGTTGCGTTCGGCGTGCACCCGGTCGCCCAGCAGATCGGCGCTCGGCAGCACGGACAGCGACTGTGTCTCCAGCGCCACCGGCAGGTCGGTGTCCCCGACCAGCACCCCGTAGCGGCTGAACGGGTAGGGGCCCAGCCGCCGCTCCAGCCAGGCCAGGTGCTCGGGGACGAGTGAACGGTACGCCTCGGTCCCGTTGACCAGGTCGTCCGGGACCACGTCCCGCAGGGGCAGCCCGTGCGGGCCGGTGCCGTCGACGACGGTGAACCTCCCGATCGCCAGCTGGACGAGCTGGGCCGCGACCGGCTGCTCGGAGTCGTACGTCCACCGGGTGCGTCCGTCGGGCCGCCGGACGCGCTCGACCAGCCTGCCGCCCGCGACGGCGCTGACGCCCGGCGGGGTGGTGATGCGGAAGGTGACCGGCGCGCGCAGGCTCGGATGATCGTCGGCCGGGAAGATCATTTTCGCGCCGTCGGGCTGCGGGCAGAGCACGGTGCCGTCGGGTGTGGGCACCCAGCCGTAGTCCGCGACCGCGTCGTCGCGGTGCCGCTGCCGGGTCGGGTCGGCGGTGTAGGCGACCCGCACGGTGAAGGCGGCGCCCCGGAGGATCGGCTTCGAGGGGGTGACGACCAGTTCGTCGCCGTCGCGCACCGCGGCCGCCGGCAGGCCGTCGACGGTGACCGTGTGCAGCGTGTTGCCCGCGAAGTCCAGGTCGAAGCGGGACAGGGCCTGCGTGGCGGTGGCGCTGATGGTGGCGCCGGCGTCGAAGGGCGTCCGCGGCGCCCGCCAGTCGAAGGCGAGGGTGTAGCGGCGCACCTGGTAGCCGCCGTTGCCGGCGAGCGGGAGCAGCGGATCGCCGATGCCGGGGGCGCCGGGGGACGGGGCCGGTCCGGACGTGGCGGCGGAGGGGCCGGGGGCGGGGGAGCGGCGGCCCTCGTGCAGGGCGCCGACGAGGACGGCGGCACCGGTGATCCCCACGGCACCGGCGACCGCCAGGGCGAGCACCCGGCGGCGCGTGACCGCGGTGCCGGCGATCGTGATCTGCATGGTCCGCACTATGGTCGCCGCCCGCGTTTCGGGAGACGCGCCGCGCCAGTTCTCACACATATGGTCATAAAACGTGTGTTATTCAGTCATGCAGCAGACACACACGCGGCGCACAGTGCTCGGTGCCTCCATCGTGGCCGTCGGCTCGGGGGTCCTGGCCGCATGCTCCGGGTCCGCCCCCCGCTCGGAGTCCGGCACCCACCCGGCGGGCAGCCCCCACGCCCGCCCCGCCCCGCATCCGGCGCCCGGTGCCCGCGCCGGGTCCCAGGCGGCAGGCCACCACGGCAGAGCCTTCGTTCCCAAGGGGCCCGAGGGGTATGTGAACCCCTCCGATCCCGAGGTCCTCGCCGTCGAACGTGAGCGCGGGTCCGGACCTCTGCGCAGCTTCCGGCTCACCGCCGGTGAGACGTTCCTCGACCTCGGCGGACGGACCGTCAGGTCATGGGCGTACGACGAGAGGCTGCCCGGCAGGGAGGTCCGGATCACCGCGGGTGACGTCCTCGACCTCACGCTCGCCAACCGTGTGCCGCAGACGACGACGCTGCATTCGCACGGGGTGCGCATGCGCAACGACATGGACGGGGTGCCGGGCCTGACCCAGTACTCCGTCGAGCCCGGGGCGGACTTCACCTACCGCTTCGCCGTGACCCACCCGGGCACCTACTGGCTGCACTCGCACTCGGGTATGCAACTCGACCGGGGGCTGTACGCGCCGTTGATCGTGGAGGACCCCAGGGAGCCCCTGTCGTACGACAGGGAGTGGGTGGTCGTCCTGGACGACTGGGTGGACGGTGTGGACGGTTCCACTCCCGACGGAGTGCTCGCCCAGTTGCACCACGGCAAACGCGCGCCGATGGACATGGACATGGGCGAGGACGGGACCCATGACGATTCCGGCCACGACACCTGGGACGAGGCGCGCGCGTGGTCCCCCGGCAGGTCCCAGGGCCCCTCCCGCCTTCTCCACGACTCGCACAGTCGCATGCTGCACAGCGAGGGCGGCAGCGTCGACTTCCCGTACTACCTGGTCAACGGCCGTCTCCCGCACGCACCTTCGGTCTTCCGGGC
The DNA here is from genome assembly GCF_042894285.1 of Streptomyces sp. NPDC001544. NCBI lineage: Bacteria > Bacillati > Actinomycetota > Actinomycetes > Kitasatosporales > Streptomycetaceae > Streptomyces > Streptomyces sp. NPDC001544. Next base: position 72,333 of record NZ_JBIAVN010000005.1, on the reverse strand, counting down.
GCGGCCCGGGGAGCGCATCCGGCTGCGGATCATCAACGCCGGCGCCGAGACCGCCTTCCGGGTGGCGCTGGGCGGCCACGAGATGACGGTGACGCACACGGACGGCTACCCGGTCGAGCACAAGCGGACGGACGCGCTGCTGCTGGGGATGGCCGAGCGCTACGACGTGCTGATCACCGCCGAGGACGGGGTGTTCCCGCTGGTCGCGATCGCGGAGGGCAAGGAGGGACGGGCCCTGGCGGTCCTGCGTACGGGCAGCGGCGGCATGCCCCGCTCCTCCGTGCACCCCCGGGAACTCGAGGGACGGGTGGTGCCGGCCAGACGGCTCCGGCCGGACGAGTCGGTCGCGCTCTGCCATCGTGAGCCGGACCGTGAGATGCGTCTGAGGCTGACCGGCAACATGCGGGCGTTCAACTGGGGCTTCGACCACCGGCCGTACTCCGTCGAGGAGCGCCACCCGGTCCGGCAGGGTGAGCGGGTCCGGCTGACCGTCGTCAACGCCACCGACATGTGGCATCCCGTGCACCTGCACGGCCACACGTTCGCCGTCAGGGGACTCGACGGCGTCGGGGCCCGTAAGGACACCGCCATCGTGCTGCCGCACCGCAAACTCGTCCTCGACTTCAACGCCGACAACCCGGGCCTGTGGATGCTGCACTGCCACAACCAGTACCACTCCGAGTCCGGCATGATGACGATCCTCGGCTACCGCAAGTGACGAGGTCTCAGACCGCGGCCGCCGCGCGACACCACAGGTGAGGTGGGATGACGTGCCCGTGTCCGGGCACCCGGCACGGTGAGTGGCAGCCGATTCAGGGAGGTGACCCGTCATGACCCCGGACAGCCGAGGCCCGAGCACTGCCTCCTCGGAGCCGGTGAGCGAACTGGTCCAGCGGGCCTCGCAGCAGCTGACGGAGCTGGTGCGGGGCGAGATGCGACTTGCTCAGGCGGAGATGAAGGAGAAGGGCAGGCGCTACGGGAAGGGCTCGGGCCTCTTCGGGGGCGCCGGCCTGACCGGCTTCCTGACCCTTCAGGGTCTTGTCGTGACGGCGATCGCCGCGCTGGCGGTGCCGCTGCCGGTGTGGGCCGCCGCGCTGATCGTCACCGCCGTCCTCGGCGTGATCACCGCGGTGCTGGCCGTCACCGGGAAGAAGGAGGTCGGCCGGGCCGCCCCGCCGGCACCCGAGCAGACCATCGACAACGTGAAGGCCGACGTGGCCGAGATCAAGGAGAGTGCCAGGCGATGACCCAGCCGCCCCACGACGAGCCCACCGCCTCCGGACCCGAGGAACTGCGCGCGCAGGTCGAGCAGACGCGTCACGAACTGGGGGACACGGTCGAGGCGCTGGCCGAGAAGGCGGACCTCAAGGACCAGGCCCGGCAGAAGGCTGCGGCCGTGAAGGAACAGACGGCCGCGACGGCCGCGGAGCTCACCGGCCAGGCGAAGGCGAAGGCCGCCGAGGCCGCCCATGTGCTGCAGGACAAGGCCGCCCAGGCCGCCGGTCAGGTCAGGACCAGGGCCGAGCAGGCCGACCGGATGTGGCAGGAAAAGGCACCGGAACCGGTGCGCGACAACCGCACCGTGCTGATCGCCGCCGGAGCGGGACTGCTGGTCGCCTGCCTGCTGCTGCGCCGCAGGCGGAAGTAGCCGCGGGAGGAGGCAGCGGTCCGCAGGGGACGGGGACGCCGGTCGGCGCCCCCGTCCCCTGCTCTTGACGTGCGGGTCCCCGGCCCGGGTGCTGCAATGGCTGGAGGGGCCGCCCGCCGCCGAGGAGTGGCCATGACCGAGGACCTCGAGGGACGCCGACGGCTCGACGGCGGCGCCGCGACCACGGGACACCGGGAGCGGGTCACATGAGTTCGCAACCGCGCCCCGCGACGTCGCAGCGCATGTCCGAGGCGGACTTCCGTGCCCTGTACCGCCGGCTGCGTGAGCTGGCACGGTCCGGCGCGGACCAGCCGCGCGGGGCGCTGGGGCACCTCACCCCCGAACGTGTGGTGGCCGCCGCCGCGGAGGTCCGGCGTGGACGCTCCCTGTCGCTGGCCGCCCCCATCGAGACCGAGCCGGGGCCCGACAACCCCCAGCCCGCATCCCACCGGATGACCGCGTCGGCGCCCGGCGAGGCCGACGCCCCCGGACTGCACTTCGCTCGCGACCGGTTCGCCATGAACGTGCACTCGGACGCCGACAGCCACCTCGACGCGCTGTGCCACGTCATGTTCGACGGCGAACTCTACGGCGGTGTCCCCGCGGGCAGCGTCACACCGGACGGCGCCCACGCCCTCACGCTGGACCTGGTCCAGGACGGCATCGTCGGCCGCGGGGTCCTGCTGGACATCCCGCGTCTGCGGGGCGTGCCATGGCTCGAACCCGGCGATCAGGTCACCGCCGAGGACCTGATGGCGGCCGAGGCGGCTCAGGACGTCACGGTCGGCCCCGGTGACCTGCTGTTCGTACGGGTCGGGCACCGCCGTCGCCGGCTGACCCACGGCGCCTGGGACTCGGCACGGGCACGGGCGGGCCTGCACCCGACGGCGATGCGCTTCCCGGCTCAGCGGCGGGTGGCGGTCCTCGGTTCGGACGGCAACAGCGACACGGCCCCCAGCGCGGTGGCAGAGGTTCCGTTCCCCGTGCACGTACTCGCCGTGAACGCCATGGGGATGCACCTCATGGACTGGCTGGACCTGGAGCAACTGGCGCCGGCGTGCGAACAACTGGGTCGCTGGCACTTCCTGTGCGTGGTCGCCCCGCTGCGGCTGCCGGCGGCCACCGGCAGCCCCGTGAACCCGATCGCCGTCCTGTGACCGAACCCGGACGCCGACTCCTCCAGATGCCGCATCGCCCGGGGGCGGATACGTTCGAAGTGGGGAGAAAGCTGTGTCAGGTCCCGGCCCCGGGCGAGACCGCAGAGGCAAGGACGGTGGTCGCATGCGCGACTTCCCCCATTACGACATCATCATCATCGGCACCGGCGCCGGCGGCGGGACGCTCGCCCACCGGCTCGCCCCCTCGGGCAAACGGGTGCTCGTCCTCGAACGCGGCGACTACCTGCGCCGCGAACGCGACAACTGGGACTCGACGGCCGTGTTCGTCAAGGGCAAGTACCGTGCACCGGAGTTCTGGCTGGACAAGCACGGCAACGAGTTCCCGCCCGAGGTCAACTACTACGTCGGCGGCAACACGAAGTTCTACGGCGCGGCACTGTTCCGGCTGCGTCCGGAGGACTTCGGGGAACTGCGCCACCACGACGGTGTCTCTCCCGCCTGGCCGATCCGCTACGAGGACCTGGAGCCGTACTACACCGAGGCCGAACACCTCTACCTGGTGCACGGCCGGCACGGCGAGGACCCCTGGGAGGGGCCGTCCAGCGCACAGTACGCCTACCCGCCGGTCGAACACGAGCCCCGTATCCAGCAGTTGAGCGACGACCTGGAGAAGCAGGGACTGCACCCCTTCCACCTTCCCATCGGCGTCAACCTCACCCAGGACGAGAACGGGCGGGCCACCCACTCCAGCGCCTGCATCCGCTGCAACCGGGTCGACGGCTTCCCCTGCCTGGTCCGCGCCAAGTCCGACGCCCAGGTGGTCTGCGTCGAACCGGCACTACGACACCCGAACGTCGACATGGTCACCGGCGCCCACGTGACACGGCTGGAGACCGACCCGGCAGGCCGCAGCGTCACCACGGTCTGCGCCCGGCTCCCGGGCGACGAGCAGGCCCGGTTCACCGCGGACATCGTGGTGGTGGCCTGCGGGGCGGTCAACTCCGCCGTGCTGCTGCTCGCTTCGGCGAACGACCGGCACCCCCACGGGCTGGCGAACAGCTCGGACGTGGTCGGCCGGCACTACATGCGGCACAACAACCTCGCCCTCATGGCCGTTTCGAAGCAGCCCAACGACACCCAGTTCCAGAAGACCCTCGCCCTGCACGACTGGTATTTGGGCGCCGACGACTGGGACTACCCCCTCGGAGGCATCCAGATGCTCGGCAAGTCGGACGCCGAGCAGATCCACGGCGAGGCCCCGCGCTGGGCCGGCGCGGTCACACCGGACATGCCCTTCGAGGTGCTCGCCCACCACGGCGTCGACTTCTGGCTGTGCGGAGAGGACCTGCCCGCACCGGGCAACCGGGTCACCCTGGAAGCCGACGGACGGATCCGGCTGACGCTCGACGAGGGCAACAACATCGCGGGACTGGGACGCCTCAGGCACAAACTCCAGCACATGCTCGGCCACTTGGGGATGCACGAGCACCACCTGCTGTCCCACAGCATCTACCTGCACAAGGGCATGCCGATCGGCGCCACCGCACACCAGGCGGGCACGGTCCGGTTCGGCACCGACCCGGCGTCCTCCGCGCTGGACGTCAACTGCAAGGCCCACGACCTGGACAACCTGTACGTCGTCGACACGAGCTTCTTCCCGAGCATCGGGGCGGTCAATCCGTCCCTGACGGCCATCGCGAACGCCCTGCGTGTGGGAGACCACCTGCTGGAACGGCTGGGCTGACCCGCGCCGGAACCGGACCGACCGACCGGGCGAAGGTGCTCAGCCTGTCGGCGCAACGCGGGACCTCCCGGGGTGCCGCCGCCCGGCCAGAGTGGTGGTGTGGCAATCGAACCCCCGGGCCGTGCCCGGGGGACCCGGGCCACGCGACGTCAGGAGCAGGTCATCGTGAGTTCCACCGAGGGCGCACCCCAGGACGTGATCCCCGCACAGTTGCTCAAGGGCCAGAAGGCCCTGGTCACCGGCGCGAACTCCGGAATCGGCAGGGCGACGGCCATCGCCCTGGGCCGGGCCGGGGCCGACGTCGTCGTTAACTACGTGGCCGGCCGCGAGGAAGCCGACAAGGTGGTCGAGGAGATCACCTCCCACGGCGTGCGGGCCATGGCCCACGAGGCGGACGTGTCCGACGAGGGCCAGGTCGTCGCCATGATGGACCACATGGTCCAGGAGTTCGGCACGATCGACGTCCTGGTCGCCAACGCCGGTATGCAGCGCGACTCCGCGTTCACCGACATGTCCCTCGCCCAGTGGCAGAAGGTCCTGGACGTCAACCTCACCGGGCAGTTCCTCTGCGCCCGTGAGGCGACCAAGGAGTTCCTGCGGCGGGGAGTGGTCCCCGAGGTGTCCCGCTCCGCCGGGAAGATCATCTGCATGAGCTCGGTGCACCAGATCATCCCGTGGGCCGGGCACGTCAACTACGCCGCTTCCAAGGGCGGCGTGCAGATGATGATGGAGACCCTGGCCCAGGAACTCGCACCGAAGAGGATCCGGGTCAACGCGGTCGCCCCGGGCGCCATCAAGACCCCCATCAACACGAGTGCCTGGGAGACGGCCGAGGCCCGCAAGGACCTCCTGCGGCTGATCCCCTACGACCGCATCGGCGACCCCGAGGACATCGCCAACGCGGTCGTCGCCCTCGCCTCCGACCTCATGGACTACGTGGTCGGCACCACCCTCTATGTGGACGGCGGGATGACCCTCTTCCCCGGCTTCGCCACCGGCGGCTGACCCCTCCCACCCGCGTCGGCCCCTCAAGAGGCTCCTGTGCAGATCATGATGCCGCTGCTGGCCGACGTGCCGGCGCAGACGCTCCCGGCCAGATCGATGATGGCCTTCACCCTCGCCTCCCACATCGTCCTGGTGCCCCTGGGCGTCGCGCTGCCGCTGATCACCCTCATCACGCACGGCTACGGCCTGCGTCGCGGCGATGCGGCCGCGCTGCTGCTGGCCCGACGGTGGTCGGCGGTCATGGCGGTCCAGTTCGCCATCGGGGTCGTCACCGGCACCGTGCTGTCCTTCGAGTTCGGGCTGCTGTGGCCCGGCATGATGGGCAGGTGGGGCGATGTGTTCGGCATCGGGTTCGGTGTCGAGGCCTGGGCGTTCTTCCTGGAGGCCGTCCTCATCGCGATCTACCTGTACGGCTGGCGCAGGCTGCCCTCCCGGACCCATTTCCTGCTCGGGCTGCCCCTGCCGTTCGCCGCCCTCCTCGGTGCCTTCGGGATCCTGGCCGCCAACTCCTGGATGAACACCCCGCGGGGCTTCACCCTCGACTCCGCGGGCAACCCCGTGGACGTGAACATCCGCAAGGCGATCTTCACGCCCATGTTCGGCCCGGAGTACTGGCACTTCGTCATGGCGATGTTCGTGACGGCCGGTTACGTCGTGGCGGGTGTCTACGCCGTCGGACGCCTGCGCGGCCGCAGCGACCGGTACCACCGGCTGGGTTTCACGATCCCCTTCACCCTCGCCGCCGTGTGCACACCGGTGCAGTTCGTGCTGGGCGACTCCATCGCCCGGCAGGTCTTCCACAAGCAGCCGGTGAAGTTCGCCGCCATGGAGATCGTCTGGAAGACCGACACCCATGTACCGGAGTACCTGTTCGGCCGGCTGCATCCGGACGGAACCGTCTCCGGCGGCATCAAGATCCCGCAGCTCGACTCCATCCTGGCCGGATTCCGCCCGGACACCCAGGTCACCGGGCTGACCACCGTCCCGGCGAACGACCGCCCGACCACCACCCAGGCCACCATCGTCCACTGGACCTTCGACACCATGGTCGGGATCGGCTCCCTGCTGTTGCTGCTCGCCCTCTGGTACGGCCTGGTCTGGTGGCGCCGCCGCGGGCTGCCCGCCTCCCCGTGGTTCTACCGGTGCGCCGCTGTGGCCGGCGTCGCTTCCGTCGTCGCCGTCGAGTGCGGCTGGATCACCACGGAAGTGGGCCGCCAGCCGTGGATCGTCTACCAGAACATGCGGGTCGCCGAAGCGGTGACGTCGACGCGTTCCGCCGGCCTGTGGGCCATGTTCGGCGTGGTCGTCGTGGTGTACGTCGTCGTCTTCGCGTCCTTCCTGCTGGTGCTGCTGAAGATGCGCGCCCGCTGGCGGCTCACCGACCGGACGGGCGGGCGGCAGACACCGAGCGGACCACCGGCCGGACCGTCGAGCGGGCCCCCGGAGACGGACACCCCCTACGGGCCGCGCTCCACCGGGAGCCGGCCGTGATCGCCGGTGTCATCGCCGTCGTGCTGCTGCTCGCGGTGGCCGCCTACGCCTGCGCGGGCGGCACCGACTACGGAGCCGGCTTCTGGGACCTGAGTGCGGGCGGAGCGGAACGCGGCAAGCGCCCCCGGTGGCTGATCGACCATGCCATGGCGCCGGTGTGGGAGGTCAACAACGTCTGGCTGATCTTCGTGCTCGTCATCATGTGGACGGGGTTCCCCGTCTTCTTCCAGCGGGTGTTCACCGCGATGTGGCTGCCGCTGGCCCTCGCCGCCGTCGGCATCGTGCTGCGCGGTGCCGGATTCGCCCTGCGCAAGCCCACCCGGCGGCTGGCCGGCCGGCGCCTCTACGGTGCCATGTTCGCCGTCTCCTCGCTCCTGACGCCGTTCTTCCTCGGCGCCGCCGCCGGGGGAGTGGCCTCCGGCCGGGTGACGGCGGGGACACGGGCGTCGGCGGACGTCTGGGCGGGCCCCACATCGGTCCTGTTCGGTCTGCTCGCCGTGGCGACCACGGCGCTGCTCGGTGCCGTCTTCCTCGCGGCGGACGCCCGGCGCTTCGCGGCGTCGGACCTGGACGCCTACTTCCGCCGGAGGGCACTGGGCGCGCTGGCGGCGGTCGCCGTCCTCGCCGTGATCACCCTGGTGGTCACCCACGGGGACGCGCCTCATGTCTGGCACGGGCTCACCCACGGCGTGGGCCTCGTCCTCGTCGTCCTGTCGGCGCTGGCCACGCTCGCCGCCGCCTGGCTGCTGCTGCGTCCCTCCGGCGCATGGTCCCGGGTCACCACGGTCGGCGTGGTCGCGTCGGCCGTCCTCGCCTGGGGCATGGCACAGCGTCCGTACCTCATCCCCACCTCGCTGACGGTCGCCGAGGGAGCGGGTGCGCACACCACCCTCCGCTGGCTGGGGCTCGTCACCCTCGTGGCGGTCGTACTGGTCGTCCCCGCGGTCGTGCTGCTCTACTGGCTGGACACCCACGGCGAGCTGGAGGGCCTCACCGACGCCGACCTGCGCGGCAGTGGCGCCGGGGACGACGGCTGATCCCGTGTCCGAGGACGAGATCCTGCTGGGCCTCGGCCTGACCGTGGCCCTCGCCGTCGGTTCCCAGATCCTCGCGAGCCGGCTGCGGATCCCCTCCCTGATCGTGCTGCTGCCCGCCGGATTCACCGCCGGGGCCCTCACCGACGTCGTCGACCCCGAGCGGCTCGTGGGGCCGGACTTCTCCGCCCTGGTGTCGCTGTCGGTCGCCCTGATCCTGTACGACGCCGGACTGGGCCTGGACATGAGCCATCTCAGGGGCGCCACGCGTACCGTCGTACTGCGGCTCATCGTCGTCGGGGTGTTGCTCTCCTGGGGCACCGTCATGGTCCTGGGGCCGGCCCTGTTCGACGTGCCGGCGGCCACGGCCAGCATGATCGGCGTGATTCTCGTGGTGTCCGGGCCGACCGTCGTCGGTCCCCTGCTCGAACACGTCGGGCCGTCGCAGAAGGTGCGGCGCGTCCTGGTGTGGGAAGGGTCCCTGGTCGACCCGGTCGGCGGCATCCTCGGCGCCGTCGTCTTCCACTCCATCGTCTCCGGCGGGCTGCAGACGGGTCACTTCCGTTTCGGTGCCTTCTTCGCGGGCCTCGCCGTCGGACTCCTGGGCGGCGTGGCCGGCGTCGCGCTGCTGTGGTTCACGCTCCGTCGGCTCCGCCTCGGCGAGACTCTCGGCACGCTCGCCCAGCTGGCCACCGTCGTCGTGGTGGCGGCGGGCTGCGACATGGCGTACGACGACACCGGGCTCATCGCCGCGGTCGTCACCGGGCTGACCGTCGCGAACCTGCCCGGCTTCGGCATGCCCGCGCGACGGCCGTTCTTCGAGACGCTGATCCAGCTGATCATCGGCCTGCTCTTCGTCTCGATCTCGGCCACGGTGACGCCGAAGTCCGTCGGGCCGGTGCTCCTGCCCACGCTGCTGCTCGTCGCCGTGCTCGTCCTGGTGACCCGGCCTCTGGCCGCGCTGCTGGCCGGCATGCGGACGGATCTCCTCCCCGCCGAACGCGCCTTCACCGGCTGGATGGCCCCGCGCGGCATCGTCGCGGCGTCCACCGCCACCACCTTCGCGGGCTCACTCGCCGCCGCGGGACTGAGCGGCGCCGACAAGATCCTTCCCGTCACTTTCCTGGTGATCGTCGCGACGGTCCTGATCTACGGGCTGACGGCGAAACCGGTCGCCGTCCGCCTCGGCGTCGCACGACCCGCCCGTTCCTGAACGAGCCTGCCGGCCAGGGCCAAGCCCTAACGCCGGTCGAGGGCCGCGTTCAGGGTGATGGCCGAGTCGATCAGAGCGAGGTGCGTGAAGGCCTGCGGGAAATTGCCCAGTTGACGGCCCGTCGGGTCGATCTCCTCCGAGTACAGGCCCAGATGGTTCCCGTACCCCATCATCTTCTCGAACACCAGCCTCGCCCGGTCGGTGCGTCCCGCACGCGCCAGGGCGTCGACGTACATGAACGTGCACAGCGAGAAGGTTCCCTCCGAGCCGCGCAGACCGTCGGGGGAGGCGTCGGGGTTGTAGCGGTAGACCAGGCTGTCGCTGACCAGTTCCTGTTCCATGGCGTCGAGGGTCGACGTCCACATCGGATCGTCCGGGGTGAGGAACCCGACCGTCGACATCCGCAGCAGCGAGGAGTCGAGGACGTCACTGCCGTAGTGCTGGACGAAGGCCTGACGTCCCTCGCTCCACCCCTTGGCCATCACCTGCTCGTAGGCGGCGTCCCGCGCGGCGTGCCAGCGATCGGCGGCGGCCGGCCAGCCGTTCGACCGTGCGAGTCGCAGCGCGCGGTCGAACGCCACCCATGACATCACCCGGCCGTACGTGAAGTCCTGGCGGCCGCCGCGGGTCTCCCACAGTCCCTCCTCCGCCTGGTCCCAGTGGTCGGCCAGCCAGTCCAGGTCCGTCAGCAGGTTCGTCCATCCCCGGTGCCCGAGCTGCAAGCCGTGCCGGTGCGCGAAGTAGATGCTGTCCAGGGCCTCGCCGTAGATGTCGAGTTGGAGCTGCGTGGCGGCGCCGTTGCCGATCCGCACCGGCGCGGAACGCGCATAGCCCTCCCAGTGGTCGAGGATCTGCTCGTCCAAATCGGAGGAGCCGTCGACCTTGTACATGATGTTGAGCGGGCCCGAGTCCCCGCCGCTGCCGGCCCGCTCGTTCACCCGCTGTCCCAGCCAGAGGATGAACGCCCGCGCCTCGTCGGTGAAGCCCAGCCCCAGCAGCGCGTACACGGAGAAGGCGGCGTCCCGGATCCAGGTGAAGCGGTAGTCCCAGTTGCGCTCGCCGCCCAGTTGCTCCGGGAGCGCCGCCGTCGGGGCGGCCACCACGGCGCCGCTGGGGGCGAAGGTCATCAGTTTCAGCGTGATCGCGGAGCGCTCGACCACCTCGCGCCAGCGCCCCGTGTAGCGCGACTGGCTCAGCCAGGTGCGCCAGAACGCGACGGTGGCGTCGAAGAGAGCCTCGTGTTCCGCACGGCGGATCTCCCTGGGCGGCTCCTCGGCACCGAGTTCCAGCATCATCCCGCGCTGCTGCCCGGCCTGCAGGTTCAGGGAGAAGTGCAGGTCGGCCTCCCGGTCGGTGAGGACGTCCATCAGCCGCGCGTCCTCCGGTTCGCGGATCGGGTGCACGGTGAGTTCCGTGCCGTCCTCCGCGGCGAAGACCGCGCCGTGCTGGGTGATGTGCAACCGGTGGGACTTGCGTCCGTAGTCGAACCGCGGGGCGATCTCGATGTCGAACCTCATGCTGCCCCGCACACAGCGCACCAGGCGCACCAGCCCGTGGCGCCGGGTGACCGTCGCACCGGTCACGGGCATGAAGTCGAGCACCTCACCGGCGCCCGCCTCGGTCATGAAGCGGGTCACCAGCACCGCCGTGTCGGGAAGGTACAGCTGTTTGGTCGCGTAGGTGGTGTGCGCCGGCCGGACCGTGCAGTGCCCGCCCCTGTCCTTGTCCAGAAGCGCCCCGAACACACTGGGCGAGTCGAACCGCGGGGAGCAGAACCAGTCGACCACCCCGTCGGTGGTCACCAGCGCGGCCGTCTGCAGATCGCCCAGCAGGCCGTGGTTCTCGATCAGTGGGTAGTCGTCCATCGGGGCGTCCCCTTCCGGAGTGAGATTCACCCGAACGCATCCCCCAGATCAGCGTAAGCCGCGGTACCGCGTCGCGCGCCGCCACAGACGTCGCTGCAGTCGCAGGGTGAACACACCGACGACCACGAGCACGACCACGTTGAGCAGGAGCTGGAGCAGCGAGCCCCGCGCCTGGCGCCAGTCGGCGAAGGCGAGGGAGACGGCGATGTCCGAGGCGGCGGGAATGGTGGTCACCGAGATGAACACACCGAGCAGGGCGCTGCCGCGGTCCTCGGTGAGCGAGACGATCCCCACCACACCCGCGAGGAAGGCGACGAGGAACGAGAGGAAATCAGGCGTGTCGATGAGGTGGGAGACGGGCCGCAGACCCAGCTCGAAGGCCTTGGACTGCAGCCCCGCCCCCCGTACCAGCGCCGCGAAACCCAGCGTGCACCCGATGGCCAGCAGGAAACCCGCAGTCAGGGCATGCGTCCCCGCTCGGACCCGGCGGCGGTCGTGCCGGTCGACGCCCAGCGCGATGCCGGTGATCGCGCTGTACTCGGGGCCGACCACCATGGCCGCCACGATGAGGATCTGCGAGTTGGTCAGGATGCCGACCGCGCCGATGATCCCGGCGATCACCAGGAACAGGTAGAACGACGGCGGATACGCGCCCTCCCCGCGGATGCGGGCCTCGACCGTGGCCCACAGCGGGGCACGGGCGAGCGCGCTCGGCAGGCCGGCCTCGATCTGCTCCGCCCGCCGGGAGAACATCAGACCGACCCCGTCGACGGCGATCGAACCGGCACGGTCGACGCCCAGCGCCCGCAGTCCGTCCAGCACCCCGTTCGCGGTGCCTCTCGGCACGTCGCAGTCGATCGCGTCGCCGCCCGTGACAGGGGCCGATCTCACGATGACGAGGTTGAGCACCCGGTCGTCCGCGGTGAGCAGGTCGACGGCCGGCCCGGTGAGTGCCGGCGGCACGACCACGCGGAAGTGGACCAGGTCCATCCCAACCTCCCGAGCCGCCGCACGGCGGTGCCCTGCCCACTATCGCCCGGCATCCTCCACCGCGCTCTCTCCATGTGCCCGCGATGGGCGTACCCGCCAGGCGCGGGCGCCGGACGCGGCGGATAGTGGGGGGAGACGACGGGGAACGCCCCAGCCACTTCCCACCCCGGCACGGGAGGCCAGATGCCCGCTCCACGGTCGCTGGCCGTGCTCACCGGCATCGCACTGCTCGGTGTCGCGCTGACGGCCTGCGACGAGCAGGCGCTCGGCACGATCGACGCGCGCAACGGGGTCAGGACCGTCGAGACCATCTCCAATCCGCCGGTCGGCGGCTGCCACCGTTTCCGTGAGGCCGTGACCCACGTCGCCAATCACCTGGAGAACGACATCGTCCTTCACCAGAGGGCCGACTGCACCGAGCCGCCGGGCGGGCAGAGCTTCTACCTGCCCACACAGACGTCGGACATGGTGGTGCGCTCCACGGGCCTGTGGCGCAGCTTCACCATCGTCCACTGACCCACCGACTGCCCAGGAGACCGGTCATGACCGTCCACGACCACGGTCCCGACGGGGACCACCAGCGGCCCGCACACGTGTCCGAGCAGACGGTGGAGGCCCTGGGATCCCTGTCGAAGGCCCTGGAGACCACCGAGCGTGCCCGCGGCCACCTGTACTCCTTCCACCAGCTCACGGGCAGCGCCGACTTCGAGCTGGACCGCGCGGTCCGACTGCTGCGCGCGGCCGGTCACGACGCCTGGGCGGACCGGGTGCAGCGGGAGATCCTGGGCCGTAACGTCATCCCGGGACACTGGACGTTCCAGATCGTCGAGGCGTACAACGCCACCTACTACCGGCCGTTCGGTGAGCTGGAGGCCGAGGCGCGTCAGGAACTGGCCGACGGCAGGGACCACCTCTACGAGGCCACACTGAAGGAACGACGCCGTACGACCGGCCACTGAGGGGCGAACCGCCGCCCCCGTCACTGCCGTCCCAGGTAGGAATCCGGGTAGCGCCGGGTGAAGTCGACGGCCCACACCAGCAGGACGACGGGCAGTACCCAGTTCAGCCAGTCGCTCGCCGAGGGCACGCGTACCGCCAGCCAGCCCAGCACCGCGATCAGCGCGAACGCCGCCCCCCAAGCAGCCGTCAGCACCCTGTTGATGTGCAGGAACACAGGGGAGTCCCACACTTCGGGCGGTGTCGTCCGCCGGGCGTACTGCGCCGTGAACGGGTCGAGGAACAGTGAGCCGAGGGCCACGCAGGCCAGCACTCCGCTCGAGACGACCTGCGCGTACGTCTCCAGCCAGAGCAACTGGTCCCGGCCCAGAACCAGGGCCAGGACGCTGATCACCGCGAAGAACAGGATGCCGGCCATGTCGAGGAGCATGTACCGGCGCCGGCGGAGGTCCTGACCGGACAGCACGAGCGCGGCGAGCAGACCCGCCAGCGCCGCGTACTCCCAGGTGCTGGGCCCGGCGAGCACCCCGAACACGATCCACGGGGCGAAGCCGAGGAGCACGCCGGCGAACCCGACCTGAGAGGCCGTACGTCCTGTGGTCACGGACTGCTGTGCCATGGAATCACTTCCAGCGTGAAGAGCGGGCCCGCCCCCCCCGCCATCACTTCCATCGTGCTTCGGCATCCCGGTCCGTGCATCCGCTCCTGCTCACATCAGCGGGTCCGGTGGCTCCACCGGGGACCGACCAGCTCCCACTCCCTGCCCCAGGCGTCGATGCGTCGCCGGTCGAGCCAGTACCGTGCCCCGGCCCCGGCGCCGACCGTGACACCCGCGAGGGCCAGGGCCGCCGCGCCGCCGTAGACGCCCGCCTCGACCGCGGCCTGCGTCCCGGTGCGCGGCTGGACGGTCGGCCGCCCCCGTGCGTCCGTCCACACCGTGAGCTGGGCTCCGGCGCTCTGACCGGGCCGCACCCAGGTCCGGCTACTACGGGAGGAGCCGTCGGGGACGGTCCAGCGGACCTTCGCCATGACCCGGTCACCGTCGGTGACCACGTGGTCCCCGGCCGTCTGCGGCACGTCCACGAGCAGCACGGCGCGTACCGGCCGGCGCTCGGCGCGCTCACGGGCGAATCCGTCGCCGACGGTCCGCGCGGTCACCACGCCCACGATCGCGCCGCCGATCGCGACGATCAGCCAGACCGCCAGCACGATCCACGCCTCGAGCACGTCGTCGTGCCGGCGCAGCGGATTGCCGCGCCACCGCCACAACGGACTCGTCGTCCTCCCGGCCCGTGCTGTCATGGGTCTGCACCTCCTCGGCCTCTTCGCCCCTGTGCAGCACGCTGCCAGGTCCGGGTGCGGGCCGGCTTGGGCCGACCAGAGGGCATCGCGGGGCCGTCCGGCCCTACTCGAGGTGGGCCGCGCAGGAGGGCCGCTCTCCAGGTGCCGGGGACCGAAGGGCCCTCACCCGGCGGCCACCCCACGGCCGACGATGGAGCGATACCGCCGCACCAGGTGAAAGACGGACTGGCCATGTATCCCAATGACGGTTTTCGTGAGCTCGACCGGCAGGAGTGCCTCCGTCTGCTGAGGAAGGTCCCGGTGGGCCGTATCGTCCACACGCGACGCGCCCTGCCCGCGGTGCTTCCGGTCAACTTCTGCCTGGACACCGACGGCGCGGTGCTGCTGTGCACCTCGGAGGCCTCGGAGCTGGTGCGCGCGGTCGACGGCGCGGTGGTCGCCTTCGAGGCGGACGAGGTCGACGCCGCCAGACGTGCCGGATGGAGTGTGGTCGTCACCGGCCGGGCCACGGTCGTCACCGACCCGGCGGAACGGCGGCGCCTGACCCGGACCGGCCCGCGCTCCTGGGCGCCGTCCCCGCGGGAGGTGTTCCTGCGCATCCACCCGGAGCTGGTCACCGGGCGCGAGCTCGTCGGCGGGCAGACGCTGTACGGGGTGGACCTCGGGCCCTGAGACCCGGCTCGTACGGACGGCTCGGCCCGGCACCTGGGGTCGAACGGCCCTGTCGGGTACCCGGTGGCCCGCCGCAGGGTGAGAGCCGTGCCCGAACCGGCACATGTCACGCCCCGACCGCCGTCCGACCCGGAAGGAACCCCGATGTCCGTCGACACGCAGCAGGCGTCCGCCGGGCTCACCGACGAGGAGCTCGCCGTCCTGGACGCCCACTGGCGCGCCGCGAACTACCTCTCCGTGGGCCAGATCTACCTCATGGCCAACCCCCTGCTGACCGAACCGCTGCGCCCGGAGCACGTCAAGCCGCGCCTGCTCGGCCACTGGGGCACCTCGCCCGGCCTCAACCTGGTGCACACCCACCTCAACCGCGTCATCAAGGCCCGCGACATCGACGCCCTGTGCATCTGGGGCCCCGGCCACGGCGGCCCGGCCGTCCTGGCCAACTCCTGGCTGGAGGGGTCGTACACCGAGACCTACCCGGACGTCACCCGGGACGCGGCGGGCATGGCCCGGCTGTTCCGGCAGTTCTCCTTCCCCGGCGGGGTACCCAGCCACGTCGCCCCTCAGACCCCGGGCTCGATCCACGAAGGGGGCGAGCTCGGCTACGCCCTCTCGCACGCCTACGGCGCCGCCTTCGACAACCCGGATCTGCTGGTCACCTGCGTGATCGGCGACGGGGAGGCGGAGACCGGGCCGCTGGCCGCCTCCTGGCACTCCAACAAGTTCCTCGACCCGGTGCACGACGGCGCCGTGCTGCCGGTCCTGCACCTCAACGGCTACAAGATCGCCAACCCGACGGTGCTGTCCCGGCTGCCGGAGTCCGAGCTCGACGACCTCCTGAAGGGTTACGGCCACGACCCGATCCACGTCACCGGCGACGACCCGGCGGCCGTCCACCGCGCGATGGCCGAGGCCATGGACACCGCGGTCGACCGCATCGCCGCCCTCCAGCGCGCCGCCCGCGAGGACGGCGCCACGGACCGGCCCCGCTGGCCCGTGATCGTGCTGCGCACCCCGAAGGGCTGGACCGGCCCGGCCGAGGTCGACGGCCTGCCCGTGGAGGGCACCTGGCGCTCCCACCAGGTGCCGCTGGCCGCCGTACGGGACAACCCCGAGCACCTGCGGCAGCTGGAGCGGTGGCTGCGCTCGTACCGCCCTGAGGAACTGTTCGACGAGCACGGCGCCCCGCGTCCCGGCGTCCTCGCCTGTGTTCCGTCGGGCCCCCGCCGACTGGGCGCCACCCCGCGCGCCAACGGCGGACTGCTGCTGCGCGAACTGCCCCTGCCGCCCCTGGAGCGTTACGCCGTCGCCGTCGACAAGCCCGGCGTGACCCTGCACGAACCCACCCGAGTCCTCGGCGACATGCTCCAGGACGTCATGGCGGCCACCGCCGACCGGCGCGACTTCCGACTGGTCGGCCCGGACGAGACCGCCTCCAACCGCCTGCAGGCCGTCTACGCGGCCAGCGGCAAGGCCTGGCAGGCCGGCACGCTGCCGGTGGACGAACATCTCGACCCGCACGGCCGTGTGATGGAGATCCTCTCCGAACACACCTGCCAGGGCTGGCTGGAGGGCTACCTCCTCACTGGCCGGCACGGACTGTTCTCCTGCTACGAGGCCTTCGTCCACATCGTCGACTCCATGGTCAACCAGCACGTCAAATGGCTGCGCACCACCCGCCGGCTGCCCTGGCGCGCCCCCATCGCCTCGCTCAACTACCTGCTCACCTCGCACGTGTGGCGCCAGGACCACAACGGTTTCTCCCACCAGGACCCCGGTTTCGTCGACCACATCCTGAACAAGAGCCCGGAGGCGGTGCGGGTCTACCTGCCGCCGGACGCCAACACCCTGCTGTCGGTGGCCGACCACGTGCTGCGCAGCCGTGACTACGTCAACGTCGTCGTGGCCGGCAAGCAGCCCTGCTTCGACTGGCTGTCGATGGACGAGGCCAGGGTCCACTGCGCGCGCGGCGCCGGCATCTGGGACTGGGCCGGCACCGAGGAGGGCTCCCGGGACCCGGATGTGGTGCTGGCCTGCGCGGGCGACGTCCCCACCCAGGAGGTGCTGGCCGCCGCCCAGTTGCTGCGCCGGCATCTGCCGGAGCTGGCCGTACGGGTGGTGAACGTGGTCGACATCGCCCGGCTGCTGCCGAGCGAGGAACATCCGCACGGGATGAGCGACTTCGAGTACGACGGGCTGTTCACCCCCGACAAGCCGGTGATCTTCGCGTACCACGGCTACCCGTGGCTGATCCACCGCCTGGCCTACCGGCGTCGCGGCCACCCCAACCTGCATGTGCGCGGCTACAAGGAGATCGGCACCACGACCACACCGTTCGACATGGTGGTCCGCAACGACCTGGACCGCTACCGCCTGGTGATGGACGTCATCGACCGCGTCCCCGGCCTCGCGGTGCGGGCGGCGGCCGTGCGCCAGCGCATGGAGGACGCCCGGCAGCGCCACCACATCTGGATCCGTGAGCACGGCATGGACATGCCCGAGGTGGCGGACTGGACGTGGAACGGCTGAACGGCCCGGGGCCGGCCGGGCGAAACAGGGCCGACCGGCCCTGGCCATCGGTCCCCGCGACGGGGAAGTATCACTGAGAAGGAACCGAACACATCACGAGGAGCGACGGATGGCGGAGCGCGAGCAGGCCGGGCCCGACACCCCGATCCGGGTCTTCCTCCTCGACGATCACGAGGTGGTCCGGCGCGGGGTGCACGACCTGCTGAACGACGAACCGGACCTCACGGTGGTCGGGGAGGCCGCCACCGTCGAGCAGGCCCTGGTGCGCGTCCCCGCCCTGCGCCCCGACGTGGCGGTCCTGGACGTCCGTCTGCCGGACGGCGACGGCGTGACCGTGTGCCGGGAACTGCGCTCGCGGCTCCCGGAGCTGGCCTGCCTGATGCTCACCTCGTTCGACGACGAGGAGGCACTGCTCGACTCGATCATGGCGGGCGCCTCGGGGTACGTCCTGAAGCAGATCCAGGGCTCGGACCTGGTCTCGGCGGTGCGCACGGTGGCCCGTGGCCAGTCGCTGCTGGACCCGAGCGCCGCCACCAAGCTCATGGCCAGGCTGCGGGGCGGCTCGCAGCAGGAGGAGGTGCCGGACGCGCTGCCCGGTCTGACCGAGCGGGAGAGGGAGATCCTGGCCCTCATCGGGGAGGGGCTCACCAACCGTCAGATCGGCCGGCGGCTGTACCTCGCCGAGAAGACGGTCAAGAACCACATCTCCCGGCTGCTCGCCAAGCTCGGTGTCGAGCGCCGCATCCAGGCCGCCGTCATCGCCACCCAGGCCCAGGACCGGCTGCGCGCCCAAGGACGCTGATTCCGGGACTCACTCCTCATGCCCTCGTCAGCTCGCGCCCGGTGACCATCCCGGCCTCGATGCGCACGAACACGCCGTCGTGGACGGGCATCCAGGAGTCGGGGGCGCTCCGTGCCAGTCGTGCGTGCTCCACGGGATCGGTCACCACCGTGGCGCGGCCGGTCACCACCACGCTCCAGCCGGAGTGGGCCACCGCGTCGAACTCGTCCACCTCGAAGGCGACCACCGCGCCGTCCACGGCACGCACCAGGGCGGAGCCGGCCGAGGTCCGCAGCAGTACGGAGGAGTCCGCCTCGAGGCGGAAGCCGACCGGCAGCACCGCGGGAAGCGCCTGCTTGGTGTAGACGACACGGCCGACCGGCACCTTGGCCGGCAGGCGCAGGCACGCCTGTCTGTCGAGCACGTGAAAACCGGCGTTCTGGAGCACCAGCCCATCGTCCGTGCGGGCACCCGGCGGGGACAGGGCCGGTCGGCCCTTCTCCACCGCCCGAACGGCCGCGTTCTGGGCGGGGCGCTCCGAGGTGCCGAGGACCTCCCGTATCGTCCCTCCTGCCGAGGCCGCTACCCTGGCTGAGGAGCGGTGCGGGCGTCGGTATCGCGCAGGGCTGGGAGGACAGCGGTGGTAGGCGCCGAAGGAGCTCACGAGGCCCGGCTACGGCTGCCCCAGCTGCGGCTGGACGAGCTGCTGGAGGAGCTGCAGGCCCGCCTGGACGCGGCCCGCGGTACCCGGGACCGGGTGCACAGCCTGCTGGAGGCGGTCCTCTCGGTCGGCCGGGAGCTCGACCTGGAGCAGGCGCTGCGCAGCATCGTGGAGGCGGCGGCCGCCCTGGTCGACGCCGAGTACGCGGCGCTGGGCGTGATCGGACCGGACGGCAGGAGACTGTCGGCGTTCATCACGGCCGGGGTCGGTGAGGAGGAGATCGCCCGTATCGGTCCCTTCCCGGAGGGCCACGGCATCCTCGGCGAGCTGATCCGCCATCCCGAGCCGCTGCGGCTCGCGAAGCTCTCGGAGCACGCCTCCTCCTACGGCTTCCCCCCGCACCACCCGCCGATGAACACCTTCCTCGGTGTCCCCATCCGGGTGCGCGACCAGGTCTTCGGCAACCTGTACCTGACCGAGAAGCGCGGTGGCCTGCAGTTCGACGAGGACGACGAGTCGGTGCTGTCGACGCTGGCCGTGGCGGCCGGTGTGGCGATCGACAACGCCCGGCTGTACGAGGAGTCCCGGCTGCGTGAGCGCTGGCTGCAGGCGAACGCCGAGATCACCCGCAGCCTGATGTCCGGCGCCGGGCAGCGCGAGGTGCTGGGCCTGATCGCCGAACGGGCGCGGCAGATCACCGGTGCCGCGCTGGCCGCCGTCGCGATTCCCATGAAGGACACCGACACCCTCGCCGTGGAACTGGCCATCGGCCGGGAGGCGGACGCGCACCGCGGCCTGGTGCTGCCCGTGCAGGGCACGCTCACCGGCCGGGCCTTCGCCGTGGGCGCGCCGGTGATCAGTGCGGACGTCGCCCATGACGACCGGGTCTCGGCGGGGCCGCCGCGGTTCGCCGGTCTGGGGCCGGCCGTGGCGGTGCCCATCGGCTCGGGCGAGCGGGTCCGGGGCGTGGTCCTGCTGGCCAGGGAGACGGGGGCGAACGAGTTCTCCGACGAGCAGACCGAGCCGCTGCAGGTGTTCGCGGGGCAGGCCGCCGTCGCCATGGAGCTCGCGGAGCGCCGCCAGGACGCCCAGCAGATCGCCCTGCTGGAGGACCGGGACCGGATCGCCCGGGACCTGCACGACCTGGCCATCCAGCGGCTGTTCGCCACCGGCATGACCCTGCAGAGCGCCGGACGTTTCATCCAGCACGCCCAGGCTTCCGAGCGGGTGCGGCGGGCGGTGGACGACCTGGACGAGACCATCAAGATCATCAGGTCGACGATCTTCGGGCTGCGCACCATTGACGACGAGGCGATCGGACTGCGCGCCCGTGCGGTGCGGATCGCGGGCGAGGCCGCGCAGGTGCTGGGCTTCGCGCCGAGCCTCCGGATGGAGGGCCTGCTCGACACCCACGTACCGCGGGAGACCGCCGACCACGTCGTGGCCGTCCTCTCCGAATCCCTCACCAACATCGCCCGGCACGCCCGAGCGGACCGAGCCGAGGTGGCCCTGGAGACCGACGGGAAGGAAGTCCGCCTCACGGTCACCGACAACGGCGTCGGCATCCCGCCGGAGGGCCGCCGCAGCGGCCTGGCCAACATGCGGGACCGGGCGCGGAAGCTGGGCGGCGACATGGAGTTCACCTGCCCCGTAGACGGGGGGACCAGGCTGCTGTGGCACGCGCCCCTGACGGAGGCGGCCGCTCCCTCGGAGGCATGAGGGGCTCCCCCCGGCGTACAGCTCCGCCGCCCGTGCTGGAACTGGGGCGGTACATGGCCGACATGTACGGCCTGGAGAAGCTCTACGACGAACTCGGCATGCAGGGCGCTTGTCGTCGCAAGTTCGAACGCGTCTGCGTGTGCAACCGTCCGGCACCCGGGCCGCACCCGGTACCTACAGCTTCAACGTGAACCAGGTCGTCTTGCCCTCGTCCGTCGGCCGCACCCCCCAGCTCTCGGCGAGGGTGCGGACCAGGAACAGGCCCCGGCCGGACTCCTCGTCCTCGGCCGCGAGGCGGGGCTGGGGGAGGTGCGGGCTGCGGTCGCTGACCTCCACGGTGAGGTCGGTGGCGGTGCGGCACAGGCGCAGTCCGAGGGGACCCTGGGCGTGCTGCACCGCGTTGGTGAGGGTCTCGGACAGCAGCAGAAGGGCGTCGTCGGCCGCTGCGGCGCACTCCCACGACGCCAGGGTCCGGCGGAGGAAGGCACGGCCGTCCGGGACGGAGGAGGGGGTCGCGGGAAGCTCGGTGGTGACCGCGGCCAGCGGTGCGGCCGGGAGCTGGGCCAGGAGGAGCGTCACGTCGTCGTTGTGGCCGTCGGCGTCGGGCAGCAGCTCGGCGAGCACGTGGTCGGCGGCCGCCTCCAGCCCCTTCGCCTGCGGGAAGAACGTGTCGAGGACGGTGGTGAGTTCACCGAGCCGGGCCTCGATGTCGCTGCCGGGCGTCTCGATCAGGCCGTCGGTGTACAGCACGAGCGTGGCACCGGGCGCCATGTCCGTGCAGGACTGCTCGTAGAGGACGCCGCCGACGCCCAGCGGGGCGTTCACCGGTGTGGGAAGCGCGCGGACGCCGTCCCAGGGGCCGACGACGAGGGTCGGCAGATGCCCGGCGGAACAGACCGTCACGGTACCGGCGTCCGGGGCGATGATCAGGTAGCAGCAGGTGACCAGCTGGTCGGGGACGTCCAGGTCGGTGACGACGGTGTCCAGGGCCTGCATCAGCTGACGGGGCTGCATGCCGGTCTTGGCGAGCGCGTGCGCGGCCGAGCGCAGCTGCCCCATCACGGCGGCCGCCTCCAGCCCGCGGCCCATCACGTCGCCGATGAGCACACCCACCCGTCCGGCGCCCAGCGGTATGAGGTCGAACCAGTCGCCACCGACCCCGGCGCCCTGGGTGGCGGGCCGGTAGCGGCTGGCGGTGTCCAGGCCGGGCAGGGCGGGAGGCGTCCCCATCAGGCTGCGCTGCAGGGTGAGGGCGATGTGCCGCTGCTGTTCCAGCAGGGCGGTGAGTTCGGCCTCGGTGCGCTTGCGGTCGCTGATGTCGCGGACGATCGCGCAGGCGCCGACTACCTTGCCGCGGGTGTCGCGGGTCGGCCACAGCGTGACGTCGACGTCCAGCAGCGCCCCGCTCTTGGTCACCCGCAGCGTCTCGAAGTGCTCGACCTTCTCCCCGTGCCGCAGCCGCTGCAGCAACGCGCAGATGTCGTCATGCAGTTCCGCCGGGGCGAGCAGCGACACGTGCCGGCCCATCGCCTCCTCGGCCGTGTAGCCGTACAGGCGCGCGGCAGCGGCGTTCCAGTAGGTGATGAACCCGTCGAGGGTCTTGGCGAGGATGGCGTCCTGGGACGACTCCACGAGTGCGGCGAGTTCGTTGATGCGGGCCTCGGCCGCCTTGCGGTCGCTGACGTCGCGCACGGCCGCCGACACCAGCAGACCGTCCGCGGTCTCCATCGGGCTGAGGCTGATCTCGACGGGGAACTCGCTGCCGTTCTTGCGCAGCCCGTGCAGCTCCAGTCCGGCGCCCATGGGCCGGACCTGCCGGTTGGCCGCGTATCCGTCACGGTGGCGGGTGTGGTGGGCCCGGAAGCGGTGCGGCACCAGCAACTCCACGGGCCGGCCGAGCAGTTCCTCGCGCCGGTAGCCGAACAGTGCCTCGGTCTGGGCGTTGACCAGCCTGATGATGCCGGTGTCGTCGACGATGACCATGGCGTCCGGCGCCGCCTCCAGCAACCCGCGGAACCGTTCCTCGGCGGCCGACGGACCGCCCTGGGGCAACGGGGCCCCGCAGCGGCACTGGACCAGGGCCGCGGGGTCCGCCGGGCGTGCCGGCCCGTCCACGAAAGCGTTCATGTCCACCCGCCAGGTCGCTCGTGATGCTGCGGACATCCCAGCGCATTCGCCCCACCGGCGCCGTCGCTTGTCGCGTCATGGCGTGCGGTGGTCTGAACGCGTTCGCCCCGTGGGCGAACACGACCGTGTGGCGTGCCCGGCTGACCACATGCGGCCGGATTGCGGTGCCGTGTCCGGTGTAGGGCCGGTCGGGCCCGCACAGGGACCCGGAGGACCCTGCCCGTCGGCCGCCCCGGCCGGAAAGCTGGGGGTGATCCGGTCGACAGGGTCCGACAACAGGAGGTGGACGCCATGTCCCGCACCGTCACCGTGGGCCTCGACGGCTCCCCGGAAAGCCGCACCGCCGCCGAGTGGGCGGCCCGCGAGGCGCGGCTGTGCGGGCTGCCGCTGCGGCTGGTGCACGTATGGGAGCCCATGCCGGTACGGATGGAGCGGAACGAGACGGGGATCCCCCCGGCCGATGGCTGGGACAGGATCGCGCGTGACACGGCCGAGGGCCTGCGGCTGCGCCATCCCGGTGTGGAGGTCGTCACCGAGCAGCGCGGTGGTGAACCCGGCGAGGCGCTGGTGGCGGCCGCCGAGGACGCCGAGCTGCTGGTGCTCGGCTCCCGCGGGCTGAGCGGCGTCGGCGGATTCCTGGTCGGCTCCGTCGGCCAGTCGGTCGTCGCACACGCCGGGCGGCCCGTGGTGCTGGTGCGGGCCGGGGAACAGGCCGCCGACGAGCACGAGACGGACCCCGTGGGCATTGCGTCCACCGCCACCCGGTACCGGCCGGTCGTCCTCGGTGTGGACATCGACGCCCCGGACGACACGGTGCTCGCCTTCGCCTTCGAGGAGGCCGCCCGGCGCGGGACCGTCCTGCGGGCCGTGCACGCGTGGACCATGCCGCCGTACTACGCCTACGGGCTGGCCGTGGACCCGGCGTTCCAGGAGGAGCTCTCCGCACAGGTGACGGCCGCGCTGCGCCCCTGGCGGCAGAAGTACCCGTCCGTCGAGGTCGTGGAGGTCACCGCGGAGGGAAGCGCCTCGGTGCGGCTGGTCGACGCCTCGCACCACGCCTCCCTGGTCGTCGTGGGACGTCGCACCCGCCGTGCTCCCCTCGGCCCGCACATCGGCCCCGTCACCCACGCCGTCCTGCACCACGCCACGGCGCCGGTCGCGGTCGTCCCGCACGACTGACCAGGACGCGGTTGCTCGTCGGAAGGCCGGCTCAGAGGTTCGCCGTGTGATCGGGGACGTAGGTCTGCAGATCGCGCGGCGGACGCTGGTACCCGGTGGACCGCGGCCGGTCGGGCAGCTCCAGCACCGGCGGCGGCACCTCCTGGTAGGGGACGGACGCCAGCAGATGGGCGATCATGTTCAGTCTGGCCCGTCGCTTGTCGTCGCTCTCGACGACGTACCAGGGGGCCTCGGCGATGTCGGTGTGCACCATCATCTCGTCCTTGGCCCGCGAGTACGCCTCCCAGTGGGTGATCGACTCCAGGTCCATCGGCGACAGCTTCCAGCGCCGCAGCGGATCCTCGAGCCGGCGCCGGAAGCGCTCCTGCTGCGCCGCGTCGCTCACCGAGAACCAGTACTTGCGCAGCAGGATGCCGTCCTCGACCAGCATCCGCTCGAAGATCGGGCACTGGCGCAGGAACAGCTGGTGTTCTTCCTTGGTGCAGAACCCCATGACGTGCTCCACACCGGCCCGGTTGTACCAGGACCGGTCGAACAGCACGATCTCCCCGGCGGCGGGCAGCTGTTCGACGTACCGCTGGAAGTACCACTGGGTGCGCTCCCGCTCGGTCGGTTTCGGCAGCGCGGCGATGCGGGCCCCACGGGGGTTGAGGTGCTCGGTGACCCGCTTGATCGTGCCGCCCTTGCCGGCCGCGTCCCGTCCCTCGAAGACGATCACCAACCGGGCGCCCGCCGCTCGCACCCACTCCTGGAGTTTGACCAACTCCGTCTGCAGGCGCAGCAGTTCACTCTCGTACGTCTTGCGCGGCAGCGCCGCCGTCTTGTTGTCGGCCATAGGGCCCATTGTCTCCTCGGACCCCCGGGCCGGCCTCCGCGGCGACCACCATGCGGTGCGGCGCGGTGTTCCGGGGCCGGACGGTTTCCCTCGTCCCGGAGCGGGCCGGACGCGGCGTGGCGACGGACGGGATGCCGGGTACCGGACGGATTTGGCCCCGGCCGGACGGAACCGGAATCGGAGGGACCGGACTGCCCCGGACTCGGACCGCCCCGAGGTCGGCTGGTGGTGGGGGGGGGGGGGGGGCCCCCCCCCCCCCCCCCCCCCCCCCCCGCCCGGCGCCCCCCCCCCCCCCCCCCGGCCCCCCCCCCCCGCCCCGGCGGCCCCCGCGGCCCACCACCCCCACCCCCCCCCCC
>NZ_JBIAVN010000005.1:0-47097 GCF_042894285.1 Streptomyces sp. NPDC001544 | reverse complement strand
TGGCCCCCGCCCGGCGGGACCCGTACGGGGGGGCCCGGGCCCCCCCCCCCCCCGCCCCCCCCGGGGGGGGGGGGGGGGGGGGGCGGGGCGCCCCCCCCCCCCCACCACCAGCCGGATCAGCGTGGATCGCTGCGTATCGAACCGGCGGTCAGGTCGCACTCGACATCGACCACGCCCTCGACGGCACGCACCATGCGGGCGGCCACCGGTACCAGCGAGGTGTCCCGGATGCGGCCGGTGAGGGTGACGACGCCGTCGTGGACCCCCACCAGGATCGGCTCGACGGGGGCGGGGAAGAGACGGTCGACGATCTCGTGGCGCACCTCGTCGGCGATCTCCTCCTCACCGCGCAAAAACACCTTCAGCAGGTCGCCGCGGCTGACGACCCCTTCGAGCAGGCCCTGGTCGTTGATGACGGGCAACCGCTTGACCTTGCGTCGAGCCATGATGCGGGCGGCCTCGGCGAGCGGTGCGTCCGCGTGCACGGTGACGGCGGGGGCCGACATCAGCTCGCCCGCGCTGAGCGCTCCGGCCTTCGCGAGGTCGTCGAGACGTTGTCGCTGGGTGAACCGGTCCGGGTCGCTGTCCCGGAACTCCTCCTTGGGCAGCAGGTCGGCCTCGGAGACGACGCCGACCACGCGGCCCTCACCCTCCAGCACGGGCAGGGCGCTGACCTTCCACTCGTCCATGAGCTGGACGATGTCCTTGAACGGGGCGTCGCGTCCCACGGCCACGACGGTGTGGGTCATCACGTCGCTGACGGTGTAGGGGCTGCTGGGCATGGTCTCCTCCCGGGTGTCAGGACCGGCTGCCACTGCCGTAGGGGGCGTAGAGGTCGAGGAGCCGGATGCGTGCGGCGTGCAGACGGTGGGCGACCACGCGGCCGACCCATGCGGCGATGGCGCGGCCGAACTCGGGGTCGCTCACGCACTCCGCCCGAACGGCGTCGGCGTCGAACTCCCAGGCACGCACCGGGCTGGTGGCCTCGGCACCGAGCTGCCAGATGCAGGGCGGGAAGTGCCAGGACCAGCCGACGAGTTCGTTGTGGCCGAGGGACTCGATGACGGCGGCGCGGCGCCCGGGTACCCGCAGATCCAGGGCGACGGTCCCGGTCCGGATGATCCAGAACCGGTCGGCGCGCCGGCCTTCCTCGAACAGGCGGGTGCCGATGGGGAAGGAGACCTCGTGGGCGAAGCGCATCAGCCGATCGCGCTGATCGGCCGGGAGGGCCGCGGCCAGGGTGGTGGTGGAGGTCATCGCTCCGGCTCCTTTCGTCGTCACCGCCGGACGGCGGAGGGCTGCTGACTCCAGCCTCCGCAGGAGCGGCGCCCGGCACCACGGGCCGCCCGGTCCTCACGCGGGGGCCGATCGGCCCACACCGGCGAAGCCCGCGCCCGGCCCGCCCGGCCCATGGGCTGAGTGGGCCCGAACCGGGCCGGGTGGCCCTCACCACCGGACCCGGGCACGTGCGACGGTGGGACTGGGAGCCCGTGCTGCCTGCCCGGCGGCCCGACGGAAGGTGGTGAGCCCGATGACGGAACTGCCCCTGGTCGTGGGTGTCGACGGATCGGAGTCCAGCCTGACGGCGATCGACTGGGCGGTGGACGAGGCCGCCCGCCACGGCCTGCCGCTGCGCCTGGTGTACGCCTCCCTGTGGGAGCGCTACGAAGGGGTGATGCCGTCGGATAACCGGGAGCGCCCCTCCGAGCAGGTGATGGCCGAGCACGTCGTCGCCTCGGCGGCGGAGCGGGCCCGGCTGCGCGACCCGGACGTGAAGACCGCCACGGACATCCTCCCCGAGGAAGCGGTGGACGCCCTGCTGCACGAGAGCGAGTACGCCTTCGCCGTGGTGACGGGAGCACGTGGCCGGGGCGAGATCAAGGGGCTGTTGCTCGGCTCGACCGGTCTGGGCGTCGCCGCGCACGCCCACTGCCCGGTGATCGTCGTCCGCGGGGACCGGGCGGGGCTGGCCGGCACGCACGAACGGGTGCTGCTCGGCGCCGGGGATCCGGACACCGCGGGTGAGGCAGTGCGCTTCGCCTTCCAGGAGGCCGAGGCACGCGGATGCGTACTCGACGTCGTACGAGCCTGGCGCAGCCCCGCGCACGAGGCCGCCGCCCACCCCCTGCTGACCGGGACCCCCGCGCACCAGCACGAGCAGCGGGCCTCCGCCCAGCTCGACAGGCTCCTCGACGACGCGGCGGCAGCGGCTCCCGGCCTCCGCGTGCGCCGCACCACGGTGGAGGGAACGGCCCGCAAGGTGCTCGTGGACCGCTCGGCCGCCGCCGACCTGGTCGTCATCGGCGCCCGCCGCCGGCCGGGCCGCTTCGGACTGCAGCTCGGCCGGGTGGCGCACACGCTGCTGCACCACGCCCAGTGCCCGGTCGCGGTGGTGCCGCAGCGGTCGTGACCGGGCCTTCGGCGAGCCGGGGCCGGGAGGACCGGCCCTGGTGAACACATCGAACATTCCGGGACGAGAGGAGTGAGCGGTCATGGCGGAACGGACAGCACGGGAAGAGACGACGGCGACCGCGGCGGACCGGCCTCCCCAGGGCGACCTCGGACGCCGTATCGAGCGGCGGCGCAGGGAACTGGGTCTCACCCGGGAGGAAGTGGCCTTCCGGGCGGGCATGGCCCCCGGCTACCTCGCGCATCTGGAGGAGCACAGCACCGCCGCACCGGATTCCGGGACCCTGCTCAGGCTGGCCGGGGCGCTGCGGACCAGTCTCACGGAGCTCGGCGGCGGTCACATCGACCTGCCGCCCGGGATCGGACACGCCGCGCGCGCCCCACGTCTGAGCGAACTGGGTGAGCAGGAGTGCCGTCGGCTGCTGTCGACACACGGCGTGGGCAGGCTCGCGGTCTCCACCGAGGAGGCGCCTGTCGTCGTACCCGTCAACTACAGCGTCGTCGACGACGCCATCGTCTTCCGCACCCAGCCCGGTTCGGTCTCCATCCGGGGGCTCGGCCACGAGGTGGCCTTCGAGGTCGACCGCGTCGACGACGCGCTGAGCCAGGGCTGGAGCGTCCTGGTGCGCGGACCCGCCGAGACGGTGACCGACCCGGAGACCGTCCGCCGCCTCGCCGAGCGGGTCTACACCACGCCGTGGGCCGGAGGGGAGCGTGATGTCTGGGTGCGCATCGAGATCACCGCCCTCACGGGCCGCCGCATCGACGTGTGGTGACCCACCCACGACGGACACGGCCGGCGTCCTCGCAAGGGGCCGGGTGGATCCCCCGGAAGGACCGCCCGGCCCTCGTGCCGACGGCCGGACGGTGGTTCCATGGTGGTGGCGGAAAGGACCGCCACCAGACGCGGGGAAGCGGCCACGCACCGCGCACCGCGCAATCCGGATCCGCGAGAAGCGGATGGTCCTTTCCGCCTTCTTCGTGCACGAGAGCTTCTGCGCATGACGAGAGCTTCTTCGTGCACGGGAGCTTCTTCGCACACGGGAGGGAGCGGTACCGCGGGGGATGGGTACCGCTCCCAGGTCCACTGTCGAACAGGCCGTCCCCGCGCACCAGTGCCGATGGTCCCTTCGCGAGGGCCGAACGCCTGCCCTTTCGGGCCCGGCGCCCACGACGGTGTGTGCCCGCACGGGTGGGATCAGTGCGCGGGCTCGTGCGCCTGGCGTACCACGACGACCGGGCAGGCCGCGTGCTGGGCGCAGCGCTGGCTGACCGAGCCCAGCATCGCCCGGGCGAACCTGCCCCGTCCACGGCCGCCGACCACGAGGACCTCCGCGCCCTCGGAGGCCCGGATGAGCACTTCCGAGGGATCGCCTTCCACCAGGCACTCCTCCAGGTCGACGGGGCGCTCCTCGGGGAAGACGGCGCGCAGCTCCTGCGCGAACCGCTCCCGCGCCTGCTGCAGATCGAAGTCGGGATCGATCGCGGGCCCGCTCCAGCCCACGTCCGACGGCGTGTCCCAGACGTGGACCGCCTCCACGGCCCCGCCGACCAGCTGGGCGTACCGCGCCGCCCAGCGCAGCGCCGCATACGACGACGGAGAACCGTCCACGCCCACTACCACCCGGGGTACCGGCTCAGGGGGTTGCATGGCCACCTCGCTCAGCAGTCGTTGTCCGTATGTCCACGCTGCCCGCGCCCCCGGGTCCGCGCCAGCCGGGAGCGCCGCGCGGGACGGGCCCGTCGGCGCCGGGCGGTCCGCACATGTCCCTCGGGGGCGTCGACGCCTGCGCCGGGCAGGTACCGGGCGTCCCGGCCGTGGGGGCCGGTCGGCCCCTGGGCGTACGCGTCCACCAGGCGCACGCTCGAGGTAGGAGGGCTGACCGGCCCGGGCACGGGAGGGACACGTCATGGTCCGGAACATCACGGCGGGAGTCGACGGATCCCCCGAAGGCCTCGCGGCCGCACACTGGGCCGCCCATGAGGCGCTGCGCCAGGGCGCCGCGCTGAGCCTCGTGCACGCCTGGCACCGGCATGTGCGTCCGGCGCCGTACGTACCCCTGGACAGCACCGAGCACGACTGGGCCGAGCGCCTTCTGCGGGAGGCGGTCGACAGCGTCCGCGCCGCGCACCCCACGCTGACCGTCGCAGGCCGCCTGATCTGCGACTCCGCGGTCTCCGCGCTGCTCTCGGCGGCCGCGGGGGCCGAACTGCTGGTCCTCGGGTCACAAGGCCTGGGCACCACCGCGGGATTCGTCACCGGCTCGGTGTCCCAGCGGGTGGTGGGCCGCGCCGCCTGCCCCGTGGTGCTGGTGCGCGCCGGGCGGAGCGCCGCCGACGAGCATCTGCCCGCCGTGGACGGTGTGGCGCCGGACGAGATCCCCGAGACGCCCTACCGTGCCGTCGTCCTCGGCCTGGACGTCACCCACCCCTGCGACGACCTGATCGCCTTCGCCTTCGACGCCGCCCACCGCCGGGACACCGAGCTGCGGGTGATCCACGTCTTCAAGGCGGCGCCCGCCGAGGGCGTCTCGCCTGCCGCCCCCGGTCCCGAGCGGCTCGCCGACCGGGAACACGCGGTCGTCGCGGCTCTGCGCCCCTGGGCCGAGAAGTATCCGGGTGTCCCCGTGACCGAGACCGTCGTCGAGGGCCGGGCGGCCGGCGAACTGGCGCGTGCCGCCACCGGCGCCGGGCTCGTCGTGGTGGGCCGCCGCACCGGCGCGGGCAGACTCGGGGCCCACACCGGTCCCGTCGCCCATGCCGTTTTGCATCACGTCGGCTGCCCGGTGGCCGTCGTACCGCACGCCTGAGCCGATCTCCGCCCGTCGGCGGCCGGCCTCGCGGACGCCTCCGGCGGGTCCCGCACCCAAAGGACCGACACCCATGCGCATCGTCATCACCCTCGGCGGCAACGCCCTGCTGTGGAGGGGAGAAGGCCCCGACGCGGAGCTGCAGCGGGCGAACGTCGTCCGGGTGGCCACCGCGCTCGCTCCGCTCGCCCACGACCACGACCTCGTCCTCACCCACGGCAACGGGCCGCAGCTCGGTCTGCTCGCCGGGGAGAGCGCGGCCGACCCCGCGCTGAGCGCCCCGTACCCGCTGGACCTGCTCGGCGCCCAAACGCAGGGCCTGATCGGCTCGCTCCTGGCCCGCGCGCTGCGGGACGCGCTGCCGGGCCGCCGGGTCGCCGCACTGGTCACCCACACCCTCGTCCGCGGCGACGACCCGGCGTTCGACCGGCCCACGAAGCCCGTCGGCCGGCCCCGGCCCCGCAGGCCGGCACAGTCGCTCGCCCGCGGGCGCGGCCGGCAGGACACCGGGGACCCGGGCACCGGACGCCGTCTCGTCCCCTCGCCCGCTCCGGAGCGGATCCTGGAGACGGAGAGCATCCGGGAACTGCTGGCGACCGGCACCCTCGTCGTCTGCTCGGGCGGCGGCGGCATCCCCGTGACCGCGGAGGGGGGCCTCCTGCACGGTACCGAGGCGATCGTCGACAAGGACCTCGCGGCGGCCCTGCTCGCCGAGGACGTGAAGGCCGACTTCCTGCTCATCCTCACCGACGTGCCCAACGTCTACGCCCACTACGGCACCCCGGACCAGCGCCCCCTCCTGGACGTGACCCCCGCGGGGCTGCGCGAGGGGCGGTACGCCGAGGGCTCGATGGGGCCCAAGACGGAGGCGGCCGCCCGCTTCGTGGAGCACACCGGCGGCCTGGCCGCGATCGGCTGCCTGGACGCGGCGTACGAGATCGTCCACGGCAGGTCCGGCACCCTCGTCCGCCCCGACATGTAGTCACCGGGCGTCCCTCCGGCCGAAGTCGGGCCGAAGGACCGCGCCGCCCGGAGCCGGGCGGCACCGGCCGGTGCCCTGTCCGGCACTCCCGGCGATCATCCGCCGCGACGGGCATCGGCGAGGGCACAAGGCTCCGGGAGAGGACGCCGTGACGACCGCGCCGGTGGCGCCCGGCAGCCGGACCGCCGAAGCCCGGCGGCACCTCGCCGCGGGCCGGGCGCCCACCGGACGCGACGCGCACCGGCGCGGCGTGGCCCGACCCTCGGTGCGACAATGGGCTCGTGGGGACCCGCCCTGGATGGGACGTGCATATGGGCGTCAGCCGCGCTCTCGGCAGTGCAGATCCGGCCGATCCGTTCGACATCGAGTCCGCGGCCGTGGTGATCACCGATGCCGACCGGCTCATCGTCTCCTGGAGCCCGGGAGCCGAGCGCCTGATCGGCTACCGGGCCCGCGACGTGGTCGGACGTCCCGCGGAGTCCGTCGTCGCGGGCGGGGACCTCTCCGCCGCCGTCTCGGGCCTGCGCCGGACGGAACGCGGCTGGACCGGTGTGCTCGCCGCCCGGCACCGCGCCGGTCACGCCGTCGACCTCTCGGTCCGGACCTGCCCCCTCCTCGGCGCCGACGGGCACCACGGCTGGCTGATCGTCGCGTGCGACGTCAGGGAACGCAGGGAGTTCGAGTTCTTCGAGGCGGTCGCGCGAGGTCTGCTCCAGCGGTCGCCCATGGGCATCGCCGTACTCGACACCGACTTGCGCTGGAAATGGTCCAACCGGGCGCTGGCCGACATGGACGAGGACCGGCCGGCCGAGCAGGAGCCGCCCGGCAGCGGGTCCGACCACGGCGGACCGACGCCCGTGGTGAACCGTCACGCCAGGCGCGCTCTCGTCACCGGACAGCCCCAGGTGACCCTGGACCACGCGCCACCCCGCCACGGCATCCCCCCTCGGAGCCGGGAGCGGGACTTCAGGCTGCGTTCCTTCTTCCCGGTGCGGGACCCCGCGGGGCAGACGCTCGGCATCTGCCTCGTCGCTCTCCACGCCACCGGCCAGGACTCGGCACGCGACCGGCTCACCCTGCTCAACGAGGCCAGCGAACACATCGGGACCACCCTGGACCTCGACCGGACGCTGCAGGAGCTGGCGGAGGTCGCGGTGCCGCGGATCGCCGACTTCGTGGCGATCGACCTCCTGGACGAGGTACGGGCGGAGGCGGACCCGCCCGGGGGACGCCAGCCGGGCGAGGCGATGCTGCACCGGGCCGCCCATCTGTCGATCCAGGAGGACCACCCCGAAGTGGTCGTGGACGTCGGCGCCGCCCCGCACTATCCGGCCCGGTCCCCGCAGAAACGCTGCCTGGCCACCGGCAAGCCCATCCGCGAACTCGTCAGCGCCACGACACCCTGGCTCATCGACGACACCCAGCGCTGGACGAAACTCATCCGGCTCGGCGTGCACACACACCTGGTCGTCCCGCTGCGCGCCCGCGGCATCACCATGGGCGTGGTGACACTGCTGCGCTGGAAGCACCCCGAGCCGTTCGACGAGGACGATCTGCTCCTCGTCGAGGAACTGGTGGCGCGGGCCGCCGTCTGCGTCGACAACGCGCGGCGCTTCGCCAGGCAGCACCAAGCCGCGCTCACCCTGCAGACCAGCCTGCTGCCACCCGATCTGCCCCGGCACAACGCGGTCGAGGTCGCCTACCGGTACCTTCCCGCCGACACCGAGGCCGGGGTGGGCGGCGACTGGTTCGACGTCATCCCACTCTCCGGGGCCCGGGTCGCCCTGGTCGTGGGCGACGTGGTCGGTCACGGGCTGCACGCCGCGGCCAGCATGGGACGGCTGCGCGCCGCCGTCCAGACCCTGGCCGATCTGGACCTGCCCCCGGACGAACTGCTCACCCACGTCGACGACCTGGTCGTCCGCCTGTCCGACGAGGCCGAGGCCGCCGCGCAGGGCCCGCTCGTCATCGGGGCGACCTGCGTGTACGCCGTCTACGACCCGGTCGCCCGCACCATCGTGGTGGCTCGCGCCGGGCACCCCAGTCCGGCGATCGCCCACCTCAGGGAACCGGTGGAGTTCCCCGACATCCCCGCCGGCCCGCCCCTGGGACTCGGTGGCCTCCCGTTCGAGTCGGCCGAGATCGCGGTGGAGGAGGGGAGCGTCATCGCGCTCTACACCGACGGGCTGATCGAGGCGTCGGACCGGGACGTCGACGTCGGCATGGAGCGTCTGTGCTTCACCCTGGCCCACCCCGACCGGCCGCTCGAGGAACTGTGCGACACCATGGTCCGCACCCTGCTGCCGGAACGCCCACGCGACGACGTCGCCTTCCTCATCGCACGCACCCACGCGCTCAGCCCCGACCGCGTCGTCTCCTGGGACGTCCCGGCGGACCCCTCGGCGGTGCACGGGGCCCGGAACAACGCAGTCCGTCAGCTGGCCCTATGGGGTCTGGACGAGATCGCGTTCACCACGGAGCTGATCGTCAGCGAACTGGTCACCAACGCCATCAAGCACGCGTACGGGCCGATCAGTCTCCGGCTCATCCACGAAAGCGCCCTGATCTGCGAGGTCTCGGACGCCAGCCACACCTCCCCGCACCTGCGCGGCGCCCGCATCACCGACGAGGGAGGGCGGGGCCTGTTCCTCGTCGCCCAGATCGCCCAGCGCTGGGGCACCCGCCACACGTCCGACGGCAAGACCATCTGGACGGAGCAACAACTGCCCGACGGTGCCTGAACCCCGCCGGACGCCGATCCCGCGGAAGGGAGGGACCGGGATGACAGCGCAGTCCTCCCAGCCCGGCCGTGACACGTCCGAGCCCGAGGCCGTCCGGCCCACCGGGCTGCTGGACATGCTGAGCGTCGCCGCGGTGGTCCTGGACACCGACGGGCACATCGTCTTCTGGACCCCGCAGGCGCAGGAGCTGTTCGGCTATGCCGCGGACGAGGCGCTGGGGCAGTACGCCGCGCGGCTGCTGATCCGCCCCGAACACCTCAAGTCCGTACTGAGCCTGTTCGCGGACGTGCTGGAGACCGGCCGCAGCTGGGCGGGTGCCTTCCCCGTCCGGCACAAGGACGGCGGCAGCCGCCTGATGGAGTTCCGCACCATGCGGCTGCTGAACGACCTGGGGGACGTCTTCGCCCTCGGCATCGCGGCCGAACACACCGTGCTGCAGCGCGTCGAGACCGACCTGGCCCTGTGCGACCGGCTGATCAGGCAGTCCCCGATCGGCCTGGCCCTGCTGGACCCCGAACTGCGCTACCTCCTGGTCAACCCCGCACTGGAACGCATCGACGGCATACCCGCCGAGGACCACATCGGCCGCCGCCTGCGCGAGACCCTGCCCTTCTCCGACGTGGGGACGATCGAGTCGGCGCTGCGCCAGGTGCTCACCACCGGCACCCCGCTGCTCGACCAGTACCACGTGGGCCGTCCCCCGACCGACCCCGACCAGGACCACGCCTGGTCCCTGTCCTTCTACCGTCTGGAGGACCCCGGCGGGCGGACCCTGGGCGCGGCCGCCTCCGTCGTCGACGTCACCGAGCGGCACCGCGCCGCCACCGAGGCCGACCGGGCCCGGCGCCGTCTGGCGCTCATCGCCGACGCGTCGACCCGCGTCGGCACCACACTGGAGGTCGAGGAGACCGCCCACGAACTGGCCGACATAGCCGTCCCCGACCTCGCCGACGTGGTCGCCGTGGACGTCCTGGACGAGGCTCTGGCCTGCCGCCGCACCCGCAAACCGGCCGGCGGCCCGGAACTCTTCCGCGCGCTCGCCCTCCGCGCGTCCCACCCCACCGTGGCCCTGCGCGCCGCGGACCCTCCGGGGGACCTGGCCGCCTACGACGGGGACCGGCTGGTCACCCTGTGCGTGCACACCGGCCGGCCCGTCATGGTGAAGCACGTCGAAGAGAAGGATCTGCCGCGCATCGCACGCGACGCGGAGGCCGCCACGCTCCTGGCCCGCGCCGGCGTCCACTCCTATCTCGCCGTACCGCTGGTCGCCCACGGCGAGGTGCTCGGCGCCCTCGACCTCAAACGCACCCTGAACCCGCTCCCGTTCGACGAGGACGACGTCGTCCTGGCCGGCGAGCTCGCCAGCCGCGCCGCCGTCGCCATCGACAACGCCCGCTGGTTCCAGAGCGTGCGCAACACCTCCCTCACCCTCCAGCGCAGCCTGCTGCCCGACCACCCGCCGCACCACACCGGACTCGAACTCGCCTCCCGCTACCAGCCCGCCCAGGCCACCAGCGAGGTCGGCGGCGACTGGTACGACGTGATCCCGCTGGCCGACGACAAGACCGCGCTGGTCGTCGGCGACGTGATGGGCAACGGCATCGACGCGGCCGCCACCATGGGACGGCTGCGTACGGCCACCTGCGCCTACGCGGACCTGGACCTGGACCCCGACGCGGTGCTCCAGCACCTGGACAAGATCACCTGCGATCTGGAGCACTACATCGTCACCTGTCTGTACGCCGTGTACGACCCCAGGACGAGGCAGTGCCGCCTGGCGAACGCCGGACACATGCCTCCGGCGCTGGCCCGCCCCGGCCGGCCCGCCGTCCTGCTCGACCTGCCCGCCGGAGCCCCCCTCGGCGTTGGCGGCATCTCCTTCGAGACCACGACCACGCACCTGGACCCCGGCGACCTACTGGTCCTCTACACCGACGGCCTCGTCGAAACCCGTCACCACCCCATCGACGACCGCCTGAACGTGCTTCTCGGTTTCCTCGACGAACCGCACCGGCCCCTGGAGGAGACCTGCGACCTGCTGCTCTACGGCCTGCGCCACCCCGACGACCACGACGACGTCGCCCTCCTGGTGGCCCGCACCCGTTAGCCGGCCCGCACCTGCCGCTCCAGCCGTTCCAGGCTGTTGTCCAGGGCGTCGCGGGCCGCCCGCTCGCCCGGGTCGTGGCTGTCCTCGAAGAACGACAGGTGGACGGTGACCTCACTGGCTCCGCTGCCGATACCGGCGACCTGCAGCCAGCCGGCGTAGCCGCCCTGCTCGCGGGTGCCCCACTCGATGCGCATCTGATCGCGTTCGGTGCGCAGCAGCGCCGAGGTGTCCTGGTCCGAGCGGTCCTCGTGCACGGTGACGGCGGGCGGGTCCTCGGGCCGCACATGCAGGGCGTCCGGCAGCCAGGCGTCGAGCCGGTCGACGTCGGCGGCCCGGTCGAAGACCTGCTCGGGCTGTGCGGGCATCGTGCGTGAACGTTCGTACTCTGCCATGGCGGCACCGTTCCTCGGCTCGACTGCGTACCCCGCACGCGTGCCCCTTCCGGGCCGTCCGAAAAGTCCGGCTCCAATCCGGATCTCACGGCGGAGCCGTCCGCAGGGCGCGCACCACCGACCAGACGACCGAGACGAACGGGACGGCGACGACGGCGCCGATCACACCGGCGACGATGCTGCCCGCGATGACCGACACGGCGACGACGAGCGGGTGCAGGCTGACCGCCCAGCTCAGCACCAGCGGATGCAGTACATGGCCCTCCAACTGCCCGATGACGACGATGAGCACCAGCACGGCGGCGGCCGTGAGCGGACCACGCCCGGCCAGGGCGACCACCGTGGCCACGCCCAGCGCGATCGGTGAGCCCACCAGCGGCACGAACGTGGCGAAGAACTCCAGCAGGGTCAGCGGCAGCGCGAGGGGCACCCGCAGGACGAACAGGACGACACCGACGAGCACGGCGTTGGTGGCGGCCACGATGATGATGCCGCGGGTGTATCCGGCGAACGTCCGCCAGGCCGCGTGTCCCGCCAGGTCCCACCGCGGCCGGGCACCACTGGGCAGGAACTGGTCCCGGGCCCAGGCCCACAGGTTCTCGCCGGAGTGGATGAAGAAGAGGGAGGAGAAGAGCGCGAGCACCCCTGCGGTGACCACTTCGACGATCCGGCCGAGCCCGCTGACGGCGCTGCTGAGCAGTCTCGACCGGTGTGAGTTGACGTAGTCCACCACCTGGCCCTGCAGATCCGTCAGCTTGCCGGGGCTGATCCGGAACGGCGGTCGCCGCAGCCACAGTTCGATCCGGTGGACGCCGCCGCGGAACTCACCCGCCAGTTTCGTCGACTCGCCCGCCACCGCGTTGCCGACGAGGGCGAGCAGCGCGAACAGCAGCAGCATGCTGCCGACGACGGCGACGGCGACGCTCAGCGGCCGGGGGAGCGCCCGGTTCAGCAGGTCGGCGAGGGGCCGCAGCACCGAGGTGACCACGAGCGCGAGGAACAGGGACACGGCGATGAGCTGGAAGCGGCCGAGGACGGTGAAGACACCGTAGACGACGATGCCGACGACGATGAGCCGCCAGGCGTAGGCCGCGGCGACCCGCAGGGACGGCACCGTCCGCTCGGCCGGCGAGAGGAGCGCCGGGTCGGAGCGCGAACGCGGCGGTAGCCGCACGGAGTGCGCCGGGCGGCTGCCCAGCACCGTACGATCCGCCCGGCGCCCGCGGCCCCGCCCGGCCGTTCGCCCGCCCGTATCGGCCACGGTGCCTCCCGCCTCCCCTCCGTTTCTGACTACCGGTCATCTCTGAAGCACGGTAAGGGCAAGCCGGTCGGCCGACGCGACGCAACGCGCGAGGAACGCCTGCCCTATGCTGCGGCCGTGACTGTCAACGCGGCGCTCGCCGACATACTCGACCGTGAGGCCGCCGGGACCGAGGCGGACCAGTTGCTCGCCGCGCTGGTCGACCACGGAGTGTTCGTCCCCGTCCGGGAGAACGGCTCGGTGCTGTTCTTCCGCGGCGAGGACGGCGCCCCCGCCCTGCCCGGCTACACCGGCGAGGAGTGTTGTGCGCGGCGGCTGCCGCAGGCCGGCGCGGCGATCCACTGCGATGTGGTGCGCCTGCTGGACATCATCGAGCAGACCGGCGTCACGTCCCTGGTGCTCCACTCCGACCTGGGCTGGGCCGGCGTACCGGTACCACTGCTGTACCGGACCCTGCGCGGGCGCGGTCGGCGAGCCGCCGGCGAGGAGCTGCGGCTCACCTGGTCCACGCACCCCGTGGCGGTGGCCCTCCGGGACGCGCTGGCCCGCCGGGTGCGTGACTTCCCCGCCGTCCGCACGGCCTGGGTGTCGCAGGCGCGGTGGACCGCCACCGGCGTGGAACACCTGATGCTGCACATCGCGGTCGACGAGCAGCTCCCGTCGGCCTCCGCGCAGCGGCTGATGGAGACCCTGCTCGCCGATGAAGTGGTGCTCGGCGACGACGCCCCCAAGGTGGGGATGCTCGCGCTGAACACCGTCACGCACGCCGAGTCGATCGCCCAGTTGGAGACCCTGGCACTGGACACCGTGCGCCTCGACCACGCCACCGGTCGCGTCGAGGTGGTCTCGCGTGAGTTCGACGGCCCGCGACAGCGCGACGCCCGCCAGGGATAACGTCGCCCGTCCCGGGAACGCGGACGTCTCCGTCCGGATTCACCGGCCGGAGAACACAACCGTCCGTCAGGAGAGATCACATGCCAGTACGCCGATGGTCCGCGGGGCCCGAATCGCCCCTACGGGGCGCGGTGCTGGCCGGTCGTTACCGCGTGGACGCCCTGCTCGGCCGCGGCGGCGCCGCCGACGTCCACGAGGGCTTCGATCTGCAGTTGAGGCGGCCCGTGGCGGTGAAGGTGTTCCGAGTGGGCAGCGACACACAGACGGAGGAACGTTTCGCCGACGAGGCCCTGCTGCTGGCCCGGCTGCAGCACCCGGGGCTCGTCACCGTCCACGACTACGGACGGGACAGGGGCCGTCCCTTCCTGGTCATGCAGCTGCTCAAGGGCCCGACGCTGCGCGCCCGCACGGTTGCGGGGGTGCTGCCCCGGGCCGAAGTGTGCGCCGTCGGCGCGGCCGTGGCCGAAGCCCTCGCCCATGTGCACGCCGCCGGGGTGGTGCACCGCGACGTCAAACCGTCGAACATCCTCATGGACGAGGCGGGCACCCCCCATCTGACCGACTTCGGCATCTCACGGCTGATCGACGCCACCGCGCACACCGCCACGGGAGCGCTGGTCGGCACCGCGGCGTATCTGGCTCCGGAGCAGGTCATGGGCCGCGAGGTGGGGCCCGCCGCGGACGTCTACGCCCTGGGGCTGACCCTGCTGGAGTGCCTCAAAGGACGGCTGGAGTACGACGGTGCCCCGCTGGAGGCGGCGATCGCCCGACTGCACCGCACCCCGGTCGTGCCGGCCTGCGTCGACCGTGATCTCTCCCGTCTGCTGCAGGCCATGACCGCTCTCGACGAGAACGAGCGCCCCGGCGCCGAGGCGTGCGCCGAAGCGCTGGCCGCCCTGCGGCCGGGGCCGGGCGGGCTCGGCGCCGTCCTCCCGGCGGGTACGTACCGCGGTGTCCGGGCGGGCACCATGGATGTCCCCGCCTTCGCCGCCGGCCCCGAGCCGACGGGGACGATGGCGGCCCCGCGGCAGGTACCCGCCGCCCGGCGACGCGGTGGACGGCACCTGGCGACGGCCGGGGCCGCCCTGGCCGCGCTGCTCGGCGTCACCCTGACGGGATCGATCGGTGACCTGGCGGGCTCGGGCAGCACCACCGCCTCGGGCCCGGGCGGCCGCACACCGACCGCTCCCGCCACCGAGCCGTCGCACACCCCCTCGGCACCGGCGGACCGGACGCCACCACCGGTCCCGGGGACCCCGGCCGTGCAGCCGCCGACGGAAACGCCCGGCACCGCTCCGGCGGCGCCCACCACGGTCCTGATCGCGAAGGCGGGCCACGACCGAGGGACGGTGACGACCACGACGACGGTGGCCGACGCGCGAGAGAAGTCCGGGAAGCACAAGCCGCCGCCGAACCGCAAGAAGCCCAGGAAGCCCAAGACGCCGGGCACGGCCAAGCAGGGAAAGAAGCACTGAGAAATCCTGCCCGGGGCTTTCGGCGGACGCGATCCGGGAACCCGGTCGCCTGTCCCGACCGCCCGAGAGACAGGAGGCCGCCGTGACGGATGAGCACAACGCCCAGCAGGATCCGACCACACAGCACCCCCGCCCCGACTTCCCCTCCCAGGATCAGCCGCACCCCGGCTGGACCGGGCCGATGGACCCGCCGCCGGACCACGGCGAGGAGTCCTACCGCGGCTCGGGTCGTCTGGAGGGGCGGAAGACCCTCATCACGGGCGGGGACTCCGGTATCGGACGTGCCGTGGCGCTCGCCTTCGCGCGTGAGGGCGCCGACGTGCTGTTCACCTACCTCGAACAGGAGGAGGACGAGGCCCGTGAGACGTCCCGTCTGGTCGAGGACGCGGGCCGCAAGGCGGTCGCCGTCTCCTGCGACATCCGTGAGGAGGGCAACTGCCGGGCGCTCATCGAGCGGGCGGTCGCCGAGTTCGGACGCATCGACGTCCTGGTGAACAACGCCGCCTACCAGATGTCCCAGCCGGACGGCATCGAGGCGATCTCCACCGAGCAGTTCGACCGGGTCCTGCGGACCAACCTCTACGGGATGTTCTGGCTGACGAAGTTCGCCCTGCCGCACATCCCGAAGGGCGGCAGCATCATCAACACCACGTCGGTGCAGGCGTACAAGCCGAGCCCGCATCTGCTGGACTACGCGACGACGAAGGGCGCGATCGCCACCTTCACCCAGGGACTGGCCCAGCAGCTCGCGGATCGCGGGATCCGTGTGAACGCGGTCGCTCCCGGCCCGGTGTGGACGCCCCTGATCCCCGCGACGATGCCCGAGACGGCCGAGTTCGGCAAGCAGAGCCCGCTGGGCCGCCCGGCACAGCCGGCCGAACTCGCTCCGGCGTACGTCTATCTCGCCTCCCCCCAGGCGAGCTACATCACCGCGGAGATCCTCAACGCCACCGGCGGCACCCCGCTGCCCTGAGCCGGGAGCCGCCCGGGGTGGGGGCGGGCCCGCGGGCCCGTTCCTCCCAGGCGAAGTCCGCCTAAGGTGGCGATGATCGTGATCATCCGCAGCCGCCGGGAGACCGTCGCGGACGGGGTGTCCGCGAGGGTGGCGGGTGGAACGGGGGTCTGGGGCGCGTCGTCCCCGACGTTCATGGCGGCCTCCTCCTGGTCGTGTTCGGACGTCGGGTACCCGACGGGCCGCAAGCCAGGTTCTCACGGGTGCGCACTGCGACGGGCAGCGGTACATCGGGCGCACGGGTACGAGGCCTGCTCGACGGTCACGGACGACTCGGCGCCGAGCCCGGTGATTCGGGCCGTGGGCAGGCCGCTGTTCAGTCGACCGGCCAGGTGTGGGCAGGCGCGTTGAGATGCATGTAGTCGATGTACTGCCGGGTCATCCGCCGCAGGGCCTCATGGCGGCCGGTGTGGGTGGCGGCGTCGATCCGGTGGAACATCTCCTTCTGCCAGACCGCCCCGTTGCGGACGTTGACACACCGCTGCTCGATGATCCCGAGCAGTGGCTCCCGCCACGCCTCGTCCATGCCGGAGCGCATCAGTCCGCGGTGCGCCAGCGGCAGCAGACGCCGCAGGACGAGCTCGGACGCCGGCACCTCGCCCATCCCGGGCCAGTACAGCCGGGCCTCGATGCCGTGCCGCGCCGCCGCGTGCAGGTTGTCCTCGGCGGCCGCGAACGACATCCGCGACCACACCGGCCGTTCCTCCTCCACCAGCGCGCGGGTGAGCCCGAAGTAGAAGGCGCCGTTGGCGAGGGTGTCGGCGACGGTCGGGCCGGCGGGAAGCACACGGTTCTCCACCCTCAGGTGCGGCTTGTCGTGGGCGATGGCGTAGACGGGACGGTTCCAGCGGTAGATGGTGCCGTTGTGCAGCGTCAGCTCGGCCAGTTCGGGGACGTCGCCGCGGTCCAGCGTCTCGCCGGGGTCCTCCTCCTCGCACAGGGGCAGCAACGCGGGGAAGTACCGCACGTTCTCCTCGAAGAGGTCGAAGACGCTGTTGATCCACCGCTCGCCGAACCAGACCCGGGGCCGTACCCCCTGCACCTTGATCTCCTGCGGACGGGTGTCGGTGGCCTGTTCGAACAGCGGGATGCGGGTCTCGTGCCACAGCTCCTTGCCGAACAGGAACGGTGCGTTGGCCGCCAGCGCCACCTGGATGCCGGCGATCGCCTGGG
This sequence comes from Streptomyces sp. NPDC001544, assembly GCF_042894285.1. NCBI lineage: Bacteria > Bacillati > Actinomycetota > Actinomycetes > Kitasatosporales > Streptomycetaceae > Streptomyces > Streptomyces sp. NPDC001544. The sequence continues at coordinate 29,841 of NZ_JBIAVN010000005.1, read as the reverse complement.
CCGCGTTCCAGTAGTCCGCGAACTCCTCGGGGGAGACCTGGAGGTGGAACTGGGTGCTGGTGCACGCGGCCTCGGGGGTGATCGTGTCCGCGTAGGTCCGCAGCCGGTCGACGCCGTCCACCTCGATCAGCAGGTCCTCGCCCCGGGCCGCGAAGATCTGGTCGTTGAGCAGCCGGTAACGCGGGTTCTCCGACAGGGCGGCCTCGCCCATGTCCTCGTGTCTGAGGGTGGGAAGGATGCCGATCATGATCAGCCGGGCGCCCACCGACCGGGCGCGTTGCTCCGCGAGGTTCAGCGCGGCGCGGATCTCGGACTCCCAGGCGTCGGGCCCGCCCGCCGTCAGCCGACGGGGCGGGATGTTGATCTCCAGATTGAACCGGCCCAGCTCGGTGGCCCAGGCGGGATCCGCGATCGCCTCGAGCACGTCGACGTTGCGCATCGCCGGTTCCGCCCGGTCGTCGACCAGGTTCAGCTCGATCTCCAGGCCCACCTGGGGCCGCTCGGACTCGAACCGTGACTCGCGCAGCATCTGCGCGAACGCGTCGAGGCACTCCTGCATCTTGGCCCGGTACCGGCGGCGGTCCTCTCGGGTGAAGACCAGCGCCGGGACGTCGCGTCCCATCGGCCCTCCCGGCTTTCCCCCTCGGACACCTCTCCATCCAGCGTCGCACCAGCGGGCGCCCCGGACCAGGCGGGCCGCGCGGCAATCCGCCGGCGCGGCGGCCACCACGGTGTCGGAGACGCTGCCGCCGCCTTCCCCGGCGGCCCGCCCGGGTCTCCAGGGCGGGCCGCCCGCGGGCTACGGCGTCACCGGAGTGCCGCCGAAGGTCACCACCAGGTGGCCGTCCGCGGCGAAGGACCAGCCGAGGGCACCGCCGTAGGAGGAGCACCGGGAGCCGTTCGAGCCGGTCCAGAACTGGTTCGAACTGTCGGCGTCGCCGATGGTCTTGTCGTTGGACCCGCTGACACCGAACCGGCACGAGGTGTTGTTCCGGAACACCGAAGTGCCCGCGTCGAACGAGAAGTTGCGCTGGGCGTTGTCGATGCCCACGTTGTTCGAGACGGTGATCCTCCCCGGGTTGCTGTTGTAGGTGAACCCGTGATGACCGTTGTGGTAGGCGATGCTGTGCTGGACGACGTGGTCGACCGCGATGTCGTCGCCGCCGAGCTTGTATCCGTTGCGGTCGCCGTTCTTGTTCACGGTGCCGTCGGTGAGGGTGCCGTTGTTGTAGGAGAGGGAGTACTCGATCGTCACCGGGCCGATCGCACCCGTGTCCTTCTTGGTGAAGAGGTCCCAGCCGTCGTCGATGTTGTTGTGGGAGACGTCGTAGCGGAAGACGTTCCCGGTGCCGGTGGTGAGCTTGGCCGCGAAGCCGTCGGCGTCCTCGCCGTCGGAGTCGGCGTTGTCATGGGACTCGGAGCTCAGGATCAGGTTGTCGGACGGCCACTGGCTGCTCGGAGTGCTGGAGGCGATCCGGCCGAGCTGCAGTCCCGTGTCGCGGTTGTACGCCGTCACCGTGCGCTCGATGACGTTGTTGCTGCCGCCGACGTAGATCCCGTTGTCACCGGCGTGCTCGACGGTGAGGCCGTAGACGTGCCAGTACGAGGCCATCAGCTGGAGCCCGCGGTGGGCGGGACTCTCGCTCTGGGCCGAGAAGTTCAGCACCGGAATCTCGCCAGGGTAGGCGGACAGGGTGGTGCGGGCGCCGGAGGTGCCGTCGGTGCCGGCCGGGACGGTGACCGTCGAGGAGTAGTTGTACGTGCCGCCGCGCAGGTAGATCGTCCCACCGGGCGCGACCCGGCTGATCGCCGAAGTGAGGGTGGTCGGCGCGGACTGCGTCCCGGCCGCGCCGTCGGTACCGTTCGGCGCCACGTACAGCGCGCCGCTCGTCGGCGGGGTCGTGGCGCCGCTCGTCTCCACGTCGAGGTAGTCGATGTTGGGCAGGCCGCCCGAGGCCGTCGGGTTCAGGCGGATGGTGTTGCTGCCCGCCTTGAGTGACACGGTCAGGGTCTTGGTGGCCCAGGTCGACCAGGCGCCCGTGGCCTCGAAGGACGGGCTCTGCACGGTGGATCCGTTGACGACGAGGTCGACGGGGCGCGCGGCGGTGGCACCGTTGGCGAAGCGGACGTTCAGGGCCGCCGTGCCGGCGGTGGCGGCGTTCACGGTGAACTGCGCGTAGGCACCGGTCGCGTTGGTCCCGTTGCAGAATCCACTGCCGGAGTATCCGGCCCAGTCGGAGTCGACGGTGCCGGTGCAGACGGACGGTGAGCTCTCGGCCTCGTAACGCGCTGACGCGGCCTGCGCGGTGGTGCCGGACAGCGCTGTGAGGGTGCCGGCCAGCAGGCCGACGGACGCGATGACTGGTCTGAGGTGCATCGTTCGTCTCCAGGTTGTGTGCGGCAACATGGGTCTGTTCGAGTGCGTGAACGCGTCCTGCGGCCGGATGCCCCGTTACTCCGGGCAGAAAGCGCTTTCCGGAGACGTTAGGGAGACGTCATGCGCGCGTCAATAGACCTGCACGTGATGTGGGTTCATGATGATGAACAGCGGGCTGGGGTGGCGCAGGGCTTACCGACCGGGGGCGGGCCGCCGGCGGGCGTACCGGTCCGTCGCCGCCACCAGGGCGTCCACCACACCTGGTGCGCCCATCGTGTGCCCGACCTCGTCCACCACGACCAACTCGCTGCCGGGCCACGCGTGATGGAGGCGCCACACGGTGCCGAGCAGGTTGCCGAAGTCGAGGCTGCCCTGGACCAGGGTGCTGGGGATGCCCCCGAGGAGGTGGGCGTCCCTGAGGACCACCCCTTCGTGGTTGCCCGCGCCGAGGAAGTGGTCGTTGCCCCAGTAGTGGGTGACGGTCCGCGCGAAGCCCGTGCGGAACAGGGGGCCCGCGAAGCGCGCGACCGAGCGCGGCGGCGCCGGGATCGTCGCCGTCTCCCAGTCCGTCCAGGACCGCGCCGCGCGGGCCCGCACCACCGGGTCGGAGGACTCGATCAGCCGGTTGTACGCGGCCGCGAGGTTGCCGTCGCGTTCCCCCTCCGGCAGCTCGGCCAGAAACCTCTCGAACGCCTCGGGAAAGATCCGGCCGAGCCCTCTGGTCAGCAGGGCGACCTCGGCGTTCGATCCGGTGCCGACCGCCGCGAGGATGAGTTCGGACACGGCCCACGGATGCGTCTGCGCGTACCGCAACCCGAGGACGGACCCCCATGACACGCCCCACACCAGCCACCGCTCGATTCCCAGGTGCCGGCGGAGCAGCTCCAGGTCGGCGAGGAGATGGGCCGTCGTGTTGACGCTCATGTCGGTGTCGTACGCGCCGGCATGGGGAGTGGACCGCCCGCAACCGCGCTGGTCCAGGAGCACGATGCGGTAGGCCGCCGGGTCGCAGTACCGTCTGAACGCCGCGTCGCACCCGGAGCCCGGGCCGCCGTGCAGCATGAGCGCGGGCTTGCCGTGCGGGTTCCCGCAGACCTCCCAGTGGACGCGCTTGCCGTCACCGACGTCGAGCATGCCGCTGTCGTACGGCTCGATCTCCGGGTAGAGGCCCATGGGAACCCTCATGGTGAGTCAGCGGCTGGAGCCGGTCCGGGGGAGCAGGCCCAGCCGCCACGTCGGATTCGGGCCATGGCGCAGGTACTGCGGCTTGCCGGAGCTGCTCGTCGGCGTCTGATCACAGCCCGCGCGGATCATGTGCTCGTGTCGTCCCGCGCCGCTTCCTGACTGTCCGTTACGATCGGTTTCCGACCAGGCGCCCGGCGTGCCGACGGAGGGCGAACCGGCCGTGATCGACCGTGAACGCGTCATCAGAACGCTGACGTTCTGGCTGCGCCCCGCTTTCCTTCTGCGCGTGGTCTACCGCTTCCAGCGGATCGTCGGGTTCGATCGTTCGATGGCCCTGGCCTCCAGCGCCCTGACCGCCCTGATCCCGCTCGGGATCCTCGTCGGCGCCGTCTTCGGCAACGCCCTGGGCCAGGACATCGCGGACGGGATCATCGGGTGGTACGGCCTCACCGGTGACGGCGCCGAAGCGGTACGGGATCTTTTCTCCCCGGCCGGGGGCGAGTCCCAGAGCATCGGCGCCATCGGGGCCGTGTTCCTGGTCATCTCCGCTCTCAGCTTCGCGCGCGCGGCACAGCGGCTGTTCGAGCAGGCCTGGGAGCTCAGGCCGCTCGGTGTGCGCAACACGCGCAACGGCCTGGGGTGGCTCCTGTCCGTCAGCGGCTACATGGCGGTCAGCGGGTGGATCTACGCGGCCCTGTCCGGCGGTCGGCTCGGTCTGGCGGCCGCGGTGTGCGAGGTGCCGGTGACCGCCGGCTTCCTCGTCTGGAGCGGCTGGATCCTCTCGGCGAAGCGGATCGGCGGCAGGGCCCTGCTGTCCTTCGCCGCCGTCGCGGCGGTGCTGATCGCCGTGTATTCGCTGGGGACCTCCGTCTACCTGCCGCACCTGTTCAACACCTACGCCGCGCGGTACGGAACCGTCGGCGCCGTCTTCGCCATGATCTCGGCGCTCTTCGGGGCCATGCTCGTCATCGTGGCGTCGGCGGCGGCGGGACGGGAGGTCCGCGACGAGCTCGCCCGCATCCGGCAGGGGGCCAGACCGTCGCAGAACGAGATCCGCCGGGAGTGGGACAACGTGGTCCAGCACACCCGGTCACGCTGGCAGAGCGCACGCGACCAGCTTCCCCGCCCCCGCCCCCGGCACCAGTGACCTGGGCCGTCCGATGGCATCCGGCCACTGCTGCACCTCGCGCGGCACACGGGTCCGAGGCTCGCCCTCGGCCTCGGGGGCGGTGGCCCCGGGGCGGGTCGCGGGTCGGCTTCGGCTCGGGCATCGGCGCTCCGGCCCTCAGGGGGCGCCGACGGTCACTGCTGTGCCTTGCCTGGGGCGCTTTCGGGGCGCGCGTCCGGTTTCGGGCCGATGGGCCGGGCGGCGTTCGGGGCCGCTGTGTCGTGGGCGGGAACACGTCCGAGGGCGCCCGGTCCGGGGCCGCCGGCGTCGGCTCCGGACCGCCTCCGGTGGGCGCAGTGCCTTGCGGGGACGTGTTCGAGTGGCCCGGCCCGGCCCGGGCGCCTCGTGACCCCGGTTCTCAGGGCGTGTCCGGTGGGCGCAGTGCCTTGCGTGGGCGTGTTGGCGTGGCCCGGTTCGGTCCGGGCGCCCTGTGGTCCTGGTTCTCAGGGCGTGTCCGGTGGGCGCAGTGCCTTGCGTGGGCGCGTTCGCGTGGCCCGGCTCGGCCCGGGCGCCCTGTGGTCCCGGTTCCCAGGGTGCGTCCGGTGGGCGCAGTGCCTTGCGTGGGCGTGTTTGCGAGGCTCGGCTGGTCCGGGCGCCCTGTGGTCCCGGTTCCCAGGGTGCGTCCGGTCAGCGCAGTGCCTTGCGCAGGCGCGCTTTGGAGGCTCGGCGCCAGATCTCCGGCAGCTCCTGCTCCCGCGCATGCGCTGTGGCCCGCTCCTGACCGTGCAGCAGTCCCCAGGTGAAACCGGGCTCGCCCGCCGCGTGGGCCGCGACGGCCAGCCGGCGCAGCGCGTCCCGGGCCACGGCGCTGTCGTGGTGATCGCCGCACACCTTCTGCACGGCCTTGACGCGCCTGCCGAGACGCCGGGCCGGCTTGCCGAGGGCGGGGCCGGCCGTCTCGGCGGCGTAGCGCAACCGCTTCGCGGCCTTGCGGGCCTGGTGCAGGGCGGCGTCGCGGTCCGGCCCGGCAGGGAGCGCCAGAGCGCGGTCCATCCGCTGCCGCAGTCGCTCGAACTCCTTCACAAGCGCCTTGGCCATCATCTTCTTCGGTTTGCGGGCGGCCTTGGCGCGCAGCGGCGGACGGTCGCTCAGCTCACCGAGCCGCTCCAGCAGCGCGAGGTAACGTGCCGAGGCCAGTGCGTCGAGGGTCCGATGGCGGGCCGTGTCCGCTCCCGCCACGTCCCAGGCCCGCAGCCGCGCGGCGACCGGACCGAGGACGAGCTCGTCGGGCAGCTCCCGGACGCCCGTGTCCAGGCGCTCGGCCAGCACCTCGTGGTCGCGCTCCGCACCCAGCTCACCGGCCAGCCACCGCAGCTCCCCGCGGAGCGGGTCGACCGTCTCGCGGTCCAGGACGGAGCGGTGGACGCGCAGAGCGGCGCGCAGCCGGCGGCACGCGACGCGCATCCGGTGCACCGAGTCGGGCGTGCCACGACGCACCGCCGGGTCCAGATCCACCAGTGCCCGCACCTGCGCAACCAGATACCTGGACACGTGCTCGCCGGCCGAACCGCGGACGGCCTCCGTGCGCGGCTCCCGATCGGTGTACCCCGCCGGCGCCGTCTCGGTCAGTGCGCGGGCGAGCTTGGACGGCGCGGACGCACGGTCCACGCCGTTCTCGCGCAGCACCTTCTCCACGTCGTCCAGGAGAGCGGGGTCGCCGCCCTCGGAGAGCTCCACCTCCATCTCCGTCCACACGGCGTGCCCGCCCCCCTCGATGAGGGAGTCGGCTCGGACGGTGTCCATGCAGATCTCGGCCAGCACGCCGCCCTCGGCGTCGGCGAGCTCACGCACGGAACGGGTGGTGCGGATCCGTACCACCGGACGCAGCGGCGCGCCGCGCGTCCGGGACAGCACCAGCTCGCGCAGTTCCTCCGGCACCTCGTCGGCCGGCGGACAGCGGATCTCCTCGCGGCTGTCACCGGCCAGGGGCAGCTTGAGATGCCACCCGGCGTCCGTGCCGCCCGTCCTGTGCCGCAGTGTCGCCGAGCTGCGGGCAAGCCGCAGGTCGGTGGTGTCGTAGTAGACGGCGTCCAGGTCCTGGATTCCGCGGTCGATCAGCGACGCGGCGCTGTTCACACCAGCCAGGGCGGACAGCCACGACATGTCGTCCGCAGCCGGTGCCGCGTACTTGCGTTCGATCTCTCGTGTCGACTGGCCCATACCCTCCGCGTTGACGCGATCGACCACGTCAAACCCGAGGGCCCAGCACAGGGCTCACGGATGGTCGTACCAGGCGACCGCCGAGATCCGCCAGCCCGCCGAGGTGCGGACGAGCTGCAGGGACTTGGTGCCCCCACCCTCGAACGCCGCACCGTCCAGCCGTCCGGACTTGCGGTACGTACTGAACCGCGAGGCGACGTCGCCCGCGATCCTCGTCTCCTCGGACGTCTCCCACTCGCGGAACTCGGCCAGACGGCCCTCGGCCAGCAGACGCCGGCGAGGCTCGATGAACTCGTCGACGGTGTACACCGCGAATTCCGGGCCGGTCTTGACGATCACACCGGTCGGCAGCATCAGCCGGCGTATCCGGGCCACGTCGGCCGTCCGGCCGCCCCGGTTGTCGAAGGCGGCGAAGAAATCGGCGGTCACCAGGTCGATCTCGGGCTTGGACATGGCACGAGTCTAAAATCCGGTGCATATCCGGTGCGGGTCCGGGTAGCCGCGGCTCATTGGCAGTACGCACACACGTCGGACACTTCGGCATGGGGAGGGGCATGATGACGGCCGCGACGGTCAGGAACACCGGTCGGCAGACAGTGGTCGAGGTGCCGGAGGTCGCCGATCCGTCGGCCGTGGCGCCCAAGGACGCCCGTGAGCTCTCCCGGCTCTTCTTCGACCGGCTGGCGGTCCTCGAGGAGGGCACGCGCGAGTACCAGCACGTGCGCAACACGCTGATCGAGATGAACATGTCCCTCGTCCGCTACGCGGCGGGCCGGTTCCGCAGCCGCGGGCCGGAGGAGATGGAGGACATCGTCCAGGTCGGCATGATCGGACTGATCAAGGCGATCGACCGGTTCGAGCTGTCCCGCGAGGTGGAGTTCACCTCCTTCGCCGTGCCCTACATCGTCGGCGAGATCAAGCGGTTCTTCCGCGACACCTCCTGGGCCGTGCACGTGCCCCGGCGGCTGCAGGAGGCCCGGGTGCAGTTGGCGAAGGCCACCGAGGAACTGCGCAGCCGCATGGGCCGTACGCCCACCGCCAAGGAGCTGGCGGAGCTGATGAGCCTCACGGAGGACGAGGTGATCGAGGCCCGGCTGGCCTCGAACGGGTACAGCGCCTCCTCCCTGGACGCCGCGATCAACAGCAGCGAGGACGGCGAGAGCGTGCTGGCCGACTTCATCGGCGCGGAGGACGCGACGCTGGGGCTCGTGGAGGACTTCAACTCGCTGGCTCCGCTCATCGCCGCGCTGAGCGAGCGCGAGCGGCAGATACTGCACTGGCGCTTCGTCGAGGAACTGACCCAGGCCGAGATCGGCGCCCGCCTCGGCTGCTCCCAGATGCACGTCTCCCGCCTGCTCTCCCGCACGTTGGCCCGACTGCGCGAAGGGCTGCTCGGGTCGTAGGGCCGTCCGCCGGACGTCGGGCCGGTCTCCGCGGGAATCGTCCCGCCGGAGACCGGCCCGTTCTCGTTCCGCGCCGGCCGTGGCCTGCGTCAGCCACGGCTCCGCAGTTTGCCCAGCAGCCGCTGGGCCTGGGCCCGTCGCCGGGGGTCGGCCGCCGCACGGCGTACCTGCTCGGCCGTCCGCCGCCCCTGGGGGCTCCTGGCGAATTCCTTGATGCGCTCCAGCACGCCCGGCATGACTTCTCCTTCTCGTACTGCGGACTTTGCCTTTCCGTGAACCTCGATTACCCCGCGAAGGGGCGCGTAGCCCCGTCACTCCTCACGTGCGGCATCGAAGAAGTGCCGTCGGCAGCGTTGACGCGGTGTCCCGCCGGCCGCACATTACGAATCGGTAGGACCGTGCGGTCACCCCGCGCACCGTTCTCCGCGGTCGTCGGCGTGCGCGCTCTGTCCCCACGGCACGGCCGTCGGCACTTTCCCTGCTCGAACCGCTGAACTCTCGCCACCAGCACGCCCGTCGGCACGCCCTTCGGGTATCGCCGTGCCCGCACCAGCCGCGTCCGTTTCCGAGAAGAGAGCACACGCCGATGCATCCCCTTCGTAATGTCATGACCGCGACAATAGCGGCCGTGGGTGCCGTCGCACTCAGTCTCGCGGGCCCCGCCGCACACGCAGCCGCACCTCTGGAGTACGCCGCCCTCGGCGACAGCTACAGCGCCGGTTCCGGCGTTCTGCCGGTGGACCTCACCAATCTGCTGTGCCTGCGCTCCACGGCGAACTACCCGCACGTCATCGCCGCCCGGACCGGCGCCGCCCTGACGGACGTCAGTTGCGGTGCCGCGCAGACCAAGGACTTCACCGGGGCCCAGTACCCCGGAGTACCGCCGCAGCTCGACGCCGTCGGGCCGGACACCGACCTGGTGACACTGACGATCGGTGGAAACGACAACGGCACCTTCATCAACGCCGTGCTCGCCTGCGGTTCTGCGGGGGTCCTCAGCGGCGGACAGGGCAGCCCCTGCAAGGACCAGCACGGCAGCTCGTTCGACGAGCAGATCGACGAGGACACCTATCCCGCGCTGCGGACCGCACTGCGCAACGTCCGGGCCAAGGCGCCGAACGCCCGTGTGGCGGTACTGGGTTACCCGTGGATCGTGCCCGCCGACGCCGACCCCTCCTGCTACGCCAAGCTGCCGGTCGCCTTCGGCGACGTGCCCTACCTGCGCGGCATCCAGGCGCACCTCAACGCCGTCGTCGAGCGAGCGGCCGAGGAGACCGGTGCCACCTTCGTGGACTTCTCCCGGGCGTCCGAAGGCCACGACGCCTGCAAGCCGCTCGGCACCCGGTGGATCGAACCGCTCCTGTTCGGCACCAGCATCGTCCCCGTCCACCCCAACGCCCTCGGCGAGTCGAGGATGGCTCAGCAGACCCTGAGCATCCTCGGACTCGGCTGACTCCGATGGGCCCTCAGGTTCAGACCTCTCCGCGCCACGCACCGGTCTCCAGGCCGCCGCGCTCTTCGATGAACCCCTTGAACCGCTTGAGGTCGCCGGTGACCTGCCGCTTGACGAAGCCGAGCTTGTCACCGACGGTCTCGGCCACCCCCTCGGGGGCCACCTCCATCTGCAGCATGACCTTGGTGCGGTCCTCGCCCAGCCGGTGGAAGGTGACCACGCCGGCCTGCCTGGCCTCGCCGCCCACGGTGGTCCAGGCGACGCGTTCGTCGGGGATCTGCTCCGTGATCTCCGCGTCGAACTCCCGCTGCACACCGCCGACCTTGGTGACCCAGTGGGTCAGCGTGTCGCTGCGCTGCTCGATGCGCTCCACACCGTCCATGAACTCGGGGAAGGTCTCGAACTGCGTCCACTGGTTGTAAGCGGTGCGGACCGGGACGTCGACCTCGATGGACTCTTCGACCTGGGACACGATGGTGTTCCTCCTTCGACTGTCGTGGACCGACCGGGTTCCTGGCTGCGCGCCGGATATGCCTGCCGATCGAAACGGGCATCCCGTCACTTCCGTGAGGGAACTCCACCCGGTGCCCGCCGAATCGGTGAAGAAACCCGGTAAATCGACTGTGTGTTCACCCCATTGCCGGGCACCAGGAGCGGCGGAGGTTGATAAACATGGTTCCCCTGCTACTCGTTCTGCTGCTGGCTCTGATCCTCTTCGGTGCGGGTTTCGCACTGAAGGCACTGTGGTGGATCGCGGTGGTCGTGCTGGTCGTCTGGCTGCTCGGCTTCGTCGTCCGCACCGCGGACACCGGTGGCCGCAAGGGCCGCTGGTACCGATGGTGACCCTGCGCATCAGCGCATCCCGACCGTGGGCCCCGGAAACGTCCGGGGCCCACGGTCTGTCGTGTGACGGCCGGTCAGCCGGTCGACCGGTCAGCGCACGGGAAAACCGAAGGAGCGACCCTGCCGCTTCAGCCAGGGCAGGATCTCGCGCAGAGCGGCGACGGTCTGGGAGCGGTCGCCGCCCGCGTCGTGGAACAGCAGAGTCGGACCGTTGGACATCTCGTTCCTGACGGTGGTGACGATCGCGTCCGTGCCGGGACGTTCGAAGTCCTTGGAGTCGACGTTCCAGCCCAGCGGCCGCATGCCGTGCGAGGCGGCGAGGTTGCGGCTGTAGGGGGTGAAAGCGCCGCCGGGGGCCCGGTAGTACATCGGCCGGACACCACCGGAGGCCTCGGTGATCATGCGGTCGGCGGCCAGGATCTCCTGCGACTGGTAGGCCTCGGACTTGGTGTCCATGGTGGTGTCGTGGGACACCGTGTGGTCGCACAGCCGGTGACCGGCCGCGACCACCGCCTTGACCAGATCCGGGTGCGCCTGGGCCTGTGTGCCCACCATGCAGAACGTGGCCTTCACACCGTTGTCCTTGAGTACCTGCAGGACCTGCGGAGTCCACGTCGGGTCCGGGCCGTCGTCGACGGTGATGTTCACACCGTGCGCGCCGCGGTCGGAGGCATGGGCGATGTCCACGGACACCCGCGCCGCCACGCTGCCGCGGGGCACCGCGTGCGTCGATGCGTGATGCGACACGCCCGCGCGCGGCTCCTGCGCACCGACCGACCCGGCCTGCGCGGTCCACGCGGAGGTGGCGGCGGCCAGCGCCGTCACACCGACCGCCGCCGCGAACACCCGACCGTGCCATCCCCGTGCGCCACGCCGTCCCATGTCGTACCCGTCCTCGCCATCCGCGCCTTCATCCGTGCACCCGTCAGGACGGAGGAAACGCACCGAGGGATGCGCCTGTTACCAACCACGGACAATTCCGGGCGCCTTCGGCTGCACGCCGACCGACCGTACCGCGAACTGCGCCCGTCCGCCGACAAGTTGATGTGGGAAACTCCCAGGACCCGTCAGCGGTCAGGACCGTGGTGGGTCCGCCGAGAGGAGCGCAGTGTGACACAGGACGGCTTGAGTGCCGAGATCGACACCAGCAGGCCGCACCCCGCACGGATCTACGACTACCTGCTGGGCGGCAAGGACAACTACGAGGTGGACCGCAGGGCGGGCGAGGAACTCGCCGCCGCGGCCCCTGAGGCGCGCAGCGGCGTGCGGGCCAACCGCGCCTTCCTGCGCCGAGCCGTCCGGTACGTGGTGGGCAGCGGCGTGCGCCAGATCCTCGATGTCGGCACCGGGCTGCCCACCTCACCGAACGTCCACGAGGCCGCCCAGGAGGTGGCGCCCGACGTACGCGTGGCGTACGTCGACAACGACCCGATCGTGAGCGCGCACGCCAACGCGCTGCTCAGCCGCTCCGGCTCGACCAGCGTCGTTCTCGCCGATCTGCGTGACCCGCAGCGCATCGTGGACCATCCCGGCATCCGCCGGGTCATCGACTTCGAGCAGCCGGTCGCCCTGCTGCTCGTCGCCGTCCTCCACTTCCTCACCGACGCGGAGAAGCCGCAGCAGATCGTCGCCACCCTGCGCGAGGCACTGCCGGCCGGCAGCTTCCTGGTGCTCTCGCACGCCACGGGCGACTTCGCCGACCGCAGCGGAGCCCAGGCCGTCTACAACAACGCCACCGCCACCCTGAACCTGCGGACCCGCACCGAGGTCGAGCGCTTCTTCGACGGGTTCGACCTGGTCGAGCCCGGTCTCGCCCAGGTTCCGTTCTGGCGCCCCGACACACCGCCGCCTGCCCGGTCCGGCGAGATCGGCTTCTACGGCGGCGTGGCTCGCAAGAGCCGCTGAACCACATGACCGCGTTCCCGGGGGCAGGCCCTGGGAACGCGGTCGCGTCCGGTGCCGAGTCGCGTCGGCCGCCCCGGCGTGGCCGTCCTCAGACCGCCGCGGGCCGCTCCTGAGCGGCGATGCCGGCCGCGGCCTGTTCGTCGCCCTTGCCGCGCAGGGCGATCAGGGACAGCAGGCAGCAGGCCAGGGCGGCGATGCCGCAGACCACGTAGCCGATCGCGTAGCCGTTGCCGAGGGCGTCCAGGGCGATGGGGGACGCTCCCCCGGGAGGAGAGGCCGGGGGGACCGAGTTGACCGCGAGCGGTCCGCCTTCGGCCGCGACCTGGCCGGCGGCCGCCTTGACCTGGGCGCTCAGGCCGGAGGCGGCCAGCTTCTGGTGGAACTCGTCGGCCGCGCGGCTCAGGGCGATCGCCCCGATGACGGCCGGGCCGAGCGTGAAGCCGAAGTCGCGCAGCAGGCTCGTGGAGGCGCTGGCCATGCCGGCGTAGTGGACGGGGACCGTGTTGACGGCGGTCACGGTGATCGAGGAGACGGTGAGCGCGAAGCCGATGCCGACCAGACCGAGGGGAAGGACGAGTGAGGTCAGGGCGCGGTCGGCGACCGGCATCGTGGCGGCGATGAAGTCGCCCACGGCCATCAGCGCCAGACCGGAGCCGAGCACCCAGCGCGCGCTGACACGCTCCAGCAGCCGGGCGATCACCGGCAGCAGCAGGAACGTCCAGGCGTTGAGGAGGACGAAGGCGAACGAGCCGCGCAGCGGGCTCTGGTGCTGGATGGGACCGAGCCGGATGCTGGTCGCGTAGGCGGTGCCGAGGTAGCTGAACATGCCGACCACGGCCACGAACGACGCCACCGCGAACGCGCGGTTGGTGAACAGGTCGAGGCGCAGCAGTGGCGAGTCCGAGCGCAGCTCGGCCACGATGAACAGAGAGACGAAGACGGCGGCGACCACATACGCGATGACCACCGGAGTGGCGGTCCAGCCGTCCGACGGGCCCTGGATCACCGCGTACAGCAGGGCGAACAGGCCGACACCGATGGTCACCTGCCCCGCGAGGTCGAGCGAACGGCCCTGAGGGGCGCTGGAGTTCTGCGCGAGGAACTGGCTGAGCAGGGTGCTGACGACAGCGAGCCCGGTCACCACGACGAACGCCCAGCGCCAGGAGCCGTAGTTCCCGGTCACCCCGCCGAGGACGGGGGCTACGATACCGCCGCCGGACAGGCACGCGGCCCAGATGGCGATCGTACGGGCCCGGTCACGAGCGGTGTGGGTGCCCGCCGCGATGACCGCGAGCGATGTGGGGAACAGCGCGGCCGCGCCCAGACCGGCGATCGCCTGGCCCACCCAGAGCATGTGGATGCCGTTGCCGGCGGCGGCCAGGGCCTCGCCGACGACCAGCAGTGCTCCGCCGCCGACCAGCAGATGCTTGCGTCCGAAGAGGTCGCCGAGGACGCCGAAGGTCAGTTCCAGGACGGTGACGGGCAGCAGGAACGCGTCGGATATCCAGGTGAGCTGGGAGCCGACCGGGTGCAGGTCCTCCTGGAAGAGCCCGTTGAGGGTGGCCGGCATGGCCAGGGCGACCTGGGCCAGCAGGACGGCGAAGCAGCCGGCCACGAGGGTGCCGACGGGCAGGCCGCCGGATGCCGGCCGGGCGGCGGTGGAGTCGACTTGGGTGCGCGTTTCAGTGGACACGTGGGCTCCCCTTTGAGCGGCGGAGATGCGAGGTGTGCGCGACGTGCGCGAGAGCTGTGGGGACGACGGCGCCGAGAACGCGATGAATGTAGGGCAGTTTTTCGACCACGGTCAATAGAGTGCCCAATGTCGATCGCGATGTGCGCTCGATCCGGTCGATGCGGTCCGTGCGCGGGCATGCCGAAGCGGGCCCGCGCCGGAACTCGGCCGCGGGCCCGGATGCCGTCCGGCTCACTCCGGCGGGGCGCCGGGGGTGATCATGTCGAGGGTGCCGGCGGCCTGCCGCCGGGCCGGTTCCTCGTACCGTCGCGCCAGCGTCTGGAACAAGTGCTCCGCCCGGCCCGCCGGCCAGTCCTCGGGCAGGTGCTCGGCGGGCAGATGCGGGTCCTGGCGTACCTGCTCCAGCCAGTCCGTGTGCAGCAACAACTGCCGAACGAGCGCGCCCGTGTCGTCGGCGACGTCCGGTACCTCGGCGTCCATGCCCCACCGGGTGAGGAACTCCTCGTAGCCCTTGGCGATGGCCTCGACGTCGAACGCCGTCAGAAGCACGGTGCGTGCCTCGGTCGGGGCCCCGGCCACGGCGCCCTGGAACACCCGCAGATAGGGGTCCAGGCCGAGGCCCGCCACCACCTCGGGCACATCCACCGTTCCCGGTGCCACCCAGAGTCCGTTCTGCAGCGGGCCGAACCCGTTCCACACCAGCCGGGAGCGCAGATCGTGCCGCTCACTGCGCCAGGCCTCGGGCAGCGAGAAACCCACCAGGGTCCAGGTGCCGTCCCAGGTCCGGTTGACCGCTCCCGTCCGCCAGATCCGGTCGTGTCCTTCCCGCAGCACACCGACGGCCCGTGGAGTCAGACCGAAGTACGTCTTGCGGCCCCGCCGGTGCCGCTCCAGCAGACCGCGTTTGACCATGCGGGTGAGCGTGGACCGCACGGCCTCCTCGGTGATCCCGGCCTGCGCGAAGACGTCGATCAGGCTGCTGGACGACAGGGCGATGTCCCGGCCGAGGACGTGGATGCCGAAGAAGCTGAGCATCAGCGACTGCGGCCGGGGAGCACTGCCTGCCTGATCGAAGCTGGTCACGGGCCAAGACTAGTCAGCGTGGGACCGCATCCGGTCGGGGGACCAGTCCCGGTGGGGTATGCGCGCCAGTTCGTGGATCTCTCCGACCGTGCCCCACTCGTTCCCGCCCAGCCGGGCCAGGGGGCGCAGCAGCCCGATGTCCGGGCGGCCGTCCACCAGTACGGTGTCACTCACCGCGGCGTGCACGACCCGGCCGAACACCACCGTCGAGTTGCCCAGCCCGAGCGTCGCGTGCAGCGTGCACTCGAGCACCACCGGGGACGCTGCCACCCGGGGCGGCCGCACCCGCAGTGACGGTTCCTGTTCGATGCCCACGGCGTCGAACTCGCCCTCGTCGGCGGGAAAGTCGGTCGCGGTGGCGTTGATCTGCTCGAAGAGCGGCTCGGGAGCGAAGTTGACCACGAACTCACCGGTCGCCTCCACGTTGCGCAGTGAGTCCTTGCGCCCGACGGAGGTGAACTGGACGACCGGCGGGTCGGTGGAGGCGACGGTGAAGAACGAGTGGGGTGCCAGGTTGGCCGTCCGGCCGTCCGCCGTGAGGGTCGAGACCCAGGCGATCGGCCGGGGCACGATCACCGCCGTGAGCAGACGGTAGAACGAACCAGGGTCCATGGATTCCGGTGAGTGGTCGACGCGCATGACAGCACGCTATCCGTCGTCCCCGTAGAACCCTCCGGCGGGCGGTGCGGGCGGTTCCTCGGGGAGCAGCCGGGCGGTGAGTGCGGCGATGTCGTCCTGCAGGCGGTCCTGGCTGTGGACGAGCAGGTCGTGGTGGAGCCGCTGCAGGAGTTCACGGGGTGGCAGCGGGCCCCAGGAGTGCAGCCGCTCGAGCAGGGGGTAGAACGAGCCGGCCGGGTCGCGGGTCTCCGTGATGCCGTCCGTGTACAGCAGGAGCTGGTCGCCGGGGCGGAACGGGTAGGTGTCGACCTGGTACGGGTCCGGGACGAGCATGCCCAGGTTCAGGGGCGGAGCGGACCGCCCCCGGTCCAGTTCCCGTACCTCGCCGGTGCGGATGAGCAGTGGGGGCGGGTGGCCGCAGTTGACGACGCGGACATGGTGGCCGTCGGCGGGGATCTCGGCGAACACCGCGGTGACGAACCGTTCGTCCTTCTCGCTCCCGGCGAGCTGTGCCGCCCTGCGGATCATGCTCGTCTCCACGTGGTGCGCCAGGGAGGGCAGGTCGGGTTCGTCATGGGCCGCCTCGCGGAAGGCGCCCAGCAGGGCGGCCGCGGTCTCCACGGCGAGCAGCCCCTTGCCGCGCACGTCGCCGATGAGGAGCCGGACACCGTGGGCGGTGGGGAGGGCCTCGTAGAGGTCCCCGCCGATCCGCGCCTCCGCGGTGGCGGAGAGGTAGAGGCTGTCCAGCAGCAGGTCGCCGATCCGGTGCGGAACGGGCCTGAGCAGCACGCGCTGGGCGATGTCGGCCACGAAGCGCACGTCGGCGAGGGTGCGCTCCCGGCGGGTGCGGTGCACGGCGAGGATGGTGCCGAGGCTGCCCACCAGGACGGTGCACACGTAGGCGGCCACGTAGTGGCGGTCCCACAGGTAGCCGACGGAGCGGCCCGCACAGCACGGAGTGCCGGCCAGCAAGGCTTCGAAGAGGACGGCGAACACCGTGGTGCCGGCGACGGTCACGGGCCCGTGGGCGAAGGCGGTCACCAGGGGCAGGGCGATGAGTACGAAGCTCACCGGCCAGTCGACGGGCGTGATCGGTTCGAGCAGCAGAACGGCGATGACGTACAGGACCGGAAGCCAGCGCATCCACGCCGGGGGAGCGGGCGGCCGGGTCCGCGCCGTGCTGCCCGCCGGTGACTCGAAGCGGTCCGCGTGGGAGCCGCGGCCGTGCCTCACCCCGCGCTCCCACGTGCGCGCACGCCCGGGTCGGCGGGCGGACGACATGCCTGACGGCTCGGCTCATGCGGCCTGCGCACAAGGGACTCCTGGCAGGGCGATCTCGACAAGAGGTCCAGCCTGCCGTGCCGGGGTCCGGCGCACCGGGGATTGCTCCACCGGGCGGCATGGCGAAGCGGCTTCTCGGGGCTACTGCCGGAGTCTGCGCCGCGGACCGGCGAGGATCAGCGGTTCGACGGCCTCGTACCGGGCGCGTGCCTCCTGCCGGGCGCGCCGCCCCGGCAGCATCGTGCCGAGCCAGCCGAGCGCGAAACCGAGCGGAATGGACACCAGGCCGGTAGTGGTGAACGGGAACCAGTTGAAGTCGGCGTCGGGGAACGCCGCCGTGGGGGAGCCGGAGACCAGGTTGGTGCCCGGCATCAGCACCAGTACCGCCGTCGAGCCGCCGATGAGGGTGCACAGCAGGCCTGCGCGGGTGAAGCGGCGCCAGAACAGGCTGTAGACCAGTGCCGGTGCGATGGCCGAGGCCGCCAGGCAGAACGAGAGGGTCGCCAGCGGTTGCAGGCTGCGGTGCTGGACGAGTGCGGCGAGCAGGATCACCGGAGCTCCGACCGCGACAGCCGACACCCGCGCGACGGTCGACTCGGCGACCGGGGTCATGCCCGAGCGACGGGACGCGATCACGTCGTGCGCCAGGGAGTTGGCGCAGGAGAGCGTCATGCTGGCGACCGAGGCGAGCAGGGTGAGGAAGATGGCGGTGGTGACCGCGGTGAACAGCAGGGTCTCCGGGCGGGACACGTGCGCGCCGAAGACGGCCCGCGACGCCAGCAGGTAGGCCGTGTTGCCCCGTGGGTCCTGGGCGGCGATCCCGGAGCGGCCCACCAACGCCGTCGCCCCCACCCCGATCACCGTGATGACGAGGACGAACAGGGCCACGGACGACACCGCCCAGGACATCGACCGCCGTACCTGGCGCGCGCTGTCGGCGGTGTACATGCGCATGGTGACATGAGGGAGGCAGGCGCCGCCGAGCACGATGGCGAACTGGGTGGTCACCATGTCCAGCCGGGGATGCGGACCACCGGCGAACTGCAGACCGCTGCGCATGAAGGCCCCGCCGGCCCCGCTGCGCTCGGCGGCCGCGCCGAACAGGGCGGAGGGGCTGAAATCGAAGGTGCGCAGCACGAGCACGGCGATGACGACGCCGGATCCCAGCAGCGCCACCATCTTCAGGATGTGCAGCAGCGCCGTACCCCGCATACCGCCGATGGCCGCGTACACGATCATCAAGGCACCCGCTCCGACGATGCAGCCGGTCTTCAGGGCCGTGCTGGAGAAACCCAGGATGAAGGCCAGCAGCTGTCCGGTGCTGGCCAGCTGGACCAGCATCATCGGCACCAGTGAGGCGATGGTGACGAGACAGGCCGCGACCCGTACCGGCCGTCCGGGCATGCGCCGCGCCAGTGCGTCCCCCATGGTGAACCGGCCCGTGTTGCGCAGCGGTTCGGCCAGCAGGAACATCAGGACCAGAAGCGACAGCAGGGTGCTGACGGCGAGCACGACGCCGTCGTAGCCGCACAGTGCGATGACCCCGCCGATGGTCAGCACGGTCGCCGCGGAGATGTAGTCGCCCGCGATCGCGAGCCCGTTGCGCAAGGGGGACAGCGACCGGTAACCGGTGTAGAACTCGTCCAGGTCGTCCTGGTCCGGGCCGGTGAGCACGCACAGCAGCAGTGTCACGGTGACGGCGGCGCAGAAGGCGACCAGCGACCATGCCTCTGCGGTCCTGCCGAAGCCGGTCACGGGAGCCGCTCCCGTCCGGCCGCGGCGGCCCACGGGGCGTGCCGGGTGACCCGGAAGGCCATGGGATCCACATAGCGCCGTGCGGTGCGTTCGTACAGCAGCACGGCGAGCCAGGTGACGGGAACGTGGGAGAGCGCCAGGACGAGGCCGGCCGGCAGTCCGCCGAGGAGCGGGCGGGCCATGAGCCCGGGGCAGCCGGCGGACAGGACCAGGAAGGCCGTGAAATAGCCGAGTGCCAGCAGGGTGGTCACCCGGCGCTGTAATCGATACCTGCGTCGCAGCCGCCGAAGGTCGCCGTGGTGCGGCTGGGCATGGGCATCGGCGTGGGGCATCCGGAACTCCAGGTGGGGGAGCGGCTCGGGTCCTCGCACGCTATTCGTCCCTGCGTACGACTAGGAGTGTTTTTCCGGAAGTGCCTGGTAGAAAGCGTGTACGACGGGATTCCCCCTTGTTTCCTTTGTGTCCTGGGAGGCTTCAGTGCCCCGCGAGGCCCCTGTGACTTCCCCCACCTGCTCTTGCCCGGGACCGGGAAGGCTTCCTACGTTCGGTCGCATGTCCTCCGCAGACCGACCCGGTCCCCCCGCACCGGTCGCACCGGTCGAATTCGCCGTCGACCTGAGCGCGCACGAGATGCTCCGGCGCACCCATGTCATGTCCGCCCTCGGTACCGGCTGGGACCCCGCGGCGGCGCTGCGCGGCGAGGAGGAGGCGTACGAGCTGCTGTACTCCGGCCTGAGCGAGGAGCAGCAGCGCCTGTACGACGAACTGGTGTCGGCCGGTGTGCTCCCGGCGCGAGGGGGCGGCCATGCTGCCGCTTGATCCGCAGGCCGACATCGGGCGGCGGGCCTGGGTGGACTGCCCGAACTGCGACGACTGGCGCGGGTGCGCCGCCTGCGAGCAGGGACGTACCTGCACTACGCACTGGCGCTACCTGCTGTCGAACACCGGCAGCCTGCTCCATCTGCAGTGCCCGTCGTGCACCCACATCTGGTCCCACGAGACCTGGTTCGGCGCCACCCGCTCCGACGGGTAGCCGTCGCCGCCGACGCCTCTGCCGTCCTGGCGCCGTGCAGCAGCCGACCCCCATCACTCCGGACGCCCCGGCGGCCGTACGCGCCCCGCTCCTCACCCAGCAGTGGCTCGACCTGCGCTTCGTCCACTGGGCCGTCGCACCGTAAGCCGTGGCCGGGCTGCTGCCCGGCGGAACCGTTCCCGACGTGTGCGACGGGGTCACGTACGTGGGACTCGTCGCCTTCCGGATGCGCAGGGTCGGATGGCTCGGGTTGCCCTACCTCTGGTCCGGATGAGGGTCCGCACCGCCGGTGACACCGTGACCTGCACGAGCTCCCGCCGGTGGCCCGGCCCGCGTGGCGCGCGCAGCCGGATCACCGTGTGCAGGGGTGAACGCATCGCGCGGCCCACGGAGCTGGAGCCATCTGCCCGACCACCATCCCCGCCGGCCTCTGTACCGCGCCGAGCTGCTCGGCTGCGAGGAGAACCTGCTCGCGGCCGCGGGCCTGCCCACACCTCGTGAGGCGCCGGTCAGCGTTCTGTACTCCCCGGGCGTCCCGGTCCGCCTGGGCGGCCCACTCCGCCCGGCAGGTATCCCCACCCCTTGAGCGGAGGGCAGCACGCTCCGGGGCAGTCGCCCGCAGAACGAAACCCCTGCCGGGTCGTTGACAACGTACGGCAGGTACCCCGAGCTCGGGGTCGACTCGGCAGGGGGCAGGGTGGATCGGCTCGTGGGGAGAGTGGCGTCAATCACCCGGTCCGACTTCGTGGTCCCTGTGTGGCCGGTGGGTCGTCGAACCGTCGGCGCAGGGCGGTGGCCGTTTCGGGGGCGATCCGGCTCGAGGGGTGAGGACCACGTCCATACACCCGATCTATCTCGCCGTGTTGACGAGTATCAGTCGCATCTCTACGTTGCATCACGGTATAGCTCCGATGAATCACCGAGCCGCCGGGAGGCATCGTGCCCAGCCCGTCCAGACGTACCGTCCTCACCACCGGTTCCGCCCTGGGCGGCGCGCTGCTCGCCTCAGGCCTGCCCACGCCGGCTGCGGCGGCCGACCGTGCCGAGCCCGCCGCGCACCCCTCGGACCCGTGGCGCACTGTCCTGGACGACGCCGATCTGGTCTGGGAGCGGATGCCGGCCACCTGGTACGAGGGCCCGTTCCTCGGCAACGGCTTCCTCGGATCGGGGATCTACGCCGAGCCCAACGCCGCGTCGAAGGCCGTACGCTTCAACATCCAGCACTCCGAAGTCCAGGACCACCGCCCGGAGTTCGGCTCGCTCTTCGGTCTGGCCCGGCTGCCGATCGGGTACTTCACCCTGGAGCCGGTGGGCACGATCACCGGCCTCGACTGGCGGCTCGCGCTGCACGACGCCGAGCTGACCGGCACGCTCACCACCGACAAGGGCACTCTGGCCCTGCGCGCCCTGGTGCACAACGACCGCTCGGTACTCGCCGTGGAGGTCACGCCCAGCGAGGGCGAGCGCGGGTTCCGGTGGGTGTTCCATCCCGCGGACGCCATCAGTCCGCGTGCCGCCTTCAAACCGCTGCCGGACGGCTACCAGGGCAACCCGCCCGCCGAGGTCGCCGACCACGACGGTGTGACCACCGCCGTGCAACCGCTGCTGGCGGGCGGACAGCACGTCACCGCGTGGCGGGAGCGCAGCAGCGGCCGGACACGGACGCTGTACGCGCACGTCGCGCACTCCTATCCGCACACCACGGCCCTGGGCCGGGCCCTGAAGGTGATCCGCGGCACCGCCCGACTCTCCTACTCCGCGCTGGCGGTGACCCACCGCGCCTGGTGGCAATCCTACTACCGCAAGAGCTTCCTTTCCGTGCCCGACGCCCGGATCCAGCGCTTCTACTGGATCCAGCTCTACAAGGCCGCCTCGGCCGCCCGCCGCGACGCCCCCGTGATGGCGACGAGCGGCCCCTGGCTGGAACCCACCCCGTGGCCCAACACGTGGTGGAACCTCAACGCCCAACTGGAGTACTGGCTCGTCCACGGCTCCAACCACCTCGAACTCGACGCGATCACCCGGGCGCTCGGCGAGTTCAGGGACAACCTCGCCAAGGAGGTCGCGCAGCCCTACCGCGCCGACTCGCTCGGCATCCCCCGCACCACCGACCCCCACCTGGTCAACGGCGCGGCCGGCACGCTCACGGGCTACGGTGTCGGCATCCCCGGCCAGGACCCGCCGACCCCCGAAGTCGGCAACCTCACCTGGGCGCTGCACAACGTCTGGCTCAGCTACCGGCACACCATGGACGAGTCGATCCTGCGGGACGTCCTCTTCCCGCTGCTGCGCAAGGCGATCAACTACTACCTGCACTTCCTCGAGCCCGGCCCGGACGGCAGACTGCACCTGCCCGCCACCTTCTCCCCGGAGTACGGCGGCGACTCGCGCGACTGCAACTACGACCTCATGCTCCTGACCTGGGGCTGCCGTACGCTCCTCGAATCCGCCCAACTCCTCGGCGTCGACGACCCGCTGACCCCCCGCTGGCGCGAAGTGCTGGCCAGACGGGCGCCCTATCCGACGGACGGGAACGGCTTCATGATCGGCGCCGACATCCCCTTCGCCAAGTCCCACCGTCACTACTCGCATCTGCTCGCGGTCTACCCGCTGTACGAGGTGACCGGCCGCACCCCCGACGAACGCGCCCTGATCGAGCGGTCCCTGGCGCACTGGGTGGGCTTCGAGGGCGCCCTGCAGGGCTACACCTTCACCGGCGCCGCCTCGATGTCGGCGCTGCTGGGCAAGGGCGAGGACGCGCTGAAGTACCTCGGTGAGCTGATGACCCGCTTCATCCGGCCGAACACCATGTACCAGGAGTCCGGCCCGGTCATCGAGACCCCGCTGTCGGCGGCCCAGTCCCTGCACGACATGGTCTGCCAGTCCTGGGGCGGGATCATCAGGGTCTTCCCGGCGCTGCCCCACGCCTGGGCCGACCTGACCGTTCATCAGTTCCGTACCGAGGGTGCCTTCCTGCTGAGCGCGGTCCGCCGGGGCGGCACCACTCGCTGGGTGCGACTGGTCAGCGAGGCGGGCGCGTCCTGCGTCGTACGGCACGGGATCGCGGGGCCGGTCGACGTACGGGACGGGCGGGGCCGCCCCCTGCGGCACGCCGACGCCGGCGACGGTGCCCTTGGGATCGCCCTGCGCAAGGGGGAGTCGGCGCTGATCACGGCGAGGGGCGACCGGCCCGACCTGACCGTCGCACCCGTGAGCCCGAACGAGGACGCGCCCCGCTGGGGCCTGCCCCTCATCTGACCGCCGTCGCCGCTCGAACCGGACAGGCCCCGAACCGGACAGGCCCCGAACCGGACAGGCCCCGAACCGGACAGGCCCCGGATCGGATGATCCGGGGCCCGTGGAGGCGAGACGTCGCCGTCAGCCGGCGGAGGCGTTGAGGAACCCGCCGGCAGCGACACCCTCGGGCGAGGCGACGGCCAGAACATCGGCGCAGAGGTCGGCAATGGGCGTCTCGACATGCAGACCGCCGGAGCCGCCGGCCGCCATACCACCGGAGACGTTGTCCAGGTCGGCGTCGGAGATCACGGCCGTTTCCACCCGGGGGGCGAGGTTCATGAGGTGCTGTTCCCTTCGCATAGGCACTTCTTCCGTGGCTCGGTCCACCGTTCGGGTCCCGGTGACGGGATCGGCTCCGGTGACCTGCGCCACGCGAAGGATCAAAGCACGCCCACCACGGGACGGCGAGTCGCGCGGGGCGCGAACGGCACGCGCGGCGCTTTCCGTCTTCACCGGAGTGAGGGGGCGGTGACCGTGCCCGCCGACTCCTTCACACGGCCTGCGACGGGGGTGCATGAGCGAGCGCGGCCACCGGCCCACGGGTGGGACACTTCCACGCGAATCCACCTCCCGTCGAGAAGGCCCTGAGGGCTGTTCAGGCGCCCAGTGGCCGGTCAGGGAGCGGTGTGCAGGTTTGCCGGATGTTCTGAAACCGGCTGCAACGCGGCGAGCAGCAGCGTCCGGTCGTCCCTCCCGGCCGGGGTGCTCGGGGTGTGCAGCAGTCGCCGGCACAGCGCGTGCAGCGACTCCTGGCTGTGTGCGGTCGTGGTCGTGGCCGAGTCCAGGGCGAGCGCGAGCCGGGCGATCCCCTGGTCGATGTCCGTCTGACGGGACTCGACCAGGCCGTCGCTGTAGAGGACGAGCAACGCCGGCTCCGGCACGTGCAGCACCGTGGCCTCGTAGGTGCCCGCCCCGAGTCCCAGGGGCAGGCCGGCACTGGTGAGCGTGACGGGGGTGGAGCGCCCGTCCGGGCCACGGATCAGTGGGGGAGGGTGCCCGGCGCCGACCAGCGTGCACAGGCGCCGCCGAGCGTCCCACTCGGCGTAGACACAGGTCGCGAACGACGCCCCCGGGGTGTCACAGGCAAGCGCGTCGAGCCGGCGCATGAGGTCCACCGGTGGCATGTCGAGCCCCGCCAGGGCGCGGACGGCGGTGCGCAGCTGGATCATGGCGACCGCCGCCTCCGGGCCATGGCCCATCGCGTCCCCGACGACGAGGCTGATCCGCCCTCCCGGCCGGGGCAGGACGTCGAACCAGTCACCGCCGATGATGTCGCCGTCTCCAGCCGGCAGATAGCCGTGGGCGATCCGGCAGCCCGGGAACTCCGGTGCGGCGGCGGGCAGCAGGCTGGCGCGGATGGCCAGTGCCGTGCGGCGCTCCCGCTCGTAGCGGCGCGCGTTGTCCAGTGCCACACAGGCGCGCGCCGCCAGCCGCTCCACGGCCCCGGCGTCCTCGGCCGTGAACGGAGCCCGCGCCGGCCCTCGCGTGCAGGCGATGAATCCGACGGCGACGTCCGCCAGATGCAGCGGAGCCACCAGGAAGGAGACCGTGTTCAGCAGGTTCTCGATACGGCCCTCGTCGTCCGTGAGTGAGCCGAGCCGCTCCGAGGTGTGCGTGTCGACGGCGTCGAGCAGTTGGGTGCGCCGGGTGGCGAGAGCGCGCGCGTACGGGGTCTCGCGGGGAAAGACGATCACTTCCCCGAGCGGCAGCAGCGGCTCCCAGTCGTCGGCGGTGTCCGAACCCACGCGTATCGCGAGGCGGCGGGCCTCGAACTGCGGCGGATCCGCGGACACCGAGCTGTTCTCCCCCTGCAGCCACCGCTCCAGCAGGTAGACCGACGCCGCGTCGCAGAACCCCGGTGCCAGCGCCCGCACGACATGACCACCGGTCAGCCGTAGATCGAGCTCCGAGCCGATGTCCTCGGCCGCCGAGGAGAAGAAGGACCGCCGGGGGGAGGGCCCTGCGGGGGACACATCGGTGGATACGGCCGAGGGCGTCTCGTGGGGGTGTCCACGCGCTTCGTTCCGCAGGGTCGTGCCTTTCCGGATGGGGCCGCGTCGTGCGTGGCCGAGGACAGGCACCTCGCCACACCGTCGATCCACTATATGATGGTGAGTCAAGATCGCCTAGTGACAGGGGAGTTGTGGTGTCCACTGTTGAGGATCTCCCGGAGGGGATCGATCCGGACAAGGCGAGTGTCGCCCGCATGTACGACGCCATGCTGGGCGGGCAGCACAACTTCGCCATAGACCGGGAGGCGCTTGCCGCCTTCACGGCCATCGACCCCCAGGTCCGGATGCTCGCGCGGGCCAACCGCGCCTTCCTGGGCCGGGCCGTCCGCTTCCTCCTCGAGGCCGGAGTGCGTCAGTTCATAGACCTGGGCTCCGGCATACCCACCCAGGGCAACGTCCACGAGGTGGCGCAGGCGGTCAGGCCCGGGGCCCGGGTCGTCTATGTCGACAACGACCCCGTGGCCGTGGCGCACAGCGCGTCACTGCTGGCCGACAACCCGGACGCCGACATCGTCAACGCCGACATCCGCCGGCCTGCCGACATACTGTCCGCTCCGCAGGTGCGGGGGCTCATCGACTTCGATCAGCCCGTGGCCGTGCTGATGATCACGATCCTGCACTTCGTGTCGCCCGAGGAGGATCCGGCGGGCATCGTGGCCGCCTTCCGTGACGCACTGCCCGGTGAGGGCTGGCTGGCGATGACCCATGCCACGAACCAGGACCGCCCTCGGACGGCGGCGGCCGTGGGGCAGCTGTACCGCTCGCGGGCCAGCTCTCCGGTGACGGCCCGGTCCCGCGACGAGATCCTCGGCCTCTTCGACGGCTTCCGTCTCGTCGAGCCGGGCCTGGTCCACGTACCCCTGTGGCGCCCGGGACCGGAGGACCACGTCCCCGACGACCCGTCCGAGTACTGGGTGTACGCGGGCGTCGGCCGCAGGACGCCGTAGCCCGCCGAACAACGTGGATGCGGTCGCGGCATGCTGGGGCCGCGGTGTGTCGTCTAGGGTGCGGGAATGACGTCGCGGACCTACCTCTCCGAACTGTTCTCGCTCGACGGGCTGGTCGCCGCGGTGACCGGCGGCAGCTCCGGCATCGGCCGGGCCATCGCCGGGGCACTCGCCCACGCCGGAGCGAGCGTGGTGGTCGTGGCGCGCAAGGAGGCGGAACTGGCCTCCGCCGTCGACGAGTTGGCGGCGGACGGCTGCCGGGCTGCCTGGGTCGGCGCCGATCTGAGCACCCGCGACGGCGTGCGCGCGGCCGCCGAGGAGATGACCTCGGCGTTCGGGGAGCCGGACATCCTCGTCAACTCCGCGGGGATCAATCTGCGGCCCTCGCTGGGCGAGCTGGGGGAGGAGGTGTGGGACGCCACTATGGCGGTGAACCTGGAGGCGCCCTTCCTGCTGGGGCAGCGGTTCGGGCCCGGCATGGCCGAACGGGGCTTCGGGCGGATCATCCACATCACCTCCCAGCAGGCGCACCGGGCCTTCGTCCAAAGCGGCGCCTACGGCGTCTCCAAGGGCGCGTTGGAGTCGCTCGCCCGCTCCCAGGCCGAGGCCTGGTCTCCGTACGGCGTCACCTGCAACACCCTCGTGCCGGGGTTCGTCATGACGCCGCTGAACACCCACCTGTCGTCCGACCCCGAGAAGGTGACGGCGCTGGCGGCCCGCACCCTGGTCGGGCGCAACGGCTTCGCCGAGGACTTCGCCGGCGCCGCGGTGTTCCTGGCCGGCCGCGCCTCCGCCTATGTCACCGGTCAGTCGATCTTCGTCGACGGCGGTTTCTCCGTGCACTGAAGTGCATTGAAGTGCGCTGAAGTGCCGTGTAGTCAGAGGCGGACGGTCATCTCCACCGTCACGTCGTCGCCCGCCGACAGGCCCTGCGGTGTGCGGACGGCCGTTTTCAGCGGCAGCAGATAGCGGCCGTCCCTGGGGAAGAGCGATGTGGTGAAGACGCTCCCGCCGATCCGGGCCTCGACGGGAATCACCCCCCAGCCGTAGGTGGCCGCCACGGCCACCTCGCGGACGTCGGCGGACTGCTCGTCCGGCACGGTGACGAAGAAGTACGGCGACGGACCACGCCATTCGATCACCCGCCCGGTGAAGGACAGTTCCACGAGATCAGCCCCAACTCCGCCGAGATCAAATCCAGTTCAGCGTACACGTGACGGCCGGTACGATCGGATCTCAAGACAACCATTCGATCGGCCCGATGAGTTGAGGGCCGGTCGGGGTCGCCGATGCCGGGGTCCGCTCCCCGGGCTGCGGTGATCTTCCTACCCAGGAGGACCCCCCGCATGTTCCGAAGCATAGGGAACGCAGTCGTCCGACATCCCGTCTGGACGATCGTGGCATGGCTGATCGCGGCGGTGGCGATCGTCGCGACCGCGCCGAGCCTTCCCTCGAACAGCGACGAGAGCAGTTTCCTGCCCAAGAGTTACGAGTCGATCAAAGCGGCGCAGCTGCAGGAGAAGGCGTTCCCCAGCGCCTTCACCCCGTCCGCGATCGCGCTGTACCACCGCACCGACGGCGCCGAGCTGACCGCCGCCGACAAGAAGGACGTCGCCCGGATCACCTCCGAACTGGGCAAGAAGCACATCGACCAGGTGCAGAAGGTCGTCCCCGGCCAGCCGTCCAAGGACGGCAGGTACGCCCTGACCCTGGTCCAGATGGACAGCAAGAACGCCGGCCAGCCCAAACAGGCCGACGCCGCCAAGGTGTTGCGCGACGACGTCAAGCAACTGGCCAAGGGCACGCACCTGGACGTCAAACTCGGCGGCTCCGCCGCGCAGGCCCTCGACCAGCAGGACTCGTCCAAGCGCGGCCAGGCGCTGATCGGCATCGGCACCTTCGTGATCATCCTGGTCACCCTGTTGATCATCTTCCGGGCGCCGATCCTGGCTGTGCTGCCCCTGGTCCTGATCGGTCTGGTGGCCGCCATCGCCAACGGGCTGATCGCATACGCCACGAAGCTGTTCGACCTCCAGGCCAACAGTTCGATCTCGTCGATCCTGATCGTCGTGCTCTTCGGTGTCGGTACGGACTACTTCCTCTTCCTGATGTTCCGTTACCGTGAACGGCTGCGTGCCGGCGACGACCACAAGCAGGCCATGGTCAACGCGGTGGGGCGGGTCGGCGAGGCCATCGCCTCGGCCGCCGGAGCGGTCATCATCGCCTTCCTCGCGCTGGTGCTGTCCACGCTGGGCTTCCTCAAGCAGATGGGCCCGGCACTCGCCATCGCGGTCGCGGCCACCCTGGTCGCGGGCCTGACGCTGATCCCGGCCGTCGTCTCACTCATCGGGCCCAAGGTGTTCTGGCCCTCCAAGTCCTGGCAACGCGAGCCGGAGGGCGCCCGTTTCGCCGCCCTCGGCCGTGGTGTGCAGCGCCGCCCGGCGCTGACCGCCGTGGTCTCCGGCCTCGTCCTCATCGTGCTGTCCCTCGGTACGTTCGGCTACAAGGCGACCTTCGATCTGGCGTCGGGCTCCATGCCCAAGACCAAGGAGTCCATGGTCGTCCAGGACGAGATGCAGAAGGCGTACTCGGCGGGCGCCGCCGCGCCCACCGACGTCTACCTGTCCAGCACCGACGGCAAGCCGCTGGACAAGTCCGCCTTCGACGCGTTCGCGAACAAACTCGGCGCGGTGGACGGCGTGGCGAGCGCCCGCATGACCCAGGTGAATCAGGCCGGCACCACCGCGGACTTCACCGTCACCCTCAAGTACGAGGCGTCGACGGACAAGGCGATCGACGCCGTGGGCAGGGTGCGCGACGTCGCACACTCCGACGCCCCCGATGGCACCGAGGCCCTCGTCGGCGGCATGTCCTCGATCTACAAGGACATCAACGCCGCGGTCAACCACGACTACCGGACGGTCTTCCCCGTCGCCGCCGCCCTGATCATGGTCATCCTGGGCCTGCTGCTGCGCAGCGTGGTCGCCCCCCTGTACCTGATGGCCTCGGTGGGCCTCGGCTTCGGCGCCACCCTCGGCGCCACCGTGTGGATCTTCCAGGAAGGACAGGGACACTCGGGTCTGATGTTCATGCTCCCGGTGATCATGTACTTGTTCGTGGTCGCCATCGGCACCGACTACAACATCCTGATGATCGCCCGGCTCCGCGAGGAGGCCCGCGAGGGCCGTGAACCGCGGGAGGCGGCCGGCATGGCGCTCCGGCACGCCGGACCCACCGTGGCCGCAGCGGGCTTCATCCTGGCGGCGACCTTCGCCACGATGATGCTGGCGGGCAACTCGCTCCTCACGGAGATGGGCTTCGCCGTCTCCTCCGGCATCGCGGTCGCCGCGTTCGTCATGGCGATGTTCTTCACCCCGAGCCTCACCGCACTCATCGGCCACGCGGCCTGGTGGCCCGGACACGGCGACCGGGCCGAGGAAGCGGCGCCCGGCACAGCCGCCGCGTCCACCGGTTCCGGACGGCTGCCCGGTGAGGACAGGGACGGCACCGCCCACGATCCGTCGGTGCGCCGGGGCTAGGGCCTGTCCGGCGGATCAGGTCGCAGGGCACGGGCGGTGCCTCATCGGCGCTGGTGAGCGGGGCGAATGGGGGTGCCCCCGCGCGAGCT
>NZ_JBIAVN010000004.1:173239-485430 GCF_042894285.1 Streptomyces sp. NPDC001544 | reverse complement strand
CCGGTGGGGGCACCGCCCGCTCGAGCGAAGCCGAGAGTGGGGGAGGGCGTGCCAAGCCCCGCGTCTGCGGCATGATCCGCCGGACAGGCCCTAGCGCGCCATGATCAGGCTCATGGCCTCGTTGCGCGTCGCCGAGTCGCGAAGCTGACCGCGCACCGCCGAGGTTATGGTCTTCGCCCCGGGCTTGCGCACGCCCCGCATCGACATGCACATGTGCTCGCACTCGACGACCACGATCACGCCCCGGGGCTCCAGGATCTCCATCAGGGAGTCGGCGATCTGCGTGGTGAGTCGTTCCTGCACCTGCGGGCGACGGGCGTAGACGTCCACGAGCCGGGCCAGCTTCGACAGACCGGTGATCTTGCCGTCGGCGGACGGGATGTACCCGACGTGGGCGACTCCGACGAACGGCACGAGATGGTGTTCGCAGCTGCTCAGGACCTCGATGTCCTTCACGAGCACCATCTCGTCGTGTCCGAGGTCGAACGTCGTGGTCAGCACGTCCTCGGGCTTCTGCCACAGCCCCGCGAAGATCTCCCGGTAGGCCCGCGCCACCCGTGCCGGGGTCTCCCTCAGACCCTCGCGGTCCGGGTCCTCGCCGACCGCGATCAGGAGTTCGCGGACGGCGTTCTCGGCACGCTTCTCGTCGAACTCGCCGATTCTGCCCTCGCCGTCCAGCGTCACGGGGTCGGTCATGGTGAAGCCTCGTTCCTTCGTCACTCAGCGGCGGGCATGTGAAACGCCGCGCCCCCCAGGCTAGAACCTGGGGGGCGCGGCTTACATCCCGGGCCGGTGAGCTGCGAGGAATCCCTCAGTGCTCCGGGCGGTCCTCCGGGGCCGACTCGGTCGCCGGGGCGGAGTCCGTCGTCGTGGACTTCACCGTGCTGATCGACGGGGTCGCGCCGTTCGCGCCGTTCGTCAGTGCGAGCTCCTTCGGGGAGAGCACCGGCGGGCGGGTGGACGGCGTGCGGCGGGAGGAGCCGGTCCAGGCGGGCCGCGGCGGGCGCTTGACGATCGGGGCGAAGATCTCGGCGATCTCCTCCTTGCCCAGGGTCTCCTTCTCCAGGAGCTGGAGCACCAGGTTGTCGAGGACGTCGCGGTTCTCGACCAGGATCTCCCAGGCCTCGTTGTGCGCGTTCTCGATGAGCTTCTTGACTTCCTCGTCCACCAGTGCGGCGACCTCTTCCGAGTAGTCGCGCTGGTGAGCCATCTCACGGCCGAGGAACGGCTCGGTGTTGTCGCCGCCGAACTTGATGGCACCCAGGCGCTCGGTCATGCCGTACTGGGTGACCATCGCGCGGGCGGTGGCGGTGGCCTTCTCGATGTCGTTCGCCGCGCCCGTGGTCGGGTCGTGGAAGACGAGCTCCTCGGCCGCGCGGCCGCCCAGCATGTAGGCCAGCTGGTCCAGCATCTCGTTGCGCGTGGTCGAGTACTTGTCCTCGTCCGGGAGCACCATCGTGTAGCCGAGGGCACGGCCCCTCGACAGGATCGTGATCTTGTGGACCGGGTCGGAGTTCGGGGAGGCCGCCGCGACCAGGGCGTGACCGCCCTCGTGGTACGCGGTGATCTTCTTCTCCTTGTCCGACATGATCCGGGTCCGCTTCTGCGGGCCCGCGACCACGCGGTCGATCGCCTCGTCCAGCATCTTGTTGTCGATGAGCTTCTGGTCGCTGCGGGCCGTGAGCAGGGCCGCCTCGTTCAGCACGTTCGACAGGTCGGCGCCGGTGAAGCCCGGCGTGCGACGGGCCACCGCGGCCAGGTCGACGTCCGGGGCGACCGGCTTGCCCTTCTGGTGGACCTTGAGGATCTCCAGACGACCCTGCATGTCCGGGCGGTCGACCGCGATCTGGCGGTCGAAGCGGCCGGGCCGCAGCAGGGCCGGGTCGAGGATGTCGGGCCGGTTCGTCGCGGCGATGAGGATCACACCGCCCTTGACGTCGAAGCCGTCCATCTCGACGAGCAGCTGGTTCAGCGTCTGCTCGCGCTCGTCGTGACCGCCGCCGAGGCCGGCGCCGCGGTGGCGGCCGACCGCGTCGATCTCGTCGACGAAGACGATCGCCGGGGCGTTCGCCTTGGCCTGCTCGAACAGGTCACGGACCCGGGAGGCACCGACACCGACGAACATCTCGACGAAGTCGGAACCGGAGATCGAGTAGAAGGGCACACCCGCCTCGCCCGCGACGGCGCGCGCGAGCAGGGTCTTGCCGGTGCCGGGCGGGCCGTACAGCAGCACACCCTTGGGGATCTTGGCGCCGACGGCCTGGAACTTGGCCGGCTCCTGCAGGAACTCCTTGATCTCGTGGAGCTCCTCGACGGCCTCGTCGGCGCCCGCGACGTCGGTGAACGTCGTCTTCGGGGTGTCCTTGGTGATGAGCTTCGCCTTGGACTTGCCGAAGTTCATGACCCGGGAGCCGCCGCCCTGCATCTGATTCATCAGGAACAGGAAGACGACCACGATGAGGACGAAGGGGAGCAGGGAGAGCAGGACACCCAGGAACGGGTTCTGCTTGGACGGCGACACCGTGTAGCCGTCCGGGATCTGCTTGTCCTGGTACTTGGTCTGCAGCGTGCTGGCGATGGCCACGCCCTGGTCGCCGATGTAGCTCGCCTGGATCTTCGAGCTGCCTTCGACCTTCACACCGTCCTTGAGCGTGACCTTGACGGTCTGCTCGTCGCCGGTGGTGAGTTTCGCCGACTCGACCTTGTTGTCATTGATCGCCGCCACGACCTGGCCGGTGTCCACCGTCTTGTAGCCGCCGGACGAGCCGACGACCTGCATCAACACGACCACGGCAAGGACGGCCAGCACGATCCACATGACCGGCCCACGGAAGTATCGCTTCACGTCCATCCATACGGAGCGGTGCCGCCCCGTCCCTCCTGCCATAGTGAGTTTGATAAGACAGTTCTTCTGACGGTACCCCAGCATTGTTGTCCGAAGCCGCATGAAGCTGTTCGGACGGCCGGCAATCCCGTCTCTGCAAGCTCCAACGGCGAGCAACCCGCTGGGGTTCCCGATCGTCTTACGTGCTTGAGCCCTCTGGAGCTCAGCCGCCGTAGACGTGGGGCGCGAGCGTACCCACGAACGGGAGATTGCGGTACTTCTCGGCGTAGTCCAGGCCGTAGCCCACCACGAACTCGTTGGGGATGTCGAAGCCGACCCACTCCACGTCGATGGCGACCTTCGCGGCGTCGGGCTTGCGCAGCAGCGTGCACACCTTCAGGGAGGCGGGCTCGCGCGAGCCGAGGTTGGAGATCAGCCAGGACAGGGTCAGGCCGGAGTCGATGATGTCCTCGACGATCAGGACGTGCCTGCCCTTGATGTCGGTGTCGAGGTCCTTGAGGATCCGCACGACCCCGGAGGACTGGGTGCCCGCGCCGTACGACGACACGGCCATCCAATCCATCGTGAGGGGGGTGGACAGCGCCCGGGCGAGGTCCGCCATGACCATCACCGCGCCCTTGAGCACACCGACGATCAGCAGGTCCTTGCCCTCGTACTCAGCGTCGATCTTCGCGGCCAGCTCGGCCAGCTTCGCGTCGATCTCTTCCTTGGTGATGAGTACCTCTTTGAGGTCGGCACCCATGTCTTTCGCGTCCACCCGCATCACTTTCGGTCGTCCCGCACTTACGGCCTGCGGCTGCCCGAGCCCGCCGACCGTCCCTCCGGGAGGCGCGGACTCAGCCTTGCCGAATCACCAGTCTGCCACCCTGCCGCTGGGCGACGACCCTGCCCGGGAGATTGATGGCTCCCTGGCCGCGCCAGCCGGTGATCAGCCGGTCGACCTCTTCGATGTGCCGGGCGAACAGCGAACCGGCCGGGGCGCCGGCCTCGATCGCGGCGCGGCGCAGGATGCGGCGGCGCACGGCGGGCGGGAGGGCGTACAGCTTGGCGCACTCCAGCAGACCTGCGGAGTCACGGACGGCGGCCTCGGCCTGGCGGGCCCAGGTGTCGAGGGCGTCGGCGTCGTCGCGGGAGAGCTGGGCGGTGCGGGCGAGGGCCTCGACGACGCCCTTGCCGAGCGCCTTCTCCAGGGCGGGCAGGCCCTCCTGGCGGAGCCGGGAGCGGGTGTAGGCGGGATCCGCGTTGTGAGGATCGTCCCAGACCGGGAGCGACTGGACCATGCAGGCCTTGCGGGCGGTCTGCCGGTCGAGGTGGAGGAAGGGGCGGCGGTAACGGCCGCCGGCCCCCGAGACCGCGGCCATCCCGGACAGGGAGCGGATGCCGGAGCCGCGGGCGAGGCCGAGCAGGACGGTTTCGGCCTGGTCGTCGCGGGTGTGCCCGAGGAGGATCGCGGTGGCGCCGTGGCGGGCGGCCGCGGCGTCGAGGGCGGCGTAGCGGGCGTCGCGGGCGGCGGCTTCGGGGCCGCCCTCGCGGCCGACGGTCACGGCGTGGGACTCCACCGGGTCGAGGCCGAGCTCGCGCAGCCTGAGGACGACCTCCTGGGCGCGCAGGTCGGAGCCGGCCTGCAGACCGTGGTCGACGGTGACGCCGCCGGCGCGGATGCCGAGCTTGGGGGCCTCGAAGGCGAGGGCGGAGGCGAGCGCCATGGAGTCGGCGCCGCCGGAGCAGGCGACGAGCACGAGCGGGGCGGCCGCGGAGGGGGCGCGCTCGGCCGGTCCGTCCGGAGTCCGGGGGGAGGTCTGGTGGTCGTTGAGGATGTCGTGGAGGACGCGGCGGACCGCCAGGCGTATCGCCGCGACCGCAGGATGGGGACCCATGTCCGGTTCCCTTCATGAAGTTGTCGGGGGGTGAGCCCGAGGTTCGGTCACTCAGAGTGTGTAGATGGTGACAGAAGCGGGCCGTTCCCCGAGCATTGCACGCCTACGCATGGCTCACGGTCCCTCGGACGGGTGATAAGAGGGGCGTTCGCCTGCCGTCGGCCGGATTCACTTCACGACTTCCCCGCCGGTTTCACGACTCGGCCTTGCGATGCACCCGCGCGACCCAGTCCGCCGGTTTGGCGATCTCCGCCTTGGTGGGAAGGGTGTTCGGAGAGGTCCACACCCGGTTGAAGCCGTCCATGCCGACCTGGTCGACGACGGCCCGCACGAAGCGTTCGCCGTCCCGGTACTGCCGGAGCTTGGCGTCCAGGCCCAGCAGCTTGCGCAGGGCCATGTCGAGGCGGGAGGCGCCCTTGGCGCGGCGCTGCTGGAACTTCTCGCGGATCTCCGCGACGGTCGGTACGACCTGCGGGCCGACCCCGTCCATCACGAAATCGGCGTGGCCCTCCAGGAGCGACATCACGGCGGTGAGCCGGCCGAGGATCTCGCGCTGGGCCGGGGTCTGCACCAGCTCCACGAAGGACCGGCCGCCGTCGTCCTCCTCGCCCTCGGGGCGGCCCCCGGCGAGCGACTGCGCGGCCTCCCGGACGCGTTCCAGGACGGTCATCGGGTCGACGTCGGTCTCCGCCAGGAAGGACTGGATCTCGCCCTCGAGGTGGTCGCGCAGCCAGGGCACGCCGGTGAACTGCGTGCGGTGCGTCTCCTCGTGCAGGCACACCCACAGGCGGAAGTCATGGGGATCCACGTCGAGCTCACGCTCCACGTGGACGATGTTCGGCGCGACGAGCAGCAGCCGGCCGCCGCCGTTCTGGCCCGCCGGGAGTTCACGGGTGGCGGGGGCGAAGGTCTCGTACTGGCCGAGGACCCGGGAGGCCAGGAAGGACAGCAGCATGCCCAGTTCCACGCCGGTCACCTTGCCGCCGACGGTACCGAGGACCGCGCCGCCCGGGGTGTTGCCGCGCCGCTCCTGCATCTTCTCCAGCAGCGGCTTGAGGATCTCCCGGAAACCGGCGACGTTGGCCCGGACCCAGCCCGGGCGGTCGACGACCAGGACGGGCGTGTCGTGGCCTTCCTCGGTCTCCATACGAGTGAAGCCCCGGACGTGTTCCTCCGAGGCTTTGGCGTGGCGGCGCAGCTCCGCGACGACGGCCCGTGCCTCGTCGCGGCTGACGTCGGGGCCCGGCCGCACGAGCCGGGTCGCGGTCGCCACCGCGAGGTTCCAGTCGACCATCCCTGAAGAGGCACCGATGCTCGTCATGTGTCAACCGTACGTTAGCGCCGGCGCTGGGGGCAGGGCGTTGGGGTCGGCAGGGGCCGGGGCCTGATTGCAGCGCACCCGGAGCTGTCGGCCGTGCCCACCCTCCCCCACGGCGGTGGCGAGGCGTGGTCGCCCACGGCCGCGCAGCGGGTGGACGTGGCTGGGGCCTGTCCGGCGGATCAGGTCGCAGGGCACGGGCGGTGCCTCATCGGCGCTGGTGAGCGGGGCGAATGGGGGTGCCCCCGCGCGAGCTGATTCGAGCGTGGGGGAGCGTCCGGCCGCAAGGCGGAGGAGGGCGTCGACGCGATGGGGGTCCCCCCGCGCGAGCTCGTTCGAGCGTGGGGGAGTCGGCGACCGACGACAACGCCGGTGGGGGCACCGCCCGCTCGAGCGAAGCCGAGAGTGGGGGAGGGCGTGCCAAGCCCCGCGTCTGCGGCATGATCCGCCGGACACGCCTTAGTCGCAGCCGCAGTTCGCCAACGCCGACGCCGTTCGGTCCAGGGTTTTCTGGGCCTGGTCCGGGTCTGTCGTGTCGGAGGTCAGGAAGGCGAAGGCCAGGAGGCGGCCGTCGTGGTCGACCACTGTGCCCGCCAGGGTGTTGACGCCGGTCAGCGTGCCCGTCTTGGCGCGGACCAGGCCGGCGGCGCCGTCCGTGTAGCGGCTGCTCAGGGTGCCGGTGAAGCCCGCTACGGGGAGGCCGGTGAGGACGGGGCGGAGTTCGGGGTGCCGGGGGGATCCGGCCTCGACGAGCAGGGCCGTGAGCAGGTCCGCGGTCAGTCTGTCGTCCCGGTTCAGTCCGCTGCCGTCGTGGAAGACCGCGCCGGTCACCGGCAGGCCGAGCGTCCTCAGCCGGGCGGCGATCGCCGCCGCGCCGCCGTCGAAGCTCGGGCGTCGGCCGGTCGCGAGGGCGGTCTGGCGGGCCAGGGCCTCGGCGATGTCGTTGTCGCTGTTGGTCAGCATGCGTTCGACCAGCGCGGACAGCGGCGGCGAGGAGACGGTCGCCAGGGTGTTCGCGCGAGCGGTCGCCTTGGACGGGCCGGGGGACGTCGTCCTGATCCCGGCGTTGGCCAGGAACGCCGCGAACTTGCGGGCCGCGTCGGCCGCCGGGTCGGCCACCCGGGCCACCGGGCCGTGGGCGGAGTCGTCGGTGCGGCCCTCGTCGGCCATCAGGGCGCTGACCGGGGCGAGGTTGTCGTTCACGCCGATGGGGTGCAGTTCGGAGCCCGCGTAGAGGGTGGTGTCGTAGGACAGGGTGACCTGGTGGACTCCGCGCTTCTTCAGTGCGGCGGCGGTGTCCCGGGCCAGGACGCGCAGGCCGGCCCAGCCTCCGTCGGCCTCGTCGTGGGCGGTGAGGGTCGGGTCGCCGCCGCCCACCAGGACGAGCTCCCCGGTGTCCGGTTCGAAGGCGGCGCGGGTGGTGAGGCGGTGGTCGGCGCCGAGTGCGGACAGGGCGGCGACGGCGGTGGCGATCTTGGTGGTGGAGGCGGGGGTCATGGCCTTGCCCGCGCCGGCGCCGTACAGGCGCCGGCCGGTGGCCACGTCGACGACGGCGGCGGTGTGGTCCCGGCCGAGCGCCGAGGAGTCCAGCAGGGGTTTCAGGACGTCCGCGAGGGACTTCTCCCCCGGCGCCGACTTCACCGTGGTCGTGGTGCCGCCGAGGGCCGTCAGGACGGACGCGGCGCTCGGCGCGGGGCGCGGGCCGGCGACGGTCCCGCCGGAGCCGCCGCCGTGATCTGTGCCACCTGACCGCTCCAGGGCGGCCGCCCGGTGCCGCTCGGCCGTACGCTGACCGTCGGCGTCCCAGGGGCCGGCCGCGGTCACCGCGCCGCAAGCCAGTGCCAGCCCGGCGACGGCGGCGCACACGATGTACTGCCAGGTCGTGACGGGCCGCGGACGAGGGGGTCGTACGAGCGCCGCGAGCCGTGGTCCGACGGCCCGCGTCACCCGCGCGACCCGCGGTTTCGTGGCCGTCGCGGCCCGTGCCAGCAGCGGTCGTACAGCGTTCGCGAACCGCTCCGCATGCGGTCTCGCGGCTCGCCAAGGCCTCAGCTCTGGCACTACCACCAGCCCCTTTCGCGATCACACACCTGCGTGAGGGACACTTAACCACCAGAACTATGTGCTGATCATGGAGGAGCCACCGGTGGAGTTCGACGTCACGATCGAGATTCCGAAGGGTTCGCGGAACAAGTACGAGGTGGACCACGAGACCGGTCGGATCCGCCTGGACCGTCGTCTCTTCACCTCGACCGCCTACCCGACCGACTACGGCTTCGTCGAGAACACCCTCGGCGAGGACGGCGACCCGCTGGACGCGCTGGTCATCCTTGACGAGCCGACCTTCCCGGGCTGCCTGATCCGGTGCCGTGCGATCGGCATGTTCCGGATGACGGACGAGGCGGGCGGCGACGACAAGCTGCTGTGCGTGCCGGCCACCGACCCGCGTGTGGAGCACCTGCGTGACATCCACCACGTGTCCGAGTTCGACCGCCTGGAGATCCAGCACTTCTTCGAGGTCTACAAGGACCTGGAGCCCGGCAAGTCGGTCGAGGGCGCCAACTGGGTGGGCCGTACGGACGCCGAGGTGGAGATCGAGCGGTCGTACAAGCGCTTCAAGGAGCAGGGCGGCCACTGACCGACCCGACGGTTTGATGATCGCGGGCCGCGGCAACCCGAGGGGATGCCGCGGCCCGCTCGCGTGGTCATGCGCATACTGGCTTACGCAGACGGTCGTCCAGGGAGATTTCAGGAGTGACGGAGGCGGAGGAGCGCAAGCCTCGGTCGGACGAGGCGAGAAGCTCGTACGACCCGGAGATGACGTCCGAGTTCGCCATCCCGGCCGGGCTTGCCCTGTCCAGGACCGGCGGTGAGGCCGAGACCACCTCCGAGTTCGCCGTGCCGCGGGGACTGGACACGCCGCAGCCGGCCGGTCCCGAGCCGGAGGGGTCGGCGTTCAGTACGCCCAGCACCTACAGCGCCCAGTCCGCGCCCGCCTTCACCCCGCCGAACGGGATACCGGCGGTCAGCCTGGTCAAGGACGCCCCCTGGCAGGACCGGATGCGCACGATGCTGCGCATGCCGGTGGCGGAGCGGCCCGCGCCGGAGCCGGTGCAGAAGGTCGACGAGGGCGGCCCGGCCGTCCCGCGCGTCCTCGACCTGACCCTGCGTATCGGTGAGCTGCTGCTCGCGGGCGGCGAGAACGCCGAGGACGTGGAGGCCGCGATGTTCGCGGTCTGCCGCAGCTACGGGCTGGACCGGTGCGAGCCGAACGTCACCTTCACCCTGCTGTCCATCTCCCACCAGCCGTCCCTGGTGGAGGACCCGGTCACCGCGTCCCGGACGGTGCGGCGCCGGGGCACCGACTACACCCGGCTCTCGGCGGTCTTCCGGCTCGTGGACGACCTGACCGACCCGGAGACCAGCATCTCGCTCGAGGAGGCCTACCGCCGGCTCGCCGAGATCCGCCGTAACCGGCACCCGTACCCCGGCTGGGCGCTCACGCTGGCCGCGGGGCTGCTGGCGGGCGCGGCCTCCCTGCTGGTCGGCGGTGACCTGCTGGTGTTCGTGGCGGCCGCGCTGGGCGCGATGCTCGGCGACCGGCTGGCGTGGCTGTGCGCGGGGCGCGGGCTTCCGGAGTTCTACCAGTTCACGGTGGCCGCGATGCCGCCCGCGGCGATCGGCGTGACGCTCACGGCCACGCACGTCGATGTGGCGGCCTCCGCGGTCATCACCGGTGGGCTGTTCGCGCTGCTGCCGGGGCGGGCGCTGGTGGCGGGCGTGCAGGACGGGCTGACCGGGTTCTACATCACCGCCTCAGCGCGACTGCTGGAGGTCATGTACTTCTTCGTCGGCATCGTCACCGGTGTGCTGGTGGTGCTGTACTTCGGCGTCAAGTTCGGCGCCAAGCTCAATCCGGACGCGTCGCTGAACATCGCCGACCGCCCGTTGCTGGAGATCGCCGCGTCGATGCTGCTGTCGCTGACCTTCGCCGTGCTTCTCCAGCAGGAACGTTCCACCGTGCTGGCGGTGACCCTCAACGGCGGTGTCGCCTGGTCGGTTTACGGGGCGATGCGCTACGCCGGTGACATCTCACCGGTGGCCGCCACGGCCGTGGCGGCGGGGCTGGTCGGCCTGTTCGGGCAGCTGCTGTCCCGCTACCGGTTCGCCTCCGCCCTGCCGTACACCACGGCGGCGATCGGGCCGCTGCTGCCGGGCTCGGCCACCTACTTCGGGCTGCTGGCGATGGCGCAGAACGACGTGAACAAGGGCCTGGTGTCGCTGGCCAAGGCGGCGTCGCTCGCCATGGCCATCGCGATCGGAGTGAACCTGGGCTCGGAGATCTCCCGCCTGTTCCTGCGGTTCGGCTCCGCTGAGGGCCGGCGGGCGGCCAAGCGGACCCGGGGGTTCTGAGGGCCTACTGGCGGTAGTTTCCCTGGTTGTAGTCCCGCGGGTATTGCTGCTGGCCGTATTCCTGCGGGTACTGCTGCCGGTCGTACTGCTGCTGGTACTCCTGCTGGTCGTACTGCTGCTGGTCGTACTGCTGCTGGCCGTAGTGCTGCTCGTACTGCTGCTGGTCGTAGCCCTGGTTGTCGTAGCCCTGGTTCCAGCCCTGCTGCTGTTCCCGCTGCTGCTCCTGCTGGTAGGGCTCGTACTGCTGGTCCGGCTCGATGCGGCGCAGCCGGGTCGTCGCGTCGTCCATGACGGGGGGCTGCTGCCGGGCCGGTTCGGCGGGCGGGGCGTTCTTGGCCTTGGAGCGGGCCCGGAGGAACTCGATGGCGATCGGGATCACCGAGACGAGCACGATCAGGATGAGGATCAGCTCGATGTGCTTGTTGACGAAGTCGACCTTGCCCAGCCACGAGCCGAGCAGGGTCACACCCGCGCCCCACAGGACACCGCCGATGACGTTGAAGGTCAGGAACGAGCGGTACCGCATGCCGCTGACACCGGCGATGATCGGCGTGAACGTCCGCACGATGGGCACGAAACGGGCCAGGACCAGGGACTTCGGGCCGTACTTCTCGAAGAACTCGTGCGCCTTGGTGACGTTCTCCTGCTTGAACAGGCGTGAGTCGGGCCGGTTGAACAGGGACGGGCCGACCTTCTTGCCGAACATGTAGCCCGCCTGGTCGCCGAGGATCGCGGCGAGGCAGATCAGGGCGATCGCCCCCCACAGCGGGAAGTCCAGGTCGCCGGACGTGATCAGCAGCCCGCAGGTGAACAGCAGCGAGTCACCCGGCAGGAAGAAGCCGATGAGCAGGCCGGACTCGGCGAAGACGATGAGGAGCAGGCCCCAGATGCTGTACGTGTCGAGCAGATAGTTGGGGTCCAGCCAGCTCGGGCCGAGGGCGAGTGTCATCACGGGTCCGGGCTCCTGTGGGGGTGAAGGCGATCGCCGCGTGCTTGTGCGGCCGCACAAAGCTATCAACGCGCCGCGTCCGCCCCAGGTTCCACCGGTGCCTCCGGGACCGGGGAGGTCACCCGGCGTGGCGGGCGGCGTTCGCCGCGATCGCCGCACCGAGGTGTTCGGGCAGGCCCGGGTGCATCGCCTCGTAGAACGCGCGGAAGCGCTCGTCGGAGATGTACATCTCCGCCAGCCCCTGGTGGGTCTTCACATGGCACTCGAAGAACCATTTGCTGATGTGCTGCCGGTGCGCCTCGGCGAGGTCCATCGCCCGCTCCGACGTCGGCGGCTCCCCCGCTGCCATGAGCGCCGAGTACGCCTGCCCCCACTCGGCGACCTCGGTCTGGATCCGCTTCCAGTCGTCCTTGGTGTAGCGGGCCACGCGGCGCTGCGACTCCTCGTAGCTGTGCGTTCCGCCCCAGCGCCGCTCGGCCTCCTCGGCGTAGTCCTCGGGGTCCTTGTCCCCGAACACCTCGAACTTCTCCTCCGGCGTGAGATCGATCCCCATCTTGCGTGCCTCCATGGCGTGCTCCACGGCCTCGGCCATCTTCCGCAGCTTCTCGATCCGGGCGGTCAGCAGTTCGTGCTGCCGGCGCAGGTGCGCGCGCGGGTCCGCGTCCGGATCGTCGAGCAGGACCGCGACCTCGTCGAGCGGGAAGCCGAGCTCCCGGTAGAACAGGATCCGCTGCAGCCGGTCGAGGTCGGCGTCGCCGTAGCGCCGGTGACCCGCGTGGCTGCGCTCGCTCGGGGCGAGCAGGCCGATGTCGTCGTAGTGGTGCAGGGTGCGCACCGTGACTCCGGCGAAACCGGCGACCTGTCCCACGGAGTAGCTCACTTCGTCCGCTCCCTTCTCGGTACGCCTCTACGCTGAGCCCTCACGCGACGTGAGGTGCAAGCCCCGGCCCGTTCGAGATGTTCCGTCCGCTTCGCCCACTTATGGTGGGCGCGTGGCCCAGGACACCGCGCAGCAGGCGCCCGCCGCACCGGCGGCACCGGCGCGCGCCCTGCTGCCCCTGATCCTGCCCGCGGTACTGGTCGGGGTCGGCGCCAGTCTCCTCTACCTGCTGGTGAGCGGTCTGGCCGAACGGCTGCAGGGGGTGCTGTGGGGTCCGCTGCCCGACGCGCTGGGCATCGGCCGGTACTCCGTGCTGTGGATGATGGTCATGCTCACCGCGACCGGGATCGCCGTGGGACTGGTCGTGTGGAAGGTCCCCGGTCACGCGGGCCCCGACCCGGCCACCGTGGGGCTCAGCGCCCCGGTGCTGCCCCTCACGGTGGTGCCCGGCCTGCTGCTGGCGACCGCGCTGATGCTGGCCGGCGGACCCAGCCTCGGCCCGGAGAACCCCATCATCGCGACGAACGTGGCGCTCGCCTTCTGGCTGGGCAGCAGGCTGATCCCCCGGATGCCGGGTGCCATGTGGCCGGTGCTGGCGGAGGCGGCGACGATCGGCGCCCTGTTCGGCACGCCGGTGGCGGCGGCGCTGGTGCTCTCCGAGGCGCTGGCCGGGCGGCAGCTGCAGGGCGCACTGTGGGACAACCTCTTCGCGCCGCTGGCCGCGGGGGCCGTGGGCGCCATGACGACCACCCTGCTGGCCCACCCCACCTTCGACCTCGGCCTGCCGCCGGTCGGCGGCCACCCGGGTTGGGGCGACCTGGCCGCCGCGCTGGTCGTCGCCTGCCTGGCCGCCGTGTTCGGCATGTGCGCGGTGTACGGCTTCCCGCACGTCCACGGCGCGTTCCGGCGGCTGCGGCACCCGATGCTGGCGCTCCCCGTGGGCGGGGCCGTCCTCGGCCTGCTCGGGGCACTGGGCGGTCATCTGACGCTCTTCAAGGGACTGGGCGAGGTGGAGACGCTGGCCCGGAACCCCGACGGCTGGACGGCGGGGCAGTTCGCGACGATGGCGGTGGTGAAGCTCGCCGCGCTGCTCGTCGCCGCGTCCTGCGGGTTCCGCGGCGGACGGATCTTCCCGTCCGTCTTCATCGGCGCCGCCTTCGGACTCGCCGCCCACGCCCTCGTCCCTGGTGTACAACCGGCGGTGGGTGTGGCGGCGGGCGTGCTGGGCGTCCTGCTGGCCGTCACCCGACAGGGCTGGATCAGCCTGTTCACGGCCGGGGTCCTCGTGGCCTCACCGACGATCTTCGCCCTGCTGTGCATCGCCTCGCTGCCGGCCTGGCTGCTGGTGACGGGGCGGCCCCAGATGCAGTTGCGCGCCGACGGGACCTCCGTCCGCTGATCCTCTCGACACCCTCCAGGGAGACACCTCCATGGCACTGCACAAAGGCCCCGGGAAGCCCGACGAGCGGCCCATGTCCGTCAACCCGTTCTTCGGGGATGCGAACCCGGTCGTCGAGATGACCGAGGCGCCGCCCAAGAACCGGCTCCCCGACGGACCGCTGCCGCCCACCACGGCGGCGCAGATCGTGCACGACGAGCTGATGCTGGACGGCAACGCCCGGCTGAACCTGGCCACTTTCGTCACCACCTGGATGGAGCCGCAGGCCGGGGCGCTGATGGCCGAGTGCCGGGACAAGAACATGATCGACAAGGACGAGTACCCGCGCACCGCCGAGCTGGAGCGGCGCTGTGTGGCGATGCTCGCCGACCTGTGGCACGCGCCGGACCCGTCGGCCGCCGTCGGGTGTTCGACGACCGGCTCCAGCGAGGCGTGCATGCTCGCCGGAATGGCGCTCAAGCGGCGCTGGATGCGGCGCAACGCCGACCGCTACCCGTCGGCGGACGCCCGCCCGAACCTGGTCATGGGCGTCAACGTGCAGGTGTGCTGGGAGAAGTTCTGCAACTTCTGGGAGGTGGAGGCCCGCCTGGTGCCCATGGAGGGCGACCGGTACCACCTCGACCCGCAGGCGGCGGCCGAGCTGTGCGACGAGAACACCATCGGGGTCGTCGGCATCCTCGGCTCCACCTTCGACGGGTCGTACGAGCCGATCGCCGACCTGTGCGCGGCCCTGGACGACCTCCAGGCGCGGAGCGGCCTCGACGTCCCGGTGCACGTGGACGGCGCGTCCGGCGCCATGGTCGCGCCGTTCCTGGACGAGGACCTGGTGTGGGACTTCCGCCTCCCGCGCGTGGCCTCCATCAACACCTCCGGGCACAAGTACGGGCTGGTCTACCCCGGGGTCGGCTGGGCGCTGTGGCGGGACAAGGAGGCCCTCCCGGAGGAGCTCGTCTTCCGCGTCAACTACCTCGGCGGGGACATGCCGACGTTCGCCCTCAACTTCTCCCGGCCGGGCGCCCAGGTCGTCGCCCAGTACTACACGTTCCTGCGGCTGGGCCGGGAGGGCTTCCGGGCGGTGCAGCAGGCCACGCGCGACGTGGCGCGGGGCCTGGCCGACCGGATCGAGGCGCTGGGCGACTTCCGGCTGCTGACCCGGGGTGACGAGCTGCCGGTCTTCGCCTTCACCACCGCCGAGGACGTCACGGCGTACGACGTCTTCGACGTCTCCCGGCGCCTGCGGGAGAACGGCTGGCTGGTCCCCGCCTACACCTTCCCGCCCAACCGGGAGGACCTGGCCGTCCTGCGGGTGGTGTGCCGCAACGGTTTCTCCGCCGACCTCGCCGAGATGTTCACG
The DNA here is from genome assembly GCF_042894285.1 of Streptomyces sp. NPDC001544. Lineage (NCBI taxonomy): Bacteria > Bacillati > Actinomycetota > Actinomycetes > Kitasatosporales > Streptomycetaceae > Streptomyces > Streptomyces sp. NPDC001544. The sequence goes on along the minus strand of NZ_JBIAVN010000004.1, from coordinate 470,395 downwards.
GAGGACCTGCGCCGTCTGCTGCCCGAGCTGCGCCGGCAGTCACACCCTGCGACGAAGGACCGGGAGGCGGCCACCGGGTTCCATCACTGACCGTCCGCAGCCTTTTCCAGGGCGACCAGCTCGAACGCCGTCTTCCCGTCCAGCGACTCCCGGATGATGTCGGCGTGGCCGGCGTGCCGGGCGGTCTCCCGGATCAGGTGCAGACAGAGCCAGCGCAGCGAGACGGACTCGTCCGGCGGGAACCAGGGGGCGTCCGGCAGCGGGAAGGTGTCGTCGAGGCTCGGGGCGGAGCGGATGAACTCCTCGGTCTCGGCGGCGACCTGCTCCCAGTACGCCAGCTGCGAGGCGAGGGTCTCGCCCTCGGCCAGCCGGAAGCACTCGTGCCAGTTCGACTCGTCCCGCTTGACGGCCGGCGGCTCGCCCTTGGCCCGGGCCACCCAGCCCTGCTCGGTCTCGGCGACGTGCTTGACCAGCCCGGCCAGGGACAGCTCACTCGCGCTGGGCCGGCTCGCGGCCTGCTCCTCGGTGAGCCCCAGCACCGCCCGCCGGATACCGCCGCGCTGCTCCGCGAGGAAGGAGAGCAGCGCCCCCCGCTCGTCGCCCTGCGCCTCGGCTCGTACGTGAGTGACCATGACCGGCCGCCTTTCGTCGGTTGGCTCCTGCTGCCTGACACCGACGACGTTACGGACCCTTGCGGTCAGGTTCTGTCCGCAAGTCTTCGCGTGCGGGGAGTTTCCTCAGAAGGGGAACATGCTCCGCCCGTACTGCACGGAGATCCACTTCAGCGTGGTGAAGGCGTCCAGTGTGGTCTCGCCGTTCAGCCGGCCGATCCCGGAGTGCTTCTCGCCGCCGAAGGGGACGAGGGGCTCGTCGTGGATCGTGCCGTCGTTCACGTGGAACATGCCGGTGTCGATCCGCTTCGCGAAGGAGACGCCCCGCTCGACGTCGGCGGTGTGGACGGCGCCGCTGAGGCCGTACGGGGTGTCGTTGACGATACGGACCGCCTCCTCCTCGCCGTCGAAGGGGACGAGCAGGGCGACGGGGCCGAAGATCTCCTTGTGCAGCAGGGAGGAGTCGGTGGGCACGTCCGTCAGGACGGAGGGCTGCACCAGGTTGTCGGTGGTCGTGCCCCCCACCAGGAGTGTGGCGCCCTCGGTGACGGCCTGCTCGATCGCGGCGGAGAGGGCGTTGGCCTGCAGGGAGTTGATGACCGGTCCGATGACCGTCTGCGGGTCGCTGGGGTCTCCGGCCTTGAGCGTTCTCACCTTGGCGACGAACTTCTCGGTGAACTCGTCCGCCACCGAGCGGTCCACCAGGACGCGGTTGGCGGCCATGCAGACCTGTCCCTGGTCGGCGTACCGGCTGAAGACGGCCGCGTCCACCGCGTAGTCGATGTCGGCGTCGTCCAGCACCACCAGCGCGCTGTTGCCGCCCAGTTCGAGGACCGTGCGCTTGAGCTGCGCGGCGCACACGGTGGCGATGTGCCGGCCGACCTTGTCGGAGCCGGTGAAGGAGATCAGCTTGGGGACCGGGTGCTCGATGAAGGCGTCACCTATCTCGGCTATGTCGGTGAGCACCACGTTCAGCACGCCGGGCGGCAGACCCGCGTCCTCGAAGAGCTTGGCGAGCAGCGTGCCACCGCAGACCGGGGTGTCCTGGTGCGGTTTGAGGACGACGGCGTTGCCGAGCGCGAGGGCGGAGGCGACCGGCTTGACCGACAGCAGGAACGGGAAGTTGAAGGGGCTGATGACGCCCACCACGCCGACCGGGACGCGGTAGAGGCGGTTCTCCTTGCCGTCGATCGGCGAGGGCAGGATCCGGCCCTCGCAGCGCAGCGCCAGCCCGGCCGCCTCACGCAGGAACTCCTTGGCCAGGTGCAGTTCCAGCTGGGCCTTCATCCGTGTGCCGCCGAGCTCAGCGATGATCATCTCGGTGATCTGGTGCTCCCGCTCCTCGACGAGGCGCAGGACCCTCTCGAAGAAGGCGCGACGGGTGTACGGATTGGTCTCGGCCCACTCCCGCTGCGCCCGGGCGGCCGCCCGGTAGGCCTCGTCGACCTCGTCCGCGGTGGCGATGGTGATCGAGGCCAGCTTCTCGCCGTCGTACGGGTTGAAGTCGATGATGTCCCAGGATCCGGTGCCCTGGCGCCACTCACCGTCTATGTACTGCTGGGACAGGTCGGTGAAGCAGGACGACATGTGATCCCCCGATCCCTTGCTGCCGAAGCGGTCGAGACAGACACCCGATCAACTTCACGGTCCGATGAGACTGATCACACGTCATCGTACTTGTGATTGCGCTGAGTTGGGCGCCACCTGGGGAGACGACGGCCTGCGAGAACGGGTTCACCGTGCGTCAGGAAAGTTGCAGCAGTCCCCGCAGCAGGTCCCGGCTCTCGTCCGGGCCGGGGCTGTCCTGCTGGAGTTCCTTGAGGACCTGCTCGTACTGGGCGACGTCCTCGCGCTTGTCCAGGTAGAGCGCGCTGGTGAGCTGCTCCAGGTAGACCACGTCCGACAGGTCGGACTCGGGGAAGCTGAGGATGGTGAAGGCGCCGCTCTCGCCCGAGTGGCCGCCGAAGCTGAACGGCATGACCTGCAGCCGGACGTTGGGGCGCTCGGAGATCTCGATCAGGTGCTGGAGCTGCCCGCGCATCACCTCGCGGTCGCCGTACGGGCGGCGCAGGGCGGCCTCGTCGAGGACGACGTGGAGGTCGGGGGCGTTCTCGGCGACCAGGTACTTCTGCCGCTCCAGGCGCAGCGCCACCCGCCGCTCGACATCGGCCGTGCTCGCGCCCTTCATACCGCGCCGCACGACCGCGCGGGCGTACTCCTCCGTCTGCAGCAGGCCGTGCACGAACTGCACCTCGTACGCCCGGATCAGCGAGGCCGCGCCCTCCAGTCCCACATAGGTGGGGAACCAGCTCGGCAGCACGTCGGAGTAGCTGTGCCACCACCCTGCCACGTTGGCCTCCTTGGCGAGGGAGAGCAGGGAGTCGCGTTCGGCCTCGTCCGTGATGCCGTACAGCGTCAGCAGGTCTTCCACGTCCCTCGTCTTGAAGCTCACCCGGCCCAGCTCCATCCGGCTGATCTTCGACTCGGAGGCGCGGATCGAGTAGCCCGCCGCCTCGCGCGTGATCCCCCGCGATTCACGCAGTCGCCTGAGTTGTGATCCGAGCAGCATGCGCCGCACCACCGATCCCGGCTCTCCCGCGCTCACGTTCGCCAGCCTCCCCAACCGTCTTCAGGGGCCGCAGTCTGCCACTAAAACACTTCGAGCAGTACTCGTCCGGTTACGGAAACGGAAAGACGCGCATGATGTCACACAGCGACCCGCAAGGAAGAGGTGTCCGACGTACGTCAGGTTGGCGGAAAAAATGGCCAACAAGTGGTACGGGTGCACCCAATTCGGTCGCGTGCACGTGCATCTGCCCTTGCATCTGTTGTGCGCATCCGAAACCATGGTCTCGCGCCACCGCTGCATCGCAACGACCGCGAATTCCCGGGAGTGCCTCGCATGGGGACGAATGGATCGACCATGCTCGAGCCGTTAAGGCAGGGCCTTCCGCCGCTGGATCCGGACGCCGTGTCCAACGCCGCCTCCTGTGCTCTGCCCGCCCGCTACGACGCGGTCCGCGAGGCCCGCCGGTTCACCCGCCGGACCCTCGACCAGTGGACCCTGGGCGACCGCTTCGACGACATATGCCTGGTCGTCTCCGAACTCGTCACCAACGCCCTGCGGCACGCGCTGCCGGAGGACGCCGGGCGGTGCCCGGACGAGGCCTCTTCGGTGCGGCTCCATCTGATGCGGTGCACCGCGCGGCTGGTGTGCGCGGTGCGCGACCCCAGCCATGACACCCCGGTCGCGCGCGACTCGGACGACTGCTCGGCCGAGTCGGGCCGCGGCCTGTTCCTGGTCGACTCCTTCAGCGACAGCTGGGGCTGGCACCCACTGGCGGGCACCCTGGGCGGCAAGGTCGTCTGGGCGCTGTTCCGGCTGCAGCCGGACGAATGACACGACGCGGCGCCGTCCGGCGCCGCGTTTCTACGCGCGTTCACCGGCGCGATGTCACGTTTGTCCCGGCCTGCCCTCGCCACCCGTTTCTTCTGCCCTTCCGTGGCCCAGCCGACTGATCGGCCGGACCTGCCGGATCGGCCGGATCAGCCGGCTATCAGGTGGTCGAACTCGCCGTCCTTGACGCCCAGCAGCATCGCCTCGATCTCCGCGCGCGTGTAGACGAGCGCGGGACCGTCCGGGAAGCGCGAGTTGCGCACCGCCACGTCCCCTCCCGGCAGCCGGGCGAACTCCACACAAGAACCCTGCGAATTGCTGTGCCTGCTCTTCTGCCAGGCCACGCCGTCCAGCTGCGTGGCAGCCATGCCGTTGTACACGTCGTACCCCCCGTACACGCCGTCAACGTCGCGGTCCACAGGTCGCTCCCCGGTGGTGCACTTTGGCTGTTGTGGCCATAGATGCGGTGGTCAACTGGTCCGGATCATAACCCCTTCACGTGCAGATGCATGAGCAGATGCACGTGCACGTGAGGTGTTCCTCCGGTTACAGCCTTGACGAGTGCTTTACCGACCAGTCACCGAAGCCGTCGCGGCATGTGCCCCGGTACTCCCAGGACATGCGCATGCCGGGCCCCCGTACATGATCTTCCTCGTCGTCGGCCGCGCCGGGTCGTCGGGATCGAATCGTTCCCGCACTAACAACAGACGCGTGGCGGGCCCTTACTGTTCCAGTCTTCACATAACGGCCCGGTTTGCGTGACCGGCCGGATCGGCGTCCGCACAGGAAACACCTACCGGGCGCCCGGAAGACCGCCGGGGTCGGGCTGGTAGCTTGCTGCGGTCCCAGCGGCCAACCGGCGGCCGTTTCCGCCTACAGCTCGGGAGCTTGCAGTGACTTCGCCGACTACGAGGGTGGCCCCGGCGGCGCGCACGAGGGTGCGGGCCGCGGCCGTGACCGCGGGGCTGGCGGGCGCGCTCGCGCTCACCGCCTGCGGCGGCGGGGGCGGTTCCGACGACGCCTCGACGAGCCCGAGCCCGGCCGGGTCCTCCGCCGGGGCCTCCCCCGCGGACACCGGCAGCGGTACGGGCGGGGTCACGGGCGCGTCCGGCGGCCTGCAGGGCAGCTGGCTGGCCACGCACGACGGCAAGGCCGTGGCCCTGGTGGTCACCGGCAAGAAGGCGGCGCTCTTCGTGACCGGCGGCACCGTGTGCAGCGGGGCCGCCGGCGAGGAGGCCGGAATGCAGATGCTCCACCTGGCCTGCGCCGACGGCGGCAAAGACCGGACGACCGGAATGGTGGACTCGGCGGGCAAGAACTCCCTGACGATCACCTGGTCGGGCAAGCTCGGCAAGGAGACGTACACCAGGGCCGAGGGCGGCAAGCTCCCCTCGGGGCTCGCCACCGCGAGCATCGGCACTCCGTAGCGGTGGGGCGCGCGGAGGGTCCGCGCGCGCAGGCACCATGATGCTGGGGACCGTCAAGACCTCGACAGGGACTCCACTCATGCGCGCCATTCCGCTCACCGTCACCACCCTCGCCGCCGCACTCGTCCTGACCGCCTGCAACAGCGGCGGCGACAGCGGCGACAAGGGCAAGTCCAGCTCCGCCTGCAAGATCGGCGGTGTCTCCGTCCAGGTGGGTTCCGCGAGCCTGGCACCGGCCGCCGGGGACACGGGCGAGATCCCCGTCAGCCTCACCAACCAGAGCGCGCCCTGCACGCTGGAACACTTCCCCGGCGCCACCCTCGAAGGGGGCGGCACCACGGTGGTCCTCTCCGCACAGCAGGGCGCGAAGGCGCAGAAGCTGAAGCTCGTCAAGGGTGACTCCGCGTCCTTCACCATCAGCTATGTGCGGGGCGCGGCGGGCGGCAGGAACAGCCTCGCGGCCAAGACCCTCAAGATCACCCTGCCCGGTGGCACCGACAGCCAGAGCTTCCCCTGGAAGTACGGTCCCGTCGCCGGGAAGAACAAGCCGGGCGACCAGGCCTTCGTGAGCGCCTTCCAGCAGGTGGGCGACTGAGACCGGGCGACCGGGGCCGGGTAGGGCCTAATCGAGCCGCGGCCGGGCCCTGACCTGGGCCCGGTCCGCCGCCCGTGCGCCCTCCGTCCAGCCCGCCTCGTCGCTCACCCCACGCAGACGGGTCGTGGTGGTCCGCGGGAACAGGGCCTCCAGTCGGCCGGTCACGGCTATTTCGCGGCTGGCGAGGACCGGGAGCAGGTCCTGGGTGACCTGCGTCTCGGCGGCGGCCGCGAGACGCTCGCCGACGCGGTGGGCGTAGGAGGCGAGGAAGGACTGCCGGAACGTCTTCGTGCGCTTGCGGCCACCGGCCCGCTGGGCCGCCTCGGCCTTCGTCATCGCGTGCGAGGCCTGCACGAGCAGCGAGGTGTAGAGCAGTTCGACCGCCTCCAGGTCGGGCTCGAAGCCGACGACCGTGGAGAAGCCGAGCGGTTCGTTCCACACCGCCCGGCAGTGGTTGGCGGTGGCGACCGCGTCGAGCAGGACCGCCTTGGCCTGTTCGTACGGCGGCTCCACTCCGATCCGGCAGGCACCGGGCGCGTCCGCCGAGGGGGCCCCGGCCGCGAGCAGCGCCTCGTCGATGCTGTGCCGGGCCATCAGCTCCTGCGCCTTGGCGCTCAGCGCCTCCGCCTCCTCCGGGAACCCGGTCGCCTCCGCCTTGGCGAGCAGCGCGCGGATCCGGGTGAGCATGCGGGACGCCGGCCGCTGCGGCTCCCGCCGGGGCTCATCCAGGGGTTCCAGGGCGGGAAGGCGCAGCAGCAGGCGGTACAGCTCGAGGACGGCGGTGGCGTGCGAGAAGCGGTCGGCCCCGTGCGCCGGTCCGGCCGGGAGGGCGTCGAGCTGCGCGGTCCAGCGCCGGCCGCGCGGCCGGTCCCTCGGCGCCTGTGCGCGGATCAGCTCCGCCGCCAGGGACACGTGTACGTCGTCCAGTTCGCGCCGCACCAGCCGTACGACGTCGCCGGGCTGCCAGCCGCGTCGCCAGGCCGCCTCGACGAACTCCTCCCCGCGCCGGGCCAGCCCGGCGTCCGCCCCGGGATCGGCGGCGAGGAGGGAGGCACCCGTGTCCAGCCCTGCCTCGGAATCGTCGTACAGGGCGGCCCGGAAGGCTCGCTCGACGGTGCTGGTTTCGCTGCTCACCCGTCGATCGTGCCATGGGCCGCCGACAGCGGGCGGGGGCCGCCCACAGCCTGTGGACAAAGTCCGGTCACACCGGCGCCGGAGTCTCCGGCCGGCCGCCGTCTCGGACACCCTGGCATCTCACGTCTCGAAAACCTGTCGCCGTACTCCGGTGCCGCCACGAGCATGCTCGGCATGATGGACACGTCTCTCTACGCTGCGTTCCTCGTCGCCGCGTTCGCGCTCTGCATCACTCCCGGCCCCGACATGATGTTCATCGTCGCGATGGGCGGCCGGGGCGGGCCCTCGGCGGGGGTGACGGCCGCCGTCGGGGTGGCCTGCGCGATGTTCGTGCACACGGTCGCCGCGGCTCTCGGACTGTCGGCACTCTTCCTGACGCTGCCGACGCTCTACCACGTGCTGCGCTGGGCGGGCGCCGCCTATCTGCTGTACCTCGCGGTCAAGGCGTTCCGCGGGGGTTCCACGCCGGTCGGGGCGGACGGGTCCGAGGGCGCGGGGCGGCGGCGGGCCTTCTGGCGCGGGGCCGTCACCAATCTGCTGAACCCGAAGGTGATCCTCTTCGACGTCTCCTTCCTGCCGCAGTTCGTGAACCCCGAACTGGGTCATGTGCGCGAGCAGTTCCTCGTCCTCGGCGGCACGATCACGGTGATGGGACTGCTGGTGGACGGCACGATCGGGCTGCTCTCCGGCAGGCTCGCCACGCTGCTGCGGCGTAGCCGGCGGGTGGAGCGGGCGCTGGATCTGTTCAGCGGGACCGTGTTCGCGGGGCTGGCGGTGCGGCTGGCGGCTTCGCCGAAGTAGACGACGGGGCGAAGTGTCAACTTCGGGTTGACGACCTTAGGGTGTCAACCTATGGTTGACACATGACGACGAACTCACCGGGCACGGGCTCCGTGCGTCTCGACGACCTCATCCAGGCCATCAAGAAGGCCCACACCGAACCCCTGGAGCAGCTTCAGGACGCGGTGATCGCCGCCGATCACCTCGGCGACGTCGCCGACCACCTGATCGGTCACTTCGTGGACCAGGCACGGCGCTCCGGCGCCTCCTGGACCGACATCGGCAAGAGCATGGGCGTCACCCGGCAGGCGGCGCAGAAGCGCTTCGTGCCGAAGGAGTCGGCCGACCTCGACCCCAGCCAGGGCTTCAACCGCTACACCCCCCGCGCGCGGAACGTGGTCATGGCCGCGCACAACGAGTCGGTGGCGGCCCGCAACCCCGAGGGCCGTCCCGAGCACCTGGTCCTCGGGCTGCTGACCGAGCCGGAGGGGCTGGCCGCCAAGGCGATCACCGCGCAGGGCGTCCTGCTGGACGCCGTACGCCAGGCCGCGACCGCGGCGCTCCCGTCGGCCGCGGAGAACGCCCCCGACCTCGTCCCCTACGGTCCGGAAGCCAAGAAGGTCCTGGAACTCACCTTCCGCGAGGCCCTCCGGCTCGGCCACAACTACATCGGCACCGAGCACATCCTGCTGGCCCTGCTGGAGCACGAGAACGGGGAGGGCGTGCTCAGCGGGCTCGGCATCTCCAAGGCGGCGACCGAGACGTACCTCGCCAAGGCACTGTCACTGCTGGCGAACGGACCGGGGCAGAGCGCCCAGGAGAGCTGAGAACCGCAGGTCACGGCGATTGTCAGACCCCCCTGCCACACTCGCAGTCATGACCGACCGCTGGGCACTCGCCCCGGCCGAGGACGGTGGCGCTGACCTCGCCCCCCTCGGTCCGGACGGGCTGCCCTGCGGGCCGGTGCGGCGGGAGCCGGATCCCGCCGGGGCGGTGCGGAGCCGCCCGGAGGTGACGCGCTGGGTGTGGCGGTCGACCGCCGAGGTCTATCCGCGTCTGCTCGCCACGGGGGTGCGAGTAGAGCGCTGTTACGACATCGAGGACGCCGAGACACTTCTGCTGGGCCACGAGGGGCGGTACGGCGAGCCGCGTTCGGCCGCCGCCGCCCTGGCCCGCCTCCGGGGCGGCCCCGTACCGCCCGATCCCCCGCAACGCTCGGCCGAACCCGGCGCGCAGTCCCCTCTGTTCGAGCCGCAGGGCGCCCGCCTGCCGCTGGCGGACCTCCTCGCGGTCTACGCCGAACAGCAGCGGCGGCACGACCGGGCCGCGCACCCCGACCGGATGCGCCTGCTGACGGCGGCCGAGTCGGCGGGGATGCTGGTGGCCGCCGAGATGAACCGGGCGGGGCTGCCGTGGAGCGCCGGGGTGCACCGCGAGCTGCTGCGCGACCTGCTCGGTGAGCGGTACGCGGGCGGGGGCGAGCCGCGCCGCCTGGCGGAGCTGGCCGACGAGGTGTCCGCGGCGTTCGGCCGCCGGGTGCGGCCCGATCTGCCCGCCGACGTGGTCAAGGCCTTCGCGCAGGCCGGGATCAAGGTGAGGTCGACCCGGCGCCGGGAGATCGCCGCCCTCGACCACCCGGCCGTCGAGCCGCTGCTGGAGTACAAGAGGCTGTACCGCATCTGGGTGGCGCACGGCTGGTCCTGGCTGCAGGACTGGGTGCGCGACGGGCGGTTCCGGCCGGAGTTCCTCGCGGGCGGGACGGTCACCGGACGCTGGGTCACCAACGGCGGGGGCGCGCTGCAGATCCCCAAGGTGATCCGGCGGGCCGTGGTCGCCGACCCCGGCTGGCGGCTGGTGGTCGCCGACGCCGACCAGATGGAGCCGCGGGTGCTGGCGGCGATCTCCCGCGACCCCGGGCTGATGGAGGTGGCCGGCCGGGAGAGCGACCTCTACCAGTCCGTGTCCGACCGGGCCTTCTCCGGCGACCGCGCGCAAGCCAAGCTCGCCGTGCTCGGCGCGGTCTACGGCCAGACCTCCGGCGACGGCCTGAAGAACCTCGCCGCGCTCAGACGCCGCTTCCCCAGGGCGGTGGCGTACGTGGACGACGCGGCGCGGGCCGGCGAGGAGGGCCGGCTGGTGCGGACCTGGCTGGGGCGGACCTGCCCGCCCGTGGCAGGGGCCGCCGACAACGGTGCCGAGGAGGCGGGCATCCCCGTCACCGCGCCGGACGACGAGTCCGACGACCGCCCCTGGGCCTCCGGCCACTCCTCCACCGACGCCCGCGCGCGTGGCCGCTTCGCCCGTAACTTCGTCGTCCAGGGCAGCGCCGCCGACTGGGCCCTGCTGATGCTCGCCGCGCTGCGCCGGGCCTGCGCGCGCATGGCCGCCGAGCTGGTCTTCTTCCAGCACGACGAGGTGATCGTGCACTGTCCCGAGGAGGAGGCCGAGGCGGTGGTGGCGGCGATCCGGGAGGCGGCGGACCTGGCAGGCCGGCTGACGTTCGGGCAGACGCCGGTCAGGTTCCCGTTCACGACGGCGGTGGTGGAGTGCTATGCCGACGCGAAGTGATCAGTTGGTCCCGCCGAGCAGTTCCCGCAGCTCCGCGACCACCGCGTTCTCGTCGGTGCCGTCCAGGGCGGCGAGCGCCTCGCGCCAGGCGCGGTACGCCTCCCGCACCCGCCCCGTCTCCCGCAGCAGGAACCCGTGCTGGTGGCGGGCGAGGCCGCCCACGTAGCGGTCGGCGCGGGCGTCCGCCCGGCGCAGCAGCTCGGCGCACTCGCGTCCCGCCCGCCCGGTGCGGCCCAGCTGCCGCAGCGCCCGGACCAGACCGAGCCGGGTCTGGGACTCCCCGTGCCAGTCGCCGTGGCCGCCGAGGATGCGCAGGCTCTCCTCGAAGTGGACGGCGGCGGCGGCCGGTTCACCGAGGGCGAGGTGGGCGTAGCCGATGTTGCAGTGCGCGGAGTGCTGCACGATGACGGCGCCGATCGCGTCCCCGATCGCCAGCGAGCGCCGGTGCTGCTCTATGGCGGCGCGCGGGTCGGTGTGCTCGTACAGGTTGCCGAGGTGGCTGTAGGTGATGGCCTCGCCGTAGGGGTCGTCGAGCTGCCGCGAGTACTCCAGGCTCTGCCGCAGCGCGTCCCCGGACTCCGCGTACCGGCCGAGGCCCTCGAGCAGCAGTCCCCGGTTGTTGAGGCAGCGCCGGATCCAGGAGACCCGGCCGAGCCGGCGCCAGATCGCCAGGGCCCGGTCGGTGAGGGCGAGGGCGTCACCCTGCCTGCCGGTCAGGAAGTGCAGGCCCGCGAGGTCGCCGAGCGCGTAGGCCTCGGCCGCCTCGTCGCCGAGCCGCCGCGCGGCACCGAGGGCGGCCCGGCCGAGCACCTCCATCTCCGCGACCCGGCCACTGCGCTGGACGTACGGGAAGAACAGCCGGACCAGGGTGGACAGGTGCGCGGCCTGCCGGTCGTCGGGCGTCTCGGCGTACCGCTCGGCCAGGGCGACGACGTTCGCCAGTTCCCGGTCGCCCCAGGCGAAGGCCTCCTCGGCGGAGCCGAAGGAGGGCACGGCCTGTACGTCCGCCGTGTGGGCGGGTGGCTGGGCGGCGGTCGGGCGGCGGCGGTCGTCCTGGTCGAGGCCGGGTTCCACGATCGCGGTGAGGGTGCGCTCGGCGACGGCGGCGTACCAGCGCAGGGCGGTGCCGGCGACGGCGGTGTCCTCGCCGTCGCCGGTGAGTTCGCGGGCGAAGTCGCGGACCAGGTCGTGCGGTGCGTAACGGCCGTACGCGGTCTCCTCCAGGAGGGCGACGTCGACCAGGCGGTCCAGTGCGGCCTCGGCCCGGCGTTCGTCGGTGCCGGTGAGGCGGGCGATCAGGGCGGCGCCGTAGGTGGGCAGGTCCAGGGCGCCGATGCGGCGCAGCGCGCGGGCCGCGTCCCGGTCGGCCTCGCGCACGGAGGCGGCGAGCGCGTCGTGCGCGACGGCCAGGGAGCGGCGGACGCTCAGGTCGTCGTACTCCAGTTGGTGCAGGCGGCTTTCGGTGGCGGCCAGTTGGCCCGCCAGGACGTCCGGGGTGAGGGCGCGGCGGGCGGCCAGCCGGGCGGCGACCACGCGCAGGGCGAGCGGCAGACGGCCGGTGAGCTCGACGAGGGGGTGACCGGCGTCGAGTCCGTCGCGGCCGGAGACCGTGCGCAGCAGCTCCGCGCTGTCCTCGCCGGTCAGCGGCCCGAGCGGGAAGCGGCGGGCGCCGTCGAGCGCGGTCAGCGGGGAGCGGCTGGTGACGATCACCGCGCATCCGGGACCGGCCGGCAGCAGCGGCCGTACCTGCGCGGCGTTCGCGGCGTCGTCCAGCACCAGCAGGGTGCGGGTCGGCGCGAGCATCGAGCGCAGCAACGCCGCCGCCGTGTCGGGGTGTTCGGGGATGCTCCGGGGGTCGGCGCCGAGGTCGCGCAGCAGGGTGCCGAGGGCCTGGGCGGCGGGCAGCGGGGACATGCCGGGGGTCGCGCCGTGCAGGCTGATGTAGAGCTGCCCGTCAGGAAAACGTTTCCGCAGCTCATGTGCCACATGCAGGGCCATGGCGCTCTTGCCGACGCCTGCCATGCCGCTGATGACGGCGACGACCGGGGTCCGGGCGTCGCCCCCGTCCGCACCGGGTGCGGTGAGGGCCCGGCGCAGGTCGTGGAGGACGTCCCTGCGGCCGGTGAAGTGGGCGGGCGGCGGCGGAAGCTGGGCGGGCCTGGGCGTCCGGGCGGCCGGGACGGCGTCCTCGCGCGTAGACACGGGGTCGAGCGACGCGCCCGCGATGCCCTTCCCGGACGGCGAGCCGTCCTCCCGGCCCGTGTGCGCCGCCTTCACCTCGGGATCCGTCCGCTCGCCGCCGGGGAGCGGCCGGCGCAGGCCCCCGCCCCCGCCCTCGCGCGGCCGTGCGCCCGCGGACGGGTGACCCTCGCGTGGCCCCACGGGGGATCCCTTGCGCGAGCCTGCGTGCGGATCGTCGTACGAGGCCTCCCCGGGGCCGCTCCCGCCGGCGGCCGGATCCCCGGTCTCCCGGAGCACCTCGATATGGGCGCTGCGCACCGCCGGGCCGGGCTCGACGCCGAGTTCCTCGACCAGGCGGGTGCGCAGGTCGCGGTGGACGGCGAGGGCCTCGGCCTGGCGGCCGGTGCGGTGCAGCGCGAGCATGAGCTGACGGTGGAAGGTCTCACGCAGCGGGTGCTCGACCACGAGGGCGGCCAGCTCCGGCACCAGCGCGGCCAGCCGGGGACCGCCGAGGCCCAGCTCGGCGTCGTAACGCCACTCCAGCAGCAGCAGCCGTGCCTCCTCCAGGCGCTGGGCGAGGGCGTATCCGCCGAGTTCGGCGGGCAGTCCGCTCAGCGGCGCGCCTCGCCACAGCGCGAGCGCCGCCGTGCAGGCCCGCAGCACGCCGGCCCAGTCCCGGCGGCCGTGCGCGGCCCGCGCCTCGCCGAGGCGCGCGTCGAAGACGTGCACGTCCAACTCGCCTTCGTCGACCCGGAGCCGATACCCCGGGGGCACGGCCCGCAGCCGCTCCGGGTCGTCGAGGAGCCGGCGCAGCCGCGTGACGTGGTTGTGCAGCGAGGCCTGCGCGGAGGCGGGCGGCGCGCCGCCCCACAGGGCGTCCTTGAGCGAGTCCACCGGCACCACCCGGCCCGCCTCCAGCAGCAGCGCGGCGAGCAGGGCGCGCACCTTGGGGCTGCCGATCGGCCGGACCGAGGGGGCCGAGCCGCTGCGGTCACCGGTGTCGTGGGCGCGGGCGTCGTGGACCAGCGGGTCGTCGACGTCGTCCTGGACGTCGTCCGCGGTGCCGTAGGTGGCCGGCGGGCCGGGCGCGGCCGAGGTGACGTCGTCCGTGTCGCTGGTGTCGCTGGTGTCGCTGTACGAAATCCCGTACGGCGCACGGTCGTACAGAACGGGCGGTCCCAGCAGTCCGAACCGCAGCTCGCACCGCCGCATCACGCCGTTCACTGCCTTCCCACGCGGTCGTGGCCGACCGTGCCCCGCGGCGGGCGCCCCGCCGTCCATGGCGGAAACCCGCCCTGTCCCCGACGGTTTCCCGCCACCTCTCCTCTGCCGGTTACCGCCGGAATCCGCTACGGTTCCTGGCTACTGGCACCGCCGCCCGGCGAATTCACGCCAACCGTCCGGCAGCCTCCGGAAGAACCGCTGACCACATGTTAGCGATCCGTTGGTGCGTCCTGATGTGATCGTGTCATCGGATCCGGCCCGACGACGCGCGCGTAGGACGCGTAACTCGGGGGAGTGTCGCCGCAGGCCGGGTCCGGGGACGCAAGAGGACCTCGGTCGTCGGAGGTGAACGACCGAGGTCCTTGTCCCGCTCCCCCGCCGGTTCGCGCGGCCCTCCACGAACACACGCGCCCGGCGCGGCGTGGCGCAGCCCGTACGCGGTCCGGGCCGGCTTCAGCCGACGCGACCGGCCCGCTCGTGGACGACCGTGCCCAGCCGCACGCCCGGAGCCGCGCTCACTGCCCGGCCCCGTCGGCCTGCGCCTGCCGGTGCTTCAGTAGTTCTCGCCGAACGCGGCCCGCTGCCGCTTCTCCAGCCAGCCCCGGAACAGTGCCGCCACCGGCGGCGCGGGCACCCCGCCCCGCTCGTCGGGGCCGGCCACGGAGGACAGCCAGGCGGGCATGAACTTCAGGGTCCAGCCGGGGGCCGTTTTGCGCATGTGGGTCGCGAACCCCTTCCAGATCTGCTTGCCGAGCACCGGAGCGAGCCTTCCGGACAGCTCGCGCTCCTCGTCCCCGGCGTGCTTGGCGAGTTGGTCGCGCAGTCCCTCCGTCAGCTTCGCGAGCTCGGCCTCCACGCCGGTGGCCGTGCCCAGGCCGCGGCTGACGTCGTGCCAGCTGTCCAGCGTCTTCGACAGCTCGTCGTGCTCGGTGGTCATCAGGGTGAGCGCCTCCTCGTCGGCGCCCAACTGCCGCAGCCGCGGCCAGAGGAACTCGTCCTCACCCTCGTGGTGGTGCTGGATCACCTGGAACAGCTTGTCGACGTACTCCCTGAGCGCCACGGCCTGTTCGGGGTTCGGCGACTTCGCCAGCTGTTCGGCGGTGCGGGCGACCCGCT
Organism: Streptomyces sp. NPDC001544; assembly: GCF_042894285.1. Taxonomy (NCBI): domain Bacteria; kingdom Bacillati; phylum Actinomycetota; class Actinomycetes; order Kitasatosporales; family Streptomycetaceae; genus Streptomyces; species Streptomyces sp. NPDC001544. The sequence goes on along the minus strand of NZ_JBIAVN010000004.1, from coordinate 455,362 downwards.
CCAGGTCGCGCACCATCGCGCGATGGGCGAGCAGCATCGTCTGGTGGGCGGAGTGCAGGGTGGCGAAGGACTGGGGCATCGTGCTCCTCGCAGAGTGGGCTTCGTCTTCGGTGAGCGCGGACGCTCACCAGGCGTCTTCCGGGACGGACATGAGGACGGTGTCCAGCCGGTCCGCGATGGAGCGTTGGGCAGTCACCAGCGGAAGCACCTCCTGGGCGAAGAATCTTGCAGTGGCAATCTTGCCCAGACAGAAGGCCTGTCGCGCTCGGATCACGCCACCGCCGCCGGGGGCCGGCTGGGCCAGGGCCGCCTCGGCGACCAGCGCCTGCCGCAGCAGCAGCCAGCCGATCAGCACGTCACCGGTGGCCATCAGGAGCCGGGTGGTGTTGCGGCCCACCTGGTACACGGCGGCCGGGTCCGTGAAGGACTCCAGCAGGTGCCCGCCCATCGACTCCGCCATGCCCCGCAGGTCCTCCAGGGCCCGGCCGAGCAGCGCGCGTGTCTCGGCGAGCGGGCCGTCCGAGTCGCTGTCCGAGCCGCCCCGCACGGTCTTCTCCACCTCGCCGAGCAGCGTGGAGAACGTGTTCCCCGCGTCGCGGGCGAGCTTGCGGAAGAAGAAGTCGAGGCCCTGGATCGCGGTGGTGCCCTCGTACAGGGTGTCGATCTTGGTGTCCCGGATGTACTGCTCCAGTGGGAGGTCCCGGATGTATCCGGCGCCACCGAAGACCTGCAGGGCCTGGTTGAGCTGCTCGCAGGCGCGCTCGGAGCCGTATCCCTTGACGACGGGCAGGAGCAGGTCGTTGAGGGCCCTCGCCGCGTCGTCGGCGGTACCGGCGTCCTCCGCGGCGGCGATGCGGTCCTGGACGGTGGCCGTGTAGAGCACCAGCGCGCGCAGGCCCTCCGCGTACGCCTTCTGCAGCAGGAGGGCACGGCGTACGTCGGGGTGGCGGATGATCGGCACGCGGGGGGCGTCGCGGTCCGCCGCGCGGGCCAGGTCCGCGCCCTGGACGCGCTCGCGGGCGTAACCGGCGGCGGCCAGGTACGCGGTCGACAGGGTGGCCGCGGACTTGACGCCGACGATCATCCGGGCCTGCTCGATGACCTGGAACATCTGCCGGATCCCGTCGTGGACGTCGCCCAGCAGCAGCCCGACCGCCGGCTGTTCGGCACCGAAGGTCAGCTCGCAGGTCGCGGACGCCTTCAGCCCCATCTTGTCCTCGAGGGCGGTGGCGTGGACGCCGTTGCGGGCGCCGAGCCGGCCGGTCTCGTAGTCCGCCACGTGGAACTTGGGCACCAGGAACAGGGAGAGTCCCTTCGTGCCGGGGCCGTGGCCCTCGGGGCGGGCGAGCACGAAGTGGACGATGTTCTCGGACAGGTCGTGCTCACCGGAGGTGATGAACCGTTTGACGCCCTCGATGTGCCAGGTGCCGTCGGGCTGCGGGACGGCCCGGGTGCGGCAGGATCCGACGTCGCTGCCGGCTTCCGGTTCGGTGAGGACCATCGTGCCGCCCCACTCCCGCTCCACCATCAGCCGGGCGAGCCGCCGCTGCCGGGGGGTGCCGAGCCGGTCGAGGATCTGCGCGAAGCCGGCGAGCCCCTGGTAGAGGTAGACGGCCGGGTTGGCGCCGAGCGCGAGTTCGGCGACGGCCCAGCGCAGGGACGGCGGCACCGCGGCGCCGCCCAGCGAGGCGGACAGGTCGAGCAGGTGCCAGCCGCCGTCCATCCAGGCGCGATACGCCCGCTTCAGTGCGGCGGGGAGGGTGACGGTCCTGGCCGCCGGGTCGTAGACGGGCGGATTGCGGTCCGCGTCGGTGAAGGCGTCGGCCAGTTCACCGGTGGCGAGCCGGGCCACCTCGGCCAGTACCGTCCGCGCGGTGTTCACGTCGGTGCCGGCGAAGACGCCCTGGCCGTAGGTCTCGGCGCAGCCCAGCACCTCGAAGAGGGTGAACTCCAGGTCCACCAGATTCGGCCGGTAATGACCCATGGTCGGTGATCTCGCTCTCTGTCGGTGTGGGCGGCGCCGAGGTTCAGCCGGCGGTGACCGCCGGGCCGTCGAGCATCGTCCGCAGCGCGGTGGCGAGGCGTTCCACCTCGACCTCCGTGCCCACGGTGATGCGGAGCCGGCCGGGCATGCCGAGCGCGTCCAGCGCGCGGACGAAGATGCGGTGCTCGGTGGCGAGCGTCGCGGCGAAGGCGGTGCTGTCGCCCGGCGGCGGCACGTCCACCATCACGAAGTTGGTCGCGGACGGCGCGTACGTGAGCCCCAGCGCGTCCAGCGACTTGCAGAGCAGCTCGCGCACCCTGGCGTTCTCGGCGCGTACCCGCTCGAGGTGCTCCGGCTGCTCCAGGGCCCGCAGGACGGCCCGCTGCGCCTGCCGGTTGACGTTGAAGGGCAGCGCGCCGGCCGTGGCGGACACCCGGGCGACCAGATCGGCGGGGCCGATGACGACGCCCATGCGTACGGAGGCGAGGCCCCACGCCTTGGAGAAGGTCCGCATCACCAGCGCCCGCCGGCCCTCGCGGACCGCCTGGAGGGCGAACTCGTGGGCGGGTCCGGCGAAGTCGATGTACGCCTCGTCGAAGACGACGACGCCGCCGGCGTGGTCGGCGGCGTCGACGAGCCGCAGGACGCAGGCGCGGTCGAGGAGCGCGCCGGTCGGATTGAGGGGGTTGCAGACGAAGGTGAGGTCGGCGCCCGCGCCGATCCGGTCGGCGAGTTCCCCGACGGGGAGGCCGGGGCCGTCCAGCGGGACGACGACGGGGGTGCGGCCCACGGACGCGGCGGACACCACGTATCCGGGGAAGGTGGTCGCGGTGGTCACGACGGACGTGCCGGGTTCGCGGAGGAAGGTCAGCGAGGTGACCAGCACCAGTTCGTCGGTGCCGTTGCCGACGGCGACCATGTCGGGGGTGACCCCGAAGTGAGCGGCCAGTGCCTCGCGCAGTTGTCGGCAGTCGGCGTCCGGGTAGCGGTTGAGGTGGCGTGCGGCCTCGTCGTGCACGGCGTCGACGGTGCCGGGCGGCGGGCCGTAGGGGTTCTCGTTGAGATGGAGCCGAAGGTGGTCCCCGCCGTCGACGATCTCGGTGTCGGCGAAGAAGCCGGGTGGCAGGACCTGTCCGTGGGACATGGTGAATCCTTCCTCTCGCGGGGCCGGACGGCGGGTCCTGGTGCGGCCCGGCCCGTCCGGCTCAGCCGAGCCGGATGCGGGCGATGGTCCTCAGACCGTTCTCGTCCCGGCCGAGCAGACTCCGGCAGCGGAACCGCTGGATCTTGCCGCTGGGTGTCCGGGGCAGGTGTCCGCGCTCCACGAAGACGCACTCGGAGAGCGCGATGCCGGCCTTCTCCAGGGCGACCCTGGCGGCGTGGTCGGCGATCGAGCGGAAGTCGTCGCTGCGGCGGGCCGGTTCGAGGAGCAGGACGAGCCGGGAGACGGGTGAGCCGGGCACCTCGACCAGCGCCGAGCAGCCCTTGCGGACCGGACCGGTGTCCTCGATCGCCGATTCGATGTCACTGGTGTACACGTTGCGTCCGCCGACCGAGATGAGGTCGTCGGCGCGGCCCACGAAGAACACCTCGCCGTCGTGGACGAACCCCACGTCGCCGGTGCGCAGTTCGCCGTCGCGGAAGCGTTCGGCGGTGCGCTGCGGATCCCCGTGGTAGCCGGTGGCCAGGCTGGGTGTGGCGACGAGCAGTTCGCAGACCCGGCCGGGCCGGGCGGTGCGGACCCGGACGCCGGGCAGGGGCGGTCCGTTCGACACCAGCCGGGTGGCGCCCGGAGTGCCCTCGGGGACCTCCACCACGGCGCCGTCGAGCAGGGCCGCGCCGTCGAAGCTGCGCGCCGAGGGCCGCACCCCCAGCGGTGTGCTGGCGATGGCGAGCGTGGCCTCGGCCATGCCGTAGGCGGGCATGAACGCCTCCGGGGTGAGTCCGGAGGCCCGGAACGTCTCGGCGGCGGCGTTCAGGGTGCCCCAGTCGACCCGTTCGGCGCCCACCACGAACACCTTCAGCCGCAGCGGCTTGGGCAGGACGCCGCGTCCCTGGGCCCGGGTGGCCAGGTGGAGCGCGGTGTTCGTGCCGGCCGTCATGGTCGCGCCGAACTCGGACATGTCACGGAACCAGGTGCGCGGCGCCATGCCGAACCGTTCGGGCGTCGACAGCACGAAGTCGTGGTCGAACGCCCAGGCGTGCAGCATCGTGCCGAACACGCCCATGTCGTGCGAGAGCGGCAGCCAGGAGGCGATCGTCTCCTGCCCGGGGCGGCCGTCCGACATCTCCCGCAGCATGTGCAGATGGGTGCTGACGGCGCGGACGCTGAGCTCGCAGCCCTTGGGCAGGCTGGTGCTGCCGGACGAGTACTGGATGAACGCGGTGTCCTCGGCGTCGGGCGGCTCCGGGTCGATGCGCCCGTCGCGGTACAGGGACGTCCAGGTGAGCACCGGCAGCTGTGCGGCGAGCCCGGCCGGGACCAGGGGGCGCAGCCGCTCGTCGACGAGCAGGGCGGCGGGGCCGAGCCGCTCGCTGAGCAGGCCCAGCTGACGCCCGTACTCCTCCCGGTCCTGTCCGCGGGCCGGCAGCGGGAACGAGGCGACGGCGCCGCCGGCCAGCCAGACGGCGAGCAGCCCGCGGACGGTGTGCGCGGAGTTGGTGAGCACGGTCGCGACCCGGGTGCCGGGCCGGACCCCGGCGGCGCGCAGGGTGAGCGCCATGCCGTGCGCGTCCGCGACCACCTCGCTCCACGGCAGGTGCCCGAAGCCGTCCTCCTCCCAGTGGTGGAGGACGCCGTGCGTCCCGCTCCTGAGCAGCAGGTCCCAGAGTCCGTCGTCCATGGCCGGCCCGGTCACTCCACGTCCACGAGCGAGATGTCGGAGCCGTCGCGGGAGCGCTCCGCCATCGGGGCGATCTTCTGCTGCCCGGCGAGGAGCTCCTGCTTGCTGAGCGCGCTGCCGCTCACCCGGCTGACGCCGGCCTCCCGCATGGTCATGCGCTCGGGGTCGATGCGGATGACCTTCCAGGCCAGCCGGGTCTTCTCCAGCGCCCAGATGAAGATCGCGGAGAGGTCCACCTCGTACCACTTCATGCCGTGCCGGGCGGAGCGGGGGAACGCGTGGTGGTTGTTGTGCCAGGCCTCGCCGAAGGACGGGATGGCCAGCCAGGCGACGTTGCGGGACTCGTCGGTGGTGGTGAAGCGGCGCCGGCCGAAGTAGTGGCCGATGGAGTTGACCGCGTACGTCATGTGGTTGATCAGGAAGATCCGGACCAGCCCGCCCCACAGGATGCCGGTCAGCAGGGCCCGCACGGAGCCGCCGGTCACCGCGAAGGCGATCAGGCCGGGCAGCAGGACACCGGCGGCGGCGACGAGCAGGAACTTCTCGCTCAGCCAGCGCAGGGACTTCTCCCGGACCAGGTCCGGGCAGTAGCGGATCGGGTCGGAGCTGAGCTTCACGTTGAACAGCCAGCCGAGGTGGGCGTGCCACATGCCGGCGAGGGCGCCCTTGAAGCCGGGCTCGAAGCCCAGGTGCGGGCTGTGCGGGTCGCCCTCCTTGTCGGCGACCCGGTGGTGCTTGCGGTGGTGGGCCGCCCAGATGATGGGCGGGCCCTGGCCCGCCGTCACACCGGCCGCGGCGAGCGCCACGCGGATGGGCTTGTAGGTCTCGAACGCGCGGTGCGTCAGCAGCCGGTGGTAGCCGGTCGAGATGCCGATGCCCGAGATCACGTACATGATCGCCGTGACCAGGATGTCGGTCCAGCCGAAGATGTGGTTCCACGCGAGCACCATGGCGACGCCGAGTGCGAGCAGCGGTACCACGGAGACCACGAGCATGTACCAGCGATGCTCCCTGCCGTCCATATCCCCTCTATCTCCTCATTCTCTTGGTCTTCTGTGGTGCACTCGGCGCCGTGCCGGGGCGGGTCAGGCGCCCGTGGTCGTCTCCGGGTCGAACTCCGTGCGCAGCGCGGGAAGCACCAGCGCCAGCGCGGCGGCACAGGCGCTGAGCACCGTGCCGAGGAGGAACGCCGAGTGGAAACTCGCCAGCAGGGCTTCGGGCTTCGACGTGCCCGAGGCCACCTCGTCGTCGAGCCTGCTGCTGGCGAGCGCGGCCAGCACCGCGAGGCCGATGGCGCCGCCGATCTGCTGGCCGGTGTTGAGGACGCCGGAGGCCGCTCCGGAGTCCGCCTTCGCCACTCCGCTCACCGCTGCCACCACCAGGGGCACCATCGCCAGCCCGTATCCGGCGGCGCACAGCAGCAGCGTGGGCAGGATGTCCGGCACGTACGAGGCCCTGACGGGCGTGCCCACCAGCAGGCCGAGGCCGACGGTGGCCGTGCCCAGCCCGAGCAGGCACAGGATGCGGCTGCCGAGCTTCGGCAGCAGCTGGATCGCGATACCGGAGAACACCGCCATGGTCACGCCGAACGGCGCCCAGGACAGGCCGGCGCGCAGCGGGGACCACTCCTGGAGCAGCTGCATGTACTGGGTCAGGAAGAAGAAGATCCCGTACAGGCCCGAGGCCGCCAGCAGCATCATCACGTTCGCCGTGGCGATCTGCCGGCTGGCGAAGATGCCGAGCCGGATCAGCGGCTGGGAGGCGCGCAGTTCCCTGATGACGAAGCCGGTCAGGAGCAGGCCGGCGCCGACGAGCCCGGCCACGGTGGCGGTGGATCCCCAGGGCCGGTGGCTGGTGCTGATCACGGTGTAGACGAGCAACAGCAGCGCGGAGGTGATGAGCGTGGCACCGGTGGTGTCCGTCGAGGTGCCCTTGGCCGGCGCCTCACGGTCGGCGAGAGCGGGCCGCAGGGTGAGCGCGAACAGCAGGACGCCGACCGGGATGTTGACGAGGAACACCCAGCGCCAGTCGATGAAGTCGGTGATGACACCGCCGAGGAGCACGCCGGAGACCCCGGAGATGCCGGTGAGCCCGCCCCACACGCCGAGGGCCTTGCGGCGTTCCTTCGCCTCGGTGAAGAAGGTGATCAGGATGGACAGGGCGGCCGGGCTGAGGAGTGCCGCGCCGAAGCCCTGGGCACCGCGCGACACGATCAGCATCTCGGGCTCGGTGGCCAGGCCGCAGGCGAGCGAGGCCGTGGTGAAGACACCGAGGCCGGTGAGGAACACCTTGCGCCGGCCGAAGAGGTCCGCGCAGCGGCCGCCGAGTACGAGGAAGCCGCCGAACAGCAGCATGTACGCGTCGACCACCCAGGCCAGAGAGGCCTGTTCGAAGTCGAGCGCCCTGCGGATCGTCGGCAGCGCCATCGAGACGACGGTGTCGTCGATAATGATCATGAACTGCGCGCCGCACGTGACCGCGAGGACGAGGCCTGCCGCCTTGCCCGTCGCTCCGGTCGTCGCCTGTGTGGCCGTAGCGGAGGACGGGGCCGTTCCCCTGCCCATGCCTTCTCCTTCTCGCCGATGTTCCAATGGGCGGTGGTTGTGCTCGTGGGGGGATGCCACGCGGCCCACCGAACCGCGTGAGTCAGGAGGGGGTGGTCTGTGCCACGACCCGGTTCAGCCGGTCCATGCGGGTGGCGAGGCTCATCCGGCCCTCCAGTCGGAAGGCGGGCAACCGCCGGCCGTCGACGTCGGTGAAGCCGTACTCGCCGGCGAGGTCGCCGACGGCGAGGACCTGGCCCGACCGCTCCCCCACGGCGGGGTCGGCCGCCAGGTGGGCGATGGCGCGGCCCACGTACTCCGGGGAGTGCACGACCGCGGCCGGGCCGTCGCCCAGCGCCTCCCAGGCCGCCTCCACCCGCTCGGTGCGCACGAACCCGGGGTGCAGGGAGAGCGCGGTGACGCGCTTCTTGCGCAGGTCGGCGGCGAAGGCCCGGGCGAGCCGGTCGTTGGCGGCCTTGAACACGTCGTAGGCCGCCTGCCCCAGGTAGGTGTCCCCGTCGGTGAAGCCGATGCCGACGATCAGACCGTTCGGGCGTTCGAACATCAGCGGGGTGAGCAGCCGGGTGACGTCGTACTGGGCGCGCAGGGATCCCTCGCACAGTTCGTACCGCCACATGGGCTGGTCCCAGTACGGGGCGTCGAACCGGACGTCGGCGGAGCGCTCGTAGCCCGCCCAGGCGTTGTTCACCAGCAGGTCGAGGCCGCCGTGCTCGGCCCGGACACGGTCGGCGAGGGCCTGGTTGTCGTCGGTCGAGCGGTGGTCGCAGCGCACCGCGACGCCGGTGCCGCCACGGGCGGTGATCTCCTCGGCGGTGTCGTCCACCGTGCCCGGCAGCCCCTCGGTGCGGCCCTCGCCGCGGGTGCTGCGCCCGGTGACGTACACCGTGGCTCCCGCGTCGCCGAGGGCCAGGGCGATGCCGCGCCCCACGCCGCGGCTGGCGCCCGTGACGACCGCGACGGCGCCGGTCAGCCGCGGCGGCTTCCAATCCTCGTTCACGTGTGCGTCCTCTCTGGCTGAGCGGCCGGCTAGCTGAGGTGGGCGGACGCGTACTCGAGCGTCCGCAGATAGGCGTCGGTGTCCTGGACGTGCGCAATGCCGTACCGCTCGCGCAGTTCGGGCAGGGACGTCGGCAGGACGCCTCCGCTGCACCGGGTCACCTCGCTGACGTCCCGCAGCACCGACAGGTAGGAGCGGGCGGGCGGTGGCAGCCGGCGCAGTTCCTCGGGGCCGAGCCGGTCGGGGTCGGTGACCGGAATCGGGCCGAGGGTGCGGCCGAGGCCGGCGGCGTGCTTGGCGCACACCTCGATGGCGCGTTCCATGGTCATGGCCTCGTCGCCGTAGGTGACCCAGAAGACGCCCTCGTCGTCGCCGAGTTCGACCGCGCGCAGCACGGCCTTGGCGAGCAGGTCCTGCGGCACGATGTCGATCCGGTTGCCCTGGTGGACCGGGATGAACGGAGCCCGGCCCCGGCAGATCCAGTCGGACATCAGCTGCACGATCTGCCCGCGCGACGTCCAGCCGGTGGCCGAGTCGCCGATCAGGTTGGTGGGACGGAACACGGTGTGCCGGATGCCGCTGTCGCGCAGCAGCTGTTCGGAACGCAGCTTGGAGCGGACGTAGTTGGTGGTGACGTTGGTGTCGCTGAGCCGGTGCGGGGCGTCCTTGAAGAGGGCGGCCACGAAGGCCGTGCTCATGAAGTGGACGCAGGCGCCCGCGCGTTCGGCGAACTCGATCACCCGCCGGGTGCCGTCGATGTTGACCGGCTTGTACCGCTCGTCGGGCAGGCCCCACTCGGTCAGTCCGGCCGAGTGGATGACGGTGTCGACGTCGCGGGCCAGAGCACGGTAGCTGTCCTCGTCGAGCCCGAAGCGTTCCTGCGCCAGGTCGGCGCCGAGGACCTCGTCGGTGCCGGGCGGCAGGGCGGCGCCGCCGGGCCGGGCCATGGAGATCACCCGCAGCGGGCGGCCGGGCAGCTCGCGCAGAACGGCCTGGCCGACGACGCCCGAGGCGCCGGTCAGCAGTACGGTGCGGCGCTGTCCGGTCATGGTCGGGACTCCTTCCACTCCATCAGGCGGGTCGCGGCGCGGGCGCCTACGTAGAGGAGGGGCTCCGGCGGGAAGCTGCGCTGTTTGCGGTACCGGTCGTCGACGTACAGCAGCCGTGAGTACTCCGAGTCCTTGCCGAGGACAAGGTCGCGGAGCACTTTTCCGCCAGTGTGGGTGGCGGCGATGCCGTTGCCGTTGAAGCCGTAGCCGTAGAAGACGTTGGTGCCGGGCAGCTGTCCGAAGTGCGGGGCGTAGTCCCGGGTGACGTCGACCGTGCCGCCGTAGGTGTAGGTGAACTCCACGTCCCCCCACATCGGGAAGAACCGCTGGAACTCCTCGCGCAGCGCCCGGTAGGCACGCTGGTCGTTCATCCGCCGCCGGCGCATGTCGCGGCCCATGAAGTACAGGGCGGGCCCGCCCGCGAACATCAGCCGGTTGTCGGCGGTGAAGCGGGCGCAGGTCAGGAACGTCTTGGCCTCGACCATTCCCTCGCGGCCCGCCCACTCGACCCGTCCCCGCTGCGCGTCGGTGAGGGGTTCGCTCACCATCGCGTAGCTCCAGATCGGCACGGTCTTGTTGCGGAACGGCGCGAAGGTGAACTGGTGCGCGTTGGCCGCGATGATCACCTTGTCGGCGGTGACGCGGCCGCCGGGCGTGACGACGGTGGGGCGTGCCCCGGGCAGCACCCGCAGGGCGGGCGTGTTCTCGTAGACGGTGACGCCGCGTTCCTTGACGACCCGCGCCAGCCCCCGGACCAGCTTGAAGGGGTTGACCAGCGCGCCACCGGTGCGCATGGCGCCCAGTACGGCGGGCGAGCCGATCACGGACTGGGCCTGCGCCGCGGAGAGGATCTCGGGCTGTTCGCGGCCGGCGATCCGGGAGGCCAGGTCCCGGTCCTCGCGCAGCCGGCGCAGCTGGGCCGCGTCGGTGGCGACCATCAGGTAGTCGTTGGCCTCGTACTCGGCGTCGATCTTGTTGCGCCGCAGAAACCTGCCGATCTCGAGGATCGACCGGCCGACGGCCTGCGAGGCTTCCAGGGCGCGGCGGGTGCCGAACTCCTGGACCAGGGCCTGGATGTCCTTGCCGATGGTCGGTGTGACGAACCCGTCGGCGCGGCCGGACGCACCGTACCCGGAGTACCGCGACTCGATGACGCGGATGTCCAGCGCGGGCGCGGCCTCCTTGAGGAAGTGGGCGGCCCACAACCCGGTGTATCCGCCGCCGACCACGGCGACATCGCAGTCCACGGTGTCGCGCAGCTCCGGCTCGGGGGTGACGCCCTCGGTGTCGTGCCAGTAGACGACGTGTTTGCGTGTACCCACTAGCGCCCCTTTTCGAGGATGATCCTCGACAACCCCAGGTGCCGGTTCTCGAAGTGCCGCACGCTCGCACCCAGGTACTTCTCGTAGTTGAGGACGTGTTGCTCGCCCGCGATCCGCACGGCGGACCCGCGGTTCTCGCGCAGCCGGCGCAGCCACTCGGCGCAGGTGCGCGCGTAGTGGTCCGGGTCGTTGCGCAGCGACACGACGTCGAAGAGCTTCTCGGACGACTCGACGACCTCGGAGAGCGCGGGGATCTCCGATTCGGGGAAGATCGTCTCGATGATGAACATCAGCTCACGCACGGTGGCCTTGTCCATCACGGTGTTGTTGCCCTTGACGTTGGTCTGCAGGGCGATCCGGCCGCGCGGCGGGAGCCATTCGTAGCAGCGCTCGAAGAACTCCCGGTAGGCGGCGATCCGTTCGGAGCGGGACAGGCCGGTGGTGGCGAAGTGCTCGAAGGCGCCGATGGAGATGATGGCGTCGTACCCCTCGTCGGGCTCGTGGTCCCGCCAGTTCTCCACCCGGATCTCGGTGCCCGGCAGCGCCGCCTCGCGCACCAGGTCGGCCTGGCTGTCGCTGAGGGTGAGGCCGACGGCGCGTTCGACCCCGTAGATCCCGGTCAGCCGCTTCAGCAGGCTGCCCCAGCCGCAGCCGACGTCCAGCACCCTTCGGACACCGGCCGCCCTGGCCCCCTCGATGAGGTAGTCCAGCTTGCGGGCCTGGGCGCTCTCCAGCGTCTCCGGTTCGCCGGGCAGGGCGGCCGCGGAGTCGTCCCACAGGGCGCAGGTGTAGGTGAGGGAGGCGTCCAGCCACAGGGAGTAGAAGTCGTTGGAGACGTCGTAGTGGTGTCTGATCGCCTCGGCGGTCGCGCCCCGGTACGAGGCGGCGGTCATGCCGGGGTACCGGCGGACTTGGTGGCCTCCACCAGCTTGACGAGGTCCCCGATGGTCTTGACGTTGGCCGCCTGGCTCGGGTCGAGCTCGATCTCCGCGTCGTCCTCGATGGTGTAGACGATGTCGGCGATCTGAAGGCTCGACAGGCCGACGGAGTCAAAGGCCGTGTTCTCGTCGAGGGTCAGGCCCGCAGCCTTGCTGCCGAGCTTCTTCTCCACGAGGGAGCAGACAGTGGCAACGGTGATCACGGCGTTGTCCTTTCGGTCGTCGATATGCCGGGAACGTAGGGTCGCGGCACGGCCGAAAACATGGCAGCCGGGCATGGCAGATCCCTGCTATGCCCGCCGTCGATCCCCTGGCAGATCCACGTCACTTGTCCGGGGCGGACGCGCCTTCTTGAATGACGGCACCACCGTCTGAAGAAGGGCGGCCTCATGAGAAACCCACCGCGCTTAGTAGATTTCGTGGTCGATTTCCTGCACCGGCGGGGAGTCAGCCATGTGTTCGGAGTCGGCGGCGCGAATATCGAGGATCTTTACGACGCGCTGCACCATTCGCCGGCCGGCCCGCTGGGCGTGGTGGCCAAACACGAGTACTCCGCCGCCACCATGGCAGACGGATATCACCGGGCCTCGCAGCGCGTACCGGTGATCGCCTCCACCTCGGGCGCCGGCGCGATGAACCTGGTACCCGGCATCGCCGAACTCCGGGCGTCCTACGTACCGGCCCTCGTCCTGATCGGGCAGCCGCCCGCCAGGCTGGACGGCCACGGTTCGTTCCAGGAGACGAGCGGGCTGGCCGGATCGATCGACGCCACGCGGATGTTCTCCGAGCTGGCCGTGCACTGTGTACGCGTCCAGGAGCCGGAGGCGATCGTCCACGAGCTGCCGAGGGCGCTCGCGGCGGCGACGGACCCGGCGGCGCCCGGACCGGCGGTGCTGCTGCTTCCCAAGGACGTGCAGCAGGCCGTGCTCCCGTCCGGTGCGCCGTCGGCCGTACCCCACGAGCCGGCCGGGCCGCCGCTCTCCGGGGCCGCCGACCGGGCCCGGGCGGCGGGGCTGCTGCAGGCGGCGCGCGGGAAGGGCGGGGTCGTGGTGATCGCGGGCGAGGCGGTCGCCCGGGCCGACGCCAGGCCCCAACTGGCCCGGCTGGCCGAGGCGCTGGACGCGTGGGTCGCCGTCGTCCCGGACGCCAAGGACGTCTTCGACCCGCGCGCCACCCGTCACCTGGGCGTGACCGGCGTGATGGGCATGGACGAGGTGGAGGAGGTGCTGCAGCGGGCGTCCGCCGTGCTGCTCGCGGGGACGCGGCTGCCCCAGCTCGCCGGGGCCGGCCTGCACGAGCACCTCAAGGGCGTCCCGGTGGTCTGCGTCGACCCCCGGGAGCCGTTCCTCGACACCCAGGAGGAGCTGGTCAGGCTCACCGGCCCGGTGGCCGCCGAACTGGACCTGCTGCGCGGCGCCCTGCCCGGTGCGGAACCCGGGCCCCGCCCCGGCCGAGGGCGGGCGGCGCCCGTCGAGGCCCTGCCGCCGTCCACGCCACTGGACATGCGGGCGTCCGTCCTCACCGTCGCGGCCGCCCTCCCTCAGGGTGCGAACGTCGCGGCCGACGCGGGCAACACCGGTGCCAGCGCCATCCACCACGTCGACGTGCCCGTCGGCGGCCGGTTCATCGCCGCGCTCGGCATGGGCGGCATGGGGCACAGCTTCGGGGCGGGGATCGGCGCCGCGTTCGCGACCGGCCGGCGCACCTGCGTCATCGCCGGCGACGGAGCGTTCTTCATGCACGGCATGGAGGTGCACACCGCCGTCGAGCACGAGCTGCCCGTCACCTTCGTCGTGCTCAACAACAACGCGCACGCCATGTGCACCACCCGCGAGCAGCTGTTCTTCTCCGGTGACTACTCGTTCAACGTCTTCCGCCCGGCCCGGATCGGCGACGGCGTCGCCGCCATGTTCCCCGGCCTGGCCGCCACGACGGTCCGCACCGTCGGAGAGCTGAGGGCGGCCCTGGACCGCGCCCACTCCACCACGTCGCCCGCGCTGATCTGCGTGGACGTCGACCCCACCGAAATGCCGCCGTTCCGGCCCTTCCACCAGCAGGCGCTGGCCACCGGACGCGGACGGCCCGTTCCAGAAGGAGCAGTACCAGGATGACCACCTCCACCAGCCGGCCCACCCTCCTGCCCGGCTACGTCGCCCCCGACCCGGTCCCGGCCGGCATCAAGGACGTCCCCGGCCTGTTGCGCTGGGAGACCACACCGCGCGAGGAGGCCATGGCCCTCGCCGGACAGATGACGAAGGAGAGCTTCACCTACGACGAGGTGTACGGGCAGTTCGTCACCGTCCACCAGTACATCGACGCGCCGCCGCAGGCGGTCTACGAGTACCTCACCGACGTCCGCAACCTGAACGAGTACACGTACAGCACCCGGGACTTCGCGCCGACCGACGTGCCCGGCCTCTACCAGGGGCGGGACGTCCTCCTGGACGACCAGACCAAGATATTCATGCGGATCGACGGCGACCCGAACGCCCTGACCGTGGACATGCGGTGCGCCTGGGACCAGGGCGAGGAGCTGTGGATGAACTACCTCCACCGGATCGTCCCGGCGGAGATCGTCCTCAACAAGCCCGGCTCGGTGGTCATCTGGACGAACTGCCGCCACCCCTACTACGACAAGAACCCGCACCCGGAGCTGGCGTCCTCCCCCGAGCGCCCCTGGGTGGGCGACATGTGGCCGCTCTTCTACGCGGGCCACCAGGTGGAGATCGACAACCTGAAGAAGATCCTCGAGCACCGGCACGGGCACGCCGGCGCCTCCGCATGAGGCCGGTCAGCCTGCTCGAACTCGCCTCCTACCTGCCGGGCGAGCCCGTGGGCACCGAGTACTTCCTGCAGTTCCAGGAGCAGGACGCCGCGCTGGCCGACCACACCATGTTCAAGGCGCCGAGCTTCCGCCACCAGGTCTCCCGGGACGAGACGCCCACCGACATGATGGAGAAGGCGGCGCACACCCTGGCCGAGCGCATCGGACAGGACGCGCTGCGCGGCGTCGACGTGGTGATCACCAACTCGCTGCTGCCGGAGGTGCCGTTCACCGGCTCCGGCGCCGAGGTCGCCCACCGGCTGGGCATCCGGGCCGACTGGGTGCTCGACGCGCACAACGGGGGCTGCGCCTCCTTCGTCCATCTGCTGCGGCTGGCGCGGGTCCTCATCGGTACCGGCCAGGCAACGTCCGCGCTGCTGTTCAACGTGCAGAACTGCGCGGGCCCGGTGATGACCCAGCCCGACGTGCGCCGGCTCCCCGAGGCGGTGATCCCCGGGGACGGCTGCGCGGCCGCGTTCGTGGCGGCGTCGGACGAGTCACCGGTGCTGGGCGTGCAGGTCGCCAACCGCGGCGAGTACACCCGGGACTGCGGTCTCACCCTGAGCGACGGCCGCAAGTACTGGGAGGCGGGCACCAGTCAGATGCACGTCGGATTCACGCCCGGCAAGGTCAAGGACATCGTCGAGCGCGGCAACCGGCTGGTGCCCGAGGTGGTCCTGGGCCTGTGCGAACAGCTCGGCCTCAAGACCGACGACCTCGACGTGCTGATCACCAACCAGCCCAACAGGATGTTCCTGGAACAGTGGCGGGAACGCCTGTCCATCGGTCCCGACCGGCACCTGGACACCTTCGACCGCTTCGGGAACCTGTTCGGCGCGGCCGTCCCCATCACCCTCGACCACGGCATCCGCGAGGGCCGGATCAAGGACGGCAGTCTGCTGATGCTGGCGGGCTTCGCCCACGCGGGCGACTTCGCGGGGGCGGCGGCGGTGCGCTGGCGGTCCAAGGACGCCCGGGCATGACGGCCCGGCCCCGGCACCCTGCCACGGGCCGCGTCGGGCCACGTGGGCAGCGGGACCGGGCCCGCCGGTGCCGCTGCCCACGCACGTGACTCACCTGACGAGATGGGAGAGTTCATGCCCCACCCCCAAGCTGTCGTGATCGGCGCGGGAATCGGTGGTCTGACGGCCGCGCTGGGACTGCACAGACGCGGCTGGCGCGTCACGGTCCTGGAGCGTGCCCGCACCCTGGCCCCCGTCGGCGCTGCGCTCACCCTGGCACCCAACGCCCAGCGCGCGCTGGCGGCGCTCTCGCTCGGCGAGGAGATCAGCCGGCTCGCCGCCTGGGACGGCGACGGTCTGCTGTGCGATCCCAGGGGCCGGCCACTGGCCAGGACGAGCAGCAAGTCCGTCGTCGCCCGGTTCGGCGGACCGCTGGTCGTCCTGCGCCGCAGCGACCTGGTCGACCTCATCGTCGACCGCCTGCCCCCGGGCAGCGTCCGCACCGGCGAGACCGCGGCCCTCACCGACGCCGGAGACAGCGGCCGCCCGGCGACCGTGGTCACGGCGCACAACGAGTGCGAGGCGGACCTCGTCGTCTGCGCCGACGGCATCAACTCGGCGAGCCGCCAGTTCCTCTTCCCCCAGCATCCGGGCCCGGCCTACGGCGGCTGGACGGTGTGGCGGTTCCTCGCCCCCACCCCACCGCGTTTCGTCCCGCACGAGACCTGGGGCCCCGGCCAGGTGTGGGGCACCCTGATCCGCGACCCGGAGAGCGTCTTCATCTACGCCTGCGCCCACACCGAGCGCGGCGGACGCTCCCCGGACGGGGAGAAGAACGAACTGCGGCGCCGGTTCGGCCACTGGCACCACCCCGTGCCCGCCGTACTCGACTCGATCGAGGAAAAGGACATCCTGCGGCACGACGTGTTCCACATGGCCCAGCCACTGGAACGCTTCCAGCGCGGCCGGGCCGTCCTGCTCGGCGACGCCGCGCACGCCATGGTGCCGACCCTCGGCCAGGGCGCCAACATGGCGATCGAGGACGGCGTCGTCCTCGCCCACCACGCGGCGCCGGACCACGACCCGACGGCCGCGCTCGCCCACTACGACGAGCAGCGCCGCCCCCGTACGACGGCCCTCATCCGCCGTGCCGAGAGCGCCTCCCGGCTGATGGCCCTGCGTTCACCGGTCGCGCTGGCCGTGCGTGACGGCGCGATCCAGGCTCTGTCGAAGCTCGTCTCCGCGCTGTTGCTGCGCGGCTTCGACGGCGTCGCGGACTGGCATCCCCCGGCCGTCCCGAAGGCTCCCCGGCCGCGTGACACCCACGCCGCCGGGTGATACCGGGCGGCGCACCCGCCGCCCGGCCACCCCCCACCGACCTTCGAGGGAAGGATCTTCCTGCATGCGTCGCAACCTCACGACCCTTGCCGTCACCGCCGGTCTCCTGCTGGGCGGCGTGGCCGCCGCGGCACCGGCCACCGCCGTCGGAGCGGCCGCCGCGCAGACGGTCACGGCCACCTACGACTGCGGAGCGTTCGGCGTCACCGATCTGACGATCCAGGCGGAGGCCGACAACGGTGTCGGTTCGGTCCGGATCTCCACCAGCGGCGGACTCGCCCCGGTGGACATCCCCGCCGACTCCATCACGGCCACGCTCAGGCTGGAGCGCGCGACCGGCGGCACCGTCGCCTTCAGCGGCACCGCCAACGAGGCCGCCGCGGCGGGCGAACCGGTCGTCATCGGCCCGCTGACCGGCGCCGTGTCGGCGGGCGACAGCCTCGACTCGTACATCCCGGCCGCCGGATCGGGCGAGGTCTCGCTCAGTCTGAACGTGCTCGGCACGTCCAACACCTGCAACGCCGTGACCAAGCAGACCCCGGGCCCGATCGTCTTCTGACCCCGGAGCGCGTGTCACCCACGGGCCCGGCCGTCCCGCACGGCCGGGCCCGTGGCGCGGTGGACCGTGACCGGCAGGTCGCACGCGGCCGGCCGGGCCAGCGCCGCCAGACAGTCCGTCCCCGCGGCGACGTCCGACACCTCCCAGGGCTCGGGCCCCTGCGGGGTACGGCGCACCACGAGCGCGCGCTGCCGTCCGGGCCGTACGCCGACCTCCGCCAGGTCGGTGCCGAGCCCCACGCCCCAGCCCTTGACCACGGCCTCCTTGCGCACCCAGCAACGCGTCAACACGTCGTCCCGCGCCACGCCCTCCGGGGCGGCGGTCACCTCGGCGCGCTCGGCCGCGCTCAGACAGCGGCGCACCACCGCCGGCACCTCGTGCGGGCCGCGTACCTCGATGTCCACGCCCACCGGCACACCGGGCGACAGCGCCAGCATCCACCACCGGCCCGACCGGGACACCGCGACCCGCCATCCGGTGGCGGGCCGCAGCACGCGTGGCGGCCCGTGCCGTGCGTCGCCGCAGCCCGGGCACTCCTCGTTGCCCCAGACGACGTCACCCGGCGCCACCCCGAGCCACGCGGCGACCGTCCGCCGGATCGCGGCCCGCGCACCCGCGTACCGCGCGCCCGCCACCGGGTCCCGGAACGCCGCCAGACGCCGCAGCTCCGGCTCGTCCAGCACCGCGCGGTCCCGGGCCGCGAGCACGTCCGGCACCTCGCCGATCCACACGTGGATGCCCGCACGGCCCCCGCTCACCGGGTGTCCCTCTGCACCGCGCGGGCGACGTGCACCCGCGAGGTGCAGTCGAGCTTCTGCATCACGACGCGCAGATGGTTGGTCACCGTCCACTCCGAGATGCCGAGCCGCCGGGCGATCTGCCGGTTGGTGAGCCCTTCGGCCACCAGCAACGCGATCTCGTACTGCCGCCGTGTCAACTCGTACGGACAGACCTGCGCACCCGCGCGAGCCGACGGCTCCGGGGCGGGCGGCGGCACGAGCAGCGCGGCCACCAGCGCGTCGTACAGCGAGATCTGCTCGGCGTCACGGCGCAGCCGGCGCAGCGGAGCGGCGCCCACGTTCCGTGTGAGCCGCTCGGTGAGGACGCCCACGGCGGCCCGGTCGTCCGTGACGGTGCCGTACCGCAGCCGGATCGCCTCGGCGTAGGCCAGCAACCGGGCCACCGCGTGGCACCGCTCCTCGTCGCCGCCCCCGCCGGGGGAGGTGACGGCCATGGTCTCCAGGGCTTCGGCCACCTGGTCGGGGTCGCCCGTCCCCATGAGCAGCCGTACCCCCTCCCGGGCCGCCTCGTAGGCCTCCTGGTGCCGTCCGAGTACCCGCCGCACCCGGGCGAGCGCGGTGAGGAGGGAGGCACGCAGGGCGGCGGGGGGCTCTCCGCAGGGGGCGTGCGCACCTGCCGGCCGTGCGTCGTCGACCAGGTCCAGGGCCTTCAGCAGCGGCTGTTCGGCCTCCAGGTCGCCGCGGCCGGCCGCGAGGAGGGCCCGGGCGCGCAGGGCGACCGCGGCGGAGTGGCGGTCCACGGGGGTGCCGGAGCGCTGGATCGCCGAGTCGAGCAGGACGGCGGCGGCAGCCGACTCGCCGCGGCGGCGCAGCAGTTCCCCGGTGAACGCGGCCACCCGGACCTGCGCCGCGGCGGACTCTCCCGCGGCGGCGACCGCACGGTCGAGCACCCGCTCCGCCCGCTGGTGGTCCCCGTGCCCGAGCATCCACCGCACCACCGCGACCAGTGCCTCGACGACCACCAGACGCTGTGCCTCGACGCCGTCGGCGCCCTCGTCCGTCGGGTGCTTCCCTGAGGTGGCGGCCGTCCAGGCGAGAGCGGCCCGCTCGATCGTCTCCGCGGTCTCCGGGGCGAGGCGGTGCCGCAGGAGGGGGCCCTCCAGCGCCGTCAGCAACCGCAGTACGCCGATGTGGTCCTCGCGCGCGGACAGGTGACGGACCGCCTTGAGGATGTCGGGCAGGCGGGGCTCGACGAGGTGCAGCACCTGGTCGACGGGGCGGCCCGCGTACAGCGCGGTCGCCATGGTGTCGGCGAACGCGGCCCAGTGGGCGGCGTGCCGGTCCAGGACGCGGCCCAGCTCCCGGGCGTCCCGGGCCAGTTCCGCGCGATAGTGGCAGCGGGCCATGTGCGTGAGCCGGAACTCGGGGCTGCCGGCTCTGCCGGGCGTGCTCAGCAGCAGGCTCTTGGACACCAGGGATTCGATCCCGGCGACCGCCCCGAGGTCGTCGAGGCCGGTCATGCCCCGCACCGCGGCCAGATCGACGTACGTCTCGAACACGGACAGGTCGCGCAGGAGCATCCGGTCGCCGTCGCTCAACACACCTGCCCCCCAGGTCAGCGCGCTGGAGAGGCTGCGGTGCCGCTCCGGTGTGTCGCGAGGGCGGCTCCGCCCCGGGAACTCACCGCGGGTCAGGCGCTCCAGCAGGGCGCGGGGGCCTTCCGTACCGACGGCCTCCGCGGCCATCTCGATGGCGAGGGGGATTCCGTCCAGCCTCCGGCAGATGTCCGCCACGACGGTCCCCGCCGGCCGGTTCCCGGCCACGGCGCTGAAGTAGGGGCGCACGCTGTCGGCCCAGACCGCTTCGGCGGGCGAGTTCTCCCCGGTCGGCAGGGGGCCGACGGGCATGATCCGCTCGGCCCGGATGTCCAGCGGGACACGGCTGGTCAGCAGGATCCGCAGCAGCGGGCAGGCCCGGAGCAGCTCGGAGACGTCCAGGGCGATGTCCGTGACCACCCGGTCGGCGTTGTCCAGGACCAGCAACAGCCGCGTCGTCCCGACGCGTTCGGCGGCCTCGCTCGCGGTGCGGACGCCGAGTCGGGCCCAGACCGCCCCGCCGTCCTCCGCGCCGGCGAGGTCCGCCCATACCAGGGCCAGGTCGTGGGTGCGGGCCCGCGCACTCACGGCGGCGTGCGCGAGGTGGCTCTTGCCCACACCCGCCGGTCCGGTGAGGGTGAGTTCGCGGGCCTGTCCGTGGTCCAGCCACCCTTCGATCACGGCCAGTTCGCGCTCGCGGCCGCGCAGCTCACCGAAGCCGAGGTCGACGGGCTCGTGCGTACGGGGCAGTGCGGCGCCCCTCTGCCGTTCTGTGACAGGCATGTCGGCAGACTCCCCGATCATGATCCGGCTTCTTCCCTGGCGTTTGCATGGGGCTGTACCAGCACTAGGACGCGACAGCGGTGCCGTACCGGGACACGACCTCGGCCAGCCGGCGCAGCAGCTCGTCCGTGTGGGAGCGGATGAAGAAGTGCCCGCCCGGCATCGTCAGCAGCGTGCTGCCCCTGCCGCCGACGGCTCGCCATGCTGCCATCTTGGGGAGGGGTACGAGATCGTCGTCGAGACCGGTGAACAGGTGGAGCGGAACTCTCAGCGGCTCGATGTCCGCCGGATCGGTCCAGCCCGAGCAGAGCCGGAGATCGTCACGGACGAGCGGCATGTAGGCCGCACGGAACCGGGGCCGCCGGGCCAGTTCCCAGGAGATGCCGCCCAGTTCGGCCAGACGGGTGGCAAGGGTCTCGTCGTCGGCGTCCGGGTCCAGAATCCGGTTCGGCGGGATGTGCGGCGCACGGTGAGAACTCAGGACGAGCGCGCGCGGGAGCGGAGCGCCCCGCCGCTGCCGGGCCAGGGTGAGGGCGTGCGCGATGAACGCGCCCATGCTGTGCCCGTAGAGGACGTGCGGCTGGGAGAACGCGTCGTCCAGTTGCTCGTCCAGGTCGGCGACGAGGGCGTCCAGGTCGGTGAACCGTGGTTCGTGGGCCCGCTCCTCACGGCCGGGCAACCGGATCGGCAGGACCCGCACCCCGGCGCCGAGGGCGTCGAGTCGCTCCTGCCAGTCGGCGTAGAGGGAAGCCCCGCCGCCGGCACAGGGCAGGCAGAAGAGGGCCAGCCCCGCTTCCGGGCGGGGTTCCGATGACGTGGGCAGCGATCCCGGCGGCCGCGTCCGGTGCGGCGCGCTCGACAGATACAGCGTCATGGCGGACGTGCCCCGCGCGCCTCAGACCAACTGCCGGACTGCGGCCGCGCGGTCGTAGTACAGCGTCGCGCCGACCAGCTGTTCGCCGTCGAACTGCGAGAGCACCGCCACGGGCAGTTCCATCCGCCTGCCCTGGTTGGGGATGCCCTGCCAGTCGGCGGCCTGGGTACCGCTGAAGTGGCCCTCCACTATGACCGCGTCGGCGGCGTGGTGGATCGACGTCAGCTCGTGCGCCAGGTCCGGGAACGCGGCGAGCATGCCGTCGAAGTGACGGCGGATCACGTCGTCGCCGACCAGGGGCTGTCCCTCGAAGGGGACGATACGGCTCACACGCGTGCCGAGCTCGCCCCCCGACACCATACCGACGGCGTACTTGATGACCACGTCCTCGCGCCGCTTCCGCAGGCCGGCGCAGGACCCCCGCTGATCTATCTGCATCTCTGCCTCTCCCCCGTCGAGGCTGGGACGGAACCCAGCCGTGCACGTGCAAAGATCCAACAATCCACCCGCCCTGAGGCAGGGGCGTTCCTCCTGGTATTACTGACCGGTGTTACTGGCTGGTATTGAAGAGGTCGTTTTTTCCCGTGCCATGCAACGCCCCCCGCGGCGCCAGGAGGGGGCACACGTTTTCGCCGCTTCGCGCACGATTGAACGCGGGGTGCTCCGGAGAGGCAACGGCATTTTTGACCTTGGCTCGAATTACCCCATGCCCATAAGGCCCGGAATGTCGCCGCATGGACACCGGACACAAGATTCCGGATTCGCTCACCGTGTGTACGCATCGCCCTTTGCCGACGGACACGGCTCGCCCCCGCAGGCGTTCCGCCTGCATCACCTCGTCAGGAGGTCCCCCGGACGACCCCATCCCGCCATGCCGCCTTGTTGGCCGGATCTGTTCAGCTGCGAGCGGCGCGGAGCACCGGAAACCGCACTCTTCGTCCGGCGTCGGCGACGCGCGCCTGAGGCGTGTCCGACTGGCGTGATCGCGACGGTGTCGACGCCCCTGACGGAGACGCCCCCGACCGAGGAGCCCCGGAGTGACCACCCGTCACAGCACTACCATAGATGTAGCCCAGGTCGGACGCGTCCGACCTGGGCTTCGCTGGAGCCGCCTTCGGGATTCGAACCCGAGACCTACGCATTACGAGTGCGTTGCTCTGGCCATCTGAGCTAAGGCGGCGCGCTGTCCGCACCATGGTGCGATCAGCAACGTCGGTAAGTCTACACAGTTTCCGGGGGTGCTCCGCACACGCCCCGGAGCGGGGGGCTCCGGGGCGTGCGGCGGGGCCGGGGGCAGGGCTAGGGCCTGTCCGGCGGATCAGGTCGCAGGGCACGGGCGGTGCCTCATCGGCGCTGGTGAGCGGGGCGAATGGGCGTGCCCCCGCGCGAGCTCGTTCGAGCGTGGGGGAGCGTCCGGCTGCAAGGCGGAGGAGGGCGTCGACGCGATGGGGGTCCCCCCGCGCGAGCTCGCTTCGAGCGTGGGGGAGTCGGCAACCGACGACAACGCCGGTGGGGGCACCGCCCGCTCGAGCGAAGCCGAGAGTGGGGGAGGGCGTGCCAAGCCCCGCGTCTGCGGCATGATGCGCCGGACAGGCCCTAGGTGCAGCGCTTGCCCTGGGCGGGTGGGGTGCCCTGGAGGAGGTAGGTGTTGATCGCGGAGTCGATGCATGCGCTGCCGCGGCCGTAGGCGGTGTGGCCGTCGCCGACGTAGGTGAGGAGCCGGCCGGAGGAAAGCTGGTGGGCGAGGGACCGGGCCCAGGGGTAGGGGGTGGCCGGGTCACGGGTGGTGCCGACCACGACGATCGGGGCGGCGCCCTCGGCCGTGATGCGGTGGGGTTCGCCGGTGGGCCGCACCGGCCAGTACGCGCAGTTCAGGGAGGACCAGGCGAGGCCTTCGCCGAAGACGGGGGACGCCTTCTCGAAGGCGGGCAGGGCCTGCTCGACCTGGCCGGGCCCGGTGAACGCGGACGGCAGGTCCAGGCAGTTCACGGCGGCGTTGGCGTACATCAGGTTGGTGTAGTGGCCGTCGGGGTCGCGCTCGTAGTAGCTGTCGGAGAGGGCCAGCAGGCCGGCGCCGTCGTTCTTCCGCATCGCCGAGGTCAGCGCCGCGCGCAGCTGTGGCCAGGCCTCCTGGTCGTACATCGCGGCGATCACCCCGGTCGTGGCGAGGGCCTCGCCGAGCTTGCGTCCGCCCGGGTCGCCGGTGGGGACGGGGTGGGCGTCGAGCTTCCTGAAGAAGGCCTTGAGGTGGTCGCCCACCTGGGCGGGCGTCGTGCCCTTCCGGCCGAGCGAGCAGTCGCTGTGCCGTACGCAGTCCTTCGCGAAGGCCTGGAAGGCCGTCTCGAAGCCCGCGGTCTGGTCCAGGTTCAGCCGGCGTGCGGAGAGGGAGGGGTCCATCGCGCCGTCCAGGACGAGTCGGCCCACCCGCCCCGGGAACAGACCGGCGTACGTCGCCCCGAGGAAGGTGCCGTACGACGCCCCGACGTAGTTCAGCTTCCGGTCGCCCAGCACGGCCCGCAGGATGTCCATGTCACGTGCCGCCTCGACCGTGGAGACGTGGCGCAGCAGCCGGGCCTCGTGCGCGCCGCAGCCCTCGGCGAACTTCTTGTACGCCTTGACCAGCGCGTTCGTCTCCTTCTGGTCGTCGGGTGTGACGTCCGTCTGGGTGTACGCGTCCATCTGCCGCGCGCTGAGGCATTCGACGGGCTCACTGCGGGCGACGCCGCGCGGGTCCATCGCGACCATGTCGTAGCGGGCGCGGACTGCTGCGGGGTAGCCGACGCCCGCGTAACTCTGCAGGTAGGCGACCGCCGAGCCGCCCGGCCCGCCCGGGTTGACCATGAGCGAGCCCAGGGGTTTGCCCTTGCCGGTGGCCTTCTTGCGGGCGACGGCGAGCCGGATGTCGCCCGCGCCGGGGTCGGAGTAGTCCAGCGGGGCTTTCATGGTGGCGCACTGGAAGCCCGGGGTACCGCAGTCGCGCCAGGTCAGCTTCTGTGTGTAGTACGGGGTGAGGGCTGCCGGGGTGGCGCGGGGCAGCGCGGCCAGCGCCGCTTCGGCCGACGCGGCACTCGTCGCGCTCGTCGCCGTGCCGGAGCTGCAGGCGGACACGAGCAGCGCGGCGGCCACCAGGAGGGATGCCGCCGGGGTTCTCGGGGGCTTGGTCAAACGGAAGGTCTGGGCTGTCGGGCGGAGGATTCGCCTGAGGTGCATCAGGCGAGCGTAACGCTGTGCCATGGTTCGGGTGCCCTACGTGTGCGCCGTGCCTCTTACGGGTGATGCCGTCAACCTGCGCGTGCCGGTCACCCCGCTCTCAGGGCCATGGTCATCGCCTCCACCGCCAGCAGCGGCGCCACGTTGCGGTCGAGGGCCTCACGGCAGCCGGCGATCGCCTCGATGCGGCGGAGCGTGGCTTCCGGGGTGCTGCCCCGGGCGAGCCGCTCCAGGGCGTCCTCGGCGTCCGTGTTGGCGATCGCCACACGGGAGCCGAACTGGAGGGCGAGGACGTCGCGGTAGAACGCGGTGAGGTCGCCCAGCGCGACGTCCAGGCTGTCGCGCTGGGTACGGGTCCTGCGCCGCTTCTGCATGTCCTCCAGGTCCTTCATCACGCCCGCCGTACCGCGCGGCAGCCGGCCGCCCTGGGCGGCGCCGAGGGCCGCCTTCAGTTCCTCGGTCTCCTTGCCGTCCATCTCCTCGGCGAGCTGTTTGGCGTCCTCCGCCGCCGCGTCGACCAGTTCCTGGGCGGCCTTGAGGCAGGCGCCGACCTCGTCGAGGCGCAGCGGCAGCTTCAGCACGGCGGCGCGGCGCTCGCGGGCGGCCGGGTCGGTGGCCAGGCGGCGGGCCCGGTCGACATGGCCCTGTGTGGCGCGGGCCGCCGCGGCGGCCACGTCCGGCTCGACGCCCTCGCGTCGTACGAGCATGTCGGCGACGGCGGCGACCGAGGGGGTGCTCAGGGTGAGGTGGCGGCAGCGGGAGCGGATGGTGGGCAGGACGTCCTCGATCGAGGGCGCGCACAACAGCCACACCGTGCGGGGGGCGGGCTCCTCCACGGCCTTGAGGACGGCGTTGGCGGACTTCTCGTTCAGCCGCTCGGCGTCCTCGACCAGGATGATCTGCCAGCGGCCGGTCGCCGGGGCGGTGAACGACTTGCGGACGGTGTCCCGCATGTCCTTCACCAGGATCTCGGCGCCGACCGCGGCGACCGTGCTGACATCGGCGTGGGTGCCGATCAGTGCCGTGTGGCAGCCGTCGCAGAAGCCGCAGCCGGGGGCTCCGCCGAGGGCGCGGTCGGGGCTGACGCACTGCAGCGCGGCGGCGAAGGCCCGCGCCGCCTGGTTGCGGCCCGCGCCCGGCGGGCCCGTGAACAGCCAGGCGTGCGTCATCCTCGACGCCTCCGGCGGGGGCGCGCCTGCTGCGGCGGCGGTGACGAGGGCGTCGGCGTCCCGAGCGGCGGCCTCGAGCACCGCGCTCACCTTCTCCTGACCGACGAGGTCGTCCCACACGGTCATGGGTCACGCCGCCCTTCCGTCACGTTCGTCTTGCGCAGTCCATTGTGCGGTGCGGCACTGACAACGGCCCGGCGGGCGGTGGGAGCGGCTCAGCGCCCCCGGCCCCGCCGCCGTCCGCGCCCCTCGCCGGGCTCCTCGTCGTCCCCGTGCGGTCCGAGCAGTTCGTCCGCGAGGCTCGGCAGGTCGTCCAGCGGTGTCTCCTCGGCCCAGTCGGGCCGCTCCCGCCGCCGCGGCGAGCCGTCCTCGCCGACCTGCGGCAGCTCGCGCGTACGGTCGTCGGAACCGTCGGGGCCCGCCGCCCGCTCCTCGCGGAAGTACCCCGGCGGCACCCGGTCCCCGGGATCGCCGCCCGGCACCGGCGGCAGTACGGCCGTCTCGTCCGCCGGCCCCGGCGCCACCGGTGGCAGTACGGCGGTGTCGTCGGCCGGTCCGGACGCCACGGGCGGCAGCACCGCGGTATCGTCCGCCGCCCCGGAGGGCGCCGGCGGCTGCGGCAGTTCCGTCGTCACCTCGGAGTCGGATTCCCGGTCCCGGACCCGCCGCAGCACGGCCGTCTCCTCCGCCGGTCCGCCGGACGCGTTCTTCGGCGCCACCACGGGCGTGGGCACGGTCATCGCCTCCGGCGGAACGTCGTCGACGCGGGGCACCACCGGACGCGGGCCCGCCTGCGCCTCGGCGGCGGCCCGCTCGGCCGCCCTGCGGGCCTCCTCGGCGCGCAGCAACGCCTGCTCGGCCTTGCGCTGCTTCTCCATGCGCTGGGCCTCGGCCTCGGCACGCAGCCGGGCCTCCTCCTCGGCCTGCTTGCGGCGCCGTTCCTCCTCGGCCTTGCGGCGGGCCTCCTCCTCGGCGCGGGCCTTCTCCTCGGCGAGCAGCCGGGCCCGTTCCTCCTCGGCGCGCCTGCGGGCCTCCTCGGCCCGCTGCCGGGCCTCCTCCGCCTGCCGCTCGGCCTCCCGCCGCTGCGCCTCCTCCAGCTCGCGCCGCTTGCGCTCCTCCTCCTCGGCGCGCAGCCGGGCGAGCTGCTCCTGGCGCTCGCGCTCCAGCCGCTCCTCCTCGGCCTTGCGGGCGGCCTCCTCCTCGGCCTTGCGGCGGGCTTCCTCCTCGGCCTTCTTCCGGGCTTCCTCCCGGGCCTTGATCTCCGCCTCGGACAGCGGCAGCACGGTGTCGAGCCGGTGGCGGATCACGCTGGTGACGGCCTCGGGCTCCTGACCGGCGTCCACGACCAGGTAGCGGCCGGGGTCGGAGGCGGCGAGGGTGAGGAAACCGCCCCGCACGCGCGCGTGGAACTCGGCGGGCTCCGACTCCAGCCGGTCCGGTGCCTCCGTGAACCGCTCGCGCGCGGTCTCCGGTGAGACGTCCAGCAGCACGGTCAGGTGCGGGACCAGGCCGTTGGTCGCCCAGCGGTTGATACGGGCGATCTCGGTCGGGGACAGGTCGCGGCCCGCCCCCTGGTAGGCGACCGAGGAGTCGATGTACCGGTCGGAGATGACGACGGCGCCACGCTCCAGGGCGGGCCGTACGACGGTGTCGACGTGCTCCGCCCGGTCCGCGGCGTACAGCAGCGCCTCGGCGCGGTGCGACAGGCCCGCGGAGGACACGTCCAGCAGGATGGAGCGCAGCCGCTTGCCGACCGGTGTGGCCCCGGGTTCGTGGGTGAGCACGACCTCGTGGCCCTTGGCCCGGATCCACTCGGCGAGCGCCTCGGCCTGGGTGGACTTGCCGGCACCGTCGCCGCCCTCCAGGGCGATGAAGAAGCCGTTGGCCGCGGGTGCGGTCGCCGGGTCGTCGCCGCCGAGCAGCGCGTCCCGCAGGTCGTGCCGCAGCGGCACCCCGGAGCGGTCGTCGGCCTTGGCGAGGACCAGTGCGGCCACCGGCAGCAGCAGCGCGCCGACCAGCATCAGCGTGAAGGCGGCGCCGCCGTGCGCGAACACGAACCTGCCGTTCTCCAGGCGGTGCGGGCCGATGAGCGCCGCCACCACGGGGGCGATCAGCACGGCGAGCGCCACGAACACCCGTACGATCGCGTGCAGGTGCTCGGTCGTACGCGGTCGGCGGGACTCCTCGGTCTCCTGGTCGAGGAGCGTGTGCCCGGTGTTGGCGGCGACGCCCGCGCCGACGCCGGCCAGCGCGGAGATCAGCAGCACGCTGGTGACGTCGGGGACGAGACCGGCGGCGAGCAGCGCGATGCCGGTGACGGCGATCGCCAGCGCCAGCAGCCGGCGGCGGGAGAGCGAGGGCAGGACGGACTGCGCCGTGCGGATGCCGACGACGACCCCGCCGGTCAGCGCGAGCACCAGCAGCCCGTACAGCACCGGGCCGCCGCCCAGGTCCTTGGCGTGCAGCACGGTCACGGCCACGGCGGCGGCGATCGCCGCGGCGACGGCGGCACAGGCCAGGACGAGCAGCGGCAGCGCGCCCGTACGGCCCTTGTCGACGCCGGTCGCGGTCCTGGGGCGGCGCAGTCCCTCGAGCGGGGACCGCGCGCGGGGGGTGCGCGCGGCGGGCAGTTCCAGGGCGGTCAGCAGGGACAGGGAACCGGCGAACATCCCGGCCGCCACGTACGCCCCGAGGGCCGCCTGGTGCTGGTCGAACCAGGCGATCCCGGTGCCCAGGACGTTGTTGAGCAGCGCCGCGACGACGAGGGCGGCGGCCGCGAGCGGGATCGCGAGGAAGGTGGTGCGCAGCGACAGCCGGCGCAGGGCGTCCATGTGGTCGGGCAGCGGCCGTACCGTGGCGCCCTCCGGGGGCGGGGCGGGCAGCAGCGCGGGGGCCGCGCTCTCCCGGCACACGGTCCACAGCCGCTCGGCGACACCGGTGACGAACACGGTGACCAGCAGGGCCGCCAGCGCGTTGTCCGGGACCCAGTCGATCCACAGCGGGGCGATGATCAGCAGAGCGACACGCAGCCCGTCGGCGCCGACCATGGTCCAGCGGCGGTCGAGCGGCCCCTCCGGGGAGGTGAGCGAGGTGAGCGGTCCGAGGAGGACGGCGCCGAAGAGGAGGGTCGCCAGGATGCGCACCGCGAAGACGGTCGCCACTGCGAACGCCACGCCCCGGTAGCCACCGCCGAACGAGCCTTCGGCGATCGCCGCCTGGAGGGCGAGGAGGAGGAGAACGAGGAGCGCCAGGGTGTCGCCGACACCGCTCACCAGTTGTGCGCTCCACAGTTGCTTGAGCTGCGGTCGGCGCAGCAGCGCACGGACGGCGCGCTCACGGGAGTCCGCCACCAGGTCGTCGTCGGGGGCCGGGTTGTGGGCCGTGGGCTGCTCGGCTCGCGTCATGCGTTCAGCCTATCCGGAGCGGCTGACGGCACACCGCGACCGTCCGAACGTACGCACACCCCGACACCAAAGTGATGCCGGGGCGTTCGTTTCGCGAAGTCGCCGTGGAGGTGTGTGAAGGCGGGCGGTGCCGGGTCCTCAGTCCTCCGTCGCCCTGGATGCCGTCGCCTTCTTCGCGGCGGTCTTGGCGGTGGTCTTCTTCGCGGTGGTCTTCTTCGTGGTGGTCTTCTTCGCGGCCGTGGTCGTCTTCTTGGCGGCCGTCTTCTTCGCCGCGGTCTTCTTCGCCGGGGCGGCCTTCTTCGCGGGCGCCTTCTTCGCCGTCTTCTTGGCGGGCCCCTTGGCCCGCTTCTCGGCGAGCAGCTCGAAACCGCGCTCGGGGGTGATCGTCTCGACGCTGTCGCCGGAGCGCAGGGTCGCGTTGGTCTCCCCGTCGGTGACGTACGGCCCGAAGCGGCCGTCCTTCACCACGACCGGCTTGCCGCTCACCGGGTCCTCGCCCAGCTCCTTCAGCGGCGGCTTGGCGGCGGCCCGACCGCGCTGCTTCGGCTGGGCGTAGATCGCCTGCGCCTCCTCCAGCGTGATCGTGAAGATCTGGTCCTCGGCCTGCAGGGAGCGCGAGTCCGTGCCCTTCTTCAGGTACGGGCCGTAGCGGCCGTTCTGCGCGGTGATCTCCACGCCGTCCGCGTCGGTGCCGACGGTGCGCGGCAGCGACATCAGCCTCAGCGCGTCCTGGAGCGTGACCGTGTCCAGGGACATCGACTTGAACAGCGAGGCCGTACGCGGCTTGACGGCGTTCTTGCCGGTCTTCGGGGTGCCCTCGGGGAGCACCTCGGTGACGTACGGGCCGTAGCGGCCGTCCTTGGCGATGATCTGGTGGCCGGTCTCCGGGTCGGCGCCCAGCTCGAAGTCACCGCTCGGCTTGGCCAGCAGCTCCTCCGCCAGCTCGACGGACAGCTCGTCTGGGGCGAGGTCCTCCGGGATGTCCGCGCGCTGGTGGTTCTCGGCGTCCTTCTCACCGCGCTCGATGTACGGCCCGTACCGGCCGACCCGCAGCACGATGTCGTTGCCCACGGGGAAGGACGACACCTCGCGCGCGTCGATCGCGCCCAGGTCGGTCACCAGCTCCTTGAGGCCGCCGAGGTGGTCGCCGTCGCCGTTGCCGGCGTCGGCCGCGGCGCCCGTGACGGACCCTTCGCCGAAGTAGAACCGCTTCAGCCACGGCACGGCCTGCGCCTCGCCGCGGGCGATGCGGTCGAGGTCGTCCTCCATCTTGGCGGTGAAGTCGTAGTCGACGAGCCGGCCGAAGTGCTTCTCCAGGAGGTTGACCACGGCGAAGGACAGGAAGGAGGGCACCAGGGCCGTGCCCTTCTTGAACACGTAGCCGCGGTCGAGGATCGTGCCGATGATCGACGCGTAGGTCGACGGACGGCCGATCTCGCGCTCCTCCAGCTCCTTGACCAGCGAGGCCTCGGTGTAGCGGGCCGGGGGCTTGGTGGCGTGCCCGTCGACCGTGATCTCCTCGGCGCTCAGCGCGTCGCCCTCGGCGACCTGCGGCAGACGCCGCTCGCGGTCGTCGAGTTCGGCGTTGGGGTCGTCGGCACCCTCGACGTAGGCCTTCAGGAAGCCGTGGAAGGTGATCGTCTTGCCGGACGCGCTGAACTCGACGTCCCGGCCGTCGGCGGCGGCGCCACCGATCTTCACGGTCACGCTGTTGCCGGTCGCGTCCTTCATCTGCGAGGCGACGGTCCGCTTCCAGATCAGCTCGTAGAGCTTGAACTGGTCGCCGGTCAGTCCCGTCTCGGCCGGGGTGCGGAAACGATCACCCGAGGGCCGGATCGCCTCGTGCGCCTCCTGCGCGTTCTTGACCTTGCCGGCGTACGTGCGGGGCGCGCTCGGCAGGTACTCGGCACCGTACAGCTGGGTGACCTGGGCGCGGGCGGCGGCGATCGCCGTGTCGCTGAGGGTCGTGGAGTCCGTACGCATGTACGTGATGTAGCCGTTCTCGTACAGCTTCTGGGCGACCTGCATGGTCGCCTTCGCGCCGAAGCCGAGCTTGCGGCTGGCCTCCTGCTGCAGCGTCGTCGTACGGAACGGGGCGTACGGCGAGCGGCGGTACGGCTTGGACTCGACGGACCGCACGGAGAAGCGGGTGTTCTCCAGAGCGGCGGCCAGGGCGCGGGCGTTCGCCTCGTCCAGGTGGAGGGTGTTCGCGCTCTTGAGCTGTCCCAGGGAGTCGAAGTCACGGCCCTGCGCGATCCGCCTGCCGTCGACGGTCTGCAGACGGGCGACCAGCGTCGACGGGTCCGACGGGTCCCCCGCGCGGCCGGTGGCGAAGGTGCCCGTGAGGTCCCAGTACTCGGCGGAACGGAACGCGATGCGCTCGCGCTCCCGCTCCACCACGAGCCGGGTGGCGACCGACTGGACACGGCCCGCCGACAGGCGCGGCATGACCTTCTTCCACAGGACCGGCGAGACCTCGTAGCCGTAGAGGCGGTCGAGGATGCGGCGGGTCTCCTGGGCGTCGACCATGCGCTGGTTCAGGTCGCGCGGGTTGGCGACGGCCTGGCGGATCGCGTCCTTGGTGATCTCGTGGAAGACCATCCGCTTGACCGGGACCTTGGGCTTCAGGACCTCCAACAGGTGCCACGCGATGGCCTCGCCCTCGCGGTCCTCATCGGTGGCGAGGAAGAGTTCGTCGGAGTCCTTCAGCAGGTCCTTGAGCTTCTTGACCTGGGCCTTCTTGTCGGCGTTGACGACATAGATGGGCTCGAAGTCATGGTCGACGTCCACGCCGAGGCGACGGACCTCGCCGGTGTACTTCTCCGGCACCTCCGCGGCGCCGTTGGGGAGGTCGCGGATGTGCCCGACGCTCGCTTCGACTACGTAGCCGGGGCCCAGGTAGCCCTTGATCGTCTTCGCCTTGGCAGGCGACTCGACGATGACGAGTCGGCGGCCGCCCTGTGCGGTCTCGCTGGTCGGGGACAACTTCGCTCTTCTCTCCGGTCGACGCTGGGGCCTCCCCAGGCCTTGGTCCCGGGGCGCGTGCTGTGTGGCTCGCTGGTGGTGACGCTGCGGAGTGTGACGGTACATCCCGCCCCCGTGTCAAACGGGAAAAGCCCACAACGGCCACTCGAACGGTAACCCGACTACCGCCCTTCCTGCCGCCCGGAGTCACCAGTCGCCGGTCCGTTCCTGTCCGGAGCGTGACGCTCCCCTTACCCGGACGACATGGCGCGCGCCGCCTTCAGGGGCGGGTCAGGCAGTACGCGGCGAGGGCCAGCGCGATCACCGAGGCGAGGCCCGCGAGGGCCGCCGATGCGACCTGACTCACACCGAGGGCGACCGGCTCGCCGCGCCGGACCCGGGTGGCGGTCCACACCAGCAGTGCGGCTCCGAACAGGGCGAACACCGCTCCCGCGAAGATCGCCGGCCCGCTCTCCATGACCCCGTGCGCCCCTTTTCCGCCGTCGGCGAGTGCCCAGCGCGGGGAGATTGGCAGGTCGGTGCGTCGGGCGGGCGAACCGTGGGTGAACACCGGGTCGCCCCTCCCCCGCGCGCTTCATCGAGCGGCTCGGGGTGATCGATCGGCGGTCCGTATTTTTCCGGTCTTTTTCCTGTCGTGGCTGCGTCGCGGGGGCGCGTGGACCGGGTCCGCGCGCTTCTTGTCCGGTTTCCGATGCCTGCTTACCGATGCCTGCTTACCGATGCCTGCGGTGCCGGGGCGGACGGGGCGGGCCGGTCTGCGTCGGACCGCACCGCCGGTCCCGGCCCGGCCGCACCGGCCTCGGCACCGCTCCCCGGCCCGGGCCCTCAGCCCGCCGGCTCCAGGAAGCCCTGTTCCACGAGCAGCCGGATCTGTGCCGGTGTGCGGTCGCGCAGGACCACGGGGTCCTCGCCCATCAGCTGGGCGATCGCGTCGAGGATGCGGCCCGCGCTGAGGGTGCCGTCGCAGACGCCCGCGAAGCCGGCGCCGACCGTGTCCACCTTGGTGGCCCGGCGCATCCCTCGGTGCTGGCGCAGCACCACGTGCTCCGGGTCCTCGGCGCCGGGCAGCCCGACCTGCTCCTGGACCACTTCCGCGGCGAGCTTGAAGTGCGCGGCGAGCAGGGCCGCGTCATCGTGCTCCCGCAGGTAGTCCACGCGTGCGAAGTGGGCGCGGATCGTGTCGCCGAGCGGCTGTTCGACCGAGTGCGGCCACTCCTCCACGGTGACCGAGGGCTCGGCGGCCCCGGTCCTGCGCAGCGTGATCCAGCCGAAGCCCACCCCCTTGACCTTCCGCGCCTCGAACTCCTCCAGCCACGCGTCGTACCGCGCCTGGTACTCGGCCGGGTCGGCACGGTGGTCACCGGCGTCCCTCAGCCACAGCTCGGCGTACTGCGTGACGTCCTGCACCTCACGCTGCACGATCCAGGCATCGCACCCGCGCGGCACCCACGACCTGAGCCTGTCCTGCCAGTCCTCCCCCTCGACGTGCTGCCAGTTGGCGAGGAACTGCGCGAACCCGCCCTCGCTGAGCCGCTCCCCCGCTCCCTGAACGAGCGAGCGGCACAGATCGTCCCCGCTCATCCCGCCGTCCCGGTACGTCAGCCGGGCACCCGGCGAGATCACGAAGGGCGGGTTGGAGACGATCAGGTCGTACCTCTCCTCCTCCTTGACGGGCTCGAACAGCGAGCCCTGGCGCAGGTCGGCGGACGGGACGCCGGACAGGGCGAGGGTCAGCGCGGTGAACTGCAGGGCGCGGGGGTTGAGGTCGGTCGCCGTCACGCGCGTGGCGTGCCGGGTGGCGTGCAGCGCCTGGATCCCGGAG
Organism: Streptomyces sp. NPDC001544; assembly: GCF_042894285.1. Classification (NCBI taxonomy): domain Bacteria; kingdom Bacillati; phylum Actinomycetota; class Actinomycetes; order Kitasatosporales; family Streptomycetaceae; genus Streptomyces; species Streptomyces sp. NPDC001544. Next base: position 421,400 of record NZ_JBIAVN010000004.1, on the reverse strand, counting down.
CCGGTGCCGAGGTCGAGCGCGGCGGCGACCGGTGTGCGCACGGTGATGCCCGCGAGGGTCGTGGACGCGCCGCCCACGCCCAGGACGACCGCTGTGTCCGCCGGGCGGCCCTGGTCGCCGATGCCGCCCGCGCCGCCGACCGCGCATCCGAGGTCGGAGACGATGAACCAGTCCTCGCCGCCCGGCCCGCCGTACGGCCGCACGTCCACGGTCGCGGCGAGGTCGCTTCCGGCGGCGCCGCCCGGACGCACCAGCCAGCCGCTCGCCAGGCACTCCTCGACGGGCAGGACGTCCGCCACGCGCGCGTGCGGCACGGGCTGCTGGAGCAGGAACAGCCGAACGAGCGCTTCCAGCGGCGTGTCGCCACGGGTCGCGCGGAGTGCGGGCACGGTCTCGCTGCGGGCCAGCGCCGCGTAAGCGGGCGCGCCGAGCAGTTCGAGCAGCCCGTCGGCGGTGAAGGAGGCGCCGAGCAGGGCGTCGCGCAGCCGGGCGGCGACGTCGGGGCGGTCGGCGGACGGCAGGGAGGGCAGGGTGGCGTTACTCACGCCCCCATTGTGACCCGCGGGCCGGGATCAGCCGGTGGTCGTCGACGACGACGCTGCGGCGGACACCTTCTTGCAGCTCGCCTGCTTGGCGATGGCGTCCTTGACGTCGCCCTGCTCCAGGTTCTTCAGGGCGGTGGTGCCGCTCTGGCTCTGCTTCTGCAGGTCCGTCATCTGGGTGGCGATGTCGTGGAGACCGGTGGCGAACTTCGCCTGGTTCTTCGTGTCGAGCGCGTCGACCTTCTTCTTCAGGCCGGCGTAGGCCGCGGAGAGGTCGTCGAGGTTCTTCACCGCGTCCTGCTGCCGCTTGGCGCCGCTGTCTACACCGGGGGGCGCTCCGGCGTTGCTGATGGCCGCGGCGAGCGACTTGTAGCCGTCGGACATGTCCTGGAAGGCCTGGGAGTCGGTCTTCTGGATGGCCGCCGGCGGGTTGGAGGTGTCCGAGGCGGTCTTCGTGATGGCGGCGTTGGCGGACTTGATCTTGGCGTCCTGCGCCGGCACCGCGTCGCAGACCTGCTTGGCCCAGGCGTCCAGCTTGGGGTTGCCCTTGTCGCTGCTGCTGCTGCAGCCGACCAGCGCCACTGCCAGTACCGCACCGCCGGACAGCGCGGCCGTGAGCTTCTTGTTCACCGGATTGGTCCCTTCCATGGCTCTCGGCCCCCGGAATCTACACGCCGGACGGCGGACGCCCCAGACATAACATCCGCTAAGACCGTATTGACACTTTTTGCCCATGCGAGAGAAGGGTCACGGTGAGGTGGCGCACACAGACGAGAGCGGGCGGGCGGCACGTCAACGCGTGCCACCCGCCCGCCCCTTGAACAGGGCTTCGTCGGGACGCTCTACGAAACCACCGCGGGGTCGGCCGGCTTGGCCACCCGGTCCGCGTCCTGCTCCTCGTCCCCCACGGCGATGCCGCGCCGCTTGGAGACGTACACCGCGCCGACGATCACGAGGAGGGAGAGCACCGCGACCACGATCCGCACCGCGATGTTCTTGTCGTCGCCGTAGGAGAACCGGATGACCGCGGGTGCGATGAGCAGCGACACCAGGTTCATGACCTTCAGCAGGGGGTTGATCGCGGGACCGGCGGTGTCCTTGAAGGGGTCGCCGACCGTGTCGCCGATCACCGTGGCCGCGTGGGCCTCGCTGCCCTTGCCGCCGTGGTGACCGTCCTCCACGAGCTTCTTGGCGTTGTCCCAGGCACCGCCGGAGTTGGCAAGGAACACCGCCATCAGCGTGCCCGCGCCGATCGCGCCCGCGAGGTACGAGCCGAGCGCGCCGACGCCGAGCGTGAACCCGATGAAGATCGGCGCCATGACCGCGAGCAGACCTGGCGTGGCGAGCTCGCGCAGGGCGTCCTTGGTACAGATGTCGACAACCTTGCCGTACTCCGGCTTCTCGCTGAAGTCCATGATCCCGGGGTGCTCGCGGAACTGGCGCCGCACCTCGAAGACCACCGAGCCCGCCGACCGCGACACGGCGTTGATCGCCAGCCCCGAGAAGAGGAAGACGACCGCCGCGCCGGCGATCAGACCGACGAGGTTGTTGGGCTGCGAGATGTCCATGATCAGGCTCATCGGTGCGCCCGGTCCGGACAGCTTCTCGCCGACGTCACGCGCGCCGGTGGTGATGGCGTCGCGGTACGAACCGAACAGCGCCGACGCGGCCAGGACCGCGGTGGCGATGGCGATGCCCTTGGTGATGGCCTTGGTGGTGTTGCCGACCGCGTCCAGGTTGGTGAGCACCTGCGCGCCGGCGCCCTCGACGTCGCCGGACATCTCGGCGATGCCCTGCGCGTTGTCGGAGACCGGCCCGAAGGTGTCCATCGCGACGATCACGCCGACGGTGGTGAGCAGTCCGGTGCCGGCCAGGGCCACCGCGAACAGCGCCAGCATGATCGACGTACCGCCGAGCAGGAACGCCCCGTACACGCCGAGGCCGATCAGCAGGGCGGTGTAGACGGCCGACTCGAGGCCGACCGAGATACCGGAGAGGACGACGGTGGCCGGGCCCGTGAGGGAGGTCTTGCCGATGTCCCGCACCGGACGGCGGTTGGTCTCGGTGAAGTAGCCGGTGAGCTGCTGGATCACGGCGGCGAGCAGGATGCCGATGGCCACCGCGACCAGGGCGAGGATACGGGGATCCCCGCTCTTGCCCCTGATCGCCGCGTCGGTGACGCCGTCGAGGTCCGCGTACTTCGCGGGCAGGTAGACGAAGACCGCCGCCGCCACCAGGGCGAGGGAGATCACCGCGGAGATGAAGAAGCCGCGGTTGATCGCGGACATGCCGCTGCGGTCGGCGCGGCGCGGGGCGACCGCGAAGATGCCGATCATCGCGGTGACCACGCCGATCGCGGGCACCAGCAGCGGGAAGGCGAGACCCGAGTCGCCGAAGGCCGCCTTGCCGAGGATCAGCGCGGCGACCAGGGTCACGGCGTACGACTCGAAGAGGTCGGCCGCCATGCCCGCGCAGTCGCCGACGTTGTCGCCCACGTTGTCGGCGATGGTCGCGGCATTGCGCGGATCGTCCTCCGGAATGCCCTGTTCGACCTTGCCGACCAGGTCGGCGCCGACGTCGGCGGCCTTGGTGAAGATGCCGCCGCCGACACGCATGAACATGGCGATGAGGGCGGCCCCGAGGCCGAAGCCCTCGAGCACCTTCGGCGCGTCGGCCGCGTACACCAGCACTACGCAGGAGGCGCCCAGCAGGCCGAGCCCCACCGTGAACATGCCGACGACGCCGCCCGTGCGAAAAGCGATCTTCATGGCTTTGTGCGAGACGGTGGTGAGATCCTTTTCCGGCTCACCTTCCGCCGGAGTCGCTTCCCGGGCCGCCGCGGCCACGCGGACATTGCTGCGCACGGCGAGCCACATGCCGATATAGCCGGTGGCCGCCGAGAACGCGGCACCGATCAGGAAGAACACCGACCGTCCGGCACGCTGATTCCAGTCGTCCGCGGGCAGCAGCATGAGAAGGAAGAACACGAGGACGGCGAATACGCCGAGCGTGCGCAACTGCCGGCCCAGATAGGCCTTGGCGCCTTCCTGGACCGCCTCCGCGATCCGTTTCATGCTGTCGGTGCCCTCGCCCGCCGCCAGAACCTGGCGTACCAGGACGCCTGCGACCACGAGGGCGGCCACCGCCACGGCCGCGATGACCGCCACGATGATCCGGTTGTCGTCGGTCAGGACTGCGGCTGCGAAGGTTGTGGGGTGGTCCAGCTGATGAGGGGTAGAAAGCCCCGCCATTCGTCCTCCTTGACGCTTGGGCTGAGCTCAAGATGTGGACGGATTCTAGGTACCGGAACCTGATCTAAACAGAGCGCGGTAAACGGAATTGGCCCACCTGTGCTCTACAGCAAATGATCGCCGGGCTGAGACTGAACCCGAAAGCGGTAATGCCCTGAACGCATTGACGCTTGATCCATTATCACGTAATTGATCGTGAACGAATTCACGAAAACCAGTCTATGCCCGGTCACAGGGCTCCCGACATGCAGAAGGGCCCCACTGGTGGGGCCCTTCAGGTGAAGCGTTCGGGTGAAGCCTTCGCGTGCGGTGTTCGGGCGAAGCGTTCGGGTGAAGCGTTTCGGGTGAAGCGGGTGGTTCAGGCGATCGCCGCGGCCGGCGGCGTGGTCGGCCAGGTCATACGGATCAACCCGCCGTGTTCGCCGGTGGTGACCTCCACGTCGTCGACGAGGCCGCTGATGACCGCGAGGCCCATCTCGTCCTCCTCGGCCTCCACGTCGGCGTCAGGGGCGGCGCCGTCGGCCGGACCGCCCGCGTGCGCGTGCGGGACCTCGTCGCCGACCTCGATGGAGAACTGTTTCTCCTCTTCGATCAGCGCCACCTTCACCGGCGCCGTGATGCCGACGCTCTGGTGCAGTCCGACGGCACGGGAGCAGGCCTCGCCCACGGCGAGCCGGACCTCGTCGAGTACGGCCTCGTCCACTCCGGCCCTGCGCGCCACCGCTGCCGCCACCAGTCGGGCGGTTCTGACGTGCTCGGGCAGCGCGCTGAAACGGAGTTCAACGGTGGCCATGCATCCCCCTCGGAACTACGGGCTGCGGTCGGGGGCCGGACCGCCGAGAGCCCTGGCCCCCTGATGAACTTCTTCCGCCCGGGCGTTTCCACCCGGGAGACGGGCCGACCGGACGACCGGATCGCCGGCCGACGACCTGGCGTCTGGACTGATCGGCCCGGCCGATGGCCGCCTTCGCCCGTCCTCCGGACCGCCTCAGCGGGTCCGCAGTGCGTCGACGGCCCGGGACCGGCCGGTGACCGAAATCGGTCGGACGCCCCGAGTCAGTCGGTGGCCGCCACCGCTTCCTCGACCGAGGTGTGAATCGGGAACACCTTGGTCAGGCCGGTGATGCGGAAGATCTTCAGAATGCGCTCCTGGTTGCAGACCAGGCGCAGCGAGCCCTCATGGGCACGCACCCGCTTCAGGCCGCCGACCAGCACGCCGAGACCGGTGGAGTCGAGGAAGTCCACGCCCTCCATGTCGACGACGAGGTGGAAATTCCCGTCGTTCACCAGCTCGACCAGCTGCTCGCGCAGCTTGGGCGCGGTATATACGTCGATTTCGCCACCGACCTCGACGACCGTACGATCGCCGACGGTACGGGTCGACAGGGACAGGTCCACGGATCCTCCAGCACCTTGCTATCGAGCGTTCGTCCCTCGGGACACCTTCGGCTTGCGGCCCCCGGGACGTATCGCCAGCCGCGATGGCATTCAATCACTTACCGGCAGGCGTGCACGACGCCTTGGCTCCATTGTCCGTCACGCCGGTGACACACTCGGTGCCGATGGCCAAGAATCACCGAACCGATCGACCTCCGACGGAGCCCGCACCCCGGTTCTCCCCGGGCACGGTCCTGGACCGGCTCGCCTCGGGGCCGAGCCGGGCCTCGCGCATCACTCATACGGAGCACTTGCCCCCACGTGCGGGTCGCCATGCCGTTTGGCCTGATCGAATTCGCCCGGAAGTGATCGCAGCCGTGCAGGCGTGCGGGATCGAGCACCCCTGGGCGCACCAGGCGCTCGCGGCCGAGCACGCCCTGGACGGCGACTCCGTGGTCGTCGCCACGGGCACGGCCTCGGGCAAGTCCCTGGCCTACCTCGTCCCGGTCCTGTCCACGCTGCTGGAGGGGTCCCTGGCGGCCAACGGGCGCGGCGCCACCGCCCTGTACCTGGCCCCGACCAAGGCCCTCGCGGCCGACCAGTGCCGTGCGGTGAAGGAACTCGCACAACCACTGGGAACAGCGGTCCGGCCGGCTGTGTACGACGGCGACACCCCGTTCGAGGAACGCGAGTGGATCCGCCAGTACGCCAACTACGTCCTGACCAACCCGGACATGCTGCACCGCGGCATCCTGCCCTCCCACCCCCGCTGGGCGTCCTTCCTGAAGGCGCTCAGATACGTGGTCATCGACGAGTGCCACACCTACCGGGGCGTGTTCGGCTCCCATGTCGCCCAGGTGCTGCGCCGGCTGCGGCGGCTGTGCGCGCGCTACGGCTCCTCGCCCGTGTTCCTGCTGGCCTCCGCGACCGCCGCCGAGCCCTCCGTCGCCGCCGGCCGGCTGACCGGCCTGCCGGTGGTCGAGGTCGCCGACGACGCCTCCCCGCGCGGGGAACTCGTCTTCGCCCTCTGGGAGCCGCCGCTGACCGAGCTGCACGGCGAGAAGGGTGCCCCCGTCCGCCGTACCGCCACCGCCGAGACCGCCGACCTGCTCACCGACCTCACCGTGCAGGGCGTCCGCTCGGTGGCCTTCGTACGCTCCCGGCGCGGCGCCGAGCTGATCTCGGTGATCGCGCAGGAACGCCTGGCCGAGGTCGACCGCTCGCTCGCCCGGCGTGTCGCCGCCTACCGGGGCGGCTACCTCCCGGAGGAGCGCCGCGCACTGGAGCGCGCCCTGCACTCCGGTGAGCTCCTCGGCCTGGCCGCTACCACGGCCCTGGAGCTGGGCGTGGACGTCTCCGGCCTGGACGCCGTGGTGATCGCCGGGTATCCGGGCACGCGCGCCTCCCTGTGGCAGCAGGCGGGCCGGGCGGGCCGCTCCGGCCAGGGCGCGCTGGCGGTGCTGGTCGCCCGGGACGACCCGCTGGACACCTTCCTGGTCCACCATCCCGAAGCTCTGTTCGACCAGCCGGTGGAGTCCACCGTCCTCGATCCCGACAACCCCTACGTGCTCGCCCCGCACCTGTGCGCGGCCGCCGCGGAGGTCCCGCTGACCGAGGAGGACCTGGAGCTCTTCGGGCCCGCCTCGGCTCAGCTGCTGCCGCAGCTGGAGGCCGCGAAGCTGCTGCGCCGCCGTACGAGGGCCTGGCACTGGACCCGCCGGGAACGGGCCGCCGACCTGACCGACATCCGCGGCGAGGGCGGCCGGCCGGTACAGGTCGTCGAGGAGGCCACCGGACGCCTCCTCGGCACGGTGGACGCCTCGGCGGCGCACTCGACGGTGCACGAGGGCGCGGTCCATCTGCACCAGGGCCGTACGTATCTGGTGCGCTCCCTGGACCTGGAGGACTCGGTCGCCCTGGTCGAACAGGCGGACCCGCCGTACTCGACGGTCGCCCGCGACACGACGGCGATCTCCGTCCTGGAGACGGACATCGAGGTCCCCTGGGGCGCGGGACGGCTGTGCTTCGGCTCGGTGGAGGTCACCAACCAAGTGGTCTCCTATCTGCGCCGGCGTGTCATCACCGGTGAAGTGCTGGGCGAGACGAAGCTCGACCTCCCTCCTCGTACGCTGCGCACGCGCGCGGTGTGGTGGACGGTCACCGAGGACCAGCTGGACGAGGCCCGGATCAACCCGGAGATCCTCGGCGGCGCCCTGCACGCCGCCGAACACGCGTCGATCGGCATGCTGCCGCTCTTCGCGACCTGCGACCGCTGGGACATCGGCGGCGTGTCGATCCCGCTGCACCCCGACACGCTCCTGCCCACGGTCTTCGTGTACGACGGTCACCCCGGCGGCGCGGGCTTCGCCGAGCGCGCCTTCCACACCGCCCGCGAGTGGCTGACCGCCACCCGCCAGGCCATCGCCTCCTGCGAGTGCGACGCCGGCTGCCCGTCCTGCATCCAGTCCCCCAAGTGCGGCAACGGCAACGATCCGCTGCACAAGCGGGGTGCGGTGCGGCTGCTCACGGTGCTGCTGCGGGGTGCACCGGAGGGGGAACCGGTGACGGAGCGGGCCGGGGAGCGGCCGGCTCCGCAGGGCCCGCCCGTGATCTGACCCGCGCCGTGAACGGACCCCGGCCGGACGCTGCCGTCACGTCCGAGGTCTCGCCCACCATCGCGCACCGCACCAGCCGGACCCCCTGGGCCCGCGCCACCCGGTCGGCCCGGGCGCACGCGGTCGCCGTGCCGTCGGCCCAGTGGTCCGCCGCCGCGAGCGCCGCGAGGTCGGCGCCGCCGGCCGCGCGGTGCCGGGCGACGACGGCCTGCCCGAGGGCGAGGGCAGCACCGAAGACCACGCACAGCACGGCGACGGCGGTGACGCTCCAGACGGTGGCGGATCCGCGGTCGGAGCCGCGGCCCGGGAAACGCCCCGGGAAGCGAACCGAGAAACGACCCGGGAAGCGGCTTCTCACGGCCGTGCCCCCGCCGCCGCGGGCTGAGCCGTCGCTCCGGCGCCGACCGTCTCCTCCGCCGCGGCCACGGCCTCCTCCCGTACCTCGAAGGGCAGACCCGTCAGCACCGGCGGCTTCGCCACGACCGTCACGCGCACCTGGTCCCCCTCGCGGGCGACAGTCACCTTCGCGCCGTGCGGCGCCGCCTCACGGGTCACCGCCAGCACCGCGTCGGGGGCGTCCTGGCGGGCCGCCGCCCGGGCGCCGGTCCGCGCGGCGTCCACGCACTGCAACTGCGCGGCGACCATGAACAGGCCCCAGATCAGGGCCATGGTGAACACCACCAGCACCGGTAGCACCACGGCCGCCTCCGCGGTCACGAAACCGCGGTCCGTCAGCCACCCCGGTCCCCGTCCCCGTGGGCGTTCGCCGCCACGGCCGCGTCGGCGCTCACATCCGCGCACTGAGGGCCCGCTTCACGATGGCCTGCAGTTCCGCCCGGACCTGTCCGCTCGTCACGACCTCGTAGAGCAGCAGCGCGAATCCCACGGCCGCGACGATGCCCATGGCGTACTCCGAGGTGACCATGCCGGCGTCCCGCCGCCACCTCGCCCGCAGCCACCGTCCTGCGTCCTTCGTCTTCCTGCTCTTTCCGAACCCCTGGAGCTTCTTCACATCCACCACTTCTGAACCCTTTCCGATCCCTTTTGTTGCCACTTGGCCGGTTTGATCCGCTCGACCGTCTCCGTCAACCGCCACCTCCTCGCACCACTCCACTCGCCAGCCCGATGACCACGGGCAGCACGCCGATCGCGATGAAGGCGGGCAGGAAGCACAGCCCCACCGGTGCGCTGACCAGAACGGCCGCCCGCCTGGCCCGTGCCGTCGCGGCCCGGCACCGGTCGGCACGCGCGTCCGCCGCGAGCCGCGCGACCGGGGTGGCCGCCGGGAGCCCCGACTCGCCGGCACGCTCCAGCAGCCGGGCCAGGGCGCCGGCGCCCGGCATCGCCGCCAACCGGCGCCAGCCGTCCGCCGGTTCGCCGCCCAGCCGCACCTCCGCGGCGCCCTGTGCCAGCGCCTCACCGACAGGTCCCCCGAGGGCATCGCCGACGGCGCGGGCGGCGACCACCGGGTCCGCGCCGGCCGCGATGCAGGCGGCCAGCAGCTCGGCGGCCAACGGGAGTTGCCGGACGGCCACCACGGCAGCGGAATCCGCCGCCCGCCCCAAGCCGTCCCCCTGCCGGCGCAGCCACCGCCACAGCGCCACGGCCGTCCCCAGGCCCACCACGGCGCCGGCGACTCCGCCCACCAGTCCCCACCCGGCGGCCGCCACCGCGACGACGGGCGACCACCGCCGCACGGCACCCATCACCTCGACGGACGGTCGGGGAGCCGTGGCGGCGCCGGAGGGCAGCAGTCCGGCCAGCCGGTGCCGCGCCCAGCGTCTGCGGCGGGCCAGGCCGATCCGCCGTACGAGCCATCCAAGGGCCAGGGTCAACGCGACGGCCGTCCCCAGCCTGTGGACAAATCCGGCGCTCATGCCGCCTCCGCCGCGCGCACGATCCGCGCCGACCACCACAGCCCGGCGGCCTCCAGCAGTCCGCCGACCAGCAGGCAGCCCAGTCCCGCCCCGCTGTGCAGCAGCACGTGCAACGGGTCGGCGCCCATGGCCGTGCCCAGCAGCAGCCCCAGGGCGGGCAGGGCGGCAAGCATCACCGTCGTGGCCCGTGCGCCTGCCAACTGCGCACGCAGGTCCGCGTGCTGGTCCCGTTCGGCTCGCAGGGCGGCGCCCAGCCGGTCGAGGCCCGTCGCCAGCCCGGCGCCCTGGTCCACGGCCACCCGCCAGCAGGCCGCCAGCCCCAGCAGCCCCTCGGCCCCCGGCTGCCGTGCCGCCCCCGCGAGCGCGCCCGGCACGTCTCCGCCGAATCTCGCCGCGGCGAGCACGGTGGCCTGTGCCTCGCCGAGCCCGCCGGAGTCCCGCGCGGCCCACAACAGCGCCTCACCCGGCTGCCGTCCGGCACGCACCTCCCCCGCCAGGGCCCCGCACAAGGCGATCACCGCGTCCCCGCGCCGTTCCCGCGCCCGTCGCGCCTCCCGCGCCAGCCGCAGCCGCCGCAGCACCGGCACCCCGGCCGCCCCCGCGACGACCGGAACGACCGAAGCCCCCAGCAGCGCCAGCACCAGCCCGGCGGCCAATGACCACCACTCGCCCCGCAACCGGCCGCCCAGTCGCCGCAGTCGACCGGCGATCCGCGGCCCCGTGGGCAATCCCGTGCCCGCCGTCCCGCCGCCCGCGAGCAGCAACCGCGCCCGCCGGGCCCCGCGGTGCGGTCCGCCCGTCAGCCAGGCCGCCGCGGCGACACAGACCAGAGCGGCGCCCATGGCCGGCTCACCCGTCGGGATCTCACCCATCCGACTCGCCTCCCTTGTCGCCCGGTCCGTCGGACGCGTCGCGCAACAGCCCGCGCAGCCGCTCCCAGCCGCGATCCGGCACGAAGGCTTCCGGGCCCCAGCGCAGCGCCGGGACCGTTCGCACCAGACCCGAAGGGTCCCGCTCCAGCACGTGCACCTCGGAGATGCGGCGCCGCCCTGTCCGGTCCCGCACCAGGTGCAGGACCACCGACAGCGCGGCCGCCAACTGGCTGTGCAGCGCCGCCCGGTCGAGCCCGGCGGCCGTGCCGAGCGCCTCCAGGCGGGCCGGTACGTCCGCCGCGGCGTTGGCGTGCACCGTGCAACAGCCGCCTTCGTGGCCCGTGTTGAGCGCGGCCAGCAGATGCACCACCTCGGGGCCGCGTACCTCGCCGACGACCAGCCGGTCGGGGCGCATCCGCAGCGCCTGCCGCACCAGGTCCTCGAGGGTGACCAGGCCCGCACCCTCCTGGTTGGCGGGTCTGGTCTCCAGCCGTACGACGTGCGGGTGGTCGGGCCGCAGTTCCGCGGAGTCCTCGGCGAGCACGATCCGCTCGTCCGCTCCGACCAGTCCGAGCAGCGCGCTCAGCAGCGTCGTCTTGCCGCTGCCCGTGCCACCGCTGACGAGGAAGGACAGCCGCGCCCGCACCAGCGCCCGCAGGATCCGGTCACCGTCCGGCGGCAGCGTGCCCGCGGCGACCAGTTCGTCGAGCGTGAACGCCCGGGGGCGTACCACCCGCAGGGACAGGCAGGTACAGCCGACGGCCACCGGGGGCAGCACCGCGTGCAGGCGGGTCCCGTCGGGCAGCCGGGCGTCGGCCCAGGGCCGGGCGTCGTCGAGGCGTCGTCCGGCCACCGCGGCCAGCCGCTGCGCGAGTCGTCGTACGGCAGCCGCGTCGGGGAAGGTCACCCCGGTCAGCTCCAGTCCGCCGCCCCGGTCCACCCACACCCGGTCCGGGGCCGACACCAGGACGTCGGTGACGCGAGGGTCGGCGAGGAGCGGCTCCAGCGGGCCGCTGCCCACCAGCTCGGACCGCAGCCGCTCGGCGGCTCCCAGGACCTCGGCGTCGCCGAGCACCCGCCCCTGTTCGCGCAGCGCCTGTGCCACGCGCGCGGGTGTCGGTTCGGCTCCGCTCTCGGCCAGCCATCGCCGTACGCCGTCGAGCAGCGCCGGGGAGTCCGCGCGCCCGAGTCGGGGAAACGCGTTCATACGCCACCCGCCTCCACCAGGACCCGCTCCCAGAACTGTCCGCAGAAGCGCGCCAGCGGGCCACGGCCGGCCGCGCCGGGTGGTCTGCCGCCGCCGTGGGGGCGCAGCAGTCCCGGTTCGACGGGCACCTCGCCGGCCAGGGGCAGGCCGAGCAGCCGGGCCACCTCGCGATCGTCCAGGCCGGGTGCGTACGGCCCGCGTACCGCCACTCTGAGGTCGCGCAGGACCATGCCGACGGCGGACGCCACCCGGCCGGCCGCCGCGACGGCGCGCAGCTCGGCGGGGACGACGAGGAGCGCGAGGTCGAGCTGGGCGAGTGTCTCGGCCACCCCGTCGTCGATGCGGCGCGGCAGGTCGACGACGACGGTGCCCCCGCGGCGCCGGGCGGCGGCGAGCACCGCCCGTACGGCCTGGGGCGGGACGGCGACGCAGTCGCCGCGGTCCCAGCTCAGCACGCGCAGGGAGTGCAGCCGGGGCAGCGACTCCTCCAGGGCGCCACCGCCGACCCGGCCGCGTGAGGCGGCGAATGCGGGCCAGCGCAGTCCGTCGGCGCTCTCGCCGCCGAGGAGTACGTCGAGTCCGCCGCCGAGCGGATCGGCGTCGACGAGCAGGGTGCGCAGTCCCTCACGCGCGGAGGTGACGGCGAGCGCGCAGGCCAGTGTGGACGCGCCGGCCCCGCCTCGGCCGCCGATGACGCCGACGGTGAGCGCCGGACGGCCCACGCCCTCGGCGACGTCGGCGATGCGGTCGACCAGCCACTGCTCCCCTTCGGGGAGGATCAGGACGTTGTCGGCGCCGATCTGGACGGCCCGTTTCCAGACGCCGGCGTCGTCCTGGTCGCGGCCGACGAGGACCACTCCCTGTCTGCGCGAGCCCCCGCGGACGCGGCGCGCGGCGTCGTCCCCGACCAGGACGAGCGGGGCCGACTCCCAGCCGCCGCCGCGTTCCGGTACGCGGGGATGGACCTCGGGCTTGGCGCCTGCCGCCGCGCACAGGCGCAGCAGGTCGTCGAGGAGTTGGGCGTCCTCCGTGACGATCAGCGGCCGTCCCGGGACCGCGGGCGGTGGATCGTGGGTGACGGTTTTGGCCATGTCGTGTTCCCCCTTCGCCGCGTCGTGCGCGCAGTCCCCTGCGGCCACGCGATTCCCGAACGTGTGAAGAACCGGCAAGCGGCCTCCATATGGGCGGCCGATAGGAACCGGCCATTGACGCTCCGGCAAACAGAACCGGCCATGAACTCGCCCGGTGGGAGCGCGCTGGAAACACAGTGCAGCGATCCCGGAAATCGTGTAGATCTTGGTGGAAAACTGTGGATGACTCAGTGGTTGTGAATATCGTCATCACCCATACCGGTGGCCCCCGCCCCGCTCCCCGTCCGGCTTCCGGAGCGCCGCCCAATGACTACACAGAGTGACGGATCACGGGCACGGCGAAACGGCGGCCACCATCGCCCACCAAGGGCCCGGCAACCGCCTGAACGAAGGAAAAACCCACCCGGACATGCGACGACCCCCGCCGGGGGGGAGAGCGGGGGTCGTCCCCACGGCCGACTCGGGGGGGGGAGGAGTCGGACCGGGTTAGCACGGTCGCGAACGATCCGTGACTTCCATGGTGTACCCGAGAGCCCTCTCAGGCAAACCCACGCGCCCCACCTTACGCCGAATGGTGGGCGCCTATGCTCAGGGGCGTGGAAAACCACTCCTTGCCTCGCACAGCGGCCTTCTTTGACCTGGACAAGACGGTCATTGCGAAGTCGAGCACGCTCACGTTCAGCAAGTCGTTCTACCAAGGCGGGCTGATCAACCGCCGGGCCGCCTTGCGTACCGCATATGCCCAGTTCGTCTTCCTGGTCGGAGGTCTCGACCACGATCAGATGGAGCGCATGCGCGCGTACCTGTCGGCGCTGTGCCGCGGGTGGAACGTGCAGCAGGTGAAGGAGATCGTCGCCGAGACCCTGCACGACCTGATCGACCCGATCATCTACGACGAGGCCGCCTCCCTCATCGAACAGCACCACACGGCCGGCCGTGACGTGGTGATCGTCTCCACGTCGGGCGCCGAGGTGGTCGAGCCGATCGGTGAGCTCCTCGGAGCGGACCGCGTGGTGGCCACCCGCATGATCGTGGGCGACGACGGCTGTTTCACCGGCGAGGTGGGGTACTACGCCTACGGCCCCACGAAGGCCGAGGCGATCCGGGAGCTGGCCGCGTCGGAGGGGTACGACCTCGCCCGCTGCTACGCCTACAGCGACTCGGCGACCGACCTGCCGATGCTGGAGACCGTCGGACATCCGCACGCCGTGAACCCGGACCGGTCCCTGCGCCGCGAGGCGCTTGCCCGCGGCTGGCCGATCCTGGACTTCCACCGCCCGGTGCGTCTGAAGAAGCGGCTGCCCACCCTCTCCGTACCGCCGCGGCCGACCCTGGTCGCGGCGGCGGCGATAGGAGCGGCGGCCGCCACCGCGGGACTCGTCTGGTACGCCAGTCGGCGGCGCAGCTCGGTGACCTGAACTGTTCGTGACCGTTTTGGGGCTAAAAGTAAAGAACCGTGGGCAGGGGTTCCGCTTGCTCCGGGCCTGCAGTACAAAGGACTTAACGGCCCGCGAGACCGAAGGACATCCGAGAGGATCACCTTTAAAACGCATTTGGCCCCACGGACCGAGCATGAGAACCGGGCACCCACGCGACGTCGACCCGTCGATTACGGGCCAGCCGCACCAGGTGACGGGCAAAGATCCCGACCTGATGGGCGACATATCGAGGACGCTTGGTAACTCGGTGATCATGCCAGCGGCGGTACGACCTCTCGTACCGCCGCAACCCTGTTCAGGCCCACTCCACCAGGGCCCGATCCACCAGGCGTCCGCCCTCGCCCGTCAGGCCGCCCCGCGCTGCAGCGCCTCGCACACCGCCGTCGACTCGCGCACGCCCAGCTCGACCGCCCTGCCGCAGTGGGCGATCCAGGCCGCCATGCCCTCCGGCGTCCCCGAGACGTAGCCGTCCAGGGCCGCCAGGTACGCGGCACGACCGAGCTCCGCGTGGCCCACCTCGGCCGGACAGACCGCCTTCGGGTCCAGGCCGCTGCCGATCAGGACGATCCGCTCGGCCGCGCGCGCGACCAGCCCGTTGTGGGACACGAAGGGGCGCAGGGCGAGCAACTCGCCGTGCACCACCGCGGCCGTCACCAGGGCGGGCGCCGAACTGCCCGCGATGACCAGTTGCGCGAGACCCTCCAGCCGGCCGGACACCTCCGCCGCGTCCGGCGGCGTCAGCTCGATCAGCGGCTCGTCGACCGGTTCCCCGGCCTGGCGCGGCCGCCCGACCTCGTCACCCCTGCCCGCCGCGGCGACCAGGTGCAGCCGGGCCAGGACCCGCAGGGGTGACTGCCGCCAGATGGACAGCAACTGGCCGGCCTCCGCGGTCAGCCGCAAGGCCGCGCCCACCACGCGCGCCTCGTCGTCACCGCTGAAGTCGGTGCGCCGGCGCACCTCCTCCAGGGCCCAGTCGGCGCCGGACAGCGCCGCGGAGCCCCGGGCGCCGCGCAGCGCCGCTTCCGAGGTGACCGCATTGCTGCGGCGCCGCATGATGCGGTGCCCGTAGACCCGGTCCACGGCCTTGCGCACGGATTCCACGGACTCGGCCACACCGGGCAGCGAGCCCAGGGCCGCGAGCGGATCGGCGGACGCGCCTGTCGTACTCATGAGTACGACCCTACGCACCCCGGCGCCGCGCCCCACGAAGGAGTGGTCTTCTTCACTCCCACCACCACAGTCGGCCATCGACTGACTACTCTTGGTGAACATGAAAATTGCTTTCGTCGGGAAGGGCGGCAGCGGCAAGACCACGCTGTCCTCCCTCTTCATCCGCCACCTGGTGGCGGCCGGAGCGCCGGTGGTCGCCATCGACGCCGACATCAACCAGCACCTCGGCGCCGCGCTCGGCCTCGACGACACGGAGACCGCGGCGCTGCCCGCGATGGGCGAGCGGCTGTCACTGATCAAGGAGTATCTGCGCGGCAGCAACCCGCGCATCACCTCGGCCGCGACGATGATCAAGACGACCCCGCCCGGCGAGGGCTCGCGGCTGCTGCGGGTACGGGAGCCCAACCCGGTGTACGACGCCTGCGCACGGCCGGTGGAACTGGACGGCGGCGCCGTCCGTCTGATGGTCACGGGCTCCTTCACGGACGCCGACCTGGGGGTCTCCTGTTACCACTCCAAGACGGGAGCGGTGGAGCTGTTCCTGAACCACCTGGTCGACGGCCGGGACGAGTACGTCGTGGTCGACATGACGGCGGGCTCGGACTCCTTCGCCTCCGGCATGTTCACCCGCTTCGACCTCACGTTCCTCGTCGCCGAGCCGACCCGGAAGGGGGTCTCCGTCTACCGCCAGTACAAGGACTACGCCCGCGACTTCGGCGTCAACCTGAAGGTCGTCGGCAACAAGGTGCAGGGCCAGGACGACGTCGACTTCCTGCGCTCGGAGGTCGGGGACGACCTGCTGGTGACCGTCGGGCACTCGGAGTGGGTGCGCGCGATGGAGAAGGGCAGGCCGCCCCGGTTCGATCTCCTGGAGGACACCAACGGCCACGCCCTGCGCACCCTGCGGGGCGCCGCCGACGCGACGTACGAACTGCGGGACTGGGAGCGCTACACCCGCCAGATGGTGCACTTCCACCTGAGGAACGCGCAGTCGTGGGGCAACGAGCGCACCGGGGCCGACCTGGCGGCGCAGGTCGACCCCTCCTTCGTGCTCAGCGAGGCGGTCGCCGCCCCCGCCTGACGGCCACCGTCCCCCGCCTACTGCCGGACCGCGGGCGCCCCGGGCACCCCCTTCGGGGCCGGAGCGGTGCGGCCCGACAGGAAGGACGCCCAGCCCTGCCGGGGGGCCTCCCCCACGTTCAGGGTGCGCAGCCTGGCCAGCACCTGCGGGTCCTGGGCGTCCAGCCAGTCGGCGAGCTGCCGGAAGGAGACGCAGCGCACCTCCGGCTTGTTGCACACCTGCTCGACGACGTCGTCGATCGCGCGCATATAGGTGCCGCCGTTCCAGGACTCGAAGTGGTTGCCGATGACCAGGGGCGCACGGTTGCCGTCGTAGGCGCGGTAGAAGCCCTTCAGCAGGCCGTCCCGCATCTGGTCACCCCAGTAGTCGTACTTGTCGGGGTCTCCCTGGGTCGAGGTTCCCGACTGGTTGACCATGAAGTTGTAGTCCATGGTCAACTGCTCGTAGGAGTGCCCGGGGAAGGGCACGAGCTGCATCGACAGGTCCCACAGGCCGTCCTTCTTCTTCGGCCACACCTGGTCGTCGACCCCGCTGGTGTCGTAGCGGAAACCCAGGTCGCGGGCCGCTCGCATGAAGTTCTTCTGGCCTTCCAGGCAGGGGGTGCGGGCGCCGACGAGCTCCTTGTCGTAGTCGAACGGCAGCGGTGGCGCGTCCTTCATGCCGGTGTTGGTCTTCCAGGTCTTCACGAACTCCTTGGCCTGGGCGATCTCGCTCTTCCACTCCTCGACCGACCACGTGCCCACCCCGCCGTCGTTGCCGCAGAAGTGGCCGTTGAAGTGGGTGCCGATCTCGTTGCCCTCGAGCCAGGCGAGGCGCAGTTGCCTGACGGTGTCGGTGATGCCCTGCTCGTCGTTGAAGCCGATCTCGGAGCTGCCCGGCGCGTGCTGCGGCGGCTTGTACAGGTCGCGCTTCTCCTTGGGCAGCAGGTACACGCCGCTGAGGAAGTAGGTCATGGTCGCGTTGTTGGCCTTGGCGACCTTGCGGAAGTGGGAGAACAGCTTCTGGCTGTCCTCGCCCGCCCCGTCCCAGGAGAAGACCACGAACTGGGGAGGCTTCTGACCGGGTTCGAGCCTCTCGGGTCTGGGCAGATGCGGCTGCGAGCCGGTGTACGCGGTGGAGCCGTCGCCGATCAGCCGGAGCACGCTGCCGGGCGGCGGCGCCCCCTTCTGCGGGCCGGGCGCCCCTTCCTTGGAGCCGCTGGAGCCGCCGGCGCAACCGGCCAGCGACGCGGCGCAGGCCGCGGCGACCATGGCTCCCGCGGCGATCCTCTGGGTGGCGGCCATGTTCCGCCCACCTTCTTCCTTCTCTCAGACAAACGCTGACGAGGGCGTTTTGTGGTGGTCTGCCGGTTTCTGCCGGCAGCGTCGCCAAGGTCGCACGGGGGCCGAGAAGGAATTAATACGACAAGCCGATAAACAGCTCGCACCACTCGGGCGAGTGAACCAATGCACCATTTGCGGCAAAAATCCATGCTCGACCTTTACTCTGCATTACGATTCATTTACCGAGCGTTGATCTTTGCGTGGAGGAGACGGAAGACATGTCAGCCTGCGCACCCACCCAGCCTCCGGCGCCGACCGAGCGCCCCCACCAACCGCACAGCCCGCCCCGCCGCTTCCGCGTCGCCGGCGCCGATCTGTCCGCGTCGATCGGCGTCTTCCTGATCGCGCTGCCCCTGTCCCTCGGCATCGCTCTCGCCACGGGGGCCCCGCTCCGGGCCGGGTTGGTGGCAGCCGCCGTCGGCGGGATCGTCGTCGGCCGGCTGGGCGGTTGTCCGCTGCAGGTCAGCGGTCCGGCAGCCGGACTCACCGTCGTCACCGCCGACTTGATCGACCGCTACGGATGGCGGACGACCTGCGTCATCACCGTCCTCGCCGGCCTGGCCCAACTCGGTCTCGGCTGCCTGCGCGTGGCACGCTCCGCGCTCGCCGTGAGCCCGGCCGTGGTGCACGGCATGCTCGCCGGCATCGGTGTGACCATCGCCGTCGCCCAGCTGCACATCGTGCTCGGCGGCAGCCCGCACAGCTCCGTCCTCGACAACCTCCGTGGCCTGCCGTACCAGTTGGCCCACCTGCATCCCGCGGCCGTGGCGACGAGCGCGCTGACGCTCACCCTGCTGCTGGCCTGGCCGCGGCTGCCCGGTCACCCCGGCCGGCTGCTGCGCAGGGTCCCGGCCGCGCTCGTCGCGGTCGCCGGGGCCACCGCGACCGCCTGGCTCACCGGGCTGACGCTGCCCAGGGTCGACCTCCCGTCCTGGCGCAGCCATGCCCTGGCCGGGCTGCCCGAGGGTCCCGTGCCCGGTCTCGTCACCGCCGTGCTGACCACCACGCTGGTGTGCAGCGTGCAGTCGCTGCTCGGGGCGGTCGCCGTGGACAAGCTGGTCGCCGGGCGCCCCGCTCCGCAGGCCCGCGTCGGCCGCTCGGACCTGGACCGGGAGCTGCTCGGCCAGGGCGCCGCCAACATCGTCTCCGGGGCGCTGGGCGGACTGCCGGTCGCGGGGGTGGCCGTGCGGAGTTCGGCGAATGTGCGGGGCGGTGCCGTGAGCCGGAACTCCACGATGCTGCACGGCGTTCTCGTGGTGATCGCCGCGCTGCTGATGGTCCCGGCCCTGGAGCTCATCCCGCTCGCATCGCTGGCCGCTCTGGTGATGGCCGTCGGCATCCAGATGGTGTCCCTGCACCACATCCGCACGGTGACCCGCCACCGCGAGGTGCTGGTATACGTCGCCACCACCCTGGGTGTGGTGTTCCTCGGTGTACTGGAGGGCGTGCTGTCCGGGGTCGCCGTGGCCGTCGCCGTCACCCTGAACCGCCTCGCCCGCACCCGCGTCACACACGAAGAGAAGGGAGGAGTCCACTACGTCCGTGTGAGAGGCCAGTTGACGTTCCTCGCGGTGCCGCGGCTCAGCCGCGTCCTGCATCACGTGCCCCAGGGGTCCCATGCGGTCGTGGAGCTGCACGGCTCGTTCATGGACCACGCGGCATACGAGTCACTGCAGGACTGGCAGCTCGCGCACACCGCGCAGGGCGGATCCGCCGAACTGACCGGCCGCCGGGGAGACGAGACCACCACCCCATAAGGTCTAAACCAATTTGCGGGCGGCCCTTGTCATCAGACCCCCGGGTCTGATGAGCTGTGGCCTGGGACACAACGGACACCCTGCGAGAGGGAGATGTCGTGAGCAACGAAAGCCTGGCCAACCTGCTCAAGGAAGAGCGCAGGTTCGTGCCGCCCGCCGAGCTGGCGGACAACGCCAACGTCACGGCGGAGGCGTATGAACAGGCCAAGGCTGACAGGCTCGGCTTCTGGGCCGAGCAGGCACGCCGGCTGACGTGGGCCACCGAGCCGACCGAGACACTGGACTGGTCGAACCCGCCGTTCGCCAAGTGGTTCCAGGACGGCAGGCTGAACGTCGCCTACAACTGTGTGGACCGGCACGTCGAGGCGGGGCACGGCGACCGGGTCGCCATCCACTTCGAGGGCGAGCCCGGCGACAGCCGCGCCATCACCTACGCCGAGCTGAAGGACGAGGTGTCCAGGGCCGCGAACGCCCTGCTGGAGCTGGGGGTCCGCAAGGGCGACCGGGTCGCCATCTACATGCCGATGATCCCCGAGACCGCGATCGCGATGCTGGCCTCGGCCCGTATCGGTGCCGCGCACTCGGTCGTCTTCGGCGGCTTCTCGGCCGACGCGCTCGCGACCCGCATCCAGGACGCCGACGCCAAGGTCGTGATCACCTCCGACGGCGGCTGGCGGCGCGGCAAGCCGTCCGCGCTCAAACCGGCCGTCGACGAGGCCGTCGCCAAGGTCGACAACGTGGACCACGTGCTCGTCGTGCGCCGCACCGGCCAGGAGGTCGCCTGGAACGACGAGCGGGACGTGTGGTGGCACGACCTGGTCGAGCGGCAGTCCGCCGAGCACACACCGGAGGCGTTCGAGGCCGAGCACCCGCTGTTCATCCTCTACACCTCGGGCACGACGGGTAAGCCGAAGGGCATCCTGCACACCTCCGGCGGCTATCTGACGCAGACGGCGTACACGCACTGGGCGGTGTTCGACCTCAAGCCGGAGACCGACGTGTACTGGTGCACGGCCGACGTCGGCTGGGTCACCGGGCACTCGTACATCGTCTACGGACCGCTGGCCAACGGCGCGACCCAGGTGATGTACGAGGGCACGCCGGACACCCCGCACCAGGGCCGGTTCTGGGAGATCGTGCAGAAGTACGGGGTGACGATCCTGTACACGGCGCCGACCGCGATCCGTACGTTCATGAAGTGGGGCGACGACATCCCCGCGAAGTTCGACCTCTCCTCCCTCCGCGTCCTCGGTTCCGTCGGCGAGCCGATCAACCCCGAGGCGTGGATCTGGTACCGCAGGAACATCGGCGGGGACCGGACGCCGGTCGTCGACACCTGGTGGCAGACCGAGACCGGCGCGATGATGATCTCGCCGCTGCCGGGCGTCACCGCCGCCAAGCCCGGCTCCGCCCAGACCCCGCTGCCCGGCATCTCCGCGACCGTCGTCGACGACGAGGCGAACGAGGTGCCGAACGGCGGCGGTGGCTACCTGGTGCTGACCGAGCCGTGGCCGTCGATGCTGCGCACCATCTGGGGCGACGACCAGCGGTTCATCGACACCTACTGGTCCCGGTTCGAGGGCAAATACTTCGCCGGTGACGGGGCGAAGAAGGACGACGACGGGGACATCTGGCTCCTCGGGCGCGTCGACGACGTGATGCTGGTGTCCGGGCACAACATCTCCACCACGGAGGTGGAGTCGGCGCTGGTCTCGCACCCGTCCGTGGCCGAGGCGGCCGTGGTCGGCGCGGCGGACGAGACGACCGGGCAGGCGATCGTCGCCTTCGTGATCCTGCGGGGTACGGCGTCCGAGGACGACGAGCTCGTCGGCGCGCTGCGCGACCACGTGGGCGCCACGCTCGGCCCGATCGCCAAGCCCAAGCGCATCCTGCCGGTGGCGGAACTGCCGAAGACCCGCTCCGGCAAGATCATGCGACGCCTGCTGCGGGACGTCGCGGAGAACCGCGAGCTCGGTGACGTCACCACGCTGACCGACGCCACGGTCATGAACCTCATCCAGTCGAAGCTGCCCACCGCGCCCAGCGAGGACTGAGCACGGCCTGTGGGGGGGCACCCGGCGGCCAGCGCGCCGGGTGCCCTTTTCGCACCTACCGTGGAGAGCGCTGGATCCCTCCACGGCGCACCCGGTCCGCACGTTAGGTAAACTAAACAAAGCGACGACAACGTCAACGTCAGGTGCGCCGGGAAGTCTGGTCGGCATGTGCTCCGTCCTGCCCACCGACCGGAGGTCTCTCCCGTGCCCGCGCCCCGCACCACCACCGCCCGCAAGGTCTTCGGCCGGCTGTCGCTGCCCGAGCGGACCTACGTCGCCGACGCCCTGCGCGCCGAGACGGTCGGCGGCGTGCTGCTGCTGGCCGCCGCCGTCGCGGCCCTGGTCTGGGCGAACATCCCCGCGCTGCGCCACAGCTACGAGACCGTCAGCCAGTACCACCTGGGCCCCGGCGCCCTCGGCCTGAACCTCTCCGTCACGCACTGGGCCGCCGACGGACTGCTCGCGGTCTTCTTCTTCGTCGCCGGGATCGAGCTCAAGCGCGAACTCGTCGCCGGTGACCTCAGGGACCCGAAGGCCGCCGCCCTGCCCGTGATCGCCGCGCTGTGCGGCATGGCCGTACCGGCGCTCGTCTACACCCTCACCAACGCCGCCGGGGGCGGCTCGCTCGCCGGCTGGGCGGTGCCCACCGCGACCGACATCGCCTTCGCGCTCGCCGTGCTCGCGGTCATCGGCACCGCGCTGCCCAGCGCCCTGCGCGCCTTCCTGCTCACGCTCGCCGTCGTCGACGACCTGTTCGCGATCCTGATCATCGCCGTCTTCTTCACCGAGCGCATCCACCTCGCCGCACTCGGCGGCGCGGTCGCGGGCCTCGTCGTCTTCTGGCTGCTGCTGCGTGCGGGCGTACGCGGCTGGTACGTGTACGTGCCGCTCGCGCTGGTCGTCTGGGCGCTGATGTACAACAGCGGCGTCCACGCCACCATCGCGGGTGTCGCCATGGGCCTGATGCTGCGCTGCACCACCCGCGAGGGTGAGGAGCACTCGCCCGCCGAGCGCATCGAGCATCTCGTGCGCCCCCTGTCGGCGGGGCTCGCCGTGCCGCTGTTCGCGCTGTTCAGCGCGGGCGTGTCGATGTCCGGCGGCGCGCTCGCGGACGTGTTCACCAAGCCGCAGACACTGGGTGTGGTGCTCGGACTGGTCGTCGGCAAGACGATCGGCATCTTCGGCGGCACCTGGCTGACCGCCCGCTTCACCCGGGCCTCGCTCAGCGACGACCTCGAGTGGGCGGACGTCTTCGCCGTGGCGACCCTCGCCGGCATCGGGTTCACCGTCTCCCTGCTCATCGGTGAGCTCGCCTTCGCGGGCGAGGCGGCCCTGGCCGGCGAGGTCAAGGCCGCCGTGCTGACCGGATCGCTGATCGCGGCGGTGTGCGCGACGGTCCTGCTGAAGGTCCGCAACGCCAAGTACCGCAGGCTGTGCGAGGAGGAGGAACGGGACGAGGACCTCGACGGCATCCCGGACGTCTACGAACAGGACGACCCGGCCTACCACCTGCGCATGGCCGAACTCCTCGAACGCAGGGCCGCCGAGCACCGGCGGCTCGCCGAGGATCTCGCGGGCACGGTCTCCGGGCGGCACGCGCGTGCTGAAGTGCCGGGCAGGGCAGGCGAGGAAGGCGACCGTCCGGCATGATCTGACGAGACGGTACAAAACGAGACGGCAGAACAGACGAAGAGGGAGACCGCGATGAGCGCACCCGACGGCAGCCCGGTCGGCGCCGAACGCAGCATCGGCCAGTTGTTCGCCTCGGCGACGACCGAATTGTCGGCGCTGGTGCATGACGAGATCGCGCTGGCCAAGGCCCAGCTGAAGCAGGACGTCAAGCGTGGCGCGACCAGCGGCGGCGCCTTCACGGTGGCCGGCGCCGTGCTGCTGTTCTCCCTGCCGATGCTCAACTTCGCCCTCGCGTACGGCATCCGGACGTGGAGCGGCTGGAATCTGGCGGTCTGCTTCCTGCTGTCCTTCGCCGCCAACGTCCTCGTCGCCGGCGGTCTCGCGCTGATCGGGGTCGTGTTTGCGAAGAAGGCACAGAAGGGCAAGGGCCCGCAGAAGGTCGCCGCGTCCATGAAGGAGACGGCGGGCGTCCTGCAGAAGGCCAAGCCGCACCCCCGTCAGGAACCGGCCCTGGAGGACCGGTCCCCCGCAGCCATCGAGGCTGTGGCACGCTCGTCGTCATGACGGACCCCGCCCCTTCGGCGCACCCCTTCTCGGTCGCACGGCTGGACGTCCCGGGTGGCCACGAGGTGACACACCGGGATGTCGCCGCCAACGGCGCACGCTTCCACATCGCCGAGGTCGGTGACGGCCCGCTGGTGCTGCTGCTGCACGGCTTCCCGCAGTTCTGGTGGGCGTGGCGGCACCAGCTCGGCGCGCTCGCCGACGCCGGCTTCCGGGCCGTGGCGATGGACCTGCGGGGCGTGGGCGGCAGTGACCGCACGCCGCGCGGGTACGACCCGGCGAACCTCGCCCTCGACATCACCGGTGTGGTGCGCTCCCTCGGTGAGCCGGACGCCGCGCTGGTCGGCCACGACCTGGGCGGCTACCTGGCGTGGACCGCGGCCGCGATGCGGCCCAAGCTGGTGCGGCGGCTCGCGGTGGTGTCGATGCCGCATCCTCGGCGCTGGCGCGCGGCGATGCTGCGGGACGCCCGGCAGACGGTGGCCGGCTCCTACATCTGGGGGTTCCAGCGGCCGTGGATCCCGGAGCGGCGGCTGACCGCCGACGACGGGGCGCTGGTGGGCGAGCTGATCCGGGACTGGTCCGGGCCGCGGCTGCCGGACGACGACGCGGTGGAGACGTACCGCCGCGCCATGTGCATCCCGTCGACGGCGCACTGCTCGATCGAGCCGTACCGCTGGATGGTGCGGTCACTGGCGCGTCCGGACGGCATCCAGTTCAACCGCCGGATGAAGCGGCCGGTGCGCGTGCCCACGCTGCATCTGCACGGCTCCCTCGATCCCGTCATGCGCACGCGGAGCGCGGCGGGTTCGGGAGAGTACGTCGAAGCGCCGTACCGCTGGCGGCTGTTCGACGGGCTGGGGCACTTCCCGCACGAGGAGGACCCGGTGGCGTTCTCCACGGAACTCATCAACTGGCTCAAGGACCCCGAGCCCGACCGCTGACGCGCGCCCACGTCGGTCCGGGCGTCGGTGGCCGGAACGGATCGAGCCGGATCGGTGACCGCGCCAATGCGCCCGGTATCCGGACCTGAACACCTGTTCCACGAACGGCCACATGCCCAGCGCATAGGCCAATTGAGGGCCCCCGAGGCGGTTATCGACCTTGGGGGCCGGGCACACGTCGGGGTATGGGCTGGACGCACGACTACAGTGACGCACCCCGGAACCGCCGCTCGGCCGCAGGCCTGGGCTCGCTCGGGGAAGGCGCTTCGCAGATGCAGAGCACGGATCTCCGGGTGGGAATTCCGCGCATCCTGCGCCGCCGGGCCCGCTGGGTCTCGGTACGTCTGCGTCACCCCCGCGGCTGAGCCCCGCCGGCTGAACCCCCGCTACAGCGCGCAGCTGTCGGTGCCCACCTGCTGGTTCGCGGTGCGCCCCTGGTCGATGTCCTGCCGGATCTCGTCCGCGGTGAGCGCGTAACCGGTTTCGGCGTCGTCGAGGGACTTCGCGAAGACCACGCCGTACACCTTGCCCTCGGGCGTGAGCAGCGGGCCACCGGAGTTGCCCTGGCGGACGGTCGCGTAGAGCGAGTAGACGTCACGGCGGACGGTGCCGCGGTGGTAGATGTCCGGGCCGTTGGCGGCGATGCGCCCGCGTACACGCGCGGCGCGGACGTCGTACGAGCCGTTCTGCGGGAAGCCCGCGACGATCGCGCTGTCGTCGCTCGTCGCGTCCTTCTCGGAGAACCGCAGGGCGTGCGCCCTGAGGTCCGGCACGTCGAGCACGGCGATGTCGCGGTGCCAGTCGTAGAGGACGACCTTTGCGTCGTACTTGCGGCCCTCACCGCCTATCTGCACGGTCGGCTCGTCGACGCCTCCCACGACGTGCGCGTTGGTCATCACACGGCGGTCGGCGAAGACGAAACCGGTGCCCTCCAGTACCTTGCCGCAGCTCTGGGCGGTGCCCACGACCTTGACGACGGACTGCTTGGCGTGGGTGGCGACCGCGCTGCCGGCCAGGGCCGGGTCGGGGGGCCGTACATCGGTGATCGGCTCGTTGGCGAAGGGGCTGAAGACCTGCGGGAAGCCGTTCTGGGCGAGGACGGAGGAGAAGTCCGCGAACCAGGTGTCGGCCTGGGCGGGCAGCGCCTGGGAGACGCCGAGGAGGACCTTGGACCCCCGGACCTCCTTGCCGAGCGTCGGCAGGGTGGTGCCCGCGAGGGCCGAGCCGATCAGCCATGCCACGAGGAGCATCGCGACCACGTTGACCAGCGCCCCGCCGGTGGCGTCCAGGGCGCGGGCCGGGGACCAGGTGATGTAGCGGCGCAGCTTGTTGCCGAGGTGGGTGGTCAGGGCCTGTCCGACGGAGGCGCAGACGATGACGACCACCACGGCGACGACGGCGGCGGTGGTGCTGACCTCCGCTTTGTCGGTCAGGGCGTCCCAGATGAGGGGCAGTGCGTAGACGGCGACGAGTCCGCCGCCGAGGAAGCCCGTGACCGACAGGATGCCGACCACGAAGCCCTGGCGGTAGCCGACGATCGCGAACCACACGGCGGCGACCAGCAACAGGATGTCCAGCACGTTCACGGGGTTCACCCTGTCATGACCGCCAGTCGAGCGGGACCTGCTGCTCCCGGTCCCAGTCGCGCTCCCAGCCCGCGTAGTGCAGCAGACGGTCGATGATCCCGGCGGTGAAGCCCCAGACGAGGGCCGATTCGACCAGGAATGCCGGACCTCGGTGTCCGCTGGGGTGCAGGGCGGTGGCGCGGTTGGCGGGGTCCGTGAGATCCGCCACGGGCACGGTGAAGACCCGGGCGGTCTCGTTCGGGTCGACGACGCCCACCGGGCTGGGCTCGCGCCACCAGCCGAGCACCGGGGTGACGACGAAGCCGCTGACCGGGATGTAGAGCCTGGGCAGTACGCCGAAGAGCTGGACGCCCGACGGGTCGAGTCCGGTCTCCTCCTCGGCCTCGCGCAGGGCGGCGCGCAGCGGCCCGTCGCCTGCCGGGTCGCCGTCCTCGGGGTCGAGGGCGCCGCCGGGGAACGAGGGCTGCCCGGCATGGGAGCGCAGCGAGCTCGCCCGCTCCATCAGCAGCAGCTCGGGACCGCGGTCGCCCTCCCCGAACAGGATCAGCACGGCGGACTGGCGGCCTCGGCCGTCCTCGGGCGGCAGAAAGCGGCTGAGCTGCAGCGGCTCGACCGTCTCCACGGCCCGCACCACCGGGTCCAACCAGTCCGGCAGGCCCTCCTTGCTGAGCGTCACCGAGCCGCCCCGCGTGTCGCCGGCGTGCTTCATACCCACCCCCGTTCCGCTCTGTTCAACACCCTGGCCGTCCTGGATCGTGCCGTCATACGGCCCCCAGCGGCGGCGCCGGCCTGCCTCCCGCGTCGAGGTAGGCCTGCGGGGGCTTCAGGCGCTGGCCGGGGAAGCCGCCCTTCTCGTACTTCAGGAGCTTCTCGGCCTTCTCGGGGTCCGTCTCGCCCTCGCCGTACGCCGGGCAGAGCGCGGCGATGGGGCAGGCGCCGCAGGCGGGCTTGCGGGCGTGGCAGATGCGGCGGCCGTGGAAGATCACGTGGTGCGAGAGCATCGTCCAGTCGCTCTTCGGGAACAACGCGCCGACCTCGGCCTCGATCTTGTCCGGTTCCGTCGCCTCGGTCCACTTCCAGCGCCGCACCAGCCGCTGGAAGTGCGTGTCCACGGTGATGCCGGGCCGCCCGAAGGCGTTGCCGAGGACGACGAAGGCGGTCTTGCGGCCGACGCCGGGCAGCTTGACGAGGTCCTCCAGCCTGCCGGGGACCTCGCCGCCGAACTGCTCGGCCAGGGCCTTGGACAGCCCTATGACCGACTTGGTCTTGGCCCGGAAGAACCCGCAGGGGCGGAGGATCTCCTCGACCTCCTCCGGGTTCGCGGCGGCCAGGTCCTCGGGGGTGGGGTACTTGGCGAAGAGCGCGGGTGTGGTCTGGTTGACCCGCAGGTCCGTGGTCTGGGCGGACAGGACCGTGGCGACCAGGAGCTGGAAGGGGTTCTCGAAGTCCAGTTCCGGATGCGCGTACGGGTAGACCTCGGCGAGCTCCCGGTTGAGGCGTCGGGCCCTGCGGACCAGAGCGGTGCGCGACTCGTCCGCCGGGACCTTTTTAGCTGCTTTGACTGTTTTCCTATTACCACCGGGGTTCTGTTCGCCCACAGCGGAATCTCGACGTACAACCACCCGCGCAGCCCCCTTGGCCTGTGCTCTCACCGGCGTTTTGGACACCCGGCCAGCCTAAAGCCCGGCACCGACATCCGCGCCGGACCCGGAAGATCGGCCCCCGATTGGACCCCTGCCGCTTACCCCGGGACATCCGTGCGGCATCCTTGTGACAGATCACACTGTTTGGATCGTCCGGCAAAATGGGGAACACGGTCCCCTGGCAACGGGGGAGCAAGATCCCCTGAGCAGGTCGACAAGGGAGAGAACTCGTGGACGACGTTCTGCGGCGCAACCCGCTCTTCGCGGCGCTCGACGACGAGCAGGCCGCGGAGCTCCGCGCCTCCATGAGTGAGGTGACCCTCGCGCGCGGTGACTCACTGTTCCACGAAGGCGACCCCGGTGACCGGCTGTACGTCGTCACCGAGGGCAAGGTCAAGCTCCACCGCACCTCCCCCGACGGACGCGAGAACATGCTGGCCGTTGTGGGCCCCGGCGAGCTCATCGGCGAACTGTCGCTGTTCGACCCGGGCCCGCGCACGGCGACCGCGACCGCGCTGACCGAGGTCAAGCTGCTCGGTCTCGGCCACGGCGACCTCCAGCCCTGGCTGAACGTACGTCCCGAGGTGGCCGGGGCCCTGCTGCGCGCCGTCGCGCGCCGTCTGCGCAAGACCAACGACGCCATGTCCGATCTGGTCTTCTCCGACGTCCCGGGACGCGTCGCCCGCGCCCTGCTGGACCTCTCGCGCCGCTTCGGCGTGCAGTCGGAGGAGGGCATCCACGTCGTCCACGACCTCACGCAGGAAGAGCTGGCCCAGCTGGTCGGCGCCTCCCGCGAGACCGTGAACAAGGCGCTGGCGGACTTCGCCCAGCGCGGGTGGCTGCGCCTGGAGGCGCGCGCGGTGATCCTGCTGGACGTGGAGCGACTGGCGAAGCGCTCGCGCTGATTCACCCGCACACGCGCGTGAGGCCCTGCCGTGAGGTGGGGCCTTTCACGTACCCTGCGACGGACTCGCGGGGGTGGGGGATGGTCGAGGACAAGGCGCCGGAATCGGTCTGGACGCGCTCCGATTGGTGGCGCTCGGCGCAGCGGCTGTGGCAGACGCCGTACGAGAAGGGCGGGTTGGACAGGCCCGTGGGGCTGTGGGTGACGGATGCCTGTGTCGTCCTCGCCCGGTTCGGCCGGCTGGACGCCTACAGCGTGACCACGGGGGCGCTCCTGTGGACCTGGCGGCCGCCGGGTGAGGACGTCGTCCGGGTGGTGTCGCCGGACGTCGAGGACGGCGTGGGCGTGGTGCTGCACTACGACGACGGCGCGCGCGACGTGCGACACGTCGATCTGACCGCCCTGGACACGGCCTCCGGCACGGTCGCCTGGACCCGCAGGCAGGACGCGGAGAGGCTGGGGAACCTCGGCGAGTACCACTGCGAGGTGGCCCTGGGCGCGGGTCGGCTCGCGACGGTGGTCGACAAGTGGCGCGATGCGCCGAAG
This sequence comes from Streptomyces sp. NPDC001544, assembly GCF_042894285.1. Lineage (NCBI taxonomy): Bacteria > Bacillati > Actinomycetota > Actinomycetes > Kitasatosporales > Streptomycetaceae > Streptomyces > Streptomyces sp. NPDC001544. The sequence goes on along the minus strand of NZ_JBIAVN010000004.1, from coordinate 391,926 downwards.
CTGCGGGTGGACGACGTGCGCACGGGCCGGACGCGGTGGTCGCGCAAGCTGACCGACGGGCGTTCCGAGCCCGAGGCGGTGATCCGCGCCGCGCCCTTCGTGGCCCGCCTGGAGGCACGCGGCAGTCGCGGCCGGCCACGGCTGTCCGTCGACGGCGTTCCCCTGCGGCTGCCTCCCGACTGCGCGGAGTTCGGCGAGCAGGTCGCGGTGACGGGCGATGTCGTCGCCGTACAGGTGGTGCCCGTGGACGAGCTGGAGAAGGAGTACTACGTACGGCTCGGCGCCTACTCGGTGACCTCCGGCGAGCCGCTGTGGGAGTGGCGGACGAGATCCGACGCCTCCACGGTCGTCCCGCTCGCCCACCGCGGCTGGCTGCTGGTCCTGCACGGGTACGGCAACCGGCTGAGCGTCCTCGACCCGTCGGACGGGCGGGTCGTGGCCTGGCGCAGGGCGCGCGGCCACGCCTACGACCCTCTCGTGGCCGCGCACGGGGACGTCGTCGCCGTGGCCTGCCGTTCCCGGGGGGACACGCGCCGCCTGCGGGTGTTCCGCTGGCGGTGACGTGCCACCGGGCCCGGCCGTAAACCACCTGCCCCGGCGCCCCCGGCGCGGCACAGTGACCGCATGACGGAACCGCCTCCCCCGAAGGGCGTCGACGCCCGGGGCCACCTGGAGCGCGAGGGCTCCCTCGCGCGGGTCCCGGACGCCTTCCGCCCCGTCATCAACGCAGCCCGCGACCGTCTCGCGGAGGCCTTCGGGGCCCGGATGCACAGCGCGTACCTCTACGGGTCGATCCCGCGTGGCACCGCGCGCGTGGGGCGCAGCGATCTCGATCTGCTGGTCGCCCTGCGGGAGGAGCCGTCGGAAGCGGACCGGGAGGCGGCCCGTGTCCTCGGTGAGGGGCTCGACGCGGGGTTCCCGCAGATCGACGGGGTCGGGACGCTGCTGTTCGGCCGGGAGCGGCTGCTCAGCGACATGGAGCGGTACGACCTGGGGTGGTTCGTGGCCTGCCTGTGCACCCCGCTGCTCGGGGAGGACCTCGCCGCGTTCCTCCCCCGCTACCGGCCCGACTCGCTGCTGGCCCGGGAGACCAACGGCGACCTCGCGCTCTTCCTGCCCCGCTGGCGGCGGCGCATCGCGGACGCCGGGGACCGTGAAGAGGCCCGGCGGCCGCTCGTGCGGTTCATGTCACGGCATCTCGTGCGCACCGGGTTCACCCTCGTGATGCCCCGCTGGCAGGGCTGGACCAGCGATCTGCGGGAGATGGCCGAGGTGTTCGGCGCGTACTACCCGGAGCGCGCCCGGCAGATGCGTACGGCCGCGGAGTACGGCTACGAGCCCGTCGGCGACCCGGAGGTCCTGCGGTCCTACGTCGACGACCTCGGGCCCTGGCTCGCGGCGGAGTACGCGCGCGTGCACGGGGTCAAGGCCCCGAGGCCGGACTGACGGGGTCAAGGCCCCGAGGCCGGACCAGAGGCCGGACCAGGGGGCGTTCAGATCAGCCCGTGCTCGCTCAGGTAGTCCATCTGGGCCCGTACCGACAGCTCGGCGGCCGGCCACAGGGAGCGGTCCACGTCGGCGTAGACGTGGGCCACCACCTGGCCGGGGGTGCGGTAGCCGTCCTCGACGGCCGTCTCCACCTGGGCGAGGCGGTGGGCACGGTGGGCGAGGTAGAACTCCACGGCGCCCTGGGCGTCCTCCAGGACCGGACCGTGGCCCGGGAGCACCGTGTGGACACCGTCGTCGACCGTCAGGGACCGCAGGCGCCGCAGCGAGTCGAGATAGTCGCCCAGGCGACCGTCGGGATGGGCCACGACCGTCGTACCGCGTCCCAGGATGGTGTCGCCGGTCAGGACCGCCCGGTCCGCCGGGAGGTGGAAGCACAGGGAGTCCGCGGTGTGGCCGGGGGTCGGCACCACCCTCATCTCCAGGCCCCCGACCGTGATCACGTCCCCGGCGGCCAGTCCCTCGTCGCCGAGCCGCAGCGCGGGATCGAGCGCGCGCACCTTGGTGCCGGTCAGCTCGGCGAACCGGGCCGCGCCCTCGGCGTGGTCGGGATGGCCGTGGGTGAGCAGGGTGAGGGCGACGCGCTTGCCGGCCTCCTCGGCGGCGTCCCGGACCGCGCTCAGGTGGCCGTCGTCCAGGGGGCCCGGGTCGACGACCACGGCCAGGTCGGAGCCGGGCTCGGAGACGATCCAGGTGTTCGTGCCGTCCAGGGTCATCGCGGACGCGTTGGGCGCCAGCACGTTGACGGCCCGCTCGGTGGCCGGCCCCGACAGGACGCCGCCCCGGGGCTGCCCGGGCAGGGCTGCTGCGTCGGTCATGCGGGGTTTCCTCCGGGCGTCGGGGGTGCCGGTGGCGTCGGCGATGTCGGTGGCGTCGGCGGTGTCGGGACGTGCTTGGTGAACTCGTCATGGCCGGGCCAGGACAGGACGATCTCGCCGTCGGCCAGGCGGGCCCGGGCCAGGACCGGGGTCAGGTCGCGCGCGGGCGCGGCGGCCAGCGCCTCGGCGGAGGTGCCGTACGGGGACAGCTCGCGCAGGGTGGCGATGGTGGGCGGCATCATCAGCAGCTCGCCCTTGTCGTACCGGGCGGCCGCGTCCCCTGGCCGGATCCACACCGTGCGGTCGGCCTCCGTGGAGGCGTTCCGGGTGCGCTGGCCCTCGGGGAGGGCGGCCACGAAGAACCACGTGTCGTAGCGGCGGGCCTCGAACTCGGGGGTGATCCAGCGGGCCCAGGCGCCCAGCAGGTCGGAGCGCAGCACCAGGCCGCGGCGGTCGAGGAATTCCGCGAAGGACAGCTCCCGGGCGACCAGGGCGGCGCGGTCCGCCTCCCAGTCTGCGCCGGTGGTGTCACCGACGACCGTGTCGGGGGTGGGACCGGCGAGCAGGACGCCCGCCTCCTCGAAGGTCTCCCGGACGGCCGCGCAGACGATCGCCTGGGCACCGGCCTCCTCGACACCGAGCCGGTCGGCCCACCACGCGCGCGTGGGGCCCGCCCAGCGGATGTCGCGGTCGTCGTCCCGCGGGTCGACACCGCCACCCGGATACGCGTACGCGCCTCCGGCGAAGGCCATGGAGGCGCGTCTGCGCAGCATGTGGACGATCGGGCCGGTGTCGGCGTTCTTCAGCAGCATCACCGTGGCCGCGCGCCGGGCAGGCACCGGCGTGAGGGTGCCGGCCGCGAACGCGCGGATGCGTTCCGGCCACTCCGGTGGATACCACTGCCCATTCGCCATGGCCGGAGGCTATCCCGTGGTGCGCGAATGTTCGAGGGGCGCCCGGGGCCAGGGCACATCCCGGAGAGTTACGGGACGAGCTCCACCTGGACCTCGACCTCCACCGGCGCGTCCAGCGGCAGCACGGCGACACCCACCGCGCTGCGCGCGTGCACGCCCTTGTCCCCGAGGACCTCGCCGAGCAGCTCGCTGGCGCCGTTGACGACACCCGGCTGGCCGGTGAAGTCGGCGGCCGAGGCGACGAAGCCCACGACCTTCACCACACGCGCGATGCGGTCCAGGTCACCGGCGACGGACTTCACGGCGGCCAGGGCGTTCAGCGCGCAGGTGCGGGCCAGCTCCTTGGCCTCCTCGGCGGTGACCTCCAGGCCCACCTTGCCGGTGACCGGCAGCTTGCCCTCCACCATCGGCAGCTGGCCGGAGGTGTAGACGTAGGGGCCGGACTGCACGGCGGGCTGGTAGGCGGCCAGCGGCGGCACGACCTCCGGAAGGGTCAGCCCCAGTTCGGCGAGCCGCTCCTCGACGGCCCCCATCACTGCTTCTCCCGCTTCAGGTAGGCCACGAGCTGTTCGGGGTTGTTCGGCCCGGGCACGACCTGGACGAGCTCCCAGCCGTCCTCGCCCCAGGTGTCCAGAATCTGCTTCGTGGCATGGACGAGCAGCGGCACGGTTGCGTATTCCCACTTGGTCATGTGGCCGACTGTAGCCCCTGTTATCCACAGCCTCCCGCGTAGCCCGCGGGCTGACTGGTTAGGCTCGAAGACGTGAGCAGGCTCCAGGTCGTCAGCGGCAAGGGCGGGACCGGAAAGACGACGGTCGCCGCCGCACTCGCGCTGGCCTTGGCCACGGAGGGGAAGCGGACGCTTCTCGTCGAGGTCGAGGGCCGGCAGGGCATCGCACAGCTCTTCGAGACGGAGGCGTTGCCCTACGAGGAACGGAAGATCGCGGTGGCTCCCGGGGGCGGGGAGGTGTACGCGCTCGCCATAGACCCCGAACTGGCCCTTCTGGACTATCTCCAGATGTTCTACAAGCTGGGTGGCGCGGGCAGGGCCCTGAAGAAGCTCGGCGCCATCGACTTCGCCACCACCATCGCGCCCGGCGTGCGGGACGTCCTGCTCACCGGGAAGGCGTGCGAGGCGGTGCGGCGCAAGGACCGGACCGGTCGGTTCGCGTACGACTACGTGGTCATGGACGCGCCGCCGACCGGTCGCATCACCCGCTTCCTCAACGTCAACGACGAGGTCGCAGGCCTCGCCAAGATCGGCCCGATACACAATCAGGCGCAGGCCGTCATGCGGGTCCTGAAGTCACCCGAAACGGCCGTTCACCTGGTGACGCTGCTGGAGGAGATGCCGGTCCAGGAGACCGCGGACGGGATCGCCGAGCTGCGGGCCGCGCGGCTGCCGGTGGGCCGGGTCGTGGTGAACATGGTCCGGCCCGAGGTGTTGGACGAGGCCGATCTGGAACTCGTGCGGACCGTGGAGCACACCGCCGTGGCCCGGTCGCTGTCCGCCGCCGGGCTGGGCGGGGCGCGTCGGGGCGGGAGTGCCGAACGGCTGGTGGATCCGCTGCTGGAGCAGGCCGCGGAGTACGCCGAACGGTACGCGCTGGAGCAGGAGCAGCGTGCGGTCCTCGGCGAGCTGGGCCTGCCGCTGCACGAGCTGCCGCTGCTCGCCGAGGGCATGGACCTGGCGGGCCTGTACGAACTCGCCCACGAACTGCGGAATCAGGGGATGTCATGAGTCCGGACCCGACCCAGGCGCAGGACACCGCACGCCACCGCCTCTCCCCCGCGCGCGTGCTCGACGTCGATCCGCTGCTCGACGACCCGAAGACCCGGATCGTGGTGTGCTGCGGCTCGGGCGGGGTCGGCAAGACCACCACCGCGGCGGCGCTCGGGCTGAGGGCCGCCGAGCGGGGCCGCAAGGTGGTCGTCCTCACCATCGACCCGGCGCGCAGGCTGGCCCAGTCCATGGGGATCGACTCGCTGGACAACGTGCCGCGCCGGGTGAAGGGCACGGAGGGCGACGGCGAACTGCACGCCATGATGCTCGACATGAAGCGCACCTTCGACGAGGTCGTCGAGGCGCACGCCGATCCGCAGCGGGCGGCCGCGATCCTGTCCAACCCGTTCTACCAGTCGCTCTCGGCGGGCTTCGCGGGCACGCAGGAGTACATGGCGATGGAGAAGCTGGGGCAGCTGCGGGCGAAGGACGAGTGGGACCTCATCGTCGTCGACACACCGCCGTCGCGTTCCGCGCTGGACTTCCTGGACGCGCCGAAACGACTCGGCTCCTTCCTGGACGGCCGGCTGATCCGGCTGCTGACGGCTCCCGCGAAGCTGGGCGGGCGCGCGGGGATGGCCTTCCTCAACGTCGGCATGTCGATGATGACCGGCACCCTGGGCAAGCTGCTGGGCGGTCAGCTGCTGAAGGACGTCCAGACGTTCGTGGCCGCCATGGACACCACCTTCGGCGGCTTCCGTACGCGCGCGGACGCCACGTACAAGCTGCTGCAGGCGCCCGGCACGGCGTTCCTGGTGGTGGCGGCCCCGGAGCGGGACGCGCTGCGCGAGGCCGCGTACTTCGTCGAGCGGCTGGCCGCGGAGGACATGCCGCTGGTCGGGCTGGTGCTCAACCGGGTCCACGGCAGCGGGGCCGACGGGCTGTCGGCCGAGCGTGCGCTGGCCGCCGCGGAAAATCTTGAAGAGCCCCGCATTGTGGATCAGGGGGGCGGGAAAGCTGGACTTCGTAACTCTCCCGACACGCACGGCAGTTCAGAATCCTCTGCCGCGCCGGACGCTGCGGCGCCGCAGCAGCCCGCGGCGGAATCCCCCACGGCGGACCCGTCCGTCGACCGGCTCGCCGAGGGCCTGTTGAGGCTGCACGCCGAGCGCATGCAGCTGCTCTCCCGCGAGCAGCGCACGCGTGACCGCTTCACCGCGCTCCACCCCGAGGTGGCGGTGGTGGAAGTGGCCGCGCTGCCCGGCGACGTGCACGACCTGGCGGGACTGCGGGGCATCGGTGACCGGCTGGCGGCCGGCCGGCCGGAGCTCTCCCAGGACAGGTCCTAGACCCCTGGCGGTCAGCTCACGGCCGCGTAGTTCTCGTACACCTCGTCGTTGTCGAGGGGCACGATCCCGGTCCCCCGCTCGTACTCCGAGCGCGCGGTCTCCAGGAGCCTGCGCCAGGAGGTCACGGTGGGCCGCCTGCGCAGCAGTGCACGGCGCTCGCGCTCCGTCATGCCTCCCCACACGCCGAACTCGACGCGGTTGTCCAGCGCGTCGGCCAGGCATTCGGTGCGTACCGGGCATCCGGTGCACACCGCCTTGGCCCTGTTCTGCGCTGCTCCCTGAACGAACAGTTCATCCGGATCGGTAGTGCGGCAGGCAGCCTGCGCACTCCAGTCGATTACCCAGCCCATACCGGCGCCGTCCTCTCCCGAATCGAGGCTCCCCCACGGCGGCAGCGGCATATTCACCGCCGCCAGTTGAGGACGTTACGGAAGGTGGGCACAGCGCAACACCCCCTTCGGGCCCAATCTTGAATGGCCCGAACGGACTATGGGTAAGCGGCAGATCACCCGCGGGAGTGAGCTGGTGACATGCGTGATCATTCCGGCAAACCGGTACAGCTATGGTGCGTCACAACGGGCACCGGGTGACACAAGAGGCGGATTCGGACACGCCGCCCGCGAAAAAGTCGGGCTACATCCGGAACGATTCGGGGTCGCGGGACGTATTGATACGTGGCCTCACTGCTGTGACAGTTGAGAGCAGCTTAGGCCAAGGCTGTCGCGCGTGTCCGGCGAATGAGAAGGTAGGCGCCTCTCTTCGCGGTGCCGCCGTCTTGTCGCGGTGCCGCCGTCTTTTCGCCGGACACGCGCGTCTTGTCGCGGTGCCGCCTGCCCGCCGAGGTCACGATCCGGCACTGGAACATCCCGAGAAGCAGCCGCTCCGTCGGAACGCACGACTACGGATTAGGCTGCCCTCATGCCAAAGAAGCGCTCGGGCGGTGGCCTGACGGCCACGCAGCAGGCCGCCAAGTTCCTCGGTGTCAGTGTGCTCGCGGGAGCGGTGATGGCCGGCATCGCGCTGCCCGCGGCCGGCGCGCTCGGACTCGCGGCCAAGGGCACGGTCCAGGGCTTCGACGAGATCCCGGCCAACCTCAAGAGCCCGCAGCTCAGCCAGCGCACCGCCATCCTGGACAGCACCGGCCACAAGATCGCCTCGGTGTACTCCCGGGACCGTACGGTGGTGGACCTCAAGGACATGTCGCCGTACATGCAGAAGGCGATCGTCGCCATCGAGGACTCCCGCTTCTACCAGCACGGCGCGGTCGACCTGAAGGGCATCCTGCGCGCCCTGAACAAGAACGCGCAGGAAGGCGGGGTCGCCCAGGGCGCCTCCACGCTCACCCAGCAGCTCGTGAAGAACTACTTCATCGAGGAGGCCGGCGACGACCCGACGAAGGTCGCGCAGGCCACCCAGCAGACGCTGGGCCGCAAGATCCGCGAGCTGAAGTTCGCCATCCAGCTCGAGGACAAGCTCGGCAAGAAGAAGATCCTCGAGAACTACCTGAACATCACCTTCTTCGGCGAGCAGGCCTACGGCGTCGAGGCGGCCGCGCAGCGCTACTTCTCCAAGCACGCCAAGGACCTGAACCTGCAGGAGTCGGCGCTGCTGGCCGGCATCGTGCAGTCCCCGAGCCGGTACGACCCCGTCAACGACGAGGCCGAGGCCACCAAGCGGCGCAACGTCGTGCTCACCCGCATGGCCCAGGTCGGCGACATCTCGACGGCGGAGGCCGAGAAGGCCAAGAAGACCCCGCTCGGCCTGCACGCCAGCCAACCGAAGAACGGCTGCATCACCGCCACCAAGGGCGCCGCCTTCTTCTGCAAGTACGTCGAGCACGTCTTCCTCACCGACCCGACCTTCGGCAAGACGCGCGAGGCGCGCGCCAAGCTCTGGAACAAGGGCGGCCTGACCATCCGCACGACGCTCGACCCGCAGTCCCAGGAGTCGGTGCAGGCCTCCCTCAAGGACCACGTCTACAAGTCCGACCGGGTCGCCGCGGCCGCCACCCTGGTGGAGCCGGGCACCGGCAAGATCCTGGCGATGGGCCAGTCGAAGCCGTACGGCTACAGCAGCAACGAGACCGAGTACAACTACTCCGTCAACCGCGACATGGGCGGCTCGAACTTCGGCTTCCCGACCGGTTCGACCTTCAAGCCGTTCGTGGCCGCTGCCGCCATCGAGGGCGGCAAGCCCGCGACGCAGGAGTACTCGTCGCCGTACAAGATGCCGTACCCGAGCCCCGTGCAGACCTGCAGCAGCAAGCCGTGGGTCAACGACCACTCGTACACGGTGGAGAACGAGAGCCAGTCCGAGGTCGGCCCGTTCCGTATGAAGGAGGCGATGGCGAAGTCCGTCAACACCTACTTCGTGCAGCTCATCTCCGACATCGGCCTGTGCCCGGTGGAGAAGATGACCGACGCGCTGCACGTGGTGCAGGGCAACGGCGACAAGCTCCCCGAGAACCCCTCCATCGCCCTCGGCGCGATCGGCCTGTCCCCGCTGACGATGGCCAGCGCGTACGCCACCTTCGCCGACCGGGGCATGTACTGCACCCCGATCGCCATCGAGTCGATCAGCCAGAAGGTCGGTGACGAGCAGAAGTCGCTCGCGGTGCCGAAGTCGACGTGCTCGCGCGCGATGAGCGAGAAGACCGCCGACACGGTCAACACCCTGCTGCGCGGCGTGGTCGACTCCGGCACGGGCAAGCAGGCCGGCCTCAGCGACCGCGAGAGCGCCGGTAAGACGGGTACGACGGACGAGCGGAAGAACGCCTGGTTCGTCGGCTACACGCCCAACCTGGCCGGCGCGGTCTGGGTCGGCAGCGCCAAGCAGAACGTGAAGATGACCAACATCACCATCGGCGGGGTCTACCACAGCCTCGTGTACGGTGGTCAGGTCCCCGGCCCCATCTGGAAGGACGCCATGGACGGCGCCCTGGCCGGCAAGGACGCCCCGGACTTCAACCTCGTCAACATCCCGGACCCGGACAAGGGAAGGGACGACGGGAAGGGGAAGGGCAACGGCGGCAACGGCGGAAACGGCGGCGGCAACGACAACGGTGGCCTCATCGGCGGGCTCATCGGCGGAGCGAACGACGGCGGAACCACCGGCGACAACACCGGCTTCCCGAACCCCACCTTCTCCTTCCCCGAGAACTTCATCCAGGGGCAGGGCAACGGAGGGAACAACGGGAACGGCCACGGAGGCCCGAGGGGCTGACCGCACCGCGGCGGACGACGAAGGGGCCGCGCCCCGGGGGTTCCCCGGGGCGCGGCCCCTTCGTCGATCCGGTTTCGTCGTGCGCGGCCGCGTCAGCCCGCCAGCAGCTTCTTGACCGCGGCGGCGACCCGGCCGCCCTCGGCCTGGCCGGCCACCTTCGGATTCACGATCTTCATCACGGCGCCCATGGCCCGCGGCCCCTCGGCACCGGCGGCCCTGGCCTCCTCGACGGCCTGGGCCACGATCGCGTCCAGCTCCTCGTCGGACAGCTGCTTGGGCAGGTACGCGGCGAGCACCTCGCCCTCCGCCTTCTCCCGCTCGGCCTGCTCGGTACGACCACCCTGCGCGAAGGCCTCGGCGGCCTCGCGCCGCTTCTTCGCCTCCCGGGTGATCACCTTCTGCACCTCGTCGTCGGAGAGCTCGCGCTTCTCCTTGCCCGCGACCTCCTCCTTGGTGATCGCGGCGAGCGTCAGCCGGAGCGTCGAGGAGCGGAGCTCGTCGCGCCCCTTGATCGCGGCGTTGAGGTCGTCCTGCAGCTTCGACTTGAGCGTGGTGGTCATGGCTCGATTGTCGCAGGTCCGGTGACGCGAACGCCCGCCGATTTACGGGGCGGCCGTTCTCGATGCCTCGTCACGGTCTGACACGATGGAGGTATGCGCGCGCGATACGGAGTACCCCTGGGAGTTCTGGCGGCCGGTGCCGCCGGTCTGGTCTATGCGGCGGGCGTCGAGGTCCGCTCCTTCCGCCTCCGCCGGGTGACGGTGCCCGTCCTGCCCCCGGGGATGCGACCGCTGCGCGTGCTCCAGGTCTCCGACATCCACATGGTCGGCGGCCAGCGCAAGAAGCAGCGGTGGCTGCGCTCCCTGGCGGGCCTGCGCCCCGACTTCGTGATCAACACGGGTGACAACCTCTCCGACCCCGAGGGTGTCCCGGAGGTACTGGACGCCCTGGGCCCCCTGATGGAGTTCCCCGGCGCGTACGTCTTCGGCTCCAACGACTACTACGGCCCGAGGCTCCGCAACCCCGCCCGCTACCTCCTGGAGAAGACCAGCGGCCGGCACGGCCTGAACGGCAACCCGCCCGTCGTGGGCGCGATCCACAACCCCTGGGAAGACCTCCGCGACGGCTTCGACGCGGCAGGCTGGCTGAACCTGACCAACACCCGGGGCGAACTCAAGATCGAAGGCGTCTCCGTGGAGCTCACCGGCCTGGACGACCCGCACATCAAACGCGACCGCTACGCCCGCGTCGCCGGCGGCCCGTCCGCGTCGGCTGACTTCTCCATGGGCGTGGTGCACGCTCCGTACCTGCGCGTACTCGACTCGTACGCGGCCGACGGCTACCCCCTGATCCTGGCCGGCCACACCCACGGCGGCCAGCTGTGCATCCCCTTCTACGGCGCCCTCGTCACCAACTGCGACCTCGACACGGACCGCGTGAAGGGCCTCTCCACCCACACCGCGGACGGCCGTACGTCCTACCTCCACGTCTCGGCGGGATGCGGCACGAGCCGCTACACCCCGGTCCGGTTCGCCTGCCCACCGGAGGCCACGCTGCTGACCCTGGTGGCACGGGACTAGCCCCCCCTACGCGGCCCCCGCCCACCGCCACGAAACCCGATTTCGTCTCCGGCCCCCAGTGGGCTAGAGTAAACGTCGTCGCCGCGACAAGCAGCGACATCGGGGTGTAGCGCAGCTTGGCAGCGCGCTTCGTTCGGGACGAAGAGGCCGTGGGTTCAAATCCCGCCACCCCGACAGTGCAGTACCAGATCAGGGGCCTGATCCGCTTAGCGGGTCGGGCCCCTGAGTGGTTTCCGGGACCGCTTGGGAGAAATCTGGGAGAAGATCTTGTCCGGCTTCTCCCAGATGGATCCGGCACCTGCCGCGACCCGCAGGTCGGACAGGGCGGCTCAAAGCTGCACGTTCGCGAATCGGATCTACGACGCCGCGGCTTCTGGTTCGTCCGCCGCATACGGGTGGACGTACCTGCCCTTGTTGAACGGGGAGAACCACGCCTTGAACCCCATGGGCGCAACTCGGAGGACCTCGCCGATGGGACTTTCATCGATCCCATCCATGGAGTCGTCGTAGAGCCACTCGTGGTCCATGTCCTCGTAGACGTTGTTGGCGAACACTTCCAACGCGGCGGAAACACCGTCGTCGAGCAGCCCGAAGGTCTCCAAGGTCACGTGGGCCTCGTTCAGCAGAAGCCTCAGGGCGAGCTCCTCGGCGACACAGCTCAAGCGCTGGAAACTGCCGTCCGTAAAGTGCGTGGTCATGGCGACCACAGCCACCAGGAAGCGGCGGGCGAACAGGCTGTCGTATTGGAGCGCATACCGCGCGGGAAGGTCCTCCAGGTGCCATAGGTTCCCGTCGCACTCCGCAGCGGTGGTCTCCTCTTCCGCGAGCGTCTGCACGTCCTGGAAGAGCTGGTCCACCAAGACGTCGGTCGCCCACACCAGCGCGCCGGCGGCCAGACGGGCGTCCTCGGGCGATACAGAGAAGCCGCCCTCGCCCTCTTCCGCCTCCTCGTTCTCCTCCTCATCCGGCACACCGAACATCACCGGGGAAAACGAGCGCAGTTCACCGGCCAACGCCAGCATCTGCTGGCGCACCTCCTCAGCCTTCGCCTCCGCGTCGTACTCGTCCTCGCCACTCCCGGCCCCAGGGTGCTCGCCGTGCCTGGCCTTGCGCGCAGCCGGATCGGACGGCGGAATATCGGGTCCGTCTGCGGCGTCGAGGCTCTCCAGGGCGAGCTTCGGATGCAATGCGACCTCGCATCGGGCAATCGTCCAGTCGGCCAGCAATTCGGACCGCTCCAGCAGTTCCTCCACGATGGAACGCACAGCACTCTCGGCCATTTCCAACGCCGGGGCGTCCACGACGACCTTCAGGAGCGCTCCCCCTGGGTGAACGGCCACAATGCTGTCGAGCAGACCGACCTCGACACCGTCGGTGCCCTCGATGGCCTCGACCGAGTCGAAACCGTCCTCGATGAGCGCGACAGCACCGACGCGCTGAAGCGGATCCAACTCCGGGATGCCTCCCGGGATGTGGGCGTCTACCGTCACTACATATTTCACGCCTCAGAGCCTGGCAGCCCACACCTCTTCGAGGAGTGGGTTCCTCCTGATTTCCCACCCCTCCAGTCATGGAGGTCCGGACGCGGAGAAGGCTTACGAGTTGGTGCGTGATAGCGGGTGAGGTGTCGCGCTTGGGTGGTGGCATGACCCGACTGTGGCGATCATGGTCAATCGGGCGGTGCTGGCGCATCGGGTGTTCACGGGGGGATCTCGGCGTCATATAGCCCGGTTGGTTGAGGAGTTGGCGACTCCATGGCAGGCCAGCCTCGAGGGCCGTCGTCATGCTGCACGCGGTGAAGTCCGGAAGCGGGCCGCGGACCCTCCCTCGTCATCGTGGAAGGCGCGTGCGGCCCGCACCGCCCATGAGTCTCAGGTCATTGGGCTGAAAGCAGGTCCCGCGTTTCCTCCGCACACCCCCACGACAGCGTGACGCCAGCGCCACCGTGCCCGTAGTTGTGCACGACCACGGTGCCCTCCTCCCACAGTTCACCCTCCACACGGACCGTGGCACGGGTCGGCCGAGCGCCGATACGGTGCTCCATGACGCGGGCCTCGGCGAGGCGGGGTTCCACTTCGGCGCAGCGGGCGAAGATGCCGACCGCCGCCTTGTCGTCGGGGGCCAGATCGCCCTCGCCGTCGATCGCCGTGCCGCCCAGGACGACGGTGTCGCCGTGAGGATAGAGGCACAGCAGATCGGGCGAGAGGCCGGTGTCCTCAGAGAAGAACTCGGTCAACCCGGGGTTGGTGACGACGACGTGCTGGCCGCGGATGGGCCGGAGGGCAGGGTCCGGAACCAGGTCGCGTGCGCCAAGGCCCGCGCAGTTGATGATCGCCGAAGCGGGACCGGCGTCCGTGAGCGAGGTCAGCCGTCGCTGCTTGACCACACCCCCGGCATCGCGGAGCCGGCGCAGGAGGTAGTCGAGGTAGGTGGGCATGTCGATTAGTGGCACGGTGAACCGGTAGCCCGCCGTGAACCCGGCCGGTAGTTCGGCCCGCTGGGACGGTCGGAAACCCGGCAATGTGGTGGCCCAGTCCGGCGCGGCTTCGGCCGTGCGGGATGCCTCGATGCCACTGGTGAGCCGGACGCCTGTCGCCGGGTCCTGGGCCAGCTCCCGGAAGATCTCCAGGGACCGTTGTCCCCACTGGTCGACCTTGTCCTTCGGCTCGACCAGGTAAGGCCCCCACATCGCCCCGGCCGCCAGCGACGTGACCCCCGGCACCTGCTCGGCGATCACGTGCACCGAAGCCCCGGCCTCGGCGAGAACGACGGCCGTGGTGAGTCCAGCCACCCCAGCCCCGACAACGACAACGCGCTCCCCTGCGGTCATGAACCTGACCCTAACGGCCGGGTCCGATGAATCACCGAGCCATCCTGATCGCACTGAACCGCTGGATTCCCGAATCGGCACCGGTCAACCGCCGCAACCGCCTTAGGCAGTGCGCGAGTACGCGAACGCCTTCACCGCCCGCCGGGCACGGACGATCCTCACTGAGCCCAGAAACGGTAGCGACAGCGAGATTGCAGGACCGGATCAGAGTAGTAAGCCCAGGCACCGTGAGGGATTTCCAGAGCGTCGGATACGCCGGCTGAACGAACTCGGCTTCCGGTCATTTCGGCGACCACCGACAGGCTATCGAACATCTGGCCGCGCAGTTCGTTCGCGGCCGTGACGAAGTTGTCCGGGAGGCGCAGCAAGGTCACGCCTTCCCGGGTGTCGGTGGCGACCAGGTTGTAGAGGTAGACGTCGCGCTGCTGACCCACGCGGTGGATGCGGCCCATCCGCTGTTCGAGGCGGACCAAGGACCACGGGATGTCGTAGTTCACGAGCACGTGCGCGGCCTGCAGGTCGATGCCCTCGTTGCCGGCATCGGTGGTGACGATGATCTGGAACTCGCCGCGCATGAATGCCTTGCGCGCCTCGTCACGTTCGGTCTTGCTCTGGCGGCCGGAGTAGAGCTGGGCGCTGTATCCCTGGTCCTGGAGCTGCCGGGCGATCCACTCGGCAGAGTCGGCATACTCGGTGAAGACCACAGCCTGATCACCGCTTCCGGGGTGAATCCCGTGGGGTGCCAGGCAGTCGTCGGTGAGCCGCTTCCACTTAGACGGCTGCCAGCGGGAGTCGTTGAGCGTTGCCTCGATCTGCTGCACGAGGCTGTTGATCGCAGTTCGCTCCGCCCGCGTAGAAGCCGAGACCGTATGGATCACCTTGGCCTCGTCGACCTCGGCCTCGTCACCGTGGTCCTCACGGTCGGCGATGAGCGCCGCCTCAGCCTCGCTCATCGCCCCCATGTGCTCATGCCGTCGGCGCAGCGTCTGGGCCAGAGCGTAGAGGCTGGAGGCTGCTCGCTTGCCGTAGACCATGCGGGCAAGCGGCTGCGCCACCGGAGGGAAGAACCGGTCGACCATTTCCAGGGCGGCCTTGTAGAAGCCGTACTCGGTCTGCGACAGCGGGACGCTGTGGTTGTGCGCCGTGCGGCCCTTGAACAACCGGGTCATGCCGTCGTAGTCGACCAAGTCCTCCTTCATCCGCCGCAAGAAGTGGATGGGGCCAGGGCGCAGGGCACTGAGCTCGACGTTAGCGTCGCTGCCCGGATCCGGGTAGATCTCCGGGTCGACCAGGTGCAGCAGGTGCCGGAAGAGCCACTCCTTGCCTCGGTGGGGCGTTGCCGTCATCAGCAGCGCCCGCGGTGTGTTCTTGGCCAGCAGCCGTCCGACCTGGTGGAATCCGGCGGCAGTCGGAGTCAGCCGGTGCGCCTCGTCGAAGACGACCAAATCCCAGCCAGCTTTGTCCGGCCGGATGGCGTCCTGTACCGCGGGATTCACCGCTGCTAACTCGAGCTAAACCACCCACAGGTCGTTGGAGTTCAGGGCGTCCTCACGCACCGTGGCTGAGGTTAACTGGCGCAGACCGCCCCCCAGCAGCCGCTGGAAGTCGTCCACCCACTTCGTGGCGAGGTTCGCCGGGCACACGATGATCGCCCGCTTGATCAGGCCGAGCCTCTGCATCTCACGCAGGTACAGACCGGCCATGATCGTTTTTCCGGTACCCGGCTCGTCAGCCAGGAGGAAACGCAGCAGGGGCTGGGGAAGCATCGCTCCGTAGACGGCCGTCGTCTGGTGCGCGTACGGCTTCAGCGGTGTGGCTGCCATCGCGCTGGACTCGGCGTTGGTCGCCGCGGCGTTCATCCACTGTGTCCACATGGCCGCCAGCACACGTGCAGAGTCAGCCTTCCCGTCGCTGACGAGAGGCCGCACGGTCTCCGTGTCTCCAGCTGCCAGATTCACTTCGTGACGACGGTCTTCGTCGTCGACCAGGATGAGGTCCCATGACCCCGGTTGATCTCCGGGCAGGGCGAACCTGACCGTGGCGAACTCCGGTACGCCAGCGGCCTGGACCCTTACTCTCTGACCACGCTCAAACGTGCCTGGGGCCTGCATGCTTATGCGTCAGCCTCAAGACCCGCCGGAACCCGGCCGAGACTGGCCAGGAGCCAACCCACCGCACGTGGATAAGCCATGCTCTGGTCCCTCCCCCTCGGCCAGCCGCGGTTCCCCCACCTGCGACTTACTAATGGGGTGTCAAATTACTGTATCTCGCTGCTACTTCCAATATGAAGAGCACGAAGGGGGGCGCGCGGGCGCGACTCCGACCCCCGTAGCCACGGGCGCAAGGGGCGGTTGGAACAGATGCGGGTCGGTCGGTCAGGGCAGCACGAGCGACAGCCAGGCAGCCGCCTTCCCCGGCGGCCGCCTCGCGTTCCGCCTCCAGTGCGGCGCAGGCACCCCCGCTGCCACTGAACACACGTAACTGAGTTCAGCGATAGCAGGCTTTCAGCCGGATCTCCTCACTTGACGCCCTTGCGCGCAGGTGGGCGCCGATGACGGTGCGGTTGGGGTCTCCGACTCATACCTCGCCCACACCCCCTCAAGGCGCTATGCTCCGGTCTCAGGCGACCACGCTCGCCGTTACGTCGGACCTGGGTTCCTCCCGCAACTACCCAGGGTTGAGGGCGCAAAGTGCCGCCGGGCGCGCGTGATTGAAAACTGCCGTTCCTCCTATGGGGCGCAGTGGGCGGGAGCACTGATACGCGCCCACCGGGAGCCGGACATGACGCTCGACAGGGACATCGCCACACTCGCACGCCGTATCCGGCGCGAGACCGGGGACGTCGTCCCCTTCCAACAGGCACGGTTGACCGCCGCGCGCGAGTTGGGCGGACTCCCCGTCCACACCATGGCGCCCAAGGAGCGGATCTCACTTCGCGTCCAGTACACCGGGGAGAGCAAAGCCGCTGCCCGATCCGCGATCAGCAGCGACACCCGCGGACTGGGCCTGGACGACTGCTCGGACGACCAGCGCGCCTTCCGTGCCCTACTAGCGCTCGCGCTTTTCAACGGCAACGTGTACACCGGTCCGACGGCGAAGTGGAACTACTCGGTTGTCGCCTCGTACGACCCAGTGATGTCGCCCCGCAGGGACCAGTTGGTGATAGTGGCGGAGCGCGCCCCGGAGAACGTGGCCACCCGGCTGCTGGCCACCGAGGGGGCCAAATCACGCGGCATCCCCGGACTACGGCACGAGGTCAGCTACACGTGCCATGGGCAGCGCTCCGTCTGTCTGCGCCATCTGCCCACCGGTGCGCTGCTGACCATCACCGGTGACCCGGCCGGATGTCGACGCGGCAACAAGCGCAGCCTCGTGCCCCGGCACCCCTATCTCACGCTGGACAACGACCTCACCACGCAGGAGCGCCGCGCTCTGGCAGCGGTCCCCCCGATCTCGGGAGAGGCCACCACTCTGCTGGCAGGTCTCGTTTCCCGCTACAACCTGGTTGATCGGCGTGGCCACTGGGCGACCAGTCTGTCCTGGGACCCTCTGGAGCGCTCCGGAGTCGAACGCCGGAAGGAACCAGAAGTGATCCGGCACGGTCCCGTACGTCGACTCTGGGGCGCCGGCGACTCATGGGAGTACCGCTGGACCGGCTATCCCGAACCTCGCGACCTGGCTCTGGCCCTGACCCACCGGGAAGCCGGGGTCAAGGGTGCTGGATTTACCCGCCACGGTGACACCTACCGAGTGGTGCTGGGCACCGCCTCGCTCGATTTGTGCGATGGGAAGGGCTGATCCATGCCGTTCCTCACCGACCACCCGGGGTCCGCACCCGTGCTGGTAGCTGCCGTTGTCTTGGGGGTCCTCCGCTTCACATTCCCGAAGGACTCTCGCCACCGCCTGGATCTCTGGAAGGCCGTCCTCGAACACCGACGTCTGCGTTGGCAAGTGACAGGGTGTCGCCGCGAGGTTGGAAGCTCCGAGAAGACTGGCCAACCGAATCGTCCTGCTGGAGCGGCGTTACGCGGCGGTCACCGATCAGCCCGGCCGCCCGGCGGCACCACTCCCCTCGACGTTGAAGAATGATTATTCCCAGTCGCCTGATTGATCGTCTCAGGATGGATTGGGTGCGAGGCTTGGCTGTCAAAATGCGACCGAGCTCGCAGGACGTAATCACGGAGCAGCCGCAGGCCATCGCACCGGCCCCGTAGGACCTCCCGGAGGTGTTCTCTGTCGTGTACCGCAGGGCCGAACGCGTGTTCGCAGCCAGGGAGGCGGAACGAAACGAGTGGTTCCGGAAAGGCCGCATCTTGCGTGATCCGTCCGAGCCTTTCGACGCCGCTCGCGACCACGCGCTGGTCACCGAGCTAATGCGCAAGCTCGGCGGCACATGCTGACCGTTTCCTGCTGGGAGCCATCTGGGAGCCAACCCGCTCCCCGAACCCCTTCCAGGCCCCGCGAGACCAACCGAGCCCACCACTCCGACCTGCGGAAACGCGAGCGAGGCTGGCAGGCTCACCACCCGAACCTCATTCGGGACGAAGAGGCCGTGGGTTCAAATCCCGCCACCCCGACAGCCGCAACACCAGGTGGGCCCACCTAGGAACGTTCCTAGGTGGGCCCACCTGTTTTCGTGTGCCTGTCCATCTGCGTTATTTCCGCTCCGGAAACGGCGACCGACAGTGGCAGTCGAGCCTCCGCCGCGCGTCGTGGTTCTCCTGGACCTCATCGGCGCGCACAGAACCCACGACCACGGTGCGAACGGCGGTCGCGGCACTCAGGATCGGCTCGCCGGGGCGATCTCGTCGAGCAGCCCGCGGATGCGCTTTTCGATGTCGTCGCGGATGGGGCGTACGGCGTCGACGCCCTGCCCGGCCGGGTCGGGGAGTTCCCAGTCGAGGTAGCGCTTGCCGGGAAAGACGGGGCAGGTGTCGCCGCAGCCCATCGTGATGACCACGTCGGAGGCCTGGACGGCCTCCACGGTGAGCACCTTGGGCACCTCCGCGGAGATGTCGATGCCTGCCTCCGCCATCGCTTCGACGACGGCCGCATTGACCGTGTCGGCGGGCGCGGACCCGGCGGAGCGGACCTGTACGCGGTCGCCCGCCAGGTGGGTGAGGAACGCGGCGGCCATCTGGGAGCGTCCGGCGTTGTGGACGCAGACGAAGAGCACGGACGGACGTTCGGCAGGGTTGTTCATGGCGGATGCGTCTTTCTGGGCGGATGCCGGTCAGGGGAGTGTGGGGGCCGCGAGCTCGGATTCGCCCTGGACGAGGGCGGAGGCGGTCCGTGCGGGCGCCGGGCGTCCGAACACCGCGACCACCAGCCCGAGCCCCAGCGCGGCGCCGACCAGTTGGGCCGCGATGAACGGGCCGAGCGAGCCGGGGGCGATGCCGGCGAAGGTGTCGGTGAAGGCCCGGCCGATGGTGACCGCCGGGTTGGCGAACGAGGTGGACGACGTGAACCAGTACGCCGCGCCGATATAGGAGGCCACGGCCACGGGCCCGAAGTGGTCGCGGTCGGTGCGGGCCAGTCCGAAGATCAGCAGGACGAGTCCGGCGGTCGCGACCACCTCGCCCAACCACAGGTGACCGGCGAAGCGGTCATGGGTGGACCACTGCGCGAGCGGCTTGCCGAACATGGCGTCGGCCACGAGGGCACCGGCGATGGATCCGGCGAGCTGGGCCGGGATGTACGCGGCGACATCCCGCGCGGTCAACCCGTCCTCGCTGCGGCGGCCGGTGAACCAGGCCGCGAGGGTGACGACCGGGTTGAAGTGCGCACCGGAAACCGGCCCCAGGAGCGCGATGAGCACGCCCAGGCCGAAGACCGTGGCCAGCGAGTTGGCCAACAGTTGCACGCCGACGTCCCTGGTCAGCTCGGTGGCCTGGATGCCGGAGCCGACGACCACCGCGACCAGAGCCGCCGACCCCACGGCCTCGGCGACGGCCCGGCGGCCCAGCGGAGCGCTCATGCGGTTGCCTCGGCGGTCTGCGACGTCGTCAGGAAGGCGGCGAGCCGGTCGAGAGTGGCGGGCAGTGCCCAGTAGTAGACCCACGTGCCGCGCCGCTCGCAGTCGATCAGACCGGCCTGCCGGAGCAGCTTGAGGTGGTGCGAGATCGTCGGCTGGGACAGGTCGAAGGCCGGGGTCAGGTCACAGACGCAGACCTCACCGCCCGCCCGCGAGGCGATCAGCGACAGCAGGCGCAGGCGTACCGGGTCGCCCAGCGCCTTGAACAGCTTCGCCAGTTCCGCCGCCTGGTCCTCGTCCAGCGGCGCGGTCACCAGCCCCGGGCAGCATGCGCCGTTCTCGTTGCTCTGCCCGAGCACCACAAGCTCCTGTTTCGACATGCGCCTATATTGACGTCCCTCGATCCAAGGCGCAAGCTTGCATCGACAAACATCAATGCAAGCCGATGGGAGCCCTGCCATGTCCCGTGCTCAGCTCGCCCTGCGTGTCAGCGACCTCGAAGCGTCGATCACCTTCTACGCGAAGCTGTTCGGTACCGAACCGGCCAAGCGGCGCGAGGGCTACGCCAACTTCGCCATCACCGAGCCACCGCTCAAGCTCGTACTGATCGAGGGCGAGTCCGGCCAGGAAACCAGCCTTGATCACCTCGGCGTAGAGGTCGAGTCCACCGAACAGGTCGACGCGGCCACCACCCGGCTCAAGGACGCCGGCCTGGCCACCTTCGAGGAGAACGACACCTCCTGCTGCTACGCCCTCCAGGACAAGGTGTGGGTCCACGGCCCCGGCAAGGAGCCCTGGGAGGTGTACGTCGTGAAGGCCGACGCCGACACCCTCGGCAAGAGCACCGACCCCGACGCCACCGGCGACGGCTGCTGCACCAGCCAGGCCACCGAGGAGACCCCGGCAGCCGCCGGATGTGCATGCGGCCAGTGACCAGGACTCAGAAGCCAGGTAGTGGATCCACTACCTGGCTTCCGGCGTTTCCGGGGCGTCCCGCCGCGGGACCGCTGACCGCAGTCCCGGTCGTCCGAATCTCACCCCTGTTCCCCACCCCCGTGCAACGATCCGTCGCGATCGTCACGCGAACCGCAGCACAGAGCTGTGCCGACCACGAAAGGCACCGGAAAACCATGACAGTTGACCAGAGCACCAAGGACAAGGCCCAGCGGCTGCGCGCGCTCGGCACGGAGTCGGTCCTCGTGCTGCCCAACGCCTGGGACGCGGGCAGCGCCGCCGTGATGGCCGCCGCGGGCGCCCCGGCGATCGGCACGACCAGTGGTGGTGTCGCCTGGTCCCTCGGCAGGGGCGACGGTGAGCGGGCCGCCCGCGACGAGATGCTCGCGGCCGCCGCGCGGATCGCCGCAGCGGTCGACGTCCCGGTGACCGTGGACATCGAGTCCGGTTACGGCGCGGCCCCTCAGGAGGTGGCGAAGACGGTCGCCGCGGTGGTCGCCGCGGGAGCGGTGGGCGTCAACCTGGAGGACTCCAGGGCCCCCGGCGGCCCGTTGTTCACCCCGCAGGAGCAGGCGGAGCGGATCACGGCCGCGCGCGCCGCGGCGGAGGCGGCCGGGCTGCCCGAGCTGGTGATCAACGTCCGAACGGATGTGTACCTGTTCGGTATCGGCGAGGAGTCCGGCCGTCTCGCGGACGTGCTGGACCGCGCCGCCGCCTACGCGCAGGCCGGCGCGGACGGCATCTTCGTGCCCGGCCTGCTCGACCTGGCCGTCCTCGGCGAGCTGGCCGCCCGCTCCCCGCTGCCGGTGAACGCCATGGCCGGCCCCGGCGGGCCCAGTGTGGCCGAGCTGGCCAAGGCCGGGGTGCGCCGCGTCAGCGTCGGCACCGCGATCGCCCAGGCCGCGTACACGGCGGCCCGCCGCTCCACGCTGGAACTCCTCGGCTCCGGCACGTACGAGGAACTGGCCGGTTCGCTGGACTTCTCCGAGGTGGACGGCCTCTTCAGCTCCTGAGCACGGCGGGTGGGGCCGGTGGCACCACCGGCCCCTCCCCCGCGCGCTCGCTCAGAGCGCCGCCGCCCAGCGCGCGACGAGCTGGTCCAGCAGTGTGCTCGGCCGCTTCGACCAGGCCCTCACGGCCCCGCCGCGTTCCCGGCCGGTTCCCGCGGGGCCGGGCACGGGCGTGATCCGCCGGACAGGCCCTAACCTTCGGGTGTGACTACCGAGTTGGCGCTGCTGTCCCGTGTCGCCTGCCGCGGGAAGGAGATCACCGCGCCGCGGCTGCGCGGGCTGCTGGCGTTGCTCGCGGCGGATCTGCGCACCGGGTGCAGCACGGGCCGGCTGGTGGAGGGGCTGTGGGCGGACGAACTGCCCGAGCGGCCCGGCAAGGCGGTGCAGATCCTCGTGTCGCGGCTCAGGGCGCAGGTGGGCGCCGAGCTGGTGGTGAGCACGTCGACGGGGTACCGGCTGGCGCTGGACGAGACGCGGGTCGACAGTTCCGCGCTGCTGCTGCACGAGGCGGCGAGTGCCGGACGCGCGAGGGCGGGGGATCACGAAGGCGCCCTGGCAGAGGCCGAGTCGGGCCTGGCCCTGTGGGACGGGAGGGTGGGCGCGGGGGCGGGGGAGGACCTGCGCGATCCGGTGGTGTCCCTCCGTGCCGACCGGGCGCGCACCCACCGGGCCCTGGTCCGGTGCCGGGCGCTCGCCCTGGCCCGGCTGGGCCGGCGGGAGGAGGCGGCCGGTCCGCTGGCCGAGCTGGCCCGGGAGCTGCCCCGGGACGAGGAGGTGCTGGCGGAGCTGCTGCGCTGCGAGGCCGCCACGGCGGGCCGGGCCGCCGCGCTGACCCGGTACGACGCCTACCGCCGCGGGCTGCGTGACGCGCTCGGCACCGACCCGGGTCCCGAACTGAGGTCGGTGTACCAGGAGTTGCTGAACGCGGACGCACCCCGGGTCCGTCAGGGTGTGCCGCACGAGCCGAACCCCCTGCTGGGGCGGGACGCGGACGTCGCCGCCGTGGCCGGGCTGCTGCGCGAGGCGCGGGTGGTCACGGTCATGGGGCCCGGCGGGCTGGGCAAGACCCGTCTCTCCCACGCGGTGAGCCGGGCCGCCGAGCAGCCCGTGGTGCACTTCGTGCCGCTGGCCGGTGTCACCGCCGACGACGACGTGGCCGGTGAGGTGGCCTCCGCGGTCGGCACGGGGGACGGCCGGCAGTTCCCCGGCGGCGGGGACCCGGTGAGCGGGATCGTCGCCGCGCTGGGCACCGGCCCCGCCCTGCTGGTCCTGGACAACTGCGAGCAGGTCGTCGCCGGCGCGGCATGTCTCGTACAGGCGCTGGTGTCCCGGTCGAAGGGGCTGCGGGTGCTGGCCACCAGCCGGGCTCCGCTCGGGCTGACCTCGGAGTCCGTGTACGCCCTGCCGGAACTGTCCCTGGCGACCTCCGTCGAGCTGTTCGCGCAGCGGGCGCGGGCGGCCCGGCCCGGTGTGGAACTCCCCGCCGGCACGGTGGCGGAGATCTGCCGTCACCTGGACGGGCTGCCGCTCGCGGTGGAGCTGGCCGCGGCCCGGGTGCGGGTGCTGTCCGTCGCCGACATCTCGCGCCGGCTCCGGGACCGGTTCGCGCTGCTGCGCGGCGGGGCCCGAGACGCGCCCGAGCGGCACCGCACGCTGCGGGCCGTGGTCGAGTGGAGCTGGAACCTGCTGGAGCCCGACGGCCGGGCGGCGCTGCGCGCGCTGTCGGTGTTCCCCGGGGGCTTCACCCAGGAGGCCGCGCAGTGCGTCCTGGGCGGGACGGGGGACGCGCTGTCCCTGCTGGAGCAGCTCGCCGACCAGTCGTTGGTCAAGGTGGGCGACAGCCCGTCCGGGGTGCGTTTCCACATGCTGGAGACCCTGCGGGAGTTCGGTGCCGCCCAGCGGGCCGAGGCCGGCGAGGAGGAGCTGGTCACCGACCGGTTCCTCGCCTGGGCGCGGGATTTCGGCCGCGCTCATCACGACGTGCTGTTCGGCGACGACGCGGTGGCCTCCTTCGCCCGTATCCGGACCGAGCAGGACAACCTCGTACTGGCGCTGCGGCATGCCCTGGCCCGCGCCGACGGACCGTCCATCGCCGCCGTCACCGCCGCGCTGGCCTCCTTGTGGTCCGCCGGCACCAACTACACCCGGCTCGCCACCCTCGCCGCCGAGACCGGCGGGCCGCTGTCCCACTTCCGCCCCGGGGCACAGGACGTCGAGGCGGCGCGGAGCGCGGCGGTGGTGTGCACGGCCGGGCTGTTCATGGGCCACGGCCCGCACGCCGTGCGCCAGCTCGTCACACTGCGCCGTCTGCCGCCCGCCCCTCCCGACACCGTGCTGCGGGCGCTGGCCGTCGTGCTGGGTGCCGTCCCGGACATGCACCCGCCGCGGTACGCCCGGCTGCAGGAACTCTGCGACGCCGACGAGCCCATGCTGGCGGGCATCGCGGCAGGCGTCGCCAGTTACGTGTGGGAGTCCCGGCACGACGCGGAACGCGCGCTCGAGTGCGCCCGCCGGATGCTCGCCGCGCTGGCGCCGCTCGGCAATCCGCCCATGCTGCTGCTCAGCCATGGGCGGATCAGCGAGTTGTGCCTCCAGTCCGAACGCGGTGCGGAGGCGTACGAGCATCTGCGGGCGGCGGAGGCGCTCGGCGAGTTCGACGACTGGTCGGACGCGATCGGTGTCCGTGGCGGGTTGGCGGTCGCCTGTCTCCAGCGCGGGGAGGTCGACGAGGCCGAGTACTGGCTGGGCCTCGCGGCCCTGGAGCAGCAGCCGGAGTCCGCCGAGATCTACGCGCAGGCTCTCCCGGCCCGGGCCGAGATCGCGCTGGCCCGGGGGCTGACCGAGATCGGGCTCGGCCTGTGGCGCCAGGCGGTGGAGCGGATACGGGAGGGCAGCCTGCTGCAGGTCGGCGATCCGTTCCTGGATCTGTGGCTGCTGCAGATGCGGGCGGCCGCGCTGGCGGCGCACGCACAGCACGGCCGGCTGGAACCGGTGGCCCACCTGCCCGGGCAACTGCGGGAACGGCTCCTCGACATGCTGTCCGGTCCCGTCGACGACAGGTCGCCGGTGGAACTGCAGGTGTACGGCACCGTCCTGCTGGCGCTCGGCTTCGCCGGGCTGGACCGCGGCGAGACGGCGGCCGTACGGCTGCTGGCGCTGGCGGAGCGGATGCCGGCCATGCGGGACTTCCCCACCCTGTCCTCGGCCCGGTCCCGGCAGGCGGCCGAGAACGCCGACAGGGCGGCGTACGCCGACGCGAGGTCGAGGTACGCCGCCCTGGGGCGGGAGGAGTTGCGGGCCGCGGCGCTGCACGAACTCAGCTCCGCGGCTCTCGGTTGAACCGCGCCTTGGACCACAGGTAGCCGAGCACGGTCAGGCCCACGCACCAGCCGACCGCGAGCAGCGCGTTCTTCGTGCCGATCCCGCTGCCCAGCAGAAGTCCGCGCAGGGTCTCGATGGCGGGCGAGAAGGGCTGGTACTCGGCGAACCAGCGGAACCCGCCCGGCATGGTGCCCACCGGCACGAACGCGCTGGACAGCATCGGCAGCATCGTCAGCGGCAACCCGAGGTTGCTGGCCCCCTCGGGGTTGGGGCTGACCAGGCCGATGCCGACCGCGATCCAGGACAGTGCGAGGCTGAACGCGGCCATCAGCGCGGCCGCCGCGAGCCATTCCACCGGCGACGCGTCGGGCCGGAAGCCGATGGCCACTCCGATGCCCAGGATCAGCACCAGTGCCAGCATCGTCTGGATGACGCTGCCGATCACGTGGCCGGTCAGCACGGAGGCGCGGGAGATGGCCATGGTGCGGAACCGGGCCATGATGCCCGCGGTCATGTCGCTGGACACGGACACCGCGGTGCCGAGCGAGATCATGCCCACGGTCATGAGGAGGATGCCGGGGACCAGGTAGGCGATGTAGTCGGCGCGGTCCGCGTGGCCGCCGTTGATGCCGGCGCTCATCGCGGTGCCGAAGACGTAGACGAACAGCAACAGCAGCATGACCGGGGTGAGCAGGACGTTCAAGGTGAGGGAGGGGTAGCGGCGGGCGTGCAGGAGGCTGCGCCGCAGCATGGTGAGGTTGTCGCGCAGGGCGTGGGCGGAGGTGCTCATCGGGCGGTCTCCTTCTCGGTGGCGGCGGGGGCGGTCGCGGTCAGGGCGAAGAACACGTCGTCCAGGTCGGGGGTGTGCACGGACAGTTCGTCGGCCTCGATGCCGGCGGCGTCCAGCCAGTCGAGGATGGCGCGCAGCTCACCCTGGCTGCCGCCGCTGGGGATCTGCAGGGCCAGCGCTTCGTCGTCCCGCGTGGCCTCGCGCAGTGCGGTGGCCGCCCGCTCGTACGCCACCGGGTCGGAGAACCGCAGCCTCACATGGCCGCCGGGCACGAGCCGCTTGAGCTCCTCGGCACTGCCCTCGGCGACGAGCCTGCCGCCGTCGAGCACGGCGATGCGGTCGGCGAGCTCGTCGGCCTCCTCCAGGTACTGGGTGGTGAGGAAGACGGTCGTACCGCCGGAGACCAGTTCGCGGATGATCTGCCACATGGTGTGGCGGGAGCGCGGGTCGAGGCCGGTGGTCGGCTCGTCGAGGAAGATGATCCGCGGACTGCCGACCAGGGTCATGGCGAGGTCGAGGCGGCGCTTCATGCCGCCCGAGTAGGTGGAGGCGGGCTTCTTCGCGGCCTCGACGAGCTCGAAGCGCTCCAGCAGTTCGGCGGTGACCCGCCGGCCCTCCTGCTTGGATAGGTGGTGCAGGTCCGCCATGAGGAGCATGTTCTCCTCGCCGGTGATCAGCCCGTCCACGGCGGAGAACTGCCCGGTCACCCCGATGGCGGCGCGTACCGCCTGGGCCTGGCCGGTGAGGTCGTGCCCGGCGATCCGCGCCTGGCCGCCGTCGGCGGAGATCAGGGTGGACAGGATGTTGACCATCGTGGTCTTGCCCGCGCCGTTCGGCCCGAGCAGCGAGAAGATCGTGCCCGCCGGCACCTGGATGTCGATGCCGTCGAGGACCGTCTTGTCCCCGTAGGACTTGCGCAACCCGGTGGCTGCGATCGCGAGGTGGTGTTCCGTCGTCGTCATGCCGCAGAGCTTGCGGCCCGGGCGGTTCAGGGCGGCTTCACCGCGGTTTCAGCCGCCCTGAGCGGGCTCGGTGCCCTGAAACCCGCTGCCCGGCTTCGGCCGTCTCCGCGTCAGCGGAGGGAGCCCTTCAGCAGGGCGGGGACGCAGGAGGGCGCGCGGCCGGCGAGCCTGCCGGCCCGGATGATGGTCGCCCCGCGGTGGGGCTGGGTGCGGCCCGGGAGGAAGGCGACCAGGAGGTGCCGGCCGGCGGGGATCCTGTCGGGCCGGACGGAGAGGACCGGCGCGCCGCTCACACGCGCGTGATGAGCGAGGCCGTGGAACGTCGTCTGCTCGCACTGCTACGGCCCCGGTCGAGTCGCCCTACTGCAACCCGATCCCGCGCCTCGAGGAGCTGGTCGGTGAGCGGACCACGGATCCGCATCCAGGCGGTTGCGGTACGGCAGGGGGTACGGGGGAGCGACGGCGGGCGTTCGCCCGATGGGCGCCTCCGCCCGGGCGGATCCACCGCGCCACGGCCCCGGACGGGCCGTCCACGCCACCTTGGCTACGCTTGGCGTAAACGCCCATGAAGGGCGTATCGGACATTCCGCTGGGGAATCCAAGATGGGTCTCGGTGCCGGCCTTCAGGCCGTGAAGCGCAGGTCCCCCGGTCGTGCGGCCATGGCGATCGCGGTCGCCGCCGGCCTGGTCCTGGCCGGGGCCTGCGGCGGGGGCGGGGGCGGGGGCGGTGGGGACGGTCTCAGCGTCGGTGTGCTGATGCCGGGCGGCGGGGCCTCCCGGTTCGGGCGGTTCGACCGGCCGCTGATCGAGAAGAAGCTGAAGCAGATGTGCCCGCACTGCTCGGTGGCCGTCGCCGCCACACCGGACCCGGCGGTCCAGCGGCAGCAGCTGGAGTCCATGATCACCAGGCGGGTGGACGTACTGATCGTCGCCGCCGTCGACCCGGAGCTGCTCCGCCCGTCGGTCGAGGACGCGCACCGGGCCGGCATCCCGGTCGTCGCCTACGACCGGCTCGCACAGGGTCCGATCGACGGGTACGTCACCTTCGACGGCGCGCAGGTCGGCAGGCTGCAGGGCGAGGGGCTCCTGAAGGCCATGGGCACCAAGGCGCACGGCGGCCAGATCGTCATGATGAACGGCGCCACGACCGACCCCAACGCCGGCTGGTTCGAGCGGGGGGCGCTCTCCGTCCTCAAGGGCAAGGTGAAGATCGGCAAGTCGTACGACACCGCCGGCTGGCGGCCGGAGAACGCCTACGTCAACATGACCGGCGCCATCGCCGCCCTGGGCGGGGCCCACATCAACGGCGTCCTGGCCGCCAACGACAGCCTCGCCGGCGCCGTGATCTCCGCCTTCAACGCCACCGACGTCACGCCGCTGCCCCCGGTCACCGGCCAGGACGCCGATCTCGCGGGGGTGCAGCGCGTCGTCAAGGGCGACCAGTCCATGACCGTCTACAAGCCCTTCAAGGCCGCCGCCGACGTCGCCGTCGAGATGGCCGTCGCCCTGGGACGCGGCAGGACGGCCGGGTCCGTCGCCACCGGCACCGTCGACAGCCCCACCACCAAGGACATCCCCTCGGTCCTCCTCCCGGCGGTCCCGGTGACCGTCCGCAACGTCAAGGACACTCTGGTGAGGGACGGTATATACACGGTTGCACAGATATGCACCCCGGAGTTCCGGTCCGCGTGCGCCAAGGCCGGACTCGTCCGGTGAGCTCTTCCCGGAGGCGGAAGGAGGTGGTCCCGTGCCGGTTCAGCCCCTGCTGGCGCTGCGCGGCGTGTCCAAGCGGTTCGCCGCCGTCCACGCGCTGGTGGACGTCGAGCTGGAGATCAGGGCCGGTGAGGTGGTCGCCCTCGTGGGCGACAACGCCGCCGGCAAGTCCACGCTGGTCAAGGTGATCTCGGGGGTCGGTCCCGCCGACAAGGGCGTCATCGAGTGGCAGGGCGACGCCATCCAGATCAAGCGCCCCCAGGACGCCCAGGTGCTCGGGATCGCGACCGTCTACCAGGACCTCGCGATGTGCGACAACCTCGACGTCGTCGGCAACCTCTTCCTCGGCCGGGAGATCCACCGGCGCGGCATCCTCGACGAGGTGGAGATGGAGCGCCACACCCGCGAGCTGCTGCACACCCTGTCCATCCGCGTCCCCGACGTCCGCGCGCCGCTCGCCTCGCTGTCCGGCGGCCAGCGGCAGGCCGTCGCGATCACCCGCTCCCTCCTCGGCGAACCCAGACTGCTCCTGCTCGACGAGCCCACCGCCTCCCTGGGCATCGAGCAGAGCACCCAGCTCCTCGACCTCATCGAGGAGCTGCGTGACCGGGGCCTCGGCATCCTCCTCATCAGCCACAACATGGGCGACATCAAGGCCGTCGCCGACCGGGTCGCCGTGCTGCGCCTCGGCCGCAACAACGGTGTCTTCGACGTGAACACCACATCCCAGGAACAGATCATCTCCTCCATCACCGGGGCGGCGGACAACGCCGTCGCCCACCGCCGGACCCTTCCGGAGGAGACGTGGCCGTGAGAGGGAGAGGGACCCGGGCCGGTGACCCCGACGCCGAGTCCGACGCCGACCCGCGCCACGACGGGCGGGGGCGGTACAGCGGACGTCTGAAGGCGTACGGCGGCGCGGTACGCCGAAGAGTGCGCGAGAGGGTGCGGGAACGCGGCCTCGGCGCCGCCCCGGTCCTGCTGGCCCTCGCCGTGATCTGGACGGTCTTCGAGGCCCTCAACGACAACTTCCTCTCGCCGCGCAACCTGTCCGTCCTCAGCGTGGACATCGTCGGGACCGGCATGATCGCCGTCGGCATCGTGTTCGTGCTGCTGATCGGTGAGATCGATCTGTCGGGGGGCTCACTCGCGGGCCTCGCGGGCGCCGTGTTCGCCGCCCTGAACGTGAACCTCGGCATGCCGGAATGGCTCGCCGTGACCATCGCGGTGGCCTGCGGTGCGGCCGCCGGGTCCGCCCAGGGGTTCCTCTTCGCCAGGATCGGTGTGCCCGCGTTCGTCGTCACCCTCGCCGGCCTGCTGGGCTGGAACGGCCTGATGCTCTACCTGCTCGGCCCGGACACCACCATCAACTTCAGCGACGACGGGCTGGTCGCCCACCTGACCAGCCGATACTTCAGCACCGCCGCCGCCACCTACGGCCTGGCCGCCGCGGGCACCGCCGCCTACCTCCTCGTCACCTACCGCGACCACAGGCGCCGCGGCGCCGCCGGGATGCCGTACCGGCCGGTGGCCGAGATCTGGGTGCGCACGGCCCTCCTCGGGCTGGTCGCGTTCACCACCGTCCATGTGCTGGACCGGTTCGAGGGCCTGCCGCTGGCTCTGCTGATCTTCCTCGCGGTCGTCGTCGTCTCGGACGTCTTCCTGCGCCGCACGCCCTACGGCCGGCAGGTCCTCGCACTGGGCGGCGGAGTGGAGGCGGCCCGGCGGTCCGGCATCGACGTGGCACGGGTGCGGATCGGCGTGTTCGTGGCGTCGGGGGCCCTGGCGGCGGTCGGCGGGCTGTTCGTCGCCTCGCGGCTCACCTCGGCGAGTCAGGTCCCGGGCTCCGGCATGCTGCTGATCAACGCCATCGCCGCCGCCGTCATCGGCGGCACCAGCCTGTTCGGCGGACGTGGCTCGGCCTGGTCGGCGCTGCTCGGGGTGCTGATCATCCAGTCGATCGGCTCCGGTATGGCGCTGCTGGACGTCGAGCCCTCGGTCCAGTTCATGGTCACCGCCGGGGTGCTGCTGACCGCGGTGGTCCTCGACTCGTTGGCGCGGCGCGCCGCGGAGTCGCGCGGGCGGGTCTGAGGGACGTCGGACCGGTGTCGCACCGCGCGGCTCCGTACCGCTTCGGCGTTACTGCTCCTTCCGCCTGCCGCGCAGCAACCAGGTGGCTCCGCCGATGGCCAGGGCGACCGGCCACTCGAGAGCGCCTGCCACGGTCATCGCTCCCAGGCCTCCGTAGAAGACCAGGTCCCGGTTCTGCATGCTCGCGGGCAGGTTCCTCATGTTCGCGGGCAGGTTCTTCATGCCGGGCACCGGAACCTGAGGACGGAGCCTGCGGGCCTGGGTGCCCGTGCCGTCGGTGTGTGATGTCCCGGTCCGCTCCTGCCGAGGCTGGGGGCCCTCACGCACGGGGCTCAGGCGCGTGCGCTCCGTTCTCGGCAGCCCCTTCTGGGCCCGCACGCGTGCAGCGGGCTCCAGGGTGGTCAGAGCGGCAGCGGACTGCTTCGCTGAATCGGCCATCCCGTCTCCTCCTCTCATGTCGAGTCGGTGTGGATGTGCTCCTTCCATCCTCGCGCGCTTTGGCTCCTCCCTCACGGCGTCAGCCCGTGGTGAGCACCATCCGGAAGCGGGCGGCGCCCGAGAGCATGCGCTGCCAGGCCGCTTCCGTCTCGCCCAGGGGCATGATCTCGGTCATCGGACGGATCCCGTGCAGGGCGCTGAAGGCCATCGTGTCCTCGACGTCCTGGGCCGTGCCGGACGGATGGCCGCGGACGACCTTCCCGGTCATGAGGAGCTGGTTGGGGCTGATCCCCAGCGGTTCGACGTCCGCGCCGATGACCACCAGCTCGCCCCGGGCGCGCAGGCCGTCCACGGTCGCCGTGATGGCGGCGGAGTTGGCGGCGGTGGCCAGGACCGCACCGGCGCCGCCGAGGGACCGCAGGGTGTCCGCGACGGGGGTGTCCCCCGTGCTGTCGATGTAGTGGTGGGCGCCGAGCTGCTTGGCGAAGTCCGCCTTGTCGGCCCCGCGGGCGATGGCCACCGTTTCGAAGCCCATGGCGGCGGCGTACCGCACCCCGAGGTGCCCCAGGCCGCCGATGCCCAGCACGGCCACCAGATCGCCGGGCCGTGCCGAGCTGCGCCGCAGCCCGTTGAACACCGTCACGCCCGCGCAGGCCAGGGGCGCCGCGTCGGTCGGTGCCAGCGCGTCGGGGACCCGGGCCAGGGCGTCGGCCGGTGCGATCACCTTCTCCGCGTAACCCCCGTCGTACGCCCAGCCGGGGACCTTCAGGTTCTCGCAGGTCACGAAGTCGCCCTTCCGGCACGAGGTGCAGTGGCCGCAGCTGCCGCCGAACCAGCCCACCGCGACCCGGTCGCCCACCCGCCAGACGTCGTCCGTCCCCGGGCCCACCTTCTCGATGCGTCCGGCGATCTCGTGCCCGGGGACCACCGGGAACCGGATCCCCGGCACCATGGCGTTCACGAACAGGACGTCGCTGTGGCAGATCCCGCAGGCCTCCACGGCGATCCGTACCTGGCGCGGGCCCGGCTCCGGCACCTCACGCTCGACGATCTCGAACCGGCCGCCCGCTTCGGCCACCTGCGCCACTCGATGCGTACTCATCGGGGTCTCCTGGGGTGCGGTTGCGAAAGGACCCCCGCAAACCATCAGACCAGCACCGGCAGGTTCACGCGCGTCAGGGTCCCGTTGCCGGAGCCGGCGATCTGCCGGGCTCCGGCATCGGGACCATCCGCAGTGCTCCCCTCGGGCCATGGTGCACGCCCCGCGCACGCCCGCGCATTGCCGGTTTCCGGCAGCGTTCACTAGGGTCTGCGTGCCGGGACGTGCGGAAGGCCGTGCGGAAGACCGTGCGGAGAGCGTCACCGGCGCGTCGGAACGCGGGGGGAAGACGTGACGGAGCAGGGGATACCCGACCGGTATCTGCGCGGGTACGCGCAACTCCTGGCGGATGTCTCCGCCACCGGCCGGCGGCTGGCCCGGGACGAGATCGAGGACCGGCGCGTCCTGGGCGAACAGGCCGCCGAGGCCGGCCACGGGCTGCGCGCCCTGGTCCGCGCCCACCTGGCCGCCACCCGTGCCGCCTGGCCCGGCGCCCCCGGCTCCGCCGACAGCACCCTCGCCGCCGTGCAGCAGGCCGTGGACGCGTTCGCCGAGGGCTACGAACGCGCCCAGCGGCACGCCGTGCGCCAGGAGGAGGCCGCCCGCCGGGAGTTCATCGACGACCTGCTCTACGGCCGCAGCGACCTCGGCCGCCTCGCGGAACGCGCCGAGCGCTTCGGTCTGCGCCTGTCCCGGACCCACGCGGTGGCCGTGGCCGAGGGCCCGACCGCGTACGACGAGAGCGGTCCGGTCCCCCGGCAGGTGGAACGCTCCCTCATCGCCCGGTTCGGCGACCGCAGCATCCTGCTCACCACCAAGGGCGGCCGGTTGCTGTGCGTCGCGCCCGGCGACCAGGACGAGATCCTCGCCCACTTCGCCCAGCAGGCGCACGCGGCCACGGAGGGCGGCCGGGTCGCCATCGGCCGCTCCCAGCCCGGCGCCGGCGGGGTCGTCCAGTCGTACGAGGAGGCCCTCAACACCCTGGAGCTGGCCGAACGGCTGCAGATGACGGAGCCGGTGCTGCGCGCCGCCGACCTACTCGTCTACCCCGTCCTCACCCGCGACCGGCAGGCCCTGGCCGACCTCGTGCGCGGCGCCCTGGGTCCGCTCACCGCCGCCCGGGGTGGCGCCCAGCCGCTCCTGGACACCCTTACGGCCTATTTCGACTGCGGCTGTGTGGCCGCCGAGGCCGCCCGCCGGCTGTCGCTGAGCGTGCGCGCCCTGACCTACCGGCTGGACCGCATCCACCGCCTGACCGGCGCCGACCCGGCCGACCCGGCCCACCGGTACATGCTGCAGACGGCCGTGATCGGGGCCCGGCTGCTGGACTGGCCCGCCAGACCGCTGTGACGTGCTGCGCTTCAGGCGTGGCTGGCGCATGGTGGTGGCATGAGTACGGGTCCTCCTGTGGTGGTGCTGCCGCCGGCCGCGGACGGTGGGCGGCAGGTGACGGTGCGCGGTGAGCGCGTGGGGACGGCGTACGACCTGTTCGACGTGCTGGATCTCGTGCACCGTGCCGGGCTGCCCGCCGTGGACCAGGCCGTCGACGATCCCGAACTGATCGAGTGGCGCGGCGGCGGGCCGTACGACTGGAACGGGGGTGCCGCCGAGGCCGGCGCCGACCGCGGCGGTACGGGCGGCCCGTGAGCGGGGCCGCCGCGGGGTCAGGTGTTCCAGCTCTCGTCGTACGGATCGTGCGGTGTCGGCACCGGACGGGCGACGCTCACCTTCAGGAACGGGATCGGTCCGTTGTTGACCGGGTCCTTGGCCTGCTTCGACGTGTACGCGCCCGTCACTTCCAGCCAGCTGTCCGGCTGCAGCACCGGCGGGATCCTCCCCGTCAGGCCGATCTTCACCGGCTGGGCGTCGGCGGCACAGCAGTTGAGGGCCATCCGGACCAGGTAGGGGGTGCCGGTGCGGTCCAGGGCGACGAACCCGGTGATGCGGACCTGACGTCCGCCGAGGGAGCGTCCGTGGTCGTAGACCGCACGGCCCGCGTAGTCCACCAGGCTGATCGGTACGGGGTTCCCGGCCGGCAGGGTCGTGTAGCCGTAGGGGTGCTGCAGGGCCGTACCGGTGCGCATGGCGCTGTAGGAGCCCAGGGCGGGCGGGGCGACCAGGATCAGGGCGAGGAGGGGCAGCACGAGGAGCCAGGAGATACGGGGCTCGCGGTGGGCGTGGGCGTGGCCGTGGCCGTGGGGCTCCGGGCCGTGGGCGTCGGGCTCCGGGGCGGTGGAGGGCTTGCCGCGGCCGCGTTTCCACTCGTACCAGGCCGTCGCCAGCGCCGTCACCACCAGCACCGCCCCGGCCGCCAGCAGCAGCGGCTGCAGCCCCGCCTTCACATAGCGCAGGTACAGGTCGGTCAGTCCCGCGTGCAGCAGGGCCGCGCCGGTCAGGAACAGGACCGCCGCCTGGGCCTGCCGGTTCACAGCAGCACCGCCGAGGTCAGCACCGCGCCCGCGATGGCGAGGACGAAGGTGGCGGGGGCGAAGCGCAGCGCGAAGCCCCGGCCGAAGGTGCCCGCCTGCATCGCGAACAGCTTCAGGTCGATCATCGGGCCGACCACCAGGAACGCCAGCTTGGCCGTGAGCGAGAACTGGGTGAGCGAGGCCGCCACGAACGCGTCCGCTTCCGAACAGATCGACAGCAGTACGGCGAGGACCGCCAGGGCCAGGATCGCCACCGCCGGGTTGCCGGCGGCGGTGCGCAGCCAGCTCGCCGGGGCCACCGCCTTCAGCGTCGCCGCGGCCATCGCGCCGAGCACCAGGAAGCCCCCGGCGTGCACCATGTCGTGCCGGACCGACCCCCAGAACGCCTCCCCCTTGCCCTGCCCCTCGTGCCGGGCGTGCGCGGGCTGGCGGATCCAGTCGGTGCGGCCGACGCGCTGCCACAGCCAGCCCATCACACAGGCCACCAGCAGGCTCCCGGCGAAACGGGCCAGCACCATCTCGGGGTTGCGCGGGAAGGCGACGGCCGTGGCCGTCAGCACGATCGGGTTGATCGCCGGGGCGGACAGCAGGAACGCGATCGCCGCGGCGGGCGTGACCCCGCGCCGGACCAGCGCCCCGGCCACCGGCACGGACGCGCACTCGCAGCCCGGTAGCACCGCGCCCGCCATCCCGGCGACCGGCACGGCGAGCGCGGGCCGGCTGGGCAGGGCCCGGGCGAAGAACGCCGGCGGCACGAACACCGCGATCGCCGCCGACAGCAGGACACCGAGGGCGAGGAAGGGCAGTGCCTGCACGACCACCGCCACGAACACCGTCATCCAGCTCTGCATCACCGGGGTCGACAGCGCGCCGCGGACCCGGCCCTGGAAGAGGACCACCAGGAGCAGCAGCAGGGTCAGGGCGAGCGGCGAGTTGAGGTGCCAGCCGTCCCGGGCCTGCCGTCCGCCGGCCTCGGGCGACGTGCCGGGCGGCGCGTCGGGCGGCGGGTCGTGCGGGACTCGCCCGGGCGGGGCTTCTTCGGTGATGGCCACGGGTGGGTCCCTCCGCGTGCGGGCACCGGCCCGCGATCTCGGTGCGTCTTCTCCCTCCCCATCAGTACGGCACGCGGGCCCCGGGCGTTCAGTGATCGCTGGAACCGCCCGTCCCGTTGGGGCACTCTTCTCCCTTGTGGCGAGCGTTCCGTATCAAGGTGGGCACAGTGGTGCGCCCGCGCACATGGTCGTGTGCGGGGACGACGGGCTCGCGCACCGGCTGGCAGCCGAGTTGCGCGGGGTGTACGGGGAGCAGGTGACGCTCGTCGTACCGCCGAACGAGCGCACGGTGCGACCACCGGTCGTCGGACGGGCCCGGGCCGCCTCGGCGGCGCTGCTGGACCGGGTGGTGAACGCCACGGTGGGGCGCGGCCCCGGGGCTCCGGGCGGCAACGGCAACGGCGGCGGGGGCGGCGAACCACCGCGCGGCGAACGGCTGTTGGAGACGGTCGAACCCAGCGAGGCGGTGCTCGCCGAGGCGGGTGTGGAGCAGGCCGTCGCCCTGGCTCTCGTGTACGAGGACGACGAGACCAACATCCGTGCCGCGCTGACCGCCCGGCGCCTCAACCCCCGGCTGCGGCTGGTCCTCAGGCTGTACAACCGCCGGCTGGGACAGCACATCGAGGAACTCCTCGACCAGGCCGCCACGTTGGCCGGGAACGACGCGGCCGCGGGCGACGCGTCCACGGTCGTGCTGTCCGACGCCGACACCGCCGCACCCGCGCTGGCCGCCACCGCGGTCGCGGGCACCAGCAAGGTCGTGCAGACCGACGAGCTGCTGCTGCGCGCGGTGGAGCGGCCTCCGCCGGCGGCGGGGCAGGTCGCCGATCCGGGCCTGTGCACGCTGGCGCTGCTGTCGGCGACCAGCAGCGATCCGGCCGGGGCGGACGGGTCGGAGGGGAGCGGGGAACAGGGGCCGCGGCTGCTGCCCGACCCGGCGGAGGTGGCCGCCGCCACCGGGCGCGGGACGGTGGTGCTGGAGCAGGTGTCGTACTCCGCCGGCGCGTCGTCGGCGGCGGGGCGCGGGGTCGCGGGCGTCCCGCCGTTCGCGTCGCTGTTCTCCCGGCGGCTCAGGTGGTCGCTGGCCGGGATGGTCGGGTGCGTGGTGGCGCTGGCCGTCGCCCTGTCCGTGGTGACCGGGATCCATCCGGTGAGCGCCTTCTACCTGACGCTGCTGGACATGTTCGCGATCGACGACCCGGCCATCGGCCAGTCCCTCGGGCGGCAGATCCTGCAACTGCTGTCCGGGCTGGTGGGGCTGCTGCTGCTCCCGGTGCTGCTGGCCGCGGTCCTGGAGGCGCTGGGCACCTTCCGTACCGCGTCCGCGCTGCGCAAGCCGCCCCGAGGGCTCGGCGGGCACGTGGTGCTGCTGGGCCTCGGCAAGATCGGCACGCGGGTGCTGACGCGGCTGCGGGAGCTGCACATCCCGGTGGTGTGCGTGGAGTCCGACCCCGAGGCGCGCGGGCTGGCCGTGGCGCGGCGGCTGCGGGTGCCGGTGGTGCTCGGTGACGTGACGCAGGAAGGGGTGCTGGAGGCCGCCAAGATCCACCGGGCGCACGCCCTGATGGCGGTGACCAGCGCGGACACCACCAATCTGGAGGCGGTGCTGTACGCGCGGTCCGTACGGCCCGATCTGCGGGTGGTGCTGCGGCTGTACGACGACGACTTCGCGACCGCCGTGTACCGCACCCTGCGGGCCGCGCACCCGCACGCGCAGACCCGGAGCCGGAGTGTCACGCATCTGGCCGCGCCCGCCTTCGCGGGGGCGATGCTCGGCCGCCAGATCCTCGGGGCGATTCCGGTGGAGCGGCGGGTGCTGCTGTTCGCCGTGGTCGACGTCGGCGGGCATCCGCAGCTGGAGGGGCGGACCGTTCAGGACGCGTTCCGGGCCGGGGCCTGGCGGGTGCTCGCGCTGGAAGGGCGGCCCGACGTGGACGAGGGCCATGTGCTGCGGGCGGCGGACCGGGTACTGCTGGCCGCCACCCGGCGGGGACTGGCGGAGCTGCTGGGCCGGCGCGGAGCGCCCGATGCCGGCCTGTGAGACGACAGGTCCGCACCGGGCGTCCTCGGTGTCAGAGCGTCTCCCCGCCCTCGGCCGCGGCCCCGGCCGCATAGCGCTCCTGCGGGGTCCGTGACCGGTGCCGCGGGGTGGTCCGTCGGGGCGGTCGCGTCAGGGTGATCTGCCGGACCAGCTGCTGGAAACAGGCCAGCGCCGCGACCCCCGGCAAGGCGGCCGTCGCCGTGGCCGCGATGGTCCGCGGCGCCTGCACCACGCAGAGCAGCACCGCGACGGAGGAGAAGAGGAGAACGACGAACCACGAGTGGACGGCGCGACGCTGGTGCAGCGCCGCACGCAGGATGGACAGCGACCCGGCCATCCAGGGGCCGTAGACCAGCAGGGGCCACCAGGCGTCGGCACCGTCCCGGCCGTGCGAGGTGATGACGAGCAAAGGCTCGTAGGTGGCCACACCGCTGAAGACGCTCACCATCGACACGATGACCGCGCCCAGCGCGGCGAGGACACAGCTGGCGATGCGCAGACCACCCGGTCGTCGGCGGGGCGTGGGCCTGCGATGGCCCCGGCGGGACGAACGCACCGGCGGCAGCTCGGCGGTGAGGTCCTGCAGCTGCCTCATCGGGGCGCCGGCCGCGGTACCGGTGACCGGCACCTCGTCCCGGGGCGGCGGCACCGTCTTCGCGTATTCCTCCTGGCCGGCCTTCTGCAGCAGATAGGCGAGTTCCTCGGCCGGGTCCCAGCTCGGGTCCGGCGCCGCCTCGTCGAAATCGTCCAGGTAATCGGTGGTGCCGTGCCACATACGGCCGTAGCGTTCGTCACTCATGAGAACGACAGCGCGCAGGCCCATCGACCGGCGAGATCGGATTCCGCTTGACGGACATCGGTGAGGAAGTTCTGCAACAGTGGATCAGTGACCTGCAGTACGACAGGCACACCGTTCTTACTGAGGATGCCCGGGGTGTAGACGTACGGCCCCACCGTCACCCCATAGAGGCCGGGCGTCTTGCCAGGATCGCTTGCATTCGCCATGCCCCGACTAACGGCGGCTCTTTTCACTTGGATGCGCGGCGATCGGGTGAATGGCCGCCCGGAAAAACGCTTTGAATTACCGCGCGGATTCATACAAGATTCGCCCGGATATTCAGACTGGATATGAAATCGCATGGCATACGGTCCACCCTGCGCGGGCCGTGCCGGCGGGGCCGTGCCGCGCGGACGCGCACGGCCCCACGAGCCGGGTTCACGCCGCCGTCGTGCGCGCCTGCTCCAGGTGCCTCGCCGCGAAGTCCAGCTCCAGCCGGACCTGCTTGATCCGCTCGTCCACCACCAGGGATCCGTGCCCCGCGTCGTAGCGGTACACCTCGTGCACGGCGCCGCGGGACTCCAGACGCTTGACGTAGTTGTCGATCTGGCGGATGGGACAGCGGGGGTCGTTCACGCCGGCGGAGATGTAGACGGGAGCCTTGACCCGGTCGACGTAGGTGAGCGGGGAGGAGGCCTCGAAGCGGTCGGGGACCTCCTCGGGGGTGCCGCCCAGGAGGGTGCGGTCCATGGCCTTCAGGGCTTCCATCTCGTCGTGGTACGCGGTGACGTAGTCGGCGACCGGGACGACGGCGATGCCCAGGGCCCAGTCGTCCGGCTGGGTGCCGATGCCGAGCAGGGTGAGGTAGCCGCCCCAGGAGGCGCCGGTGAGGATCAGCCGGGAGGGGTCGGCGAGGCCGGAGGAGACGGCCCACTCGCGGACCGCGGCCACGTCCTCCAGCTCGATCAGGCCGACCCGGTGCTTGAGCGCGTCGGTCCACGCCCGGCCGTAGCCCGTGGAGCCCCGGTAGTTGACCCGGACCACCGCGTACCCGTGGTCCACCCAGGCGGCCGGGCCCGCGGCGAAGGAGTCGCTGTCGTGCCAGGTCGGCCCGCCGTGCAGGTCGAACACCGTGGGCAGGGGACCCGTCGCACCGGCCGGCTTCTGGACCAGGGCGTGGATACGGCCGCCGGGCCCTTCCACCCACACGTCCTCCACGGGGACCGAGCCCGGGCTCTTCAGGCCGGGCGGGTTCAGGACCACCCGGCCCGTCGTCGAACGGACCGACGACGGCTCGGCGGCCGACGACCACAGGTACTCCACGCTGCCGTCGGGGCGGGCCGTCGCGCCGGACACCGTGCCCGGCGGGGTGGGGATCCTCGTCAGCTCGCGGCTGCCCAGGTCGTACCGGAACAGCTCGCTGCGGGCCTCGAAGCCGTGCGCGATGAGCAGCGCCGAGCCGTCCGGGTACCAGTCCGCGCTCACGTCGCCCGGCAGGTCCAGCACCAGGTCCGTCTCCTCGCCCGTGACGACGTCCCAGACCAGGGGCTCCCACCGGCCGCGCCGCTGGTGCCCGATCAGCAGCCGCGGATCGGCCTCGCGCGGGGCGAAGCCCAGCACCTCCAGACCCAGCTCCTCGGCGCCGCCCTTGGTGTCGTCCAGCTCGGCGACCGTCGTGCCGTCCGGGCGCAGCACGCGCAGTGCCGAGTGCATCGCGTCACCGTGCTCCGTGTGCTCGATCGCGATGAGGGAGCCGTCGTGGGAGAGGTCCCCGACGCCCGCCGACTCCCGGTGCCGGTACAGCTCGAAGGGGGCCTCGCCCTCGCGTACCACGTGGATCGTCGAGCCCTCCTCGTCCGTGGAGCGGCCCACGACCGCCGTACGGCCGTCCCGGGACAGGGCCAGGCCCGCCGGATAGGAGGGCTCCAGGCCGGGGGTGGCCGGTTCGTCCGCGCCGCCCGTGAAGGGCTGGCGGCGCCACACCCCGAACTCGTCGCCGTCCTTGTCGTCGAACCACCAGATCCAGGCGCCGTCCGGGGAGAGCACGCCGTCCGTCGTGCCGTTCGGCCGGGACGTCACCTGGCGCTGCTCCCCCGTCACCCGGTCCCAGGCGTACAGCTCGTACGTGCCCGTCGCGTTCGACACGAACAGGGACCGGTCGGGCGCGTCCTCGGCCCAGTCGGGCAGTGACACCCGCGGCGCCCGAAAGCGCTTCACCCAGTCCGGCATGTTGCTCTCACTCTGTGCCCCAGTCATGCGCCCATACTGCCCGTCACCACCGGCAAATAGCTGGCGAGTGTGCGTAGCCTGTGGACAACTTTTGCGATCATGCACGCACGGAAGGCCCCTGGGGACGGGGGTACGGCGGCGTCGCCGTACCGTTGAGGGCGTGTACCGGTTTCTGCTGACACCCCGCTGGTGGGGCATCAACGTGTTCGTGCTGCTCGCCATCCCGTTCTGTGTGTTCATGGGGTCCTGGCAGCTGAGCCGGTTCGAGGCGCGGGTGCAGGACCACCACGACGCCGCCGAGCGGGCCGTGTCCGACCGGAAGGAGGCGGCCCGGCCGCTGGCCGAGCTGCTGCCCGTGGACCAGAACACCTCGGGCAAGCAGGCCACCGCGACCGGCCGGTACGGCAAGCAGCTCCTCGTCCCCGACCGGGAGCTGGACGGAAAGCGCGGCTACTACGTGCTGACCCTGCTGCGCACCGGTTCCGGCAGGGCGCTGCCGGTGGTGCGCGGATGGCTGCCCGGCACCGCCGACCCGGACAGGGCGCCCGCCCCGCCGTCCGGTGAGGTCACCGTCACCGGGGCGTTGCAGGCCTCCGAGACGCCCGGGGACAACGGCGTCAGCGCGGCGGGCGGGCTGCCGGCCGGGGAGACGGCGGCGATCAGCTCCGCCTCGCTGGTCAACCTGGTGCCGTACCGGGTGTACGACGCCTGGGTGACCCTCGACAAGGGCGACTCGGGGATGAAGGCGGTACCGGCGACCGCGCCCGCGGGGTCGGGGCTCGACCTGAAGGCGTTCCAGAACCTCGGCTACACCGGTGAGTGGTTCGTCTTCGCGGGGTTCGTCGTCTTCATGTGGTTCCGGCTGCTGCGCCGGGAGGTCGAGTTCGCGCGGGACGCTGCGCTGGGCTTGGTGCCGGAGGGGGAGACCGCGGGGGTGTGACCCTGCGCCCGGGGGCAGCTCGGGCGGGGGCTGCGCAACCCGGCGCTGCGGGGTGCCTCCCCCACTCTCGGCTTCGGGGAACCCCACCGCCCGCCCGTGCCGCCCTGGGGTCCCCCCAGGCCCTTGAGGCACTGGGGGAGGCACGATTGCCCGCAGCTGGGGCGCTGCTGCCGCAGCTACCGCGGCTACGACCCTGCCAAGAGCCCCGTCCAGTACACCGTGCCCGCGCACGCGCCCGGTACCGTCACCGATGTCGTCGGGGATCCGCCCTCCGCGGTGTGGGACACCACGATGCTCCCGTCCGCCGTGCCGTCCGCGGTGAAGAGCTGGGTGGTGGCGCCGGAGGACGTCGCACCGGCGGTGTCCGTCGAGCCGGTCGCGCCGGGGTCCTGCGTGGGGGTCGGGTCGGGGCTGGGCCCGCCGGTTTCCGTGCCGCCGGTGTCCGTGCCGCCGCCGGTCGTGGGGCAGGTCTCGGAGGGGACGAAGGCGAACTTCTCCTCGTAGGCCGCGCCGGGGGCCAGGACCAGCCCGGAGACCTCCGTCGACGGGGCGGGCAGGCCCCCCGCCTGGTCGCCGGCGACATGCCGGACCGCGCTGATCTTGGCGGGGTCCGCGGCGCCCTGCGCGAGCGGGCTGACGCTGCCCGGGCCGCCGACGGTGCAGCTGGTGGAGGAGACGTTGACGACGCGGAAGGTGCCGTAGACGACACCGGTCGCGTCGGGCGCGTTGACGGTTCCCGTGGCCGAGCCGAGCTGGGCGGGCGTGCACACCGAGGGTCCGGCGGCGGCGCTGGCGGAGGGGTTGGCGCCGCCGGTCGAGCCGGTGGCGCCGCCGGGCGCCTTGCTCCTGCCGGGCTCCTTGGTCCCCTCCTTGGGCTTGCCCTTGCTCCTGCCGCTGGAGCCGCCCGCGCTGCTGGCCCCGCCGTCCGGGTTCTTGCCCGAGTCGCCGCCCTGCGCCTCGGAGGCCTGGCCGGCCATGGAGGTGTTGGGGTCGGAGCCGGTGGCGTGGGACACGTGCAGCAGGGCCGGGATGGCGGTGCCGACGAACAGGACCGCCGCCGCCATGCCGACCACGGCCTGCCGCTTGCGCGCTCGCCGGGCGGGCACCGCGCGGCGCAGATGGTCCAGCGTGCCGTCGCGCGGCTCGATGTCGTCGACGGCCGAGTGCAGCAGTCGGCGCAGGTCCAGCTCGTCCGAGCCGAGCCCGTCCGGGCCCTGGTCGTCGGGGCCGTGGTTCACAGTTCCGTTCCCAGCGTGCGTTGGCGTGTGCTCTTGCTCGTGCTGCTTCGTCGGTTCGTGCCAGGCATAGGGCTCGTGGCGATCGTGGGAACCGCCTCCCTCGGCGCGGTCGCTCATGATGTCGACGCCTCCATGGACACCCGGAGGGCCGCTATGCCGCGGGAGCCGTACGCCTTCACCGACCCCAGGGATATTCCGAGCGTCTCGGCGACCTGGGCCTCGGTCATGTCGGCGAAGTAGCGCAGCACGAGGACCTCGCGCTGGCGGCGCTGCAGGCCCTTCATCGCCTTGATGAGGTCACGGCGCTCCAGCGAGTCGTACGCGCCCTC
Source organism: Streptomyces sp. NPDC001544 (assembly GCF_042894285.1). Lineage (NCBI taxonomy): Bacteria > Bacillati > Actinomycetota > Actinomycetes > Kitasatosporales > Streptomycetaceae > Streptomyces > Streptomyces sp. NPDC001544. The sequence goes on along the minus strand of NZ_JBIAVN010000004.1, from coordinate 348,596 downwards.
CTCCGCGCTCGCCATGTCCGGCATCGGCTTGGACAGCAGCTTCAGGCCGAGGATGCGGCGGCGCAGCGCGGAACGGGAGAGGTTCACCACCGTCTGGCGCAGGTAGGCGAGGGTCTTCTCCGGGTCCCGGACGCGCTTGCGGGCCGAGTGGACACGGATGAAGGCCTCCTGGACGACGTCCTCGCAGGAGGCGGTGTCGTCGAGGAGCAGCGCCGCCAGTCCCAGCAGCGAGCGGTAGTGCGCCCGGTAGGTCTCGGTGAGGTGGTCGACGGTGGTACCGGCGGCCACGGTGTCCGCGGTGTCCTCGGCTCCCTCGCGCGGGGCGGGTATGCCGTCGCGCTGGTTCGGTATGCGGGTGGGCCGCGCTGCGGGCATGGGCGCGATCACCGGCATGCCACCGGGCGTGCCGGGCATGCGGGGTCGAAGCGTCGCGCGGGGCCGCAGAGCCGTGCCGCGAGGCGCAACCGTGAAGTCGAGTACCTCTGCCACGCCTGTTGGACACGCGCGGCCCCCTGGGGGTTGTACGTGCCGCGCATCACTTTTGTGCCAGGTGACGCGGGCGAGCCGTGCCTCCCCGCAGCCGACGGCGTCCCCGCGACCGGCAGCACATCCGACGGTGCCTCAAGTGCCGTCATGCGTCCCGCTCTTCCCTTGTATCCCATATGAACGGGCGTCCCCACGCCCTGATCACGGCGTCCCCACGCCAGGACCATGCGCCCCCACGCCCCCGTAAGGGTGACCGCAAAGACGCTCCCCGCCCTCCGCGCGGTTGCGGAGGGCGGGGAGAAGAATCTTCGAACGCCGAAGGGGCCCGGTTCAAGTGGTCCGGACCACAGTCCGGAGCCATACTCGTCACATTGATCCTACAAATGGATCCGCTCCCACCCTGTGCTTCCTCGGTGAGACGTGGACCTCAGATCAGTTCCGCAGCCACCAGCTCGGCGATCTGCGCGGTGTTGAGCGCGGCGCCTTTGCGCAGATTGTCCCCGCATACGAAGAGTTCGAGCGCGGTGGGGTCGTCGAGCGCCCGCCGCACCCGCCCGACCCAGGTCGGGTCGGTGCCCACCACGTCGGCGGGGGTGGGGAACTCACCGGCGGCCGGGTCGTCGCACAGCACCACACCGGGCGCCGTGGCGAGGATCTCGCGGGCGCCGTCGACGGTGACCTCGCCCTGGAAACGGGCGTGGACGGTGAGCGAGTGCGTGGTGACCACGGGGACGCGCACACAGGTCACGGCGACCGGCAGCCTCGGCAGTCCGAGGATCTTGCGGGACTCGTCCCGCACCTTCATCTCCTCCGACGACCAGCCGTCCTCGCGCAGCGACCCGGCCCACGGCACGACGTTCAGCGCGACCGGCTCCGGGAACGGCCCGGTGTTGTCGCCCACGGCCCGCCGCACATCACCCGGGCTGGTCCCGAGTTCCGTACCGGCGACCAGGGACAACTGGGTGCGCAGCGCCTCCACGCCGGCCCGTCCGGCCCCGCTCACCGCCTGGTACGAGGACACCACCAGCTCGCGCAGTCCGAACTCGGCGTGCAGCGCGCCCAGGGCGACGATCATCGACAGGGTCGTGCAGTTGGGGTTGGCGACGATGCCGCGCGGGCGGACCCGGACCGTGTGCGGGTTGACCTCGGGGACGACCAGGGGCACGTCCGGGTCCATCCGGAACGCGCCCGAGTTGTCCACCACCACCGAGCCCTTGGCGGCGGCGATCGGCGCCCACCGTGCGGAGACCTCGTCGGGGACGTCGAACATGGCGACGTCGACCCCGTCGAAGGCCTCCTCGGTCAGGGCGATCACCTCGACCACCTCGCCGCGCACGGCCAGCTTGCGGCCGGCCGAGCGCGGCGAGGCGACGAGACGGATCTCGCCCCAGACGTCGGCGCGCTGGGAGAGGATCTGGAGCATGACCGTGCCGACGGCTCCGGTCGCTCCCACGACCGCGAGCGTCGGTCCGGCGGTCATCGCCCTGTGCCTCCGTAGACGACGGCCTCGTCGCTGTCGGAGTCGAGCCCGAAGGCGGTGTGCACGGCGCGTACGGCCTCCGGCACGTCGTCGGCACGGGTGACGACCGAGATACGGATCTCCGAGGTCGAGATCAGCTCGATGTTCACGCCCGCGTCGGACAGCGCCTCGAAGAAGGTCGCGGTGACGCCCGGGTTGGTCTTCATACCCGCGCCGACCAGGGAGATCTTGCCGATCTGGTCGTCGTAGCGCAGCGATTCGAAGCCGATGCCGGCCTTGTACTTCTCCAGCGCGTCGATGGCCTTGCGGCCCTCGGTCTTCGGCAGCGTGAAGGAGATGTCCGTCAGACCCGTGGAGGCCGCGGACACGTTCTGCACGACCATGTCGATGTTGACCTCGGCGTCGGCGATCGCGCGGAAGATCGAGGCGGCCTCGCCCGGCTTGTCCGGCACGCCGACGACCGTGACCTTGGCCTCGGAGGTGTCGTGCGCGACACCGGAGATGATGGCCTGCTCCACCTTCTTGTCCCCTTGCTCGATCGGCTCGCTGCTGACCCACGTGCCCTGCAGCCCGCTGAAGGAGGAGCGGACGTGGATCGGGATGTTGTAACGGCGGGCGTACTCCACACAGCGGTGGAGCAGCACCTTGGAGCCGGAGGCCGCGAGCTCCAGCATGTCCTCGAAGGAGATCCAGTCGATCTTCTTCGCCTTCTTCACCACCCGCGGGTCCGCGGTGAACACGCCGTCGACGTCGGTGTAGATCTCACAGACCTCGGCGTCGAGGGCGGCCGCGAGGGCCACCGCGGTGGTGTCGGAGCCGCCACGACCCAGGGTCGTGATGTCCTTCTTGTCCTGGCTGACGCCCTGGAACCCGGCGACGATGGCGATGTTGCCCTCGTCCAGCGCCGTGCGGATCCGCCCCGGCGTGACGTCGATGATCCGGGCTTTGTTGTGGACCGAGTCGGTGATGACACCTGCCTGGCTGCCGGTGAACGACTGGGCCTCGTGACCCAGCTTCTTGATCGCCATGGCCAGCAGGGCCATGGAGATCCGCTCCCCGGCGGTCAGCAGCATGTCGAACTCGCGCCCGGCAGGCATCGGGGACACCTGCTCGGCGAGATCGATCAGCTCGTCCGTCGTGTCGCCCATCGCGGAAACCACGACAACCACCTGGTTGCCGTTCTTCTTGGCTTCCACGATCCGCTTGGCGACGCGCTTGATGCCCTCGGCATCGGCTACGGAGGAGCCTCCGTACTTCTGCACGACAAGGCCCACGTGCGCTCCTCGCTCCGGTATGTACTCGGTCGGCTCAGTTTAACGAGCGCCCTCATTTCACCTCTGCGGTATCGCATCGTGAGATGTCGGCGCCCGTCCGGAACAGCACATGCCCAGCCCGGGCCGCCCCACTCGGAAAGTGCCAGGGCTCACAGTCGCACGAGGACGGCGCCCGCGCCGCCGGACACCGCGCCGGGTCACGTCCCCGGGCGCAGTCCGAGCTGTCCGCCGATCTCCTCCGCCATCACCCGGCCGGCCTCGATCTCCAGGTCGTCACCGAGGTCCTGGTCGGTGTCGAGGCCGTCGAGTTCCTCCAGGGGCTGGTTCAGGCGGACGTGGGCGACCAGGGACTGCAGGGCCCGCAGGGTCGCCGAGGCGGTGCCGCCCCAGTTGGAGAAGTAGGAGAACTGCCACCACCACAGGGCCTCCGTGGTGCGGCCGGCCCGGTAGTGGGCCATGCCGTGACGCAGGTCGGTGATCACGTCGGCCAGGTCGTCGGAGATCCGGGCCGGGACCCGCGCCTTGCGGGGCTCGTACGGGTCGAAGACCTCGGAGTAGACGTCGATCGGCTCCAGGAGGCGGGCGAGGTTCTCCCGGAGTTCGTCCACGTCGGGTTCCGGGCCCAGGTCCGGCTCGTAGCGCTCCTCGGGGACGATGTCCTCGTGGGCGCCCAGCCGGCCGCCGGCCAGCATGAGCTGGGAGACCTCCAGCAGGAGGAAGGGCACGGCGGAGTCGGGTTCGTCGCCCTTGGCCACCTCGGTGACGGCCACCAGGAAACTCTCCACCTGGTCCGCGATCTGGACGGCGAAGTCGTCCGGGTTCCGTGTCGAGTCGTGCAGCGTGGCGTCAGACATCTAGGAGTCGTCTCCCCTCGAAGGCACGGCCGAGGGTGACCTCGTCCGCGTATTCCAGGTCCCCACCCACCGGCAGGCCGCTGGCCAGCCGGGTGACCTTCAGACCCATGGGCTTGATCATGCGGGCGAGGTACGTCGCCGTCGCCTCGCCCTCGAGATTGGGGTCGGTGGCCAGGATCAGCTCGGTGACCGTACCGTCCGCCAGGCGGGCCAGCAGTTCCCTGATCCGCAGGTCGTCGGGGCCGACGCCCTCGATCGGGCTGATCGCGCCGCCGAGCACGTGGTAGCGGCCGCGGAACTCACGGGTCCGCTCGATCGCGACCACGTCCTTCGGCTCCTCCACGACGCAGATCACGGCCGGGTCCCGGCGCGCGTCGCGGCAGATGCCGCACAGCTCCTCCTGTGCGACGTTGCCGCAGGTCGCGCAGAAGCGGACCTTCGCCTTCACCTCGAGGAGCGCCTGCGCGAGGCGCCGTACGTCCGTCGGCTCCGCCTGCAGGATGTGGAAGGCGATCCGCTGCGCGCTCTTGGGACCGACGCCGGGCAGGCGACCCAGCTCGTCGATGAGGTCCTGGACCACGCCTTCGTACAACGGACTGCCCTTCCTGGAGTCTTACGGTACGTACGGTAGTTGGCGGTGCCCGGTCTTAGAAAGGCAGACCCGGGATGCCGCTGCCACCGCCCAGCCCCTGGGCCAGCGGACCCAGCTTCTGCTGCTGCAGCGTCTGCGCGTTCTCGTTGGCCGCGTGCACGGCCGCGACGATCAGGTCGGCGAGGGTCTCGGTGTCCTCGGGGTCGACCGCCTTCGGGTCGATCTTCAGCGCGCGGAGCTCGCCGGCGCCGGTCACCGTGGCCCTCACCAGCCCGCCGCCCGACTGCCCGTCGACCTCCGTGGCCGCGAGTTCCTCCTGCGCCTTCGCCAGATCCTGCTGCATCTTCTGGGCCTGCTGGAGCAGCTGCTGCATGTTGGGCTGGCCACCACCGGGTATCACGATCAGCTCCTGGTCTTGTCGTTTCCTCCGTGTGCACGAGCCTACGTGGTCAACTGGCCCATCGCCCCAGCACTCTTTCGAGTGGCATCTACGGCAGCCCTATACCTGATCAAGGCCCCCTTACGGGCGGAAAAGCGACGGAAGCCGCACCGCCGCCACCCGTTGGGCGGTAGGAAGGGTTCCGCGCATCGGCATCCAGTATCACGCAGCGTGACGAACGGAAACGGTGGGTCGGAATCGGTGGGTCGGGGTCGGTGGGTCGGGGTCGGTCGTCGGGATCAGTCGGTCGGAATCAGTAGGGAGTGCCGGGTGGGTCAGCCGGAGATGCAGCCCGAGGGTCCGCCTCAGGACGGGCGGGGCGAGGGGGCGGCCGGGCTGCGGCCGGGCGACCTGACCGGGCGGCCGTTCCCGCTCGGGGACTGGGGAGAGCCGGCCGAGCGGCTGGACGAGCTGTACCGGTGGGTGGAACGGGGAGCGCTGGACACGGCTGCCTGGTACCTCGAGGACCGGGTGTGGAAACGCCGGAGCGCGCGGATGCTGCGCGGCGGAGCGGCGGCCGGGACGGTGTGCGGGGCCGCGCTGCCCCTGCTGGACGTCAGCGGGGCGGTCGGCGGGGTCGCTCCCTGGGGATATCTCGCGTTCCTGCTCGCGGTGGCGTGCGTCGCCGTGGACCGGTGCTTCGGGGTCACGTCCGGGTGGATAAGGGACGTGGCCACCGCGCAGGCCGTGCAGCGGCGGCTGCAGGTGCTGCAGTTCGACTGGGCGTCGGAGAGCGTCCGGGAGGTGCTCGGGCCGGCGGAGGGCACGGCCGCGGAGGCCACGGAGCGGTGCCTAGGCGTACTGCGGAAGTTCTCCGAGGACGTGACGGAGCTGGTGCGGGCGGAGACCGCCGGCTGGATGGTGGAGTTCCGGACCGGCCCGACACCGCTGGGGATCCAGACGGCCGCGGCCGCCTCGGGGCCGCGGCCGGACGCCGTGTCCCCCACGGGCCGCTTCCCCGTCCCGCCCGGCGCGGCCCGCCCGAACATGCCGCGCCAGCGGCCTCCGGAGCCCCGCTGACCTCACGCGCACGGGCGCATCCCCGCCACTCCCCGGAGTCGGATGGTGGGGTCACGGTACGCATCCCGGAGGGGACAATCCGGTCATGCCCGCTGGAATTCGCCGAACGTTCAACGGCCTCATTCCCTGGTGTAGGTCAGGGCGCCCCCGCTGCCGTCGCGGCGCAGCCGGCCGTCCGGCAGCAGCGTGACCTCGCTGGCTTCACCGGGCTTGCACGTCGGACTCGGCCCCCCGACCGTGACGCTGGACGGGCCGATCTCCAACGGGCCGCCGTCACCCGGCTGTCCGGCGAGGTCCGCCTCGAAGACGCAGTGGTACGTGCCGCCGTCCTTGGTGGGACCGTCGGCGACCAGCGTGAGGACCGTGTCCCCCACCCCGCCCTGCTTGAGCGTCAGTTCCCGGGTGTGGTGGCCGAGGTCGTTGTCGATCGACGAGGACCACGTGCCCAGGAAGGAGGCCGGGATCGCCCCGTCCGCCGCCGACGGGCTCGGGGACTCCGGCTCCGTGGTGGCCGGAGTGGACCCCTGGGTGGTGTCCGGGGTGGTGGACGCGCTCGTGGCGGTCGGGGACGGGCTGACCGTGCCCCCGCCGGCGTCCCCGCCGCCGTCCCTCATCAGGGCGTACACCGAGCCCCCCGCGGCGAGCGCCACGACCAACGCCACCACGACGAGCACCGCGGTGGACCGCCGGTTCTCCCGCGGCGGCCGGGGCCCGACCCCGACGGGCGGCGGGCCGTACGGCGGAGTCGAGCCGTAGCCGGCGTACGGGTTGTACGGCGCCTGGGCGCCGGGCTGTTGCGGATAGCCGTAGGCGACCGGCTGCGGATGCTGCTGGGCATGCTGCTGGGGATAGCCGTACGCGGGGTGCGCCGGAGGTGTGCCGGGCGGGGGCGTCTGCCCGGCGACCATCGTGGGGAGGTGGTTCAGCGGCACGCCGCCGCCCTGCTGTCCCTGCGGGCGCGGGTCCCCGGGCGCGGGCACCGAGGCGTCGTCGGAGGCGGAGGCGTGCTCCGGGGAGGCGTCCGGTGCGGCGGGCGCGGCAGCGGGCGCCGGCGGCTGTGCCCGGCCCGCGCCGGAGCCGGTCCCGAGGCCGGTCCCGGCCGCCCCCTCCGGGTCCTCGGTGTCCAGCAGCCGCACCGCGTGCCGCCCGAGCTGGGCGACGAGCGCCCCCGGCAGCCAGGGGTCCCGGGAGCGGCCCCCGGAGACCGTGTCCTCCGCACCGGTGCGCTCCAGGATCGCGTCCAGCGTCGGGCGGGCGGCCGGGTCCTTGCGCAGGCAGTCGCGGACGAGGTCGGCGATGCCCTCGGGGACACCCTCGAGGTCGGGTTCCTCCTGGGCGATGCGGAACATCACGGCGTGCGCTCCGGTGCCCGCCGTTCCGAAGGGCAGCGCTCCGGTCGCGGCGTAGGCGAGCACCGAGCCGAGGCAGAAGACGTCGCAGGCGGGCGTGATCCGGTCGCCGCGCACCTGCTCGGGCGCCATGAACCCGGGGGAGCCGACCAGCGAGCCGGTGCGGGTGAGTCCGTCCCCGGCCAGGGTCTCCAGCGCCCGCGCGATGCCGAAGTCGATGACCCGCGGACCGTCGATGGTGACCAGCACGTTGGACGGCTTGAGGTCCCGGTGGACGATCCCGGCGGCGTGGATGTCCTTCAGCGCGTGCGCGAGCCCGGCCGCGAGGATCCGCACCGACCGCTCGGGCAGCGCCCCGTGGTCGTGGCCGACGACCTGCTGCAGGCTGGGCCCGGCCACGTACCCGGTGGCCACCCAGGGCACGGCGGCCTCGGTGTCCGCGTCCAGTACCGGCGCCGTCCAGTGACCGCCGACCCGCCGCGCCGCCTGCACCTCCTGCCGGAACCGGGCCCGGAACTCCTCCTGCTCGGCGAGCTCCTCCCGCACCAGCTTCACGGCGACCGTACGGCCCCGGTCCGAGCGGGCGAGATACACCTGCCCCATGCCGCCCGCGCCCAGCCGCGCCAGCAGCCGGTACGCCCCGATCTTCTGCGGATCCCCCGGCCCCAGCTTCTCCATGGCCGCGCCGCCTCCCCCGATAGGCCCGAAATCTGCGCATGTGCAACAGAGCGAGAATAGTGCGGCCCTGATCGGCGTCGCACCGGAAGGCGTCTACGGTTCCGTAACAGGTGACCTCGGGAGCGCGCTGCGGGCCGGTCCGCGTGCGACAACCTGTCGCGGAAACCCCCCGCCGACGGAACAGGAAGCCGATTCCGGTCCCCCGCCCGGGACATCTACGCTCGCCCGCATGACCCCACAGCCCAACCCTCAGGCCGGCGCGGCCGTCAAGGCCGCGGACCGTGCGCACGTCTTCCACTCCTGGTCCGCTCAGGAGCTCATCGACCCGCTCGCCGTCGCCGGCGCCGAAGGGTCGTACTTCTGGGACTACGACGGCAAGCGGTACCTGGACTTCGCCAGCGGGCTCGTCTTCACCAACATCGGCTACCAGCACCCGAAGGTCGTCGCCGCGATCCAGGAGCAGGCCGCGACGATGACCACGTTCGCGCCGGCGTTCGCCGTCGAGGCGCGCTCGGAGGCGGCCCGGCTGATCGCCGAGCGGACGCCCGGCGACCTGGACAAGATCTTCTTCAACAACGGCGGCGCCGACGCGGTCGAGCACGCGGTGCGCATGGCCCGGCTGCACACCGGCCGCCCGAAGGTGCTCTCCGCGTACCGGTCGTACCACGGCGGCACCCAGCAGGCGGTGAACATCACCGGCGACCCGCGCCGCTGGGCCTCCGACAGCGCCGCCGCCGGGGTCGTCCACTTCTGGGCCCCCTACCTCTACCGCTCCCGTTTCTACGCCGAGACCGAGGAGCAGGAGTGCGCGCGGGCGCTGGAGCACCTGGAGACGACCATCGCCTTCGAGGGTCCGGGGACGATCGCGGCGATCATCCTGGAGACGATCCCGGGCACGGCCGGGATCATGGTCCCGCCGCCCGGCTACCTCGCCGGGGTGCGTGAGCTGTGCGACCGCTACGGGATCGTCTTCGTCCTGGACGAGGTCATGGCCGGGTTCGGCCGGACCGGCGAGTGGTTCGCGGCCGACCTGTTCGGCGTCGTGCCCGACCTGATGACCTTCGCCAAGGGCGTGAACTCCGGGTACGTGCCGCTCGGCGGCGTCGCGATCTCCGGGCGGATCGCGGAGACCTTCGCCAGGCGGCCCTACCCCGGCGGTCTGACCTACTCCGGGCATCCGCTGGCCTGCGCGGCGGCCGTCGCCACGATCAACGTGATGGCCGAGGAGGGCATCGTCGAACACGCGGCCACGCTGGGCGCCTCGGTGCTGGAGCCGGGGCTGCGGGCGCTGGCCGAGCGGCACCCGAGCGTCGGCGAGGTGCGGGGCGTCGGCATGTTCTGGGCGCTCGAACTGGTCCGCGACCGGGAGACCCGGGAGCCGCTCGTGCCGTACAACGCGGCCGGGCAGGACAACGCGGCCATGGCGGCGTTCGCCGCGGCGGCGAAGCAGCACGGGATATGGCCCTTCGTGAACATGAACCGGACGCACGTGGTGCCGCCGTGCAACGTGAGCGAGGCGGACCTGAAGGAGGGGCTGGCGGCGCTGGACGCCGCGCTGAGCGTGGCCGACGAGTACACCGGGTGACGAAGTCGCCGTTATCACGGCTCGGTAGGAAAACGCTTCGAACGCGTAAGGTGGCGTGCTCGTAGACATAAGCGAACACCCACCCGCACGCGTGAGGAGAGCCGCCCGATCATGCCCGGCAACGCTGCCGTGACCCGCAGTACCCTGCGACAGCAGATCGCGGACGCGCTTCGTGACGAGGTGCTGGCCGGGCGGCTCCAACCGGGGCGGGCGTTCACCGTGAAGGAGATCGCGGACCAGTACGGGGTCTCCGCGACCCCGGTCCGCGAGGCGCTGGTCGACCTGTCCGCGCAGGGGGTGCTGGAGGCCGACCAGCACCGCGGCTTCCGGGTCCCCGAGTACACGCCGGCCGACCACCGGAACATCATCGAGGCCCGCAGCCTGGTCACCGACGGCATGTTCCAGGCCCTCGCCGACGGCCAGGAGGGCTTCCCGGACGTGGACGACCCGCGCAGGGTGTCCGCCCTCGCCGGGGTGCGCCGCCGCGGCGAGGAGGCGGGGCGCGCCGCGGCGGCCGGTGACCTCACCGTCCTGATCGGCTACGACCTGCGTTACTGGCGCGAGCTGAGCGCCCTGTTCGGCAACCCCTACCTTTCGGACTTCCTGCACCGGCTGCGGGTGCAGTCCTGGGTGTGCACGGTGCAGCACCTGCGCCGCCTGTCCGACCTGCGCGGCCGGCTGTGGTCCGGCCACACCGAGCTGGTCGACGCCCTCGCGCGCCGGGACTCCACGACGGCCCGCGGGATCGTCGCCGCGTACAACGCGCACTCCCTGAGCCTCATCGACCGGCCCGCCGGCGAATGAATGGGTATGGGACGTGCACGGGGGGAGCTGACCGGGTACGGCACCGACTACGCTTCCCTGTCCACCGTCATGCTGTACGCGTGCTGATGCGAGGAGCCCTCTTTGGCCTGTGACCTGTGGCTGGTCCCGCTCGTCGACGTGTTGTGCCACACCCCGGACAACCCGTTCGCCGAGGAGCTCGCGCAATACAACAAGGTGCTCGCCGAGGCCGGGCTACCGCCGGTGCCGGTGTACCAGTACATGCCGGGCCTGTCCGGTGAGGTCGCGCCGGTGGCCGGCTTCGACTACGACGCGCTGCACTTCCTGCGCCGCGCCTACCTCCTCCAGGTGTGCGGGCTGCCGGTGACCCCGGTGGACGAACTGGGCGGGGACTACGAGCAGTTGCTGGAGATGTTCGAGTCGACGGCCCAGCAGTCCCACCTGGTCTGGCACTACGACCACGCGGGCGCGTACGTCCCGGTGGACTTCCCGAGCCCCCTGTCCAACGACGAGCTGCTGGCCGGCGGCGGCCCGCTGGGCTCCTCCCAGACGCTGCTGAGGGAGCTGGAGACGGTGGCGCAGTCGATCGGCATCGACCCGGCCAACCCCCCGGCCGCCCCGGAACCGCCGCGCGCGCCGACGGGGCTGGAGGAGCCCGCCGTGGCCGCCCCGTACGACCCCAGCCCGTTCGCGCGGGAACGGCACGTCTGGCTGGGGCTGCACGCGGCGGCGACACGGAGCCTGGCTCAGGGCTCGATGATCGTGTTCAGCTGATGACCGGGGCGCCGGTCAGAACACCGGCGTCCCGTCCTGGGTGAGCTTCCAGTCGACGGCCGCGAAGTCCTTCGGGTCGAGGGTCTTCTTCGCCGTCACGTAGTCGATCATGAGCTGGCGGATCTCGTTCGTGGAGCTGTAGGCGATCTCCGCGGACGCGATGTGCGGGTAGCCCGAACCGCCGTTGGCCCGGTAGTTGTTGACGGCGACGACGAAGACCTGGTCGTCGGCGACGGGCTTGCCCTGGTACGTGAGGTTCTTGATCCGCGAACCCTCCGCCTGCGCGATGTCGATCTCGTAGTCGACACCCGCGGCGGTGTCGTACATGTAGTCCCAGAAGTTGTTGGCGTTCGTGAGGGTCGCGGTGTCGACCTTCGTGCCCGACGGGACCTGGTGGTAGTACTTCGCCGCGTACTCCAGGTAGTCCTTGAGCTGGGCACCCGTCAGCTTCTTGCCGTAGAGGGTGTTGTCGTAGATGTAGAGGCCGGCGATGTCCTTGATGGTGACACTGCCCTGCGGGATGTCCGCCGTGCGGCTGAAGGGCGCCGCCACCGAGATCAGCGGGAGCGCCGCGTCCGCCGTGGACAGGCCCGCCTTCACCGTGTCGGCCTGCACCTTGTGGATGAAGTCCATGATGGGCACGTCCTTCCAGCAGGACTCCGCCGCCGAGAGGTCCTCGGTACAGGTGCCGACCGCCGTGTTGACGTACTTCACGACCAGCTCGTGGTCGGCCTCCAGGAGTTTCTTGATCTCCGGGTCCTCGTCCACGGTGTTCGGGTTGAGGGTCTGGGCGGTCTTGCGGGTGACCTTCCACCGGCCGTGGTGCAGCTCCAGCTCGAAGTCGAAGACGCTGAGGCGGTAGCCCCAGCAGTACGGCTCGGAGAGCAGGACGTCCTCGCCGGTCTCCGCGTTCTTCACGGTGTAGGACGGGACCTCGACGTGGGTGTGGCCGACCAGGATCGCGTCGATGCCGGGCACCTGCTCGGCGACGAGGTTGGAGGCGTTCTCCACGTACGGGAGTTCGTCGCCGTACGACGACGAGCCGTCGAGCCCGGAGTGGTCGGTGAGGAAGACGACGTCGCAGCCGAGGGCGCGCAGCCGGGGCACGTACTTCTTCGCCTGCTCCACCAGGCCGGGGAAGACCATCTTCCCGCTGACGTTGTCCTTGTCCCACAGCGCGATGCCCGGGTTGGTCAGGCCGAGGATGCCGACCTTGATGTCGGGGGCGCCGGGCACGCGGATCTTCTTCACGGTGTACGGGGGGAACGCCGGGCGCAGGGTCTTCGCGTCCAGCGCGTTCGCGCCGAGCAGCGGGAAGCGGCACTGGCTCTCGAACTTCCGCAGCACGTCGATGCCGTAGTTGAACTCGTGGTTGCCGAGCGCGGCGGCGTCGTAGCGCATGTGGTTCATGGCGACGGCCATGGGGTGCTTCGCCCCGCCGGTGATGGGCTCCACGCGCGCGAAGTAGTAGGCGAGGGAGGTGCCCTGGATGATGTCGCCGGCGTCGACGAGGAGGACGCGGTGTTCGCCCTTGGCGGCGCGCTGCTGCTTGATGAGGGTGGCGACGCGGGCCACGCCCACGGAGTTGCCGGCCTTGTCGCTGTAGGCCGCGTCCTTGTAGTAGTCCCAGTCGAAGACGTGGCTGTGCAGATCGGTGGTGCCCAGGATGGAGAAGGACCAGGTACGGGGCTTGCAGTCGGCCTTGCGTCCGGCGGCCTCGGCGGTACCGGCGCCGACCGCGCCCGCGACGGCGACCGCCGCGCCGGTCACGGCCGACTTCTGCACGAACTCACGGCGGTTCATGGGACTGACGGGCATTCGGGACTCCTGGAACTGGAGAGGGAGCAGATGAGGGAGAAACGGCAACTACCCGCGTAGATGCTTGCCTCGGCCACCTCCGCGCGGAACCACGAACAACCCAAGGGCCGGTCAAGGATGCTCATGTCCATGACCGGCCCATGGGGGTGGGATCCGCGTCCTACAGGAAGGAGTTGATCTCGATCGTCTCGTCACGGCCCGGGCCGACGCCGATCGCGGAGATCGGGGCGCCGGACATCTCCTCCAGCGCCTTGACGTAGTTCTGGGCGTTCTTCGGCAGGTCGGAGAAGGACTTCGCCTTGGTGATGTCCTCGGACCAGCCCGGCAGGGTCTCGTAGACCGGCTTGGCGTGGTGGAAGTCCGTCTGCGAGTACGGCAGCTCCTCCACCCGCCTGCCGTCGATCTCGTACGCCACGCAGACCGGGATCTGCTCCCAGCCGGTGAGGACGTCCAGCTTGGTGAGGAAGAAGTCGGTCAGACCGTTCACCCGGGTCGCGTAGCGGGCGATCACGGCGTCGAACCAGCCGCAGCGCCGGTCACGGCCGGTGGTGACACCCCGCTCACCGCCGATGCGGCGCAGCGCCTCGCCGTCCTCGTCGAACAGCTCCGTCGGGAAGGGGCCGGCGCCGACGCGGGTGGTGTACGCCTTCAGGATGCCGATGACCCGGCTGATCTTCGTCGGGCCGACACCGGCGCCGGTGCAGGCGCCGCCGGCGGTCGGGTTGCTGGAGGTGACGAAGGGGTACGTGCCGTGGTCGATGTCGAGGAGCGTGCCCTGGCCGCCCTCGAAGAGCACGACCTTGTTCTCCTCCAGGGCCTGGTTCAGGACCAGCACCGTGTCGGCGACGTACGGCGCGAGCTTCTCGGCGTAGCCCAGCAGCTCCTCGACGACCTGGTCGACGGCGATCGCGCGCCGGTTGTAGAGCTTGGTGAGGACCTGGTTCTTGACGTCGAGTGCCGCCTCGACCTTCTGGGTCAGGATCGACGCGTCGTACAGGTCCTGCACCCGGATGCCGACGCGGTTGATCTTGTCCGCGTACGTCGGTCCGATGCCGCGCCCGGTCGTGCCGATCTTGCGCTTTCCGAGGAAGCGCTCCGTCACCTTGTCCACGGTGACGTTGTACGGCGTGATGATGTGCGCGTTTCCGCTGATGAGGAGCTTGGACGTGTCGACGCCGCGCTCGTTCAGACCGCTCAGCTCGGAGAGCAGGACCGACGGGTCGACGACGACGCCGTTACCGATGACCGGCGTACAGCCGGGCGAGAGGATTCCGGAAGGGAGGAGGTGGAGTGCGTACTTCTGGTCGCCGACGACCACCGTGTGGCCGGCGTTGTTGCCGCCCTGGTAGCGAACGACATAGTCCACCGAGCCACCGAGCAGGTCGGTCGCCTTTCCCTTGCCTTCGTCACCCCACTGAGCACCGAGCAGCACAAGTGCGGGCACGCGCGTACACCCCTTCCGGGCGGGGCATGTCCAAGGTCAGGGGCGTACGCGTAGGCTCACCGCCGCGTACCACCGCGACCGCCGTTGGCCGCACAACCGTCGGACCGGATGCCCCGGAATAGACGAAGCCCCTGGCGCAATAGCGCAAGGGGCTCTTGCACAAAGATGCTACCCGAGGAAGCGAGGCAGGACCGAGGTGGCGACTTCCGCGAGGTCCGATCAGCTGCTGGTGATCATCGATCCCCTGGCCCGGCGGACGGACGGGGAGGCGGTGCGGATCGCGAAAGACGTGCTCAGCGCGGGTGCGGCCACGAAGGTGTGTCTGCCGGACGACCCGGAGGAATTCGCCCGGGTGCTGACCCGGCGGGGCTCGCGCCGGCCGGTGGTCGTGGGCGACGACCGGGCGCTGGTCCGTGCGGTGACCCTGCTGCACCGGCAGCGGGAGCTGTCCGGATGCGTGCTGTCCATGGTGCCGGTCGGCGGCTCCCTGACCCTGGCCGAGACGCTGGGCCTGCCGACGGATGCCGTCGCCGGGGCACGGGCGGTGCTGGACGGGGTGGAGCGGCGCATGGACCTGCTGGTCGACGAGAGCGACGGGGTGGTGCTGGGCGCGTTGCGGATCCCACCGGTCCCCTTGCGGGAGGCCGAGGCGGTGGAGCCGGCGGCGTCCGCCCCCGGGCGCCCGGGGCTGCGCACGCGGTGCCGGTCGCTGGTACGCACCCTCGCGTCCCGCCCCGCCCCGGCCGTTCCCGCTCCCGGGCCGTCCCGGCTGCGGGTGGAGGTCGACGGGGAGACGGTCGTCGGCCTGGACCAGCCCGTGGAGGCGGTCTCGGTCACCCCGGGCGCCTCCGGCGTGGCCGACGTGGAGGTGCGCCCGCTGTCCGTGGGGGCGGAGGCGTCACCGCTGCTGGCCTCGGGGAGGACGGTGACGGTCACCGGGGCCGACTTCCGCTACCGGGCCGACGCGGGGGTGTCGGGGCCGGTGCGCAGACGGACGTGGCGGGTGGTGGAGGGGGCTTGGGGGCTTACGGTGCCTTCAGGGTGAGGTGGGGGCCTGGAAGCCGGTGGTGTCCAGCGTGCAGCCGATGGGGTCCGGGATGTACAGCTTCTCGCCGAAGGATGTGGTGAGCCGCCCCTGGTATCCCTTGGACGAAGGCTCCCAGTAGACGGTGGCCTCTTCTTCCTGCATGTCGAGGAGCAGGTAGACGGGGACGCCGACCCTGCTGTAGACCTCGAGTTTGTCCGTGCGGTCTTCGTCTCGTGTGGCCGGAGAGGTCAGCTCCGCAACGAACGAGAGCGCCTCTCCGTCAAGGCGGTTGCTGGTGCTGCGACGGGCACGTCGGTGGGCAGCGTGGATGTCAGGGCCGTACGCGCGCTCGATGCCTGGGAACACATACAGCAAGGGGCCCCAGCTGATGCGGTGCTCCTCGGGTAGATGAGGACGTAGCTGATCGCAGATCATGTCCATTACATCCGCGTAATAGGCCTTCGACCACGGCGACACGACGATGCTCCCCCTGATGATCTCGGCCTTGTAGCCGTCGGGCACGTTCAGCTCGTCGAGGAGGTCCAGGAGCTCCTCGAAGCTGCTACGGGGTTCGGCGTCGTTTATCACCGGTCGCTCTGCCATCAACGTCATGATGCGCCCTCCCTCGAATGCAGACCAGTCACCACACAGCGTAGTGGACCGGTCACTCAGTTCACCTCCATACTCAGTCCCTCCAGCCCCCGGATCACGAAGTTCGGCTTCCGCGTCGGCTCGGCCGCCAGGGTCAGCGTCGGGGCCTTCTCCAGCAGGGCCGTCATCAAGGCGGCGAGTTCGATGCGGGCGAGGGGTGCGCCGATGCAGTAGTGGATGCCCGCGCTGAAGGAGATGTGGGGGTTGTCCTTCCGCGTCAGGTCCAGCCGCTCCGGGGCGGTGAAGACGGCAGGGTCGTGGTTGGCGGAACCGAAGAGCATGGCGATCTCGGCGCCCCTCGGGATCACCGTGCCGTCGATCTCCACCTCGTCCAGGACCCAGCGTTCGAAGAGCTGGAGCGGGGTGTCGTAGCGCATCAGCTCCTCGATCGCGGACGGGGCCAGGGAGTGGTCCGCGCGCAGGGCGGCGAGCTGGTCCGGGTTGCGGAACAGGGCCCACCAGCCGTTCACGGTGGCGTTGACCGTGGCCTCGTGGCCGGCGTTGAGGAGGAGGACGGCCGTGGAGATCATCTCCTGCTCGGTCAGCCGGTCGCCCTCGTCGTGCGCGGCGATCAGACCGGAGACGAGGTCGTCGCCCGGTTGCTCACGGCGCTCGGCGATCAGCTCCCGGAGGTAGTCGGAGAACTCGACCGAGGCGCGCACCGCCTTCGCCGCCGTCTCCTCCGACGGGTTCAGCTCGTACATCCCGCAGATGTCGGCCGACCAGGGCCGAAGCTGCGCCCGGTCGGACTCCGGGATGCCCAGCATCTCGGCGATCACCGCGACCGGCAGTGGCTCGGCCACGTCCCTCAACAGATCGCCGCCGCCCTTCTCCACCAAGGAGGCCACCAGGTCGTTCGCCAGGTTCTGGACGTACGGCCGCAGCGCCTCCACGGTGCGCGGCGTGAACGCCTTCGACACCAGGCGCCGGATCCGGGTGTGGTCCGGTGGCTCCAGGTCGAGCATGCCGTGGTCGTTGAGGACGTGGAACGGCTCGTGCTCGGGAGGGGGCGGTGTGCGGCCGAAGTCCTCGTGGGTGAACCGGTGCTGGTACGTCCGCCCGAGCCGGCGGTCCCGCAGCAGCGCCGAGACGTCCGCGTGGTGCGGGACCAGCCACTGGTCGGTGGGCTCGTAGTAGATCACGCGCCCCCGCTCCCGCAGCTCGGCGTAGGCCGGGTACGGGTCGGACACGAACGTCTGGTCCCAGGGGTCGAACGCGAGGTCGTAAGCAGCTGCCATGAACGGACGCTAGCCCGGCACCGGTGCCGCTGACCAGGGGTGTCGACGGTCTGCCCCGTTCTCAGCCCGGTGTGACCAAGCGCGCCTCGTAGGCGAACACCGCCGCCTGGGTCCGGTCCCTGAGCCCCAGCTTCACCAGGATCCGGCTCACATGGGTCTTGATCGTGGACTCGGCCACCACCAGGTGCCCGGCGATCTCCGCGTTGGACAGGCCCTGGGCTATGAGGACCAGGACCTCCGTCTCGCGATCCGTCAGGTCCCCGTAGGCCGCCTGCGCCGTCACGGACAGCCGCGGACTGTCGGCCAGCCGGGAGAACTCCGTGATCAGCCGCCTGGTCACCGACGGTGCCAGGAGCGCCTCGCCGGACGCCACCACCCGTACGCCGTCCGCCAGTTGGCGGGCCGAGGCGTCCTTCAGGAGGAAGCCGGAGGCTCCCGCGCGCAGGGCCTGGTACACGTACTCGTCGAGGTCGAACGTGGTCAGCACCAGGACCTTCGCCGCGCCGTCCGCCGCCACTATCTCGCGGGTGGCCTCTATGCCGTTCAGTTCGGGCATGCGGATGTCCATCAGGACGACGTCCGGGGCCAGTTCACGTACGCGCTCCACCGCCTCCCGGCCGTTGACCGCCTCGCCGACGACCTCGATGTCCGGCATGGCGCCCAGGAGCACCGAGAAGCCCTCGCGCACCATCATCTGGTCGTCCGCGATCAGTACCCGGATGCTCATTCGGTCCCTTCGATCGTCGTGGCGACGGGCAGGAACACCGTCACCTCGTAGCCTCCGTCGTCCGCACGGCCCGCCGTCATCTCGCCGTTCAGCATGGTGACGCGCTCCCGCATCCCCGTGATGCCGTGGCCGGCCCCGGGGGACGGCTTCACCAGGGACGGCGCGGGCGGCGGGTCGTTCACCACGCGCAGGCCGAGCCCGCCGAGAACGTACCCGACCTCGACGCGGGCGCTCGCTCCGGGAGCGTGCCGGAGGGTGTTGCTCAGCGCCTCCTGGACGATCCGGTACGCCGACAGCTCGACGCCCTGCGGCAGTTCACGCACGGCTCCGGTGACCACCTTCTCGACGTCGAGGCCCGCCTCCCGCACGTTGGCGAGCAGTGCGTCGAGGTCGGCGAGCGTGGGCTGCGGGGCGTCCGGGGCCTCGTAGTCCTCCGCGCGGACGACACCGAGGACACGGCGCAGCTCGGTCAGCGCCGCCACCGCGTTCTCCCGGATGGTGGCGAAGGCCCGCTCCAGCTCGGGCGGCGGGTTCTCCACCCGGTAGGGCGCGGCCTCCGCCTGGATGGCGACCACCGACATGTGGTGGGCGACCACGTCGTGCAGCTCGCGGGCGATGGTGGTGCGCTCCTCCAGCAGGGTGCGGCGGGAGCGCTCCTGCTCGGTCGCGGTCTGCTGGGCGGTCACCTCCTGCCGGGCCTCGCGGCGTATGTGCCAGATGGTGACGGCCAGCAGGATCATGGCGGCGAGGATCAGCACAGGGGCGGTGGTGACGCCGTTGTACCCCCGGCCCAAGAGGTGCTCGGCCACGAGGCCGTACGCCCCGGTGATCGCCCACATCCAGGCCGCCGTGCGCGGGCGGGTGCGTATCGCCACGATCGTGAGCACCGCCAGATGGGACACGGCGGAGCCGGGCAGCCACGGCCAGTCCAGCGACGAGTTGTTCAGCAGGGTGATGAACGACGTCGCGACGAAGGACAGCCAGAAGGCGCCGACCGGGCGGATCAGGGTGAGCAGGACCGGAACGGCGACGATCAGGCCGCTCAGCAGGGCCGACAGACCGCCGCGGTTGTCGCTCGCCCAGGCGACCAGCATCGAGAACACGGCAGCGGCGGCCACCACCCCGTGCCGGGTCCACAGGGCGTACCTGCGCATGCGGGGTGTGAACCGGCTGGTGATCGGACCGTCGACGTTCATGGTGGGCAACGGGCGGTAGGCGAAGGCGTCGTGGAACAGGTCCTGCCGCAGCTTCCGCAGGGCGCCCGCGGCCAGCCGGTATTCCGTGCTGCGCGGCCTGGCGCCCGCGCCCGGCGGTGTCGTCTGCGTGTGCGTCGTCTCGGTCACGTTCAAAAGGTAGGCGGGAGCAGGGGTGTTGGGCGTCACCAGTGAGAGGGGTCCTTCGGGATCCTCCTCAGGTACTACGGGTCGCCATGGGTCCTGCCGTCGCCGGTCGGGTGTCTCAGCGGCCGCCCGGGCGGACCAGGCCCGACTCGTAGGCGAACACCGCCGCCTGGGTGCGGTCGCGCAGGCCGAGTTTCACCAGGATGCGGCCCACATGGGTCTTCACGGTCTGCTCCGCGACCACGAGCCGTTCGGCGATCTCCGCGTTCGACAGGCCCTGGGCGATCAGGGCGAGCACCTCCGTCTCCCGTTCCGTGAGGTCACCGACGCGTTGCTTCAGCGGTGCCCGGCGGCTGCCGTCCAGGCGGGAGAACTCGGCGATCAGCCGGCGGGTGATCCCCGGGGCCAGCAGCGCGTCGCCCGCGGCCACCACCCGGACCGCCTCGGCGAGCTGGTCCGCGGAGGCGTCCTTCAGCAGGAAGCCGGACGCGCCCGCGCGCAGTGCGTCGTACACGTACTCGTCCAGGTCGAAGGTGGTGAGGACGAGCACCCGCATGCCCGGGTACTCGGCGGTGATGCGACGGGTGGCCTCGATGCCGCCCAGTTCGGGCATGCGGATGTCCATCAGAACGACGTCCGGGGTCAGTTCGGCGGCCTTGCCGATCGCGTCCAGGCCGTCCACCGCCTGGCCGACCACGTCGATGTCCGGCTGGGTGTTGAGCAGCACGGTGAAGCCCTGCCGGACCATCTGCTGGTCGTCGGCGATGAGGACGCGGATGGGACTGCCGGTCATACGGTGCCGTCCTTGTGGTCGGTGACGAAGCCCGGGGCGACGTCGGTCGCGGAGAGGGGGAGGTACGCCATCACCTTGTAGCCTCCGTCCGGCAGGGAGTGCGCCGTCAGCGAGCCGTCGAGCATCGCGACCCGCTCCCGCATGCCGAGCAGCCCGTGCCCGACACCCGGTGACGGCGGTGCAGGCCGCGTCGGCGGCGAGTTGACGATCTCCACGATCAGCCCGTAGGTGTAACGGACTTCGACGCGGGCGGTGGCGCCGGGGGCGTGCCGCAGCACGTTGCTCAGCGCCTCCTGGACGATCCGGTACGCGGACAGTTCGACGCCCGGCGGCAGCGGTCGCCGCTCACCCTTGATGTCGAGGTCCACGGTGAGGCCCGCGGCCCGGGTGTTCTCCACGAGCGCCTCCAGCCGGTCCAGGCCGGGCTGCGGGGCGTGCGGGGCGGTGCCGGTGGCCGATCCGTCGAGCAGGTCACCGGTCTCGGGGTGCTCGGAGCGCAGCACACCGAGCACCCGGCGCAGCTCGGTCAGTGCCTCCAGCGCGTTCTCGCGGATACCCGCGAGGTTCTCCTTGAGTTCCTCGGGCGGGTCCTCCACCAGGTGCGGGGCGACCTGGGCCTGGATGGAGATGACGGACATGTGGTGGGCGACCACGTCGTGCAGTTCGCGTGCGATGCGGCTGCGCTCCTCCAGGAGGGTGCGCCGCGCCCGCTCCTCGGCGGTGAGCGTCGTCTGCCGGCCGAGTTCCGCGCGTGCTTCGCGGCGTCCGCGCAGCGCCATGCCGAGCACCACGACGACCGCCGACAGGACGGTCGTGACCATCCCGGTGGGCTGGTAGTTCGCCCCGCCCCACAGCCCTTCGAGGAGATAGGTGACCAGTACGGTCAGGCCCAGCGCCTCCGCGGACACCCTGGTGCGGACCCGTAGCGCGAGCAGCAGCAGCACGAGCAGGTGAGCGATGATCCCGGCCACGGTCCAGGGCCAGGTGAACCTTTGGGTGCGGGCCTCCACGGGCAGCCAGCCGTGCACCGCGACGGCCCCCACCACGGTGGCCGCCATGGACAGCCACCACGCCGGTATGGGCCGCCACAGGGCGAGGACCACCGCGCCGCCCTGTGCGAGGGCGATCAGCAGGGCGTACCCGGAGTAGAGGTTCCCGCCGTTCGCGAGCTGGGCCGCACCGCCGAGGGTGATGCCGAACGCGGTGAGGCACAACACCCCCTGCGGCAGCCAGCGCAGCCGTACAGACGGAGGCAGCGGATCCGCCCTGGTGGTCCACAGGTCGTCGCGCAGCACCCGCAGCCAGCGCAGGACTGTGCCGGTGAGCACACGCCGCGTCCCCGGTTCCGTCACGGGCCCCACCCTAGACATGGCGCTTCGCCACCACCGCTCTTCCGGGGGACGGCCGGTGCGACCGGACCACGTGTGAACTCCGGCCGCGGGGCTGCTCGTAGCAGCGGAACGCGGTCCAGCAGACGGCGAGGGCCAGGGCGAACACCGGGAGCCAGGCCAGGCGGGACGCCACCCAGCCGAGGTCGTCGGGCAGGGTGTGCAGGCCCGGCAGGCGGCCGGCGGGGAGGGCGGTGGCCGTGGTGGCCATCATGGCCGTCTGGTGCCAGAGGTAGATCGTCATCGCGGAGAGGTTCACCAGGGCCACCGCCGCCCAGGCCGGGGGACGGCGCAGTGCGCGGCGCAGCCGGTCGCGCAGCAGCAGGGCCAGTCCGCACTGGGCGAGGCCGAAGGTCACGGCCGCCAGGGTCGGCGGGTCCAGGTTGGAGACGGCCGTCCCGGGGACGCCGACCATCGAGGCCGGGTAGCCCGCCCAGGCGACCAGTGCCGCGGTGGCGACCGTGCCGCCGAGGAGCAGTACCCAGCCCGCACGGCGGCCCTCCAGCTCGCCCCGGGTCCAGGCCGCGCCCAGGGTGTAGGGCACCAGCCAGCCCGCCGCGACGTTCACCCAGCCGAGCCAGAACGGGCCCACGCCGAGGCCGAATCGCAGAAGGTCCACATGGAGGACGACGGCCAGCGGCCACAAGGGGTTGAGCCGGCCGACCAACGGGGTCGCCGCCGTCAGCGCCGCGAACACCAGCAGGAACCACATCGGCGACAGGGCGAGCTTGACCAGGGTGTGGACCGTGTCGTAGGGGACCCCGGCGACGAGCAGGGCGGTCGCCACCACCGTCCACAGGGTGAGGACGGCGGCGACGGGCCGGAACAGCCGGGACAGCCGGCCTCGCAGCCACTCGCCGTATGACGTGCCCCGGGAGCGCGCGGAGGCGTACCCCTGGGTCGCGACATGGCCGCCCACCAGGAAGAAGACCGCGAGGGTCTGGAACATCCAGGAGACCGGGGCCAGCCATGGCATGTGCTGGAGCGGGCTCCCCGTGTGCAGCGTGCCGTCGTCCACGACGAGGGCGGTGACCAGCCAGTGGCCCAGGACGACACCGAGGATCGCGAAGGCGCGCAGGGCGTCGACCGCGCGGTCCCGGGAGGCGGGGGTGGCGGCGTCCACGCGGGGGGCGGCCTGCCGTATGCCCCGCAGGAACGGTGCGTGGGTGGTCGGTTCAGGCACCGGACACCTCCGAGGTCTCGCC
Organism: Streptomyces sp. NPDC001544; assembly: GCF_042894285.1. Lineage (NCBI taxonomy): Bacteria > Bacillati > Actinomycetota > Actinomycetes > Kitasatosporales > Streptomycetaceae > Streptomyces > Streptomyces sp. NPDC001544. The sequence continues at coordinate 325,651 of NZ_JBIAVN010000004.1, read as the reverse complement.
CAGGACGATCCGGGCCAGGTTGGTGAGGGCGGTGGAGCCCGGGGTGAAGTAGCCGCTGTGCTTGGCGTCGGCGGCGCCGAAGACGCGGGCGCCGAAGGCCGGGGAGACCGGGTCGGTGCCGAAGCCGATGGTGGCGACGGCCAGGTCGGCCCTGACGTGCGGCACCTCGCCCACCCAGTCCTCGCTGCCGCGGGCCGCCCAGACCCGGGCGGGGGTGTGCAGGGCGGCGGCCGTGCCGGCGCCCGTGCCGGGGCTGCCTATGAGGGCGATGTCGGCCACCGCCAGGTTCGCGGCGGCTCGGCCGCAGACCACCGAGCCGTACGAATGGCAGACCAGGGTGAGGCGGGTGTGCGGTCCGGTGACGCGGCGCAGGTCGCCGACGAGATCTCTGAGGTGGGGTGCCGCCTGCTCGGCGCGGCTCGCGGTGAGGACGGTCGTGCTGACCGTGCCGGGCGTGCGGTAGCCGAGCCAGGCGACGACGGCGGTGCGGGTGCCGGGCGGTGCGTGCCGGGTGAGTTCGCGGTACAGGGCGGAGCCGGCCGTGTGGAAGCGGGCGTAGGTGTCGAGGGAGGTGTCGGAGCCGGGCACCATGACGGCCACCCGGTCCGCGTGGGCGAGGTCGCCGAACACCTCCGTGGCGAGGCCCGCGCCCCGGCCGTCGAAGGCGAGCAGGTGACGGGACGGGTCGGCGAGCTCGCGGTCCGCCGCCGCCCGGTGCCGGTCGCCGTGGGCGGCGGCCATCCGGGACGCCTGCGCGGCGTTGGCCCGGTTGGCGGCGTAGGCGTGGCCCAGGGTGGCTGCCGTGACGGGGGCGAGCGCGGCGGGGGCCGGGGCGGGGATCTCCGGGTGTGCGGCGGCGGAGAGGGGGATCACGATGGCGGCGGTGATCGAGGTGGCCAGGAGGGCGCGCAGCCACCTGGGTCCGCGGCGCCGCTTCCCGCCTTGACCGCGTGCCGTCCGTACCAGCTCCATGCCGGCCTCCCCTCCCCTGCCGCCCGGCCATCGGGCTGGTCTGGAGGGGAAGTTACGGAGCGGGGACCGTCGCCTGCGTCCCGCTCGGGAGCTGTTCTGGGAGGTAGCTCTCAGGTACTACGGGTATGCCCGGGTGCCGTCACAGGGGGTACGTCAGGGGGCTGCCCCGGCGTATGCCCGGGTGCCGCCCCCGAGGTCTGGCCTGGACCGTCTGCCCTCACCGCCGGTGCCCCCACCGCCGGTCTCTCACCACGCCAGTTGCGCGATCTCCTCCGCCACCACCGCGCACGCGTCCGCGGCCGGGTCGATCAGCGGGAAGTGGCCGACGTCCTCCAGGAGCGTCAGGCCCACCATCTCGCCCGCCTTCGCCGCCGCCTCCGCGTACGACTCGGCGACCGCCTCCGGGACGTCGATGTCCGCGCGGCCCTGGACGAGGGTGGTCGCGATGCCGGTGGGCAGGAGGAGGGCGGGGTCGGCGTACGGCCGGCGCTCGGTGAAGTTCTCCTTGCCGCCGAGGAGCTGGACCGCCGCATTGCCGCAGACCTCCAGTTTCGCGGCGACCTCGAAGTCCGCGATCGGGGCGAGGGCCACCACCCCGCGCAAGGGGGCCGGGCCGGCCGTGCGCCAGGGGGAGCCGGCCGGCAGCACATGGCGGGCCGCCGCCCACAGCGCCAGGTGGCCGCCCGCGGAGTGGCCGGTGAGCACCGTTCGGCGTGCGTCGGCCTGGGGGAGCACCTCGCGGACGAGGGCCGGCAGCGCGTCCATGGCCGCCGCCACGTCGTCGAAGGTGTCCGGCCAGCGCCCCGCGATCGGGGCGTCCACCTTCTGCCCCTGCCCCTTCCCCTGCGCCGTACCGCCGCGGCGGTACTCGACGTTGGCGACGGCGAAGCCCCTGCGGGCCAGGAAGTCGGCGAACGGGGTGATGTGGCGGCGGTCGTACGGGGCGCGCCAGGCACCGCCGTGCAGGACGACGACCAGGGGGGCGGGTCCGCTCTCGCCCTGTGGCGCGTAGAAGTCGATCACCTGGTCGGTGTGCTCACCGTAGGCACGGGTGGTGTCGGGCTCCACGGACGGGTGCGAGAAGGCCGACTCCTCCTCGGCGGCGGCGCGGGATGCTGCGTCGTCCGGCATGCTCCAACCTCTCAGCGGCGATGGGGTATCTCCCAGGCTTTCGGCACTGGGGGAGGGTTTGGCGGACCAGGTGGGAATCGGCCGTTGGCCGGGACGGTACCAGGCCGGTGACGGGGGATGTCACTCTCGGTGAGGATAAACGGTTCGGTGGTGGGTGGGGTCGGGGCGGCCGGGTGCCTGAGGGTTTCCTCGCCCCCGCCGCCCCTACCCGTTCCCGTCCCCAGGGGCTCCGCCCCTTCGACCCCGCCGGGGGCTGCGCCCCCTGAACCCCCGCAGGGCTCCGCCCCTGCACCCCGCCAGGCGCTTCCCCCCCTGAACCCCCGCAGGGCTCCGCCCCTGCACCCCGCCAGGCGCTTCCCCCCCCTGAACCCCCGCAGGGCTCCGCCCCTGAACCCCCTGGGGGCTCCGCCCCCAGACCCCCGTCGGCCTGGACGGCCTCGTCCTCAAACGCCGGACGGGCTGAGTGATGCCTGCCGGCGCTGAGAGGCCACGGCGGGACTCGTCACCCCCCGACCGTCTCCCCCAGCACCCGCCCCGCCCGTTCCACGTCGGTGAAGGTCACGTACAGCGGGGTGAAGCCGAAGCGGAGGACGTCGGGGTGGCGGAAGTCGCCTATGACGCCTCGTTCGATCAGGCGGCGCATCACCTTTCCCGCGTCGTCGCAGCGCAGCGCGATCTGGCTGCCGCGCTCCTGGTGACGGGCCGGGGTGAGGCACTCGACGCGGCCCGCCGGGACGTACCGCTCCACGCACTCCAGGAAGAAGTCGGTCAGCGCCAGCGACTTGGCCCGTACGGCCGACATGGACACGTCCTGCCAGACGTCCAGCGCCGCCTCCAGGGCCAGCATGGAGAGGATGTCCGGGGTGCCGACGCGCCCGCGCAGGGCGCCCGGCGCCGGTGCGTAGGAGGGGCGCATGCCGAACGGTTCGGCGTGGGAGTTCCAGCCGGGCAGCGGGCTGTCGAAGCGGGGCTGGAGGTCCTCGCGTACGTACAGGTACGCGGGTGAACCCGGGCCGCCGTTCAGGTACTTGTAGGTGCAGCCGACGGCCAGGTCCACCCCGTGCTCGTCCAGGCCCACCTCCAGCGCGCCCGCGCTGTGGCACAGGTCCCAGACCGCGAGGGCGCCGGAGGCGTGGATCGCCGCCGTCAGGGCGGGCAGGTCGTGCAGGCGGCCCGTGCGGTAGTCGACGTGGTTGAGCAGGACCGCCGCCGTACGGCCGCCGAGCGCGTCCGGCACCTCGGCCGGGGTCACCGGGCGCAGGGTGCGGCCGGTCAGCCGGGCCGCCGACTCGGCGATGTAGCCGTCCGTCGGGAAGGTCGTGGCGTCGACCAGGATCTCGTCCCGGTCCCCGTCCGCCATGCGTACCGCCGCCACGAGCGCCTTGAAGACGTTGACGCTGGTGGAGTCGCCGACCACGATCTGGCCCGGCGCGGCACCGACGAGCGGCGCGATGCGGTCTCCGATCCGCTCGGGCGCCGTCCACCAGCCGCTCTCCTCCCAGGAGCGGATGCGCAGTTCGCCCCACTGGCGGCGGATCACGTCGGCGACCCGGTCGGGGACGTGTCCGGGGAGGGCGCCCAGCGAGTTGCCGTCCAGGTACACCGCCTCGTCGAGGACGAACCGGTCACGCAACGCCGCCAGTTCGTCCGCGCCGTCCAGTTTCCGCGCGCGTACCGCGAGCTCAGACATGGGACCTCGCCGTCCACAGCTCGGGGAAGACGTTGTTCCGGGCGCGCTTCTCCAGCCAGGCCACGCCCGCCGAGCCGCCGGTGCCGGGCTTCGCGCCCATCGCGCGCCGGGTGGCGACCAGGTGGTCGTTGCGCCAGCGCCAGACCAGTTCGGCCACGTCGGTCAACGCCTCGCCCAGGCGCGCGAGTTCGGCGTCCTGGTCGCCGGAGTAGATCGCCGTCCAGACCGACTCGACGGCGTCCGAGGGCTCGTGGCGCAGGGACACGTCACGGTTCAGGACATCCGCGGGGATCGCGTGGCCGCGGCGGGCCAGCAGCCGCAGCACCTCGTCGTAGAGGCTCGGCTCCTGCAGGGCCTTCTCCAGTTCCGCGTGCACGCGCGGCGCGCCCCGGTGCGGGACGAGCATCGACGCGGACTTCTCACCGAGCAGGAACTCCATGCGGCGGTACATCGCCGACTGGAATCCGGAGCCCTCGCCGAGGGCGGAGCGGTACGAGTTGAACTGCGCCGGCGTGAGCTGGCCGAGCGGCTTCCAGGAGGCGTTGAGGGCCTCCAGTTCGCGGACGGAACGCTTCAGCGCGGCCACGGCGGTCGGCACGTCGTCCGAACGCAGGGCGTTCGCGGCGGTCTCCCACTCGTGGACGATGACGGTGAACCACAGCTCCATCACCTGGGTGGTGACCAGGAAGACCATTTCCCCGGGATCGTCGGAGAGGGTGTGCTGGAGGTGGGTGAGCACGTCCGCCTTGACGTAGTCCTCGTACGGCGTCGTGCCGGCGAAGTCGAGATGCGGGGTCTCGGGCTCATGGGCCTCGGGGGGCTGAGAGGTCGGGCGAGCCTGTTGGGACATCGCTGTCTCCTGTTGTTGCTCCGGGTAGCGGTCCGCCCCTGCCGATGCCGGCACGGGGGCCCCGGTCCCCTCTCCGCATCCTCCGCAATTCCCCCGGGTGCTGGCAAGGCCCGTCTGCTGCCAGACGGGCCACACCGGACAGTCCTGTCCCGTTCCGGAGTCAGGACGGGGGCTGGAGGACCGAGTCGATGACGTAGATGGTGGCGTTCGCGGCCTTGATGTTGCCGCAGACGATGTTCGCCTTGCCGTTGACCTTGAAGTCGGTGCCCGACCCGGACGTGGTCAGCTTGCTGCCCTCGACCGTCGTGAAGGAGCCGTTGGAGAGCTCGTTCGGGGTGATCTGCTTGTCCACGACGTGGTAGGTCAGCACCTTCTTCAGCTCGCCCTGATTGCTCAGCAGCGAGGCGAGCTGCGACGCGGTCACGTTCTTGAAGGCCTGGTTGTTCGGGGCGAAGACGGTGATGTCGGGCTTCCCGTCGAGGGCGCCGTTCAGCTTCGCCCTGACCGTGGCCGAGACAAGCTGGCTGAGCTCGGGGTACGCGGCCGCGGCCTCCGAGACCTTGTCCTTGACCGTGCTCACCTTCTGGGAGAGCGCCGAACAGCCGGAACCGAACGTCCCCGACGGGCTCGGAGACGGACTCTGTGCGTGGCTCTGCGACGCCAGACCTCCGAGCGCGAGCGGGACGGCGACCACAACCGCCGCGGTGGCGTTTGCTGTACGCATGCGGGTGAACCTCATCGCAACCTTCCTCCCGTGGAGGCGTGAACAGTGCAGAGGTCGGGATTGCGGAAGTCTTGGTTTCCTGAAGGGGGCAGGGTCCTGGGGGGTGGGCGGCTGCTGTGCAACGGCCTTGGGCCGTCGTCGTCCGGCCACTCAGCGAGCGTATCCAGCAGGTACCGGTGACCGCATCTCGAAGCCGCGTCCGGCGTGGAACTCGGCACCCGCGCTGCACCGTTCGGCGCCGGGGGTGAGGCGGCCGGGACCTCTCCGGCTGCGTCGACCGGCGACGCGGGGGAAGATGGCCCCGGAGGGACCGCGAGGGAACGGTGGCAGACTGGCCCCATGACGACTCACAACAACCTCCTCGGCGGCCCCGAGCCGACGTACCTGCCGGAGAACGAAGAGGCGTACCGCCTGCTGGGCGAGGAGTCCCGGTCCCCGGCCGAGGTCGCGGCGAAGTACCCCACGTTCTCGCTCGCCTGGGCCATGCTCGCCGACGACGCCTTCGAGGCGGGACGAGTGGTCGAGTCGTACGCGTACGCCCGCACCGGCTACCACCGGGGCCTGGACGCGCTGCGCCGGGCCGGCTGGAAGGGCCACGGCCCCATCCCGTGGAGCCACCGCGCCAACCGCGGATTCCTGCGCTGCCTCGCCGCCCTCGCCCGCGCGGCCGGCGAGATCGACGAGAAGGACGAGACGGAGCGGTGCTGGCAGTTCCTCCAGGACAGCAGCGCCGAGGCGTACGCCGAGCTCAAGCGGTGACGGTGCACGCCGACAGCTAGTGCTGCGACCGGAAAGGTTCACCGGCTCGCGACGCCCGGCACGGCACCTCGCCGCGTTGTCGCATCACCCGAGTACATCCAGTACGCGGGCGACGCTCCGCCTTGCGATGCACCGCACCGGACGCCGCGAGCTTCCCGGCAAACCTTTCCGGCCACAGCACTAGGGGGCCCACCGCCAGGGGGTCCGTGGCTACGCCCGGCGATCGCCGCGCTCCAGCGGCGGAGCCGTCACGTTGCCGTGCGTCCGGCACTCGGGACGGCGGCAGTCCGGGCGCGGACGGCGTACGAAGGCGAGTGCCAGCACCGCCCCGGCGACGAGGACCCCGGCGCAGATCGGCATCGCCCGGCGGAAGGCCGCGTCGAAGGCGGCGGCCGAGCGGTAGGCCTCCGGGCCCATCCCGGCCAGCAGCGGCAGCGCGGCGACCGCGATCAGTCCCGCCGCGCGTGCCGCCGCGTTGTTGATGCCGCTGGCCAGGCCCGCCCGGGCGGTGTCCACGGAGGCGAGGACGGAGGCGGTGAGAGGGGCGACCAGGGTGACCATGCCGGTGCCCATGACCAGCAGGGCGGGCAGGACGTCCGTCGCGTAGTTCGCGTCCGGGCCCACCCGCAGCATCAGCAGCATCGCCGCCGCGCACAGCAGGGGGCCGACGGTGAGCGGCAGGCGCGGGCCGATCCGGTCGGCCAGGGCGCCCGAGCGGGCCGAGAACAGCAGCATCAGGGCGGTCGTCGGCAGCAGGGAGACACCGGCCTGCAGGGGCGAGTAACCGGCCACGACCTGGAGCTGCAGGGCGGTGAGGAAGAAGAAGCCGCCGAACGCCGCGTACACGCAGAGGGTCACCAGGTTGACCGCCGTGAACTGCCGCGACGCGAAGACGTCCAGCGGCAGCATCGGGTCGGGGCGGCGTTTCTCGACGTACACGAAGGCACCGGCGGCCAGCAGCCCCGCCACCGCGGCGAGGGCGACGGCCGGTGAGCCGCCGCGGGCCTCGATCAGCGCGTACGTCACCAGGGCCAGGGACAGCGCGCCCAGCGCGGCGCCGAGCGCGTCGAAACGGCCGTGCACGCGGGCGTCGGAGGACTCCGGGACGTGCCGCAGGGCGACCGGCGCGCACAGCAGTGCCAGCGGCACGTTCAGCAGGAACACCCAGCGCCAGCCGGGGCCGGCCACCAGCCAGCCGCCGACGAACGGGCCGACGGCCGCGCCGATCCCGCCGAAACCGGACCACAGGCCGATCGCCCTTCCCCGGTCGTCGGGATGGAAGGACGCCTGGATCAGGGCGAGGGAGCCCGGGGTGAGGAGCGCCCCGCCGATGCCCTGGAGGGCACGGGCGGCGATCAGCACGCCCGGGTTCGGGGCGAGCCCGCACAGCAGGGACGCGGCGGCGAACCAGATGACGCCGAGCACGAAGATCTTGCGGCGGCCGTAGCGGTCCCCCAGCGAACCGCCGAGCAGGATCAGCCCGGCCAGCGTGACCATGTACGCGTTGACCGTCCACTGCAGGGCGGCGAGGCTCGCGTCGAGGTCCCGGCCGATGGTCGGGAGCGCCACGTTGACGACGGTCGAGTCCAGCAGGGCCATGCTGGAGCCGAGGATCGTGGTGAGCAGGATCCACTTGCCCTGCGGGGAGGTCAGCCGGACGTCGGGCATGCCCCCAGGTATACAGCGAGCCCGGCGCCGTAGACAGACGCCGGGCTCACCGGGAAGTACCGCGACCGGTTACTTGATCTTGTTGCCCGCCGAGCGCAGGTTCTGCGTGGCCTCGACGACGCGCTTGGCCATGCCCGCCTCGGCCAGCTTGCCCCAGGTGCGCGGGTCGTAGGTCTTCTTGGAGCCGACCTCGCCGTCGACCTTCAGGACGCCGTCGTAGTTCTTGAACATGTGGTCGGCGACCGGACGCGTGAAGGCGTACTGGGTGTCCGTGTCCAGGTTCATCTTCACGACGCCGTTCTCCAGCGCGGTGAGGATCTCCTGCTCGGTGGAGCCGGAGCCGCCGTGGAAGACGAAGTCGAACGGCTTGCTGCCGGCCGGCTGACCGTACTTGGCGGCGACGCCGTCGTTCAGCTCCTTCAGCAGGTCGGGGCGGAGCACGACGTTGCCCGGCTTGTACACGCCGTGGACGTTGCCGAAGGACGCGGCCAGCAGGTAGCGGCCCTTCTCACCGAGGCCCAGCGCCTCGGCGGTGCGGATCGCGTCGTCGACCGTGGTGTACAGGGAGTCGTTGATCTCGTGGGAGACGCCGTCCTCCTCGCCGCCGGTCGGGGTGATCTCGACCTCGAGGATGATCTTCGCGCGGCGGGCCTGCTCCAGCAGCTCCTGCGCGATGGCGAGGTTGTCGGCGAGGGTCTCGGCGGAGCCGTCCCACATGTGCGACTGGAACAGCGGGCCCAGACCGGCCTGGACGCGCTTCTCGGAGAGCGCGAGCAGCGGACGTACGTACCCGTCCAGCTTGTCCTTCGGGCAGTGGTCCGTGTGCAGGGCGATGTTGACCGGGTACTTCTCGGCGACGATGTGCGCGAACTCGGCCAGCGCCACCGCGCCGGTGACCATGTCCTTGCTGTACTGGCCGCCCAGGAACTCGGCGCCACCCGTCGAGATCTGGACGATGCCGTCGCTCTCCGCCTCAGCGAAACCGCGCAGGGCCGCGTGCAGGGTCTGGGTCGAGGTCACGTTGATGGCCGGGTAGGCGAACTTGCCTGCCTTCGCCCGGTCGAGCATCTCGTTGTAGACCTCGGGGGTTGCGATGGGCATCTGTCCGCTCCTTGTATGTGCGGGTGGCGTTCTGCGATTACGGCCCTGACCTAGGGGATGACGTCATCGTCGGGGCCATCTTTGCAGACTCGACGGGATGCTTCGGACATCCTGTCCAGCCTGTGGAAAACCGCTCAGTCGAGCCCCAGGTCGTCCTTCGAGTAGGCGAAGAGGTACGGCACCCCCGCCCCCTCCTGGATCTTCTCCGCGGCGCCGGTGGCGCGGTCGACGATGGTCGCCACGGCGACGACCTCCGCGCCCGCCTCGCGCACCGCCTCGACCGCGGTCAGCGGAGAGCCGCCGGTGGTGGAGGTGTCCTCGACGACGAGCACCCGTCGGCCCTTGATGTCCGGGCCCTCGACCCGCCGCTGCAGCCCGTGCGCCTTGGCCGCCTTGCGGACGACGAAGGCGTCGACGCGCTTCCCGCGCGCGGCGGCCGCGTGCAGGATCGACGCGGCGACCGGGTCGGCGCCCATGGTCAGGCCGCCCACCGCGTCGTACTCCAGGTCGGCGGTCAGATCCAGGAGCACCTGCCCGACCAGGGGCGCGGCTTCCCCGTCGAGGGTGATGCGACGCAGGTCGACGTAGTAGTCGGCCTCCAGACCCGACGACAGGGTCACCTTGCCGTGCACCACGGCCTTGTCCTTGATCTGCTGCAGCAGCTCGCCGCGAACGTCCGTCATGTCGGACAGCTTAGATGTGCCGCCAGTTCCAGGTCATCGTGGCCTCCAGCGGCTCCAGAGGTGTGACCAGGCGCGGAAGCGTGTTGAGGCCGTTGGGCGGGCCGGTCTGCGGCTCCACGCACACCGCGGCCTCCTGCTCGTCGTAGACGACGACCCACTCCTCGCGGCTGGTCACCTTCAGCTCCAGCTGCCCGGGCCAGGTGAGCGTGACGTCCACCCCGCCCGGCATTCCGAAGCAGTCGTCCCACGGGCCGGGCCCCGGGTCGACGCGGTTGCCGGTGGGCAGGTGGTCGTCGCCGCGCTCCTCCTGCCAGGCCGGGGCGAAGTCGAGGCGCACGTCCTGACCGCCCACGTTCCGGTTGAACCACGGGTGCCAGCCGAGCTGCGCCGGGAAGGAGGAGTCGTACGTCTCCACGGACATGGTGAGCGTCAGGCTGTCCTCGGTCAGCGTCACCGCCTGGGTGACCCGGCCGGAGAACGGCCACGGCTCGACCAGGTCGTACGTGAGGACCGCCTCGTCGGCGCCCGTGCGGGCGACGCGCCAGGCGCCGTCACGGGCGGTGCCGTGGATGGCGTGCGGCGGCGAGTTGAGCGGCATCTGGTGGACGGTGGCGCCGTCCAGGAAGCGGCCCTCCCGGATCCGGCCGCACCAGGGGACCATCGGGAAGCACCCGAAACGGTCACCCTGCCGGAGCAGTTCCACACCGGCGACCTTCAGCCCGCCGACCCGGCCACCGTGGGCGGGCCGCAGGGTCACTTCCGCGTCGCCGGCCTTCAGAGCGATGTCCTTGTTACTCACGTGACGACCCTACTCGGGTGATCAAGGGGCGGTCCGGTCCTCGGGTGGCCCGGTCAGCGTCTTCTGCGCAGCGCGCGGCCCACGACGATCGCCGACGCCAGGACCAGCGCCGCCGTGGGAGCCGCCCAGCGGAGCGTGGAGTTCACGGCGACGGTCTGCGGCGCCGGCACGGGGGCGTACCGGCCGCGCGGTGGCGCGTGGTCCACCTCCTCCGCGCTGCGGCCGATCATCGTCCGCCGGGCGTGCGCCGCCTCGGCGGGCGGTTCGGCGGGCGGCTCGGCGGGCGGTTCGGCGGGCGCGGGGAAACCGCCCGCGCCGGGGGTCTCGACGCCGGTGTCGGGGGGCGGGGCGGCGGCCTCCGGCACGGGCGCGGATTCCGGCTCCGGCTTCTGCTCGGATTCCGGCTCCGGCTTCTGCTCGGTTTCCGGTTCCGGCTTCTGCTCGGTTTCCTCCCCCAGCGCCTCCAGGGAGCGGCTCAGCAGCCGTAGCGCGGCCGAGGTCACCGCGTCCTCCGGCAGTTCCGCGACGCGGCCCTCCCCCGTGGCGGTTCCGTGGACGGTGACGGTGGTGCCGCCGTCGGTGTCGCGCAGGCGGAGGGTGAGGGCGAGGGTGACCGAGCCGGTGCCGCGGGTCTCGGTGGCGTCGCCCTCGACGACGTACGCCCCGTCCTGGCCGGGCGAGACGCGCAGCGAGCCCCGGTAGGTGATGGAGTGGCTGCCGACGCGTACCTTCAGCCGCCCGGCGACGGGCTCGGCACCGGCGTCCTGCTGGAGCCCGGGAACCGCCCGGGCGACGCGCGCGGGGTCGGCGAGCGCCTCCCTCAGCCGCTCGGCCGGAACCGGAAGGAAGACCTCGTGCTCCATGTCGGCTGAGCCTACCCAGGTGCGGCCGGTGCGTACCCTCCTCGGCCGCACGTCAGTAGCGCGGATGCACCAACGTCGAGGCGGGCAGCCCCCCGACCCGGGTACGGGCCGCCGAGCGGACGGCGGTGGCGAGCTCGGCGCCGGTCAGTGTGCGCGGGGCCGGGGCGCCGGGGTCCAGCCGCAGCGGGGGCGGGGTGGTGCCCGGTGCGGCCAGGAAGAAGCCCCAGTCGTGCGGGGCGTGGAAGGCGCCGGCGGAGCGGTGCGGGCCGACCGCGAGGCCGGGGTCCTGGCCGGGGACACGGTAGGGGCTGGTGGCGAGGCCGGCCGCGCGGAGCGTCGAGGCCACCGTCCAGAAGGCGCGGGTGCTGCCGGAGACCGGGCCGGCGTGCACGGCCAGACGGCCGCCGGGGGCCAGCACCCGGCGGGCCAGGCCGTAGAACTCCAGTGAGTACAGCTTCGTGCTGGGCGTGATGCCGGGGTCGGGCAGGTCCGCGATCACCACGTCGTAGGCCGCCGGGGGCGCCCCGCGCAGCCAGCGGAAGGCGTCGGCCGTGGTGGTGTGGACCCGCCGGTCGTCGTACACATGTCCGTTCAGCCGGGACAGCGCGGGATCGTGGCGGGCGAGGTGGAGCAGACCGGCGTCGAGTTCCACGACGTCGACGCGGCGCACGCCCCGGTGGCGCAGCACCTCGCGGGCCGCCAGCCCGTCCCCGCCGCCGAGGATCAGCACGCGCGCGTGGGGGCCGGTCATCGCCGGGTGGACCAGCGCCTCGTGGTAGCGGCGCTCGTCCCGGCCGCCGACCCGCAGCCGGCCGTCCAGGTAGAGGTCGAGCGGGCGGCCGTGCGTGCCGCCGGTGAGGACGACCTCCTGGACGCCGGTCTGCACGGCGACCCTTACGTCCGGGCCGTACACCGCGTGCCGGGCGGCCCGTTCGAAATCGTCGACGAGCGCGGCGGAGGAGGCCAGGACGGCGAGGACGGCGAGGTTGGCGACCAGCAGCAGCCGGCGGGCCCGGCGGGTCAGGTCGCGGCGGAACAGGCCGAGGACCAGGGCGCCGCCGGCCACCACGTTGACCGTGCCGGTGAGCAGCGCGCCGGTGAGCTGGCCGAGCCGGGGCAGCAGCAGGAAGGGGAAGGCGAGGCCGCCGGCTAGGGCACCGACGTAGTCCGCCGCGAACAGGTCGGCCACCGCGCCGCCCGCGTCCTGGCGGCGGATGCGCTGGATCAGCTCCATCAGCAGCGGGACCTCGGCGCCGATCAGCAGGCCGATCGCCAGGGAGAAGGCGACCAGGAGGCAGCGCGGGCCGTCGGCCCACAGGCCGCCCCAGTCGCCCGTCCAGGCGAACACCGCGTACAGCGCCATCGCGCTGCAGCCGCCGACCAGCGCGAGGGCCGCCTCGATCGCGCCGAACCCGGCGGCGGCGAGCCGGCGCAGCCGCTTCGCGACGAGGGAGCCGATGCCCATCGCGAAGACCATCACGGACAGCACCACGGAGGCCTGGGTGACCGAGTCGCCCATCAAGTAGGAGGCGAGCGCGACCAGTTCGAGTTCGTACACCAGTCCGCAGGCCGCGCAGACGAAGACGCCCGCGAGGACCAGGAGACGTCCGGTCGCCGGCCGGACGGGCAGCCGCGCGGGACCGCCCCAGGACGGCGGTGTGCCGGGCGGGGCGGGCGCGTGCGGTTCGATCACTCTGCGACGTTACGTCACGCGTGCGCTGCGCTTCGTCACCCACACGTGTGTAACTGGGAGTGGTGCGGGGCCCCTTGGTTCCGGTGGTACCGGCCTCGGGCTCTCAGGCTCCCGCACTCTCGCGCTCTCGCGCTTGGCGGTCAGGACGGCTGGACCTCGTCGAAGTGGGCGAGGGCTTCGGCGGGGTCCGGGCTCACGAGGCGTTCCAGACCGTCCGTCGTGATCTTCGCCCACCTGCCGGCCCGCGCCCACATCCGCTCCTCGAAGGCGCGGACCGCCTGGTCCGGATCCTCGGGACCTGTGGCGAGGGATTCGGCGAGTTCGGCGCCTTCCAGCATCGCGAGGTTCGCGCCCGCCCCCAACGGGGGCATCAGGTGGGCGGCGTCGCCCAGCAGCGTCACCCCGGGGACGTGGGTCCAGGTGTGGGACACGGGCAGGGCGTAGCAGGGGCGGTGGACGAAGGCGGTGCCGTGGCGGAGGAGGTCGAGGACGGGAGCGGCCCAGCCGTCGAACAGGGCCAGCAGGCTCGTCCGTACGGCCTCGCCGTCGGCCAGGTCCAGGTTCGCGTGCCAGTCCAGCGGGGCGCGGAACCTGGCGTGCACCTTGACGTGGCCGCCGCTGTTGCGCTGCGCGACGACGGAGCGGTTCACGCCGTACACGGCCACGGAGCCGTCGCCGATCAACCGGGCGAGGTCGGGGTGGCGGGTGTCGACGTCGTCGAGGGAGGTCTCGACCGAGGTGACGCCGGTGTAGTGCGGTGTCACCGGTGAGACGGCCGGGCGGGTCCGGGACCAGGCGCCGTCCGCGCCGACCACGAGGTCGAAGGTCTCCTGCCGCCCGTCCGCGAGGCGGACCAGGACGCCGCCCCGGTCGCCCTTCCCCGGCACCACCTGCGTCACGTCCCGGCCCCACTGGACGTCGAGAGGGCCGAGCAGCAGGTCACGCAGCTGCCCGCGGTCGATCTCGGGATTGGCCCGGTCGTCGGGTCGCGCCGGCCAGTCGCGCAGGACCGTCCCGTCCGGGTCCAGGATGCGCATGGCCTGTCCCTCGGGCCGGGACAGCGCCTGGAACTCCGTCAGCAGGCCCGCCTTGTCGAGCGCCGACTGGCCCATCCCTTGGTGGAGGTCCAGCGTGCCGCCCGGGGGGCGGGCGTCGGGGGCGGGATCGCGTTCGAGGACGGTGACCGGACGGCCGTGGCGGTGCAGCACACGGGCGAAGGTGAGGCCGGCGGGACCGGCTCCGACGACAGCTATACGGCGTCTCATGTCGATACACTGTATTGACTCAGTGCGGTGCTTCGCAGCAGAACGGTGATGACCATGACTGTCTGGGACCGGCCGGAACCGCCGGCTCGCCCCGTGCCGCTCGACCGGGAGCGGATCGTCGCCGCCGCCGTCGCACTGGCCGACGAGGGCGGGCTGGAGGCGGTGTCGTTGCGCAAGGTCGCCGCCCGGCTGAACGCCGGCCCGATGCGGCTGTACGGCTACATCTCCACCAAGGAGGAACTGCTCGACCTCATGGTGGACGAGGTCCAGGCCGAGATCCTCCCCGCGGAGCAGCCCGGTGACTGGCGGGAGGCGCTGCGCGTCCTCTCCCACCGCACCAGGCAGGCCGCTCTGCGCCACCCCTGGCTGGCCGATCTGCTCGGCGGCCGCCCGACCCTGGGCCCGAACGGCCTCGCCGTGACCGAGGCCAAGCTGGCCGCCCTCGACGGCCTCGCCGACGTCGACACCGTCATGCGCGCCGCGGAGACCGTCAGCGCCTACGTCACCGGTGCGATCAGGCGCGAGATCGCGGACCTGCGGGCCGAGCGCGCCACGGGCCTGTCCAAGCGCGACTGGCAGCGCGCGTCCGGCCCGCATGTGACGAGGATGCTGGCCACGGGCCGCTTCCCGGCGTTGGCCAAGGCCGTGCACGACGGCACGGACGTGGACGCCGGGACCTCCTTCTCCACCGGCCTGGACTGGGTCCTCGACGCCGTGGCCGCCAGACTCACCCCGCCGCCGGGGTGACGCTCCATCGAGGGGGCCGACCGGCCGTCAGGGGACGCGCGGAGGCGCGCACGCCGACCTTCGTGCGGGTGGCCACCAGTTGGCCGTCCTGCGGATAGGCGTGCCAGGTACGCCAGTTCACCTGGCCGTCCTGGTGCTGGGCCAGGAGTGCGGTGAAGGCGTGCGGGCTGCCGGGGAACACCCCGGCCAGCCCGTGCGGGTGGTCGGAGACCAGGGCGAGCAACTCCTGGGCGCGGCCCGCGAAGGAGCCGGGCGAGAGGACCTCCACGCGTGCCGAGAACTCGTACTCCCAGTTCCCGACCCGCTTGGCCACCCCCAGCGGAAGCGGGGTGCTGGATCCCGGGAGGCACGCCACCGTCTCCGAGCAGACGCCGCGCTCCTCCTCCAGGATCACCTGGTGGGACGCGCCGAGGAGCCGCAACTGGAGCTTTACGTCGGCCAGTTCCAGATCGAGCGTGGCGAGGGCGGGGAGCGGCTCGCGCCCCAGGGCCCAGGCGAGGTCGGCGGCGCGCGTGTCGGTGTAGGCGGTGTTCAGGGTCGTGAGCATGGATCGGCTCCGCTAGCACGCAAAGATGAGGAGGGAAGAGAAGACGAAGGAGATGAAGGAGACGACAGGGGCGGCGTCGGTGCGGCGCACCTGGTCCGTCACCAGGAGATCGGCCAGGTCAGCCCGGTCGGCCCGGCCTGTCCAGGGCGGTTTAGAGGGAATCACGAACGGTGACGCCGACAAAGCGTTTTTACCCAACTTCGTGGTGTTTCCATCCCTCAGAGGGCTCAACAGCTCAACTGTTCAACCACGGCGTGCGATTCGGGCCCGAGGCGCACGCCCGCGCCCGCACGACGGAGCGCCCGCCGGTTGCCTTTCTCCGGCGGGCGCTCGTGTGCGGCCCTGGGGCGCGGTGGAGCTCAGCTGCCCCGTGTCAGCTGCCTCCGCCGCATCCACCCCCGCCGCCGCATCCGCCCCCGCCGCAGGACGAGCCGCCCCCGCAGGACGACCCGCCGCACGACGAGTGCCCCCCGCAGGAGTGACCGCCGTGGCCCCCGTGACCTCCGTGCCCGCCGTGTCCGCCGTGTCCGCCGGAGGACGAGGAGCACGACGAGGCAGCCCCCGAGCTCCCGGCCACCCACCAGCTGCTGTCCCCGCTGCGGTACGAGGACCGCCCCCTGCGCGTGCCCTTACGTCCCTTGCGCACGGCCGTGACGACCAGGACCGCGACCACCACCAGGATGATGCCGATGACCATGGCGCCACCCTCCTTCCGTTCCCCCGTGACTGTGGTGAACGGGGGATGCCCTGCCGTCTCGCGGGCCAAAGCAGAGTTGAGGAACTCCAGAGCTTCGGCGCAGGATGTCCGGCATGACCTCCAGCACGCGCCCGCTGCTCAACCGCCGGCTCGCCGAGTTCGGGACGACGATCTTCGCCGAGATGTCGGCCCTGGCCGTGCGGACCGGATCGATCAACCTGGGCCAGGGCTTCCCGGACACGGACGGCCCCGAGGAGGTCAGGGAGGCCGCGGTGCGCGCCCTGCGGGACGGGCGCGGCAACCAGTACCCGCCGGGCCCCGGCGTCCCCGAACTGCGTACCGCGATCGCCGCGCACCAGGAGCGCCGCTACGGCCTGACCTTCGACCCCGACACCGAGGTGCTGGTCACGGCCGGTGCCACCGAGGCCATCGCCGCGTCACTGCTGGCACTGCTCGAGCCCGGCGACGAGGTGGTCGCCTTCGAGCCGTACTACGACTCGTACGCGGCGAGCATCGCGATGGCCGGCGGCAGGCGGGTGCCGGTGACGCTGCGGCCACATGGCGCCAGTTTCCGGCTCGACCTCGACGAGCTACGCGCGGCCGTCACCGACCGCACCCGGCTGCTGCTGATCAACACCCCGCACAACCCGACGGGGACGGTGCTCACCCGCGAAGAGCTCACCGCGATCGCCGAGCTGGCGGTGGAGCGCGATCTGCTGGTGGTCACGGACGAGGTGTACGAACACCTGGTGTTCGACGACGCCGAGCACCTGCCGCTGGCCGCTTTCCCCGGGATGCGCGAGCGCACGGTGACGATCGGCTCGGCCGGCAAGACCTTCTCCTTCACCGGGTGGAAGGTCGGCTGGGTGACGGCGGCACCCGGGCTGGTGGCGGCGGTGCGCTCGGCGAAGCAGTTCCTGACGTACGTGGCGTCGGGCCCCTTCCAGTACGCGGTGGCGGAGGCCCTCGCCCTTCCCGACTCCTACTTCGCCGACTTCCGCACGGACATGCTGGCCAAGCGGGACCTGCTGTCGGCGGGTCTGACGGACGCCGGTTTCCGCGTCTTCCGCCCCGCCGGCACCTACTTCGTCACCACCGACATCCGCCCCCTCGGCGAGAAGGACGGCCTCGCCTTCTGCCGGGCCCTGCCGGAGCGAGCGGGCGTCGTCGCCATCCCGAACGTCGTGTTCTACGACCACCGGGAGGCGGGTGCCCCCTTCGTACGGTTCGCTTTCTGCAAGCAGACGCAGGTTCTGGA
This sequence comes from Streptomyces sp. NPDC001544, assembly GCF_042894285.1. Classification (NCBI taxonomy): domain Bacteria; kingdom Bacillati; phylum Actinomycetota; class Actinomycetes; order Kitasatosporales; family Streptomycetaceae; genus Streptomyces; species Streptomyces sp. NPDC001544. The sequence goes on along the minus strand of NZ_JBIAVN010000004.1, from coordinate 308,204 downwards.
CGAGGCCGTCAAGCGGCTGCGGGCCATGTGACACGTATGAGGGGCGGCCGAGATCGTTGTCCCGAGCGGACAAGCGGAGGGCCAGAAGTGACGAAGGAGCAGGAGACGCCCGCGTGGCGAGATGTCCTGGAGCACTGCGGCCTTCAGGTAGTTGAGAAGGCGACTCAGAGCGGTCCTCCCGTGCTGTCCGCCATCTACGCCGTCACCGGATTCGAGGTCGAACCGGTCGCCACCATCCCCGCCTCGTCCCCCGACGCCGCCGCCGAACTGGACGCGAAGTGGCACTTCCACGCCTCAAGCGTTTCGCTCTACGACGACAACGGAGAATTCCTCATCCTCCCGCCCGTCTCGGGGGGCAGTGAGATCGGCTGGGTGAGGGTCAAGGACACCGTCGGCAGGAACCTGCCCTCACGCGTCGCGAAGGTGACGGGTTCCCCCGAGTTCCTCGCCGTTTCGACCGACGGCCGGCACCTGTGCGCCGCCTCAGTGGAGGAGTACGACCACTGGGTGGTGCTGCACGAGTTCTCGTGAGCAGCCAAGCGGACCGGGGGGTGAGATGCTCGTGGTGGGACTGCTGCGCGGCCCAGTGAAGGTACGGGTTGCCTGACCTCAGGGAACCCGGTGATCTCGATGACGCCGAACTCAGGACCGCCATGAGCGAGGCCTGGGACACCTTTCGTCACTCCGGGACCGACCTCGGTGGCTGAAGGCGGCCCGCCGGCTTGCGCCGATGTACGACCACCGGGAGGCCGGCGCCCCGTTCGTGCGATTCGCGTTCTGCAAGCAGACGGGCGTGCTGGAAGAGGCCATCTCCCGGCTCAGGAGGCTGGCCGCGTGATGCCGTGAAGCCGTACGCCCCTCGGCGCTTCGCCCAGGAGCGCTCAGGTGTCGTAGATGGTGGAACGATGCCCTACGTGGACGACCCACACCACCAGCTCGCCGTTGTCGATCGTGTAGATCACGCGGTAGTCGCCGACCCGCAGACGGCGCCGGTCGGGCTGGGAGACGAGGGCCGTGGTGTTGAACCCCGTCGGGTCGCTCTCCAGCTCAGTCAGCTTGGCCAGGATGCGGAGGGCCATGTCTCGCGGGACCTTGCGCAGTTCGGCCTGAGCCTCGGCCCGGAAGACGGTGCGGTACTCACTCACTGCGTGCCAGCGTCTCCCTCATGATGTCCTCGATCGGGATGCCGGGTGCCGGGTTGGTCATGCGCTCGTCGATGATCCGGTTGATCTCGCGCTCTTCCCACTCCTGGTACTTGCGCAGCACCTCGATGGACACCACGGCGGCGACCTGCTTGCCGCGCCGGGTGATGACGGTAGGGACATCGTCCCGGTCGGCCCGCTCCACGACCTCGGCCAGGTGTGCCCGGACATCGCGGATGGACTCTATGGGCATTGGCTGCGTCATGCGCTCAAGAGTACCGTGTGTCCCATGTGTACACAACGGCTCACGGGGTCCAGCCTGTGGGCCCGCATGTGAATGAGTGCGTGAACGGGGAGTGGGCTGGGTGACGGCGGCGCCCGGGCTGGTGGCGGCGGTGCGCTCCGCGAAGCAGTTCCTGACGTACGTGGCCTCGGGCCCCTTCCAGTACGCGGTGGCGGAGGCCCTCGCCCTTCCCGACTCCTACTTCGCCGACTTCCGCACGGACATGCTGGCCAAGCGGGACCTGCTGTCGGCGGGTCTGGCAGATGCGGGTTTCCGCGTCTTCCGGCCCGCCGGCACCTACAACGCGACCCGTCGCCACAATGGGCAACTTGCGCAGGTGAAACCGTGCCTTGCAGTTTTGCCGCGCTGACCGCCGGCCCGCCCGTCCACCTCTGCGACGGCGGAGCGCCGGAGGCTATTCGGTGTCCTTCGGATGCCGCGGAGAGGCGTACACCAGGATCACAGTCGAGGTGTCCGGGCTGACCAGGTAGCGGACCCTGCCGCCGCTGGTGATCTCGTACTCCCACTGCTCCAGCTCGGAGCCCTTCCATTCCCTGGTGGCGTGTCTGCCTCGAAGCTGGTGCTGGCGGTCCCAGTTGGCCCGCGAGAGTGGGTCTGCGCGAAGGGCTTCCAGGCAGCGATGAGCGTTCGGCAACGCCACCCGGCACAGCTCCTCCCAGCCGGTCGCGGCCTCCGTCGTCCCGTGGATGACATTCCAGCCGCTCAGGGGAGGGACGCTGACCCGATCACCCTTCTTCGGACTCACTCGTGCACCTCGACCGAGCCGAGGTTGACGTCACCAAGCGGACGGAGTGCTTCCCTGAGCTGGTCGGGGTCGGCGTTGATGCGGGCGGTTGCCCGCCACGAGACGATCGCTCGGTGCACGGCCTCCCTGGCGCCCAGCTCAGCGGCGTCGGACAGCGCTTCCAGGAGTTCGACAGTGAACTGCCGGACTTCCTCAGCGTCCAGGTGGCGCACCCACGGGAACACCTCGGGCAGCGCGAGCAGAAGCGACTTGGCACCGTCGTCCTGCTTCATCAGTGCAAGGAACAGCCGGGACGCGGTGGTCAGGTTCTCCTCGGTGCGTTCCGCGTGTATGGCGGTGGTCAGCACCATGTCGGGGGCGTCCCGGTGCGTGACACGCAGGCAGCCCAAGGCGGTGGCCCTGGCAGCCACGGCCTTCGGGTTCCGCGACAGATCGGTGAACGACACGGACTCCGACTCGGATGCCAAGTGCGCGATGCTCATACTCAGACTCTACTCAGACTACGCTCTGATTTCCATGGCCCCCGACGGCGACGGCGGTGCGGTCAGCACCGCCGTCACCGAGAGAGCCCGTGGCGGTCGGCTGGGTGCGCAGGACGACTTCCTGTGCGTACGGGTCCGCGACCAGGAAGATGGGAGGGCCGGGGGGCTGACTCGTCAGCGGGTCTCCCCCTCGGGCTCCGGGCGCGGGAGCTCGTCGAGGCGGCGTTCCAGGTATCCGGCCGCTTCCAGCTCCTTGAGCGCCCGCGAGATCAGGATCTCGCCCTCGTCGAAGTGGTCGCACAGGGCGGTGATGGTCACGGGGGTGCCGTCGGGCAACGAGGCGATGTACGCAGCGACGCCGATCGTGACCGCGCTGCCGCGACGCTGGACCAGGGCGTTGGAGAGCACCGTGAAGTCGGCCGCGAGGCGGGTGCGGACGTGGATCACGCCGGAGGTCGGAGCTCCGGCGTCGGCGCGCAGGCGCGCGCTAGACTGCGGGTCAGCCATCGGGAAGCCTGTTTCTTCCTGATCGGTCAGGCCCTCGATCGGGAAGCCACTCCCGGCCGGGGGCCGTATCTGTTTGCGGTTGTCGCGGCGAACGTAACCGTCCGCATCCCGCGCCTGCAAGCGGGCCACCCGGACGGGTGACGCGGGCCCTCCGGCCGGGGAGGGTGGGTGGGCGGGTAGTTCTTTCCCCCGGTTCTTTCAGGAGGTCAGCGGCCCGCCGGGCCCTCGCGGGCAAGGGCCCGGTGGGCCGGAGAGACGGGCGGCTGCCGGGGCGCGGCTGCCTCAGGGACGGTGCCGCCCGGCCTTCAACTCGCTTATGAAGACGGTGAGCCCGGCCCCGGACACGCGGCCGTACTGGCCGGTGCCCTGGCCGGGCTCTGTCACGCGTGGGACGGCGTGGGACGGCGTGGGACGGGAGGACTACTCCTCGTCGTCGCCCTCGTCCTCGGACGCGTCCGCCTCGTTGACCTCCTGCTCGAGGCCGAGCTGCTCGACCAGCCACTTGTCGAACTCGATCGCGGCCCGCACCCAGCTGACCGTGGAGGAGACGAAGTGGTTGAGGTCGACGCCGGTGCCGATCAGCATCTGCGCCTCGCCGATGAGGCGGACGGTGCCGTCGTCGTGGGTGTGGCTGTACACCTTGGGCCACAGGGTGCGCCGGTTCCAGTCGTCGATGGACTCCAGCAGCTGCGGCTTCTCGTCGATCTTGTGGGGGCGGTCGTAGAAGGTCCGTACCGAGAAGACGGCCTGGTCGTCCTCTCCGCGGAACATGAAGTACGTACGGAACTGCTCCCACGGCGCCGCGAGGTCACCCTCGTCGTCGACGACGTACTTGAGCTCCATCTGGTCGAGGAGCTGCTTCACGAGGTCCTGATCCGGGACGACGGGGCCCGCCGGTCCTTGCGGCTGCGGCTCGGGCTGGCCCCCGAAGTTCGGAATCGAGGACGGGTCGATGGTCACCGTGAATTTCCCTTCGTACGGATTCCGCCATCCTCCCTCATCCGGGGAGGGGGGTGGCAAGCCCCGACGGGGCCTGTCAGCCGTCGGCTGATTCGATTCGGTCACCCTTGTCTGACGGCCTCATGACGAACCTACGGCAGGCTCGCGGCGGGCGCATGAGAAGAGAAGTTCGGGGGCGGGTGGGGGTGATGTGGCTGGGGGGGCCTGGTGGTGTCGGCGGCCGGCCGGTGCGGCGTCCCGCCCGGCCGGTGAGGTGCACCGGCCGGGCGGGACGCCGTCCTGTCAGGGCGGGTCAGAGCGTCTTGCCGGTCACCGGGCCCACGATCAGCCCGTCGCCGAAGGCGTCCACGCGGACCGTGTCGCCGTCCTTGATCTCCCCGGACAGGATCTCCTTGGCGAGGCGGTCGCCGATGGAGGTCTGGACGAGGCGGCGCAGCGGACGGGCGCCGTACGCCGGGTCGTTGCCCTCGTCGGCGAGCCAGGCCAGGGCCTCGTCGGTGATCTCCAGGGTGAGGCGCCGCTCGGCGAGCCGCTTCGCGAGCCGGTCGATCTGCAGCCGGGCGATGCGGGCCAGCTCCTCCTTGCTGAGCGCGGAGAAGACCACCAGGTCGTCCAGCCGGTTGAGGAACTCCGGCTTGAAGGAGCTGCGTACCGTCAACAGCACCTGCTCCTTCTTCTCCGCCTCGCTGAGCACCGGGTCGACCAGGTACTGGCTGCCCAGGTTGGAGGTGAGGACGAGGATGGTGTTGCGGAAGTCGACCGTGCGGCCCTGACCGTCGGTCAGGCGGCCGTCGTCCAGCACCTGCAGGAGGATGTCGAAGACCTCGGGGTGGGCCTTCTCGACCTCGTCGAGCAGGATCACGCTGTACGGGCGGCGGCGCACCGCCTCCGTGAGCTGGCCACCCTCCTCGTAGCCGACGTACCCGGGAGGAGCGCCGACGAGCCGGGCCACGCTGTGCTTCTCGCTGTACTCCGACATGTCGATGCGGACCATGGCCCGCTCGTCGTCGAAGAGGAACTCCGCGAGCGCCTTGGCCAGTTCGGTCTTGCCGACACCGGTGGGGCCGAGGAAGAGGAAGGATCCGGTGGGCCGGTCGGGGTCGGCGATCCCGGCGCGGCTGCGGCGCACCGCGTCGGAGACGGCGCGTACGGCCTCGGACTGCCCGATGAGCCGCTTGCCGATCTCGTCCTCCATGCGCAGCAGCTTCTGCGTCTCGCCCTCCAGCAGCCGCCCGGCGGGGATGCCGGTCCAGGAGGCCACGACGTCGGCGATGTCGTCGGAGCCGACCTCGTCCTTGACCATCGTGTCCTGGGCGGCCTCCTCCTCGGCCTCGGAGGCGGCTTCCAGCTCCTTCTCCAGGGTCGGGATCTCTCCGTAGAGCAGCTTGGAGGCGGTGTCGAAGTCGCCGTCGCGCTGGGCCCGTTCGGCCTGTCCGCGCAGGTCGTCGAGGCGTTCCTTCAGCTCGCCGACCCGGTTGAGGGACGTCTTCTCCTTCTCCCAGCGGGCGGTCAGACCACGCAGCTCCTCCTCCTTGTCGGCGAGGTCGCGGCGCAGCTTCTCCAGGCGCTCACGGGAGGCCGGGTCGGTCTCCTTCTCCAGCGCCAGCTCCTCCATCTTCAGCCGGTCGACGGCGCGCTGGAGTTCGTCGATCTCGACCGGGGACGAGTCGATCTCCATCCGCAGGCGCGAGGCGGCCTCGTCGACGAGGTCGATGGCCTTGTCGGGCAGGAAGCGGGAGGTGATGTAGCGATCGGAGAGGGTGGCCGCGGCGACCAGGGCGCTGTCCGCGATCTGCACCTTGTGGTGGGCCTCGTAGCGGCCCTTGAGGCCGCGCAGGATGGCGATGGTGTCCTCGACGGTCGGTTCGGCGACCAGCACCTGCTGGAAGCGCCGCTCCAGCGCCGGGTCCTTCTCGATCCGCTCCCGGTACTCGTCCAGCGTGGTGGCGCCGACCATGCGCAGCTCACCGCGGGCGAGCATCGGCTTGAGCATGTTGCCCGCGTCCATGGCGGAGTCGCCGCCGGCGCCCGCGCCCACGACGGTGTGCAGCTCGTCGATGAAGGTGATGATCTGGCCGTCGGAGTCCTTGATCTCGGCCAGGACGGTCTTCAGCCGCTCCTCGAACTCACCGCGGTACTTGGCGCCCGCGACCATCGCGCCGAGGTCGAGCGCGACGAGCCGCTTGTCCTTGAGGGACTCGGGCACGTCGCCCTTCACGATCCGCTGGGCGAGTCCCTCGACGACGGCGGTCTTGCCGACGCCAGGCTCACCGATCAGCACGGGGTTGTTCTTGGTGCGGCGGGACAGCACCTGTACGACCCGGCGGATCTCCTGGTCCCGCCCGATGACCGGGTCGAGCTTGCCGTCGCGCGCGGCGGCGGTGAAATCGGTGCCGAACTTCTCCAGGGCCTTGTACTGGCCCTCCGGGTCCGCGGTGGTCACGCGGCGCCCTCCCCTCGCCTTCTGAAAGGCCTCCAGCAGCTTCTTGGCGGTCGCCCCCTGCCCCGACAGCACCTCTCCGGCCGCGCCGCCCTTCGCGGCGATGCCGATGAGCAGGTGCTCGGTGGAGAGGTACTCGTCGCCGAGGTCCTTGGCGCGCTCGGTCGCGTCGGCGATCACGGCGAGCAGTTCACGATTGGGCTGCGGGGGCGCGACGGTGGACCCGGTCACGCTGGGCAGCCCGGCGAGCACCCGCTCCGCGCCGGAGCGCACGGCCGCCTGGTCGGCGTCGACGGCGGCGAGCAGATCGGTGATGTTCTCGTTGTCCTGCCCCTGGAGCAGCGCCAGCAGCAGATGGGCAGGCGTGAGGTCCGGGTGCCCCTCGGTCACGGCCCGGTTGCCGGCCGCGTTGATCGCTTCCCGGCTCCTGTTGGTCAGCTCGGCGTCCACGTGTCCGTTCTCCTCCTCGGCGTCGGCTCGTCGGCCGTACATCCCACTGCTGACTTAACCAACGTACACAAAGTTGAGTCTATTCCACTCAAGGCGGCTCCGGGCGGCTCCGGTGGAGGCGCGGGGGCGGTTCTGGTTGGCTTCCGTTCCATGAGTACGTACTCCGTGGATCCGGGTGCCCCGGACGAGCCCTATCTGAGCTTCTGGCGGGAGCGGCACCTGTGCACGCTGACGACCCTCCGCCCCGACGGGAGCCCGCATGTCGTGCCCGTCGGAGTGACCTACGACGCCGGGGCGCGGCTGGCCCGGGTGATCACGAACAAGGCGAGTGCGAAGGCGGCCCATGTGCTGGCCGCGGGGCCGGAGGGCGCCCGGGTCGCCGTGTGTCAGGTGGACGGGCGCCGGTGGGCGACGCTGGAGGGGCGGGCGTACGTCCGCGGTGAACGGGAGCGGGTGGCGGAGGCGGAACGGCGCTATGCGGAGCGCTACGAGCGGGTCCCGTCGCCCAATCCGTCACGCGTTGTGATCGAGATAGAGGTGGAGCGGGCCCTCGGACGGGGTTGAGCGCGTTTCAGCCACCCTGACGAGCCGAGCAAAGAGGCCCATACGGGGAAATGTCCGCCGAAACGACAGCGGCGTCACCGTGTTCAGGTCACGGTGACGCCGCTGCGGGGGGAAGTACCTGAGCGATCTTTTACGACGGGGGAATCGCGTCAGGCACTGCGGGGGGTGGCCGAGATGGTCCTCACATCCGAGACTCCCGGGTCTGCCATCCGGTGGTCTCGCTGGTCCAGGTTCACAAAGATCATTCCGTAGCGGATGGCGCATCGCACGGGCTGGGGCGCCCCGCGGGGCTTCCGCAGGCACCGGTACGCCCGCACGTCCTCGTCCTCGTCCCGCGTGACGACGACCGGCTCTCCGAAGACGGTCACCATCAGCGAGTCGCCGCTGTGGGGGATGGCGGTGACCAGGTCGATGAAGTGCCAGCCGGAGCGATAGGCGGTGGCCATCTCGCGGCGGAAGGAGCGGTCGTCGGGCGGAGTCGTCACGTCAGCTCCCGGCTCCGCCTGCCGCCGAACCGGTGTTCACGGCCACCAGGGGCCACTCGGTGACCGCCCGGACCTGGGTCTTCCCGGCCGACGGCCACTCAGTGACCGCCTGGAGCTGGGACTTACCGGCCGACGGCCACTCAGTCACCGCCTGCACACCGCTCTTCGCGCCGGAGACGCCGCTCAACACCCCCAGGGCCGCGACGGCGGACAAGCCGGCGACGAACACCGAGCGAAGCAGTCTGTTACGCATAGTCGGCTTCATCCTCACTTGAAGGTCCCCTTTTCCCCCGTCACGTACGACGATGGCTCATTCGGGCACGTGGTGGCCACAGAATCAGTGCATCATGTTCCTGCATGTTCAGGATATTGGGGGGTGGAGATTTAGTGGCGAATCGGCCAAAAGCGGCACATCCCCATGCGATGACGCAGCTCTGTGAAGAAGGCAGCCGCCTCTACACCAGCGCTCTCAGTACGGGACGCATCGCCCGCTCGGACACGGACTCCGCCCCGTGCCTGATCGAATTCGCCCTGCTCCACCCCGATCCCGACGACCCCGACTGGCTGCGCCCGGTACCCCCGGCGGTCGCCCTCGCCCAGCGACTCAACCCCATCGAACGGGAGATAGCCGAGCACAGGCGCCTGTCCGTCCAACTCGCCGAGGCCTTCGAGCCGTTCATGGCGCTCAGCACGGTGGCGACGACGACCAGCGACTCCATCACGGTGCTGGAGGGCAGCGAACGCATCAACGGGGCGCTCAACCTCGCCACCTCCCAGTGCCAGACCGAACTCGTCACGGTACAGCCGTCCGACCGCATCTCGGAGACCAGTCTGCTGCAGGGACTGGAGCGCGACCGCCCTCTTATCGAACGTGGTGTGAAGATCCGCAGCCTGTACCAGCACACGGCGCGGTACAACCCGGAGAAACTGGCCTACGCCGCCCAGTTGTCGGACGGCAAGATCGAGTACCGCACCATCGACGAACTGGTCGACCGCCTGATCATCGTCGACGGCACGGTCGCCTTCATCCCGGTCCGCGAGGACCACAAGATCGCCCTGGAACTGCGTCATCCCGGCCTGGTCCGCTACCTCATGAAGGTCTTCGAGTACCTGTGGGACCGGGCCGTCCCGATGAGCGCCGGCGGGCCGTACGAAGCCGACGCCGAGGGCATCACCGAGATCCAGCACTCCATCGCCAAGCTCCTGGTGGAGGGTCATGTCGACGAGGCCATAGCCCGTCGGCTGGGCATGAACGTACGGACCTGCCGGGCCCATATCGCCAAGCTGGCGCAGGCGCTCGGCAGCGGCAGCCGTGCCCAGCTCGGCTATCTCATCGCCCAGTCCGGGATCCTGGACCAGTCGATTCCCGGGGAGGGCGTCCCGCGGTGACGGACTCGGGCACCGAGCACTCCGAGCACAGTGCCGAGGAGCTGTGCCCGGCGGGGGCGAAACTCTACGAACAGGCCCTGCGCGAGGGGCACATATCCGCCCAGGACGCCGTCGGCGCCCCCTGCCTCACCGACTTCGGCCTGCTCCACCCGACCGTCGACGACCTCGACCGGCTGGAGCCCGTGGCCCCCGCCGTCGCCCTGAATCGGCTGCTGCGCGGCATCCAGGCCCGGGTCGACGAGGAACGGCGGCGCGAGAACCGACTGGTCGAGCAGTTCGAGTCCCTCCTGCGGATGGACGGCCGGCACTCGGCGGCGGACGCCCCGACCCTGCGGCTCCTGCACGGCTCCCGGCGGATCAACGAGGCCCTCACCGAGTCCATGGCCGATGCCGAGCACGAAGTCCTGTGCATCCAGCCGCACACCGGTATGACCGGCGAGCGCGGCGACATCGCCCACACCCTCGCCTACGAACGCGACCAGGCGTTCCTCGACCGCGGCGGCCGCAACCGCGCCCTCTACCAGCACAGCATGCGTCACCTGCCGGGCGTCTCGGCCTATGTCGAGCAGCTGCAGGGCGACACCGAGGGCCGCAGCCTCGACGAACTGACCGACCGTCTCGTCGTCATGGACCGCAAGGTCGCCTTCATCCCCGCCAACGACGACGGCAGCCTCGCCCTGGAGGTACGCCACCCGGCGCTCATCAAGTTCTTCGTCACGACCTTCGAAGTCCTCTGGCAGCTGGCCACACCGATGTTCCCCAAGGCCGAGCGCCGCCCGTCGCGCAACGGTGTCACACCCCGTCAGCGGGCCATCGCAGCCCTCCTCGTGGAGGGCCACACCGACGCCGTCATCGCCGACCGCCTCGGCATGAACGTCCGCACCGCCCGCGTCCACATCGCCAAGCTCGCCGCCACCCTGGGCAGCGAGAGCCGGGCCCAGCTCGGCTATCTCATCGCACGGTCGGGGATCCTCGACCCGGAAGCCTGACCACGGCCGACTCCGCGGTGCGCGGCGGCCCGTCGAGCCCCACCTGGGCGATGCGCACCCCCAGCTGGGTACGGCTGGCCGCCCCCAGCGTCTCCGACAGCCGGGCGATGTGGGCCCGGCAGGTGCGGACGCTGATGCCGAGCCGCTCGGCGATCACCGCGTCCTGGTGGCCCTCCGCCAGCAGGGCCGCGATGGACTGCTCGCGGTGGGAGATGCCCTCGATGCCGGTGTCGGGCAGCGGCGCGGTCAGCGGGATCGCCAGCCGCCACAGCCTTTCGAAAACCGTCACCAGGTATTCGACCAGCGCGGGGTGACGCAGTTCCAGCGCCATCGTGCGGTCGGCGTTGGCGGGGATGAAGGCCACCGTGCGGTCGAAGAGGATCAGCCGGTCGATGACCTCGTCCAGGGTGCGGGCCTCCACCGTGTCACCCATCAGCTCCAGGTAGTTCAGCAGCCCCTGCCCGTGCCGGGCCACGTGCGTGTACAGGTCGCGCATGCGCACGCCCCGGCCGCGCAGCGCCAGCGCCCGGTGCAGGCCCTCGGTGAGCTCGTCCTCGCGCCGGATGCCGCCGGGCTGCACGGTCAGCACCTCGGTGGTGCAGGCCTCGGTCGCCTCGTCCATCGCGGCCTGGATCCGGGACAGCCCGTCCAGGACGCGGATGGCGGTGCCCTCCGCCGAGGCGGACGCGGCGGGCTGCGACTGCCGTCCCAGACCGGCGTACCGCTCGAACGCGGACACCGCCGAACCCACCCGTCGCTGGCTCTCCCTGACCTCGTCGTACACCCCGCGCAGCAGCCGGGTCATGACCTCCTGCGGGGAGGTCGGCACCAGCCAGTCCATGTCGTCGGGGTCCGGGTGCAGCAGCGCCAGCTCCAGCAGGCAGGGCACCGGTTCGGCGTCCGTGCGTGCCACACGGCCCCGCCGTACGGCCCGTGCGTACACGCGATCCCCGGCCTCGCACAATCGGTCGGCACCGTGGGGATGCTCCTCCGTCCCGTGCCCGGCCATCGCCCGTTCCACCCCCGGTTTGCGGCCTCTTCCGCAGCGCAACTATGCGCGGCCCCGACCGGGTCCGCAACACGGCTCTCCGCGCCACGGCCAACCCAAACCACCGGTATGACCCGCTTTCCTCCGGCCTCCCTCCGTCGCATTGCAACAAGCTGATGGTGGCGTCCCACCGACCACAGAGGCATCGTTGTACCCGCTGGCACCGGGCGCCGACCGGGCGGACCGGGGGAGCCCGGACGGCGCCCACCAGGCTGCCGCATCGCGCACACGGGGGTGGCGCGATGCGGCAGGCGGCCGGTGCCGTGCCCGGGGGGCTACTTCAGGCCGATGGCCGTGCAGTCCGCCTTGAGCTTGGGCGTGCAGATGGCGTCCAGCTTGTAGATGCCGTCCGCGAGGACGGTGCTCTTGATGGTCTGCCGCGTCAGGGCGTTCACCGTGACGAGCTGGGCGGGGATGTTCTTGTCGGTGGGGCTGTCGACCTTGTCCTGGGTGAGGGAGTCGAACTGGATGTCCCGGCCCTGCAGCTTGGCGACGGCCATCTCCGCGGCGGCCTGGGCCAGGTCCGGGTAGGGCTTGTAGACGCTCATGTACTGCTCGCCGGAGACGATCCGCTGGACCGCCGGCAGTTCCGCGTCCTGGCCGGTGATGGGCGGCAGGTGGGTGACGCCCGCGTTGTGGAACGCGTCGACGATGCCACCGGCCATGGCGTCGTTGGCAGAGTAGACGGCGGCGATGTTGTCCTTGCCGATCGAGTTGATCGCCTTGGTCATCTCCTTCTCGGCGTTCTTCGGGTCCCAGGCGGGGGTGTCGTAGCTGTCCGCGATGGTCACCTTGCCGTTGAGCTCGGAGAGCGCGCCCTCCTTGAACTGCGCCGAGTTCGGGTCGGTGGACGAGCCGTTGATCATCACGACCTTGTCGGAGGTGTCGGCCTGCGGGCCGAGCGCCCCGAGCAGGGTGCGGGCCTGGACCTCGCCGACGAGCTCGTTGTCGAAGGAGGCGTACGCGTCGATCGGGCCCTCGGCCAGCCGGTCGTAGGCGATGACCGGGATGCCCGCCTCCTTGGCCTTCTTCACCATCGGGGCGATGCCGTGCGAGTCGACGGCGTCGAGGACGATCAGGTCGACCTTGTCGTCGATCATCTGCTGCATCTGGCGGATCTGCTTCTTCAGGCTCGCGTCCGCGTTGGCGTACACGGTCTTGCCCTGCTTCTTGGTGAGCTCGGAGATCCGGTCCCGCATGATCGGGTAGTCGAACTGCGAGTACCGCGTGTTCGTCTTCTCCGGCATCAGGACGCCCACGGTGACGTCGTTGCCCCTCGTCGGGCTTGCGTCGCTCGAGTCCCCCGTCGCGTTCAGCATGCCGCAGCCGGCGAGTGAGAGGGTCATCGTGGTGGCGGCCACGGACAGGGCGATACGACGCATTCGAGGGCTCACTTCAGGGGTTTCGGGACGCGGCGGCTCCTATGCCACCCAGATGACTGAAAAGCCAACGCGTCGCCCACCACCGACGTCAAGCGGAATCACTTAACGAGTGCGCAACACCACGCTCCGCAGCACCTGTGAAGACGGAGCGGAATCGCCTCCAATCGCCCTTTACGGACCCTTCACCCAACGGGAGTTCACGTGCGGGTAAAGATCGGTGCAACCAACTCCATACCCGGCGAGTCGCGATCGCCGAGGCCGCGAACACCTACTCGACCCCCCGCCCCGATCCGAGCACAGGAGCGAACGATTCACGACGCCAACCTCCCAACCGGAACGTCCCCGTGGCACCGAAGGTGCACGGCGAAGGGGCCCGGAGGTTTCCCCTCCAGGCCCCTTCGGTGTGCGCGTGCGCGTCAGTCCGAGGGCTGCTGCCGCTTCGGGCGCCAGACCACCAGCGCGCTGGTCTGCTGGACCTCCTGGTACGGGACGAGGTCCCGCCGGTAGGAGGCGTGCACGGCGGCCTCGCGCTGACGCATCGTCGCCGCCGCGCCGTCCAGCGCCGCCTGCATCTCCGCGACACGGGACTGAAGGGCGGCGACCTGGTTCTCCAGTTCGATGATGCGCTTGATGCCGGCCAGGTTGATGCCCTCGTCCTGCGACAACTGCTGCACCTGGCGGAGCAGTTCGATGTCGCGGGCCGAGTAGCGGCGGCCCCGGCCGGGAGTGCGGTCGGGCGAGACCAGGCCCAGGCGGTCGTACTGGCGCAGCGTCTGCGGGTGCAGGCCGGAAAGCTGGGCCGCCACCGAGATGACGTAGACCGGGGTCTCCTCGGTCAGTTCATACGGGTTGCGTCGACGGCCGTCCATCCCACTCAAGCTCCCTTCGCAGCCTCGAACAGCTCAGCCCGCGGATCCTCCCCCGCGGTCGCCTCGCGATACGCCTCGAGCGCGTCACGAGCCTTCCCCGACAGGTCCTTCGGAACACTCACCTCGACGGTGACCAACAGGTCGCCGCGGGTGCCGTCCTTGCGGACCGCGCCCTTGCCCCGCGCCCGCATGGTGCGCCCGTTGGGCGTGCCCGGCGGAAGCTTCAGCGTGACGGCGGGGCCGCCGAGGGTCGGGACCCGGACCTCGCCGCCGAGGGCCGCCTCGGTGAACGTGACGGGGACGGTGACCGTGAGGTTGTCGCCCCTGCGGCCGAACACCGGGTGCTCACCCACGTGCACGACCACGTACAGGTCGCCCGCCGGTCCGCCCCGCTCACCGGGCGCGCCCTTGCCGCGCAGCCGGATGCGCTGCCCGTCGGTCACGCCGGCCGGGATACGGACCTGCATGGTGCGGGACGACTTGGCCCGGCCGCTGCCCTTGCAGTCGGGGCAGGGGTGCTCCGCGATCAGGCCGCGGCCCTTGCAGTCGGGGCAGGGGTCGGTGAGGGAGAAGCCTCCCCCGGAGCCCCGGGCGACCTGGCCGGTGCCGACGCAGGTCGGGCACACACGCGGAGTGCCGTTCTTGTCGCCGGTGCCCGAACAGGCCTTGCACGGTGCCTGCGAGGACATCCTGAGCGGGACCGTGGCCCCCTCGATGGCCTCCGTGAAGCTCAGCGTGACCTCGGACTCGATGTCCTGGCCGCGCCGGGGCTGGGTGCGCGTGGTGCCCGCACCGCCCCGGTTGAACAGGCCCCCGAAGACGTCACCGATCCCGCCGCCGAAGCCGCCGCCCTGGGCACCGCCTCCGGCTCCACCGCCGAAGAGGTCGCCCAGGTCGAAGTTGAACGATCCGCCACCCGCGCCCGGCCCGGGGCGGAAGCCCCCGTTGCCGAAGAGCGCGCGCGCCTCGTCGTACTCCTTGCGCTTCTTGGGGTCACCGAGGACATCGTTCGCCTCGGAGATCTCCTTGAAGCGCTCCTCGGCCTTGGCGTTGCCCTTGTTGGCGTCCGGGTGGTTCTCGCGGGCGAGCTTCCGGTACGCCTTCTTGATCTCGGCCTCGGTGGCGTCCTTGGGGACGCCGAGGACCTTGTAGTAGTCCTTCTCGATGAAGTCCTTGGTGCTCATCCCCGACGCCCCTCCTTCCCGTCAGTGTCTACGACGTCAGCCCTCCTCAGGGCCGTTGTCCTTGTCGTCGTCGGCCGCCTGGGCCTCGTCGGCCCCCTCGGCCTTGACCGTCTGCGCGCCGGGCTGCGGCTCGGCCACGGCCACCCGCGCGGGGCGGATGGTGCGCTCGCCGATGCGGTACCCGGGCTGCAGAATCGCCACGCACGTCGTCTCGGTGACGTCCGGCGCGTAACTGTGCATCAGGGCCTCGTGGATCGTCGGGTCGAAGGGCTCGCCCTCTTTGCCGAACTGCTGCAGGCCCATCTTGGCCGCAACGGTCTCCAGCGACTCGGCCACCGACTTGAAACCGCCGACGAGTTCGCCGTGTTCCCGGGCCCGGCCGATGTCGTCCAGCACGGGCAGGAGCTCGGTCAGGAGGTTCGCGATGGCGATCTCCTTGACCGTGATCCGGTCGCGCTCGACGCGGCGGCGGTAGTTCTGGTACTCGGCCTGGAGGCGCTGGAGGTCCGCGGTGCGCTCGCCGAGCGCGGTGCGCACCTGGTCCAGCTGGGCCACCAGACCCGCTGTCTGGCTCGCGTCCCCGGCCGGGGCCGCCTCCTCCTTCGGAGTGGAGGCGGCCTTCGGCTCGGCGTCGTCAGGGGTGGCGCCGGAGGGGACGTCGGGCTTCTCGTCGAAGCCCGGGGTCTCCTCCGTCACGCGGCACCGTCCTTGCGCTCGTCGTCCACGATCTCGGCGTCGACGACGTCGTCGTCGGCCTTGGCCTCACCGGCACCGGCGGACTCGCCACCGGCGGCCTGCGCGGCGTCGGCGTACATGGCCTGGCCCAGCTTCTGGGAGACGGCCGCGACCTTCTCCGTGGCGCCCCGGATCTCGGCGGTGTCCTCGCCCTTGAGGGCTTCCTTCAGCTCGCCGATCGCGCCCTCGACCTCGGTCTTGATCTCGCCCGGGACCTTGTCCTCGTTGTCCTTGAGGAACTTCTCGGTCTGGTAGACGAGCTGCTCGCCCTGGTTGCGGCTCTCAGCGGCCTCGCGGCGCTTGTGGTCCTCCTCCGCGTACCGCTCGGCCTCCTCACGCATGCGGTCGACCTCGTCCTTCGGGAGCGAGGAGCCGCCGGTGACGGTCATCTTCTGCTCCTTGCCGGTGCCGAGGTCCTTCGCCGTGACGTGCATGATGCCGTTGGCGTCGATGTCGAAGGAGACCTCGATCTGCGGGACGCCGCGGGGCGCCGGCGGCAGACCGGTCAGCTCGAACATGCCGAGCTTCTTGTTGTACGCCGCGATCTCGCGCTCGCCCTGGTAGACCTGGATCTGCACGGACGGCTGGTTGTCCTCGGCCGTGGTGAAGATCTCGGAGCGCTTGGTCGGGATCGTGGTGTTGCGCTCGATCAGCTTGGTCATGATGCCGCCCTTGGTCTCGATACCGAGGGACAGCGGGGTGACGTCGAGGAGCAGGACGTCCTTGACCTCGCCCTTGAGGACACCGGCCTGGAGCGAGGCGCCGATGGCGACGACCTCGTCCGGGTTCACGCCCTTGTTGGCCTCCTTGCCGCCGGTCAGCTCCTTGACGAGCTCGGCGACGGCGGGCATACGGGTGGAGCCACCGACGAGGACGACGTGGTCGATCTCGTTGATGGAGATGCCGGCGTCCTTGATGACGTTGTGGAACGGCGTCTTGCAGCGCTCCAGCAGATCGGCCGTCAGCTGCTGGAACTGAGCCCGGGTGAGCTTCTCGTCCAGGTGCAGCGGGCCCTCGGCGGACGCGGTGATGTAGGGCAGGTTGATCGAGGTCTCGGTGGACGAGGACAGCTCGATCTTCGCCTTCTCGGCGGCCTCGCGCAGACGCTGCAGGGCCATCTTGTCCTTGGCCAGGTCCACGCCGTGACCGGACTTGAACTGCTGCACCAGGTAGTCGACGACGCGCTGGTCCCAGTCGTCACCACCGAGGTGGTTGTCACCGTTGGTGGCCTTCACCTCGACGACGCCGTCGCCGATCTCCAGCAGGGACACGTCGAAGGTGCCGCCACCGAGGTCGAAGACGAGGATCGTCTGGTCGTCCTTGTCCAGGCCGTAGGCGAGCGCGGCCGCGGTCGGCTCGTTGACGATGCGCAGGACGTTCAGACCGGCGATCTCGCCGGCCTCCTTGGTCGCCTGGCGCTCGGAGTCGTTGAAGTACGCCGGGACGGTGATGACCGCGTCGGTCACCTTCTCGCCCAGGTAGGACTCGGCATCGCGCTTCAGCTTCTGCAGGATGAAGGCGGAGATCTGCTGCGGGTTGAAGGGCTTCCCGTCGAGCTCCATCTTCCAGTCGGTGCCCATGTGGCGCTTCACCGAGCGGATGGTCCGGTCCACGTTCGTGACCGCCTGGCGCTTGGCGACCTCGCCCACCAGCACCTCGCCGTTCTTGGCGAAGGCGACGACGGACGGCGTGGTCCTGGCACCCTCGGCGTTGGTGATGACGGTGGGCTCGCCGCCCTCCAGAACGCTGACGACGGAGTTAGTCGTGCCCAGGTCGATGCCGACCGCACGTGCCATGGTTGATTCCTCCAGCTGACTTGAGTGGAACAGGCTCAAGTGTGCACGAGGCGGACCGCTGGGTCAACAGACATGAGTCGACTGGGCTCAAGTCTTATCCGTTCCTTACACGCAACCGCCCTGTGACCTGTGCGGATACCTCGCCGGAGGCCCGTGTGGAGGTCTGCGCGGGCGGCCTGGGGCAGGCCCGAACGGGTGACCTCGGGGAGGTCTGGGCCGGTGTCCGGGTGAAGGTCTGAACGGGTGTCCGGGTGGAGGTCTGCGCGGGAGTGCGGGTCGAGGTCTGGACGGGCGTCCCGGTGAGGGTGCGGGTCGCCGTCCGGGGGCCGCTCTGTGCGGGTGCCCGGCGACGGGCGCCGTACACGGGGACGCGCAGCAGCCCGAGCACGACCGCCGACGCCCCGCCGACCACCCACAGCACGGCCGGCTCCCCCGCCCACCCGCTGTGCACGAGCACCCCGGCCAGTACCGCCGCGAAGGCCCCGGCCCCCAGGAGCGCGGTGACCGTGGGCGGAGTGGGCCCGAGCCGCCGCAACCGGTGGGCGAGGTGGTCGGGTCCGCCGCGCAGCAGCGGGCGCCCGGCCATCAGCCGCGAGACGACCACGAGGACCACGTCCGCGGTGGCGACCGCGGTGAGCGGGAAGAGCACCCGGGCGCTGGACGCGAGCGGGTACCCGGCCCGGGCGAACACGGCGGCGGAGGCGAGCAGGAACCCGGTGAACAGCGACCCGCAGGCGCCCAGGCCGATCCGGGCCGGCGGCCAGTTGTGCATGAGGAAACCGGTCAGGGCGGCGGCGAGCACGCTCAGCAGCACCGCGAGCCCGTCCATCACCTCGGCCGCCGCGCAGGCGCCCGCGCCGAAGGCGGTGACCACCCCGACCGTGCCCGCGAGCCCGTCGGCGTGGTCGAGGGCCCGGAAGGCCAGCGCGACGAAGACGATCCAGGCGACCGCGAGCAGCCCGGCGGGCAGCCCCGTCTCCTCGTACGGCACCACGAGGGCCGCCGCCACCGCCGTACCGCCGACCAGGACCCGCGCCCGCAGCCGCCACACGTCGGCGGCCAGCCCGAGCGCGGCGACGCCCACCCCCGCGACCAGCAGGCGTGCCACCCCGTCCCCCAGGGGTGCCACCCGCGTCCACTGCCCCGTCCCGGCGACGAGACAGGTGACGGCCACGACGGCCAGCCCCCCGAACAGCGGCACCGGCCGCTGCCGCCGCCGGTCGACGATCCCGGCCCGCAGAACGGGCCCCCTGAGCATGGCCGCGAGCACGGCGGTCAGGAGGAAGGCGGTGGTGGCGGCGCTGATCCCGTAGAGCACGGCTCTAAATTAGGCCCGAAAGTAACAATTCTGGATGAATAACACGATCAGATTGTGCGTCGGGCGCCGCCTCGGCCCCCCGCGGCCTCCGCTCAGGGCCACCTCAGCGACCCATATCACCCCGCACCCGGCTGCATCCCGACGGAAGATGGGGGTAGTCTCAGACGGACTGCATAAGTTACCGCTTAGTAATGTCGCTCGGTCAATTCGAGGCCGCCTCAGGAGCCCCAATGCAACTCGCCGCGATCATCGTGTCGCTGGTCCTGATCGTGGTCGGCGTGGCACTGTTCGGCCGCGCCCTCCTGCAGATCTACAACTTCATGCGGCTGGGCCAGCCCGTGCCGGCCGGCACGCGGACCAACGATCCCACACAGCGCACCCTCACCGTGGCCAAGGAGTTCATCGGCCACACCCGGATGAACCGGTGGGGCGTCATCGGTGTGGCGCACTGGTTCGTGGCGGTGGGCTTCCTCACCCTGCTGCTGACGATCGTCAACGCGTTCGGCCAGCTGTTCCAGGCCGACTGGCTCCTGCCGGTCCTCGGCGAGTGGGCGCCGTACAACATGTACGTCGAGTTCATCGGCACGATGACGGTGCTCGGCATCCTCGCCCTGATCGTCATCCGCCAGCTCAGCCACCCGCGCAGGCCGGGCCGCAAGTCCCGCTTCGCCGGCTCCAACTTCGGCCAGGCGTACTTCGTCGAGACCGTCATCCTCATCGTCGGCGTCTGCATCTTCATGCTGCACGCCCTGGAGGGCGCCCAGCACCACGTGGACGGCTACGAGGCCTCGTTCTTCATCTCGTACCCGGTGGTGCACTGGCTGGAGGGCATGGACGTCTCCACGCTCCAGAACCTCACCTACTTCTTCGCCGGCCTGAAGATCGCGACCTCCTTCATCTGGATGATCGTGGTCGCCCTGAAGACCGACATGGGCGTCGCCTGGCACCGCTTCCTCGCGTTCCCGAACATCTGGTTCAAGCGCAACGCGACCGGTGAGACCTCCCTGGGCGCCCTGCTCCCGATGACGTCCGGCGGCAAGCCGATCGACTTCGAGGACCCGGGCGACGACGACGTCTTCGGCGTCTCGCAGGTCGAGCAGTTCTCCTGGAAGGGCCTGCTCGACTTCTCCACCTGCACCGAGTGCGGCCGCTGCCAGTCGCAGTGCCCCGCCTGGAACACCGGCAAGCCGCTCTCCCCCAAGCTGCTGATCATGTCGCTGCGGGACCACGCCCACGCCAAGGCGCCCTACCTGCTCGCGGGTGGCGGCAAGACCATGGAGGGCGAGGAGAAGGCGTCCGAGGAGGCCCTGAAGGACGTCCCCGCCGCCGCCCTCGCGGAGGCCGAGCGCCCGCTGATCGGCACCGCCGAGGAGAACGGCGTCATCGACCCGGACGTCCTGTGGTCCTGCACCACCTGCGGCGCCTGCGTCGAGCAGTGCCCCGTCGACATCGAGCACGTCGACCACATCGTCGACATGCGCCGCTACCAGGTGATGATCGAGAGCGCCTTCCCGTCCGAGGCGGGCACGATGCTCAAGAACCTGGAGAAGAAGGGCAACCCCTGGGGCCTGGCCAAGAAGCAGCGCCTGGAGTGGCTCAAGGAGGTCGACTTCGAGGTCCCGGTCGTCGGCAAGGACATCGAGGACCTCACCGAGGTCGAGTACCTGTACTGGGTCGGCTGCGCCGGCGCCCTCGAGGACCGCGCCAAGAAGACCACCAAGGCCTTCGCCGAACTCCTCCACATCGCGGGCGTCAAGTTCGCGATCATGGGCGGCGACGAGAAGTGCACCGGTGACTCCGCCCGCCGCCTCGGCAACGAGCCCCTCTTCCAGGAGCTCGGCATGGAGAACGTGATGGCCCTGAACACGGCGTTCGGCGAGGAGCTGGACGACGAGGGCAAGGTCACGGCCGAGTCGAAGAAGCCGAAGTCGGCGAAGAAGATCGTCGCCACCTGCCCGCACTGCCTCAACACGCTCGGCAACGAGTACCCGCAGCTCGGCGGCGACTACGAGGTCATCCACCACACCCAGCTCCTCCAGCACCTGGTGGACGAGGGCAAGCTGGTCCCGGTCACCCCGGTCGAGGGCATCATCACCTACCACGACCCGTGCTACCTGGGCCGCCACAACAAGATCTACACGCCCCCGCGCGAGATCATCGGCAAGGTCCCGGGCCTGCGCAACGAGGAGATGCACCGCCACAAGGAGCGCGGCTTCTGCTGCGGCGCCGGCGGCGCCCGGATGTGGATGGAGGAGCGGATCGGCAAGCGCATCAACAACGAGCGCGTCGACGAAGCCCTCTCCCTCAACCCGGACATCGTCTCCACGGCCTGCCCGTTCTGCCTGGTCATGCTGACCGACTCGGTCAACGGCAAGAAGAACGACGGCAAGGCCAAGGAGTCCATCCAGGTCGTGGACGTCGCCCAGCTCCTCCTCGACTCCGTCAGGACCCCGGTCGACCCGGCGGGCGAGGCGGAGACGGAGAGCGAGCCGGAGCCGGAGCCGGTGAAGTAGGCGAAGCACCCCGACTCGATCGGTACGCACGATGCCCCCTCGCCCTTTCCGGGCGAGGGGGCATCGTCGTGCTCACCAGCCCGAGACGGTGGAGCTCGGTGTCACGACGGGGGCGGAGCCGGGAAAGGTCGGTGTCCCGCCCGGGGCCGGCTCGGCCGCCGTCGTCCTCACGATGTCGACCACCGCCCCGATCCGCAGCCGCCCGTACAGCCACTTCGCGTCGGAGAGCCGCAGGCCGATCCAGCCCGACGTGGTGTCGTACTTGCCCGGGGCCTTGGTGCCGTTCGGTATGGCGGCGAGGAAGGTGGTCGCGCCGTCCTGCGCCCGCAGGCCGATCACCCACGGCAGCTTGTAGCCGCCTGTGGCCCCTCCGACGACCACTCCATCGCCCATCACCTTCACGTCGGTCATCGAGGTGACGGTCATCCGCCCGGTCGGCGTCGGTGTCTTCGCGAGGCCGGAGGTGATCGGCAGCTTGCGCCCGCCGGCGACGAGGTAGCGCGCCGAGAGGTTCACCGTGACGTCGGCCGCCGCCCGCTGGGTCGGCGAGCTGATCGCCGTACGGGTCTGCCGCGGGGCGGGCGGCGCGCTGGTCCGGCCGGCGGCCGGCGTGGACGTCCGCCCGGCGTCCGGACCGCCCAGGTTCAGCACCAGCGTGAGCGTCACCGCGACCGCGGCGGCCGTCCCGGCGACGGCGGCGGCGGTACGCCGGTGACGGCGGCGCGACTGGGCCAGGCGGCGGATGTCCGCGCCCGACGCGGTCGGCAACCTCTGCCCCGACTCGGCCAGTTGGCGCAGCCCGGTGGTGAGGTCATCGGACACGGTCGTCCTCCCTCTCCCCGTCACCGCTGCCCAGTTCCCGCGCCAGCGCCGCCCGGCCGCGGGACAGCCGGGCCTTGACCGTCCCCACGGGGGCCCCGGTCTCGGAGGCTACCTGCTCCACACTCAGGTCGCACAGATGGTGCAGGACCACCGCCATCCGCTGCGCCTCGGGCAACCGCCGCAACGCGGCGACCAGATCGGCGAGATGAGCCTGCCCGGACTCGGGCCCCGGCGTGTACTCCGGCGGCGGGGTACGGCGCACCAGTTCCAGCCACCGCTTCGCCCGCCGCCAGCGGCTCACCGCGAGCCGCATCGCCACGGTCCGGACCCACGCCTCGGGCGCCCCGTCCGCCAGGAACTCCCGGCGCCGGTCCCAAGCCCGTACGAACGCGTCCTGCACGACGTCCTGCGCCTCGCCGTGGTCCCCGGTGAAGGCGTAGAGCTGGCCGGTCAGCCGGGGGAACGCGGCGGCGTAGAAAGCGTCGAACTCCTCCTCCGTCATGCCCCCGCCTCTTCCTCCGTCATGCCCCCACCACGAGTTTCCCGATGTCCCGTGCAACCCGGCGGTCACCGCCGTGCGTACAGGTCCCGTACGTCGCACATCGAAACACACCGCAGGAGGAAAACCATGACCCGTAGAGACAACTCCCCTCGCGCCGCCGTCTTTTGGGCCGTCCGCCCACCGGTCGTGCCACTGACGTGACTCCCCGACCCCCCTCCCCGCGCGAGGACTTCGCCGCCTACGCCGAGCGTGCCTGGCCCCGCCTGTACCGCACCGCCCACCTGCTGACCGGTGATCCGCGGGCGGCCCGGGAGCTGGCGCGCGCGACGCTGGCCGACACCTACGCCCGCCGTCGGCGGATGCCGCGCGACGACGCCGACTTCTACGTCCGGCGGACACTGGTCCGCCGGTATCTGCGCCACGCCCGTCGCCTCGCACGCGGTGCCGGCGAACGGCCGCTCCTCTTCCACGCGCTCGGACGCCTGGGCCGCCGGCAGCGGGTGGTGCTGGTGCTGCGCCACGGCGAGCACCTGGCCGAGGCGGAGATCGCCGAGGTGCTGGGCTGCTCGGTCGGCGCCGTCAGGTCGTACGCGCGGCGGGGCCTTTCGGCTCTCGGCCCGCTGCCGGTGTCGGGAGTCGGCCGATGAGCCGTACCCAGGCGCGCGAGGCGCGCGAGGCACGCGAACGCGAGGTCCGCGAGGCGTTCGCCGAGGCGGCGCGCGAAGCCGACCCGCCGCCCCTGCCGCTGGCCGAGATCGAACACGAGGGCCGCGCCCGCCGCCGCAGACGCCTCGCCACGGCGCTGCTCACCGTCTGCCTGGTGATGCTCGCCCCACTCGGCTACATCGCCTCCCACACCCTGGTCACGACCTCGTCGTCCGGCTCGACGTCGCCCTCGGACCCCACACCGGCCGGCACCGTGCGCGTGGTCGCCTCGGGCGAACGCGTGCGTGCCATGTCCGGCGTGGAGTTGTGGCTGTCGAAGGACGGGGAGCACTGGTCGACGGCATCGGGACCGGGCTGGTTCCAGCCGGTCGGCGGCCGTGCGGCGCACGGTCCCGCCCTCACCCTCCACCTGGAGGGGAGCGGCAACCGCGCCGTCCTGTCCGGCATCTACCGGGGCGACGTGCCGGCCGCGCGGGTGGAGGTGACCATGCCGTCCGGCGCGACACACGGCACGCTGCTCATGCTGGCGGGTGCCCGTGGCTGGAACGCGTGGTACACGACCCTCCCGACCGAACGGGTGAAGCGGGAGTTCGAGAAGTTGCGGGTGACGGTGTACGACGCGCGGGGCGTGGCGCTGGCGAGAAGCGGATGGAACTCGTGACCGACATGACGGACGTACCGGAAGTGGCCGGGAGCACGGGGCCCGGGACCACGGCCTCCGAGGACCCGGATCCGACAACCGCCCAGGAACCCGGCCCGGATCCGCATCCGGACCCGCCGAAGCGTGTACGCCGCCGGCGACGGCTGCCCCGGCGGGTCCGCAGCCGACGGCGCCGGGGCCGCTGGATCCGGCGGGGCCTGATCGCCCTGCTCACCCTCGTCCTGGCGCTGTGCGGCGCGGTCGTCGTCGCGTACCGGCTGACCGTCATCCCCGACCCGCATCCGGAGACGGTGGTCCAGAGCACCGTGTTCGTCGACGCGAGCGGCGAGTACCTGGGCCGGCGAGGCCCCGTGGACCGGCAGGACGTGAAGCTCTCCCAGGTCCCCCGGCAGGTGCAGGACGCGGTGATCGCCGCCGAGAACCGCTCGTTCCGCACGGACTCGGGTGTCTCGCCGACCGCCGTCGTACGGGCGGCGGTGTCCACGCTGAGCGGCGGTGAGCGGCAGGGCGGTTCGACGATCACGCAGCAGTACGTGAAGAACGCGCTGCTCAGCCCCGAGCAGTCGCTCACCCGCAAGGCCCGCGAGGCGCTGATCGCCGTCAAGCTGGACCGTACACGCTCCAAGGAGTCGATCCTCGAGGGTTACCTCAACACCGTGTACTTCGGCCGGGGCGCGGCCGGTGTCCAGTCGGCGGCGCGGAACTACTTCGGCGTGGACGCCAAGGACCTGACGCTGTCGCAGGGCGCGGCCCTGGCGGCCATCATCAACCTGCCGTCGTACTACGAGCGGGCGGGCGCGGACGCCAAGGTGACGGCGACCCTGCACAAGCGGTGGGAGTGGGTCCTCGGCGGGATGCTCGGCGCGGGCACGATCACCGCGAAGGACCGTGCGCAGGCGTCCTTCCCGGCCTTCCGCTTCTACCCGCCGGGCGCCACGGACGGCCAGCGGCAGTACCTCATCGACATGGCGGCGGCCGAGGCGGCGAAGCGACTGGGCATCTCCCAGGACGAGTTGGCCCGGGGCGGGTACACGGTGCGTACGACGTTCGACGTGGCGGCGCAGGACGCGACGGCGGAGCGGGTGGGCGACGCGCCGCCGGCCGCCAAGGGGGCACGCCTGCACACCGCGGTGGTGGCGATGGTCCCCGGGGACGGCGCGGTCCGGGTGCTGTACGGGGGTGCGGAGTACGCCAAGCAGCCGTTCAACGACGCGGTGTCCGGTGCGGTGGAGGCGGGAACGGCACTGACGGCACTCAAGAAGTCGGACCTCGACGTCCCGGCGGCTTCCCTCATCCGTACGGCCACGCCGTCCCCGCTGCGGCTGGCGTCGGCGTACGCCGCGGTCGCGGCGGGGGCCACGTACGCGAAGCCGTACACGGTCGCGAAGATCACCCGCGCCGGCCGCACCCTGTACACGGCCCGCCCCGACACCCGCCGGCTCCTGCCCGCGGGGGCGGCCGTACCCGTGGCGAAACCCCCGTCCGGGGCCTTCCTGCGCTCCTTCACCGGCGGCGCGGGCACCGGCCCCGGCACCCGCACGGTCTGGCACACGGAGTCCGACGACCACCTCTCCGTCACGGTCGCCCTGTTCGCCGAACACCCGGCCAAGGGCAAACACCCGGCGACCCCCGCACGGCTCTCCGGCAGCCCGGAGCAGTTCGCACAGGCGGTCGCGGGGACGGCACGGACGGGCCGGGCGACCGGCTGAGGGGTCAGGAGGACGGGCAGAGGTGGCTTATGAGGGCAGCGAGTTGGGGCCGGTCGGTTTCGATGACAGTTCCGGGCTCGTCACTCTCGCGTACGAGGAGGCCCGCCTCCGCAGTCGCGGCTACCTCAAGGCAGTCGGAAGAGTCTCCGCCGCCGGAGAACGAGGACTTCTGCCAGATGATACCCTGTGCCATGTCGGGACCTTTCACATCTGCTGGACGAGGCGATGGATGAAGTTCCTCGACTCTACGACGCCCAACGCAACCCCCTCCACCTTGCGGAGAACCTCCCGATAACGACTGAGCTGGGCCTCCGCATCCAAGAAGGCACCGCCATGCGGCGTATCGGCCAGGACGGTGTCCAGTTGGGGAACGGGTCCGTTCGCGTACACAAACGGCGTGTCGACACCGGCATAGTTGTCCACGTCGAACGGGACAACGCGCACCGTGACCTGGGGCCGCTCGGTCTGCTCCAGGACGTGCAGGAGCTGATGTCGGGCGACCTTCGCGTCGGCAGCCCGGACCCGCAGGGCGGCTTCATGGATCACCGCCCGGTAGCCGACCCCGCCAAGAACATCCTGACGGCGCAGCCGGAAGCGTGTCCGCACGTCGATCTCCTCAGCAGACAGCTTCGGCACCGTGGCCGTGAAGATTGCCTTGATCTGCTCCTCTGTCTGCAGCAGCGCCGGAATGTGCATGCTCTGGTACGTGCGCAACGCAGCTGCATGATGCTCAAGTTCGGCGAGATCCAGGTAGCCCGTCGGCACCAGCTCCCGAAACTCCTCCCACCACCCTCGCTCCCGTTCGGTCGCCATACTCACCAGCGCCTCGACAAGTTCGGCATCGTCGCAGGCGTACTCGCCCGCCAAATGCCGTACGCGCTCGGCACTGACCCCGACCCGCCCCACCTCCGTACTGGAGAGCTTGGTCTCTGCGATGCCCAGCGCCCGCGCCGCCTCGCGACCCGACAATCCGGCCCGTTCCCGGAGTTTACGCAGCTCGACACCCAGCCGCTCCTGGCGTGCAGTGATGACACTCCTGGCAGGCATGTTCCCCTTCTCCCACGCAAGTTGAGACCCCGAGTATCCCAGTCTCACTTGCCTCGGATACATATGTACCCCTACGGTAAGTGACGCAACGACCACTCCACGGAGCGGAAGCGCATCGCCCTGCCCTGCCACGGCGGCGTCGACAGAGCCACCGCCCCCTCCCCCACGACCCGGAGACACCCATGTCCCCCTGGGAGTACACCCTCTACATCCCCCACGACCCCCGAGCCGTCGGCATCTGCCGCCGCGCCCTACGCGACATCCTCACCACCCACCACCTCCCCACCCTCGTCGAACCAGCGGAGCTCCTCGCCTCCGAGCTCCTCGGCAACGCGATCCGTCACACCCGGGGCCCCGCCGCCCTGAAGCTCAGACACTCGGGCCCCTCGTTCCGTCTCGGCACCTGGGACACCGACCCCGCCCCGCCGACGACCACCGCCGCACCGGACGACGCCGAAACCGGCCGCGGGCTGCGCCTCGTCCAGGCCTACGCCGACGACTGGGGCTGGTTCCACATCAACGACCGCCAGGGCAAGGGCGGCAGCGGCAAGTACGTGTGGTGCGAACTGGCCGCGAAGCCTGACAGAACCGCGTGAATTAATCATTCCGGGTCGAGGAATCCCCGAGCGATGGCATTGAACGCATGTGGCACCGTCACGGGCAGGGCATGCCCGGCGTGCGGAACCACAGACAATCGGGCTCCCGGAATGACCGCCGCGGCCCGTCGCGCATCCGGCAGGCCGGCGCGATCCCGCTTCCCGCACAGCAAAAGCGTGGGAACGGCGATCCGCGGGAGCACGTGGGAGAGGTCGCTCGTCTGCAAGGCGTCCAGCATGTCGATCCATCCAGTGCGGTCGGGCAGGTCGGAGAGCGCGCGGACCAGCCAGCCGGGGCGATGCCGCTCGAATCGAAGCCGCCGCCGCGACGTCTTGCCCGGTGCGATCTCAGGCCCTCCGGCCAGAATCAACCGGGCAATGAGATCCGGGCTCTCCACCGCAACCCGCGCGGCCACGATCGCCCCGAGGGAATGGCCGCACAGGTAAACCGACCGTAGCCCTCGGGCGATCTCCGTGACGGAGTCAACCGCCGCCGTCAAGCTGAACGGCCCCGGCGTTCCGCCGAACCCCGGCAGGTCAGGTGCAACGACGTGAAACCCGTCGGACAACGCTTCCAGCTGACGTCGCCACATCCGCCCGCCCTGCCCGGCACCGTGCACCAAGACCAGCGCCGGACGATCAGCCGAACCGGCCTCCAGAAGGTGTGTCCCCATGACCACAAGGTGGCAGCCTCACATGCGCCGGACCAGCCCCGGCCCTGGCTCGGCGAACCCATCCGGTCAGAGCCACCAGGCGAACGGGCTTCATGTACATCTGTTACATTGATGACATGAATGATCCGGTGGTTGAATCAATGGCCGAAGTGCGCAGTCACCTAGCCGACGTCATCGACCGTGCTCGCCGCAACGAGACGCCCACGATCATCACTCGGCGCGGCAAGCAGGAAGCCGTCGTGATCGACATCCAGGAGTACCAGCGCCTGCGCCGAATCGCCGAGGACACCGAAGAGGCATGGCTCAACCGGTTGGCCGACGAGGCGGAGTCGGAAGGCATGGACGGATCGGTCACGCTCGAAGAGATGGCCGCCCTGCTCCGCGCCCAGCAGGGATGACCGAATGGGGCACGTCACCCGCTTCACTCCGCATGCCCAACGGGACATGCTCAAGGTTCCCCGTCCGGACGCCCTGCGCATTCTCCACCGCCTCACCGAGCTCCAGAAGGCGATGGACGCAGGCGGCACGTCGGCCTTCGACATCAAAGCCCTTCAAGGGGACAGCGCCCGTTGGCGGCTCGAAGTCGGCGACTACCGCGTGGTCTACACCGTAGAGGACGGTCAGCTGGTCGTATGGGTGTTGGCCGTAGGCAACCGGCGTGACATCTACCGCCAGACTCCCTGAACCTGTGGGCTACCAGTCGGCGGCGGGGGCCCTCAGCGTCACGACGGAAGGCCGGTTGCGAACTGGCCGCGAAGCCGGCGGAGCAGGGGAACCTTGGGGGGGCAACCCCCAGTATGCAGAGGCCTGTTGGCTGGATGTCGGTGATGGACAGGGCAGGCGAAGCTCGTCCGTATGACGAAGATCAAGCGAAACGCAGCCCTGTTCGCCGCCTCAGCCGCCGTCCTGAGCCTCGCCGCACCCGCCGTCACAGCGTCCGCTTCAACGGCCGACGACACCAGGCCACCACACCTCCACTGGACGAAGTGCGAGGGAACAGGTCTCGACCCGCGACAGCGGTGCGCGACCATCGAGGTGCCGATGGACTACGCCGATCCGCACGGCGAGAAGATCACCCTCGCGTTCTCCCGCATCCCCGCCGAGAACCCGAGGACCCGCCGCGGTGCCCTCTTCCTGATCCCCGGCGGACCCGGTGGCGGCAGCCTCGACCAGCCCACCAGCAAGGGGCAGAAGCTGCCGCAGGAAGTACGGAACGCCTACGACCTGATCGGGTTCGATCCCCGCGGGTACGGCCGCTCGACGCCGGTCGGCTGCGGCTTCGAACGAAGTGATCTCGCCCGGACCAAGCTCCTTCCCTGGCCCGCCCCCGACGGCTCCATCAAGGCGAACATGGCCACCGCGCGCCGGATGTCGGAAGCCTGCGCACGCAACGGCGGCCGGCTGATTCGGCACATCAGCAGCGCCAACGAGGCACGCGACCTCGACCGCATCCGGGCGGCGCTCGGCGAGCGGAAGATCTCCGCCTGGGGCGTGTCGTACGGGACGTACATCGGCGCCGTCTACAACCAGCTGTTCCCGGACCGCACCGATCGTTTCGTGCTGGACAGCAACGACAGCCCCGACACGCAGGTGGAGCGGGCCTGGTTCGCCGCATACGAGGTCGGCGCCGAGGACAACTTCGCCCAGTTCGCCGAGTGGGCGTCCCGGCCGGGCAGCCCCGAGCGGTTGGCCGGGACCCCGGCCCAGGTACGTCGTCTCTTCCTCCGCCTCGCCGCACGCCTCGACCGAGCCCCCCTCCCATGGCCCGGCGCCAACCCGGAAGAGCTCAATGGCAACGTGCTTCGCCAGACGATGCTGGACAGCCTCTACGACCCCGACGACTATCCCGCCCTGGCCAAGCTGATCCTGGCCGCCCGGAAGGGCACCGTGCCGCCCGCGCCCCAGGCACCGCCTGAGCCGGTCATGCAGAACGTCACCGCGGTCATTGCCGCCACCGTCTGCAACGACGTCGCCTGGCCCAGGTCCGCGGCCGCGTACGAGAAGGAGGTCGCCGAGAGCCGCGTCAAGTTCCCGCTGACCGCGGGGATGCCGAGGAACGCGGCGATGTGCGCCGCCTGGCCGTACCCGTCACAGGAGCCCGCGGTGCGGATCACCGACCGTGGCCCTTCCACCGTCCTCATGGTCCAGAACCGGCACGACGTGGCCACCCCCCTCAGCGGCGCCCTCGAACTCCGCCGGGCCCTCGGCCGGCGCGCCGTCATGGTGACGGTGAACTCCACCGGCCACGAGGCCTACCTCGCCAACGGCAACGCCTGCGGCGACCGGACGGTCTCCCGCTTCCTGGCGACGGGGGAGCGGCCGGGGCGGGACATCGTCTGCGACTAGGCGCCACCGCTCATCCCGACGCCCCCATGGCTCCCGGGCATGGGGGCGATTCCCGTCGCCGCGGCCTACTCTCCCTTCGGCCCCGCGTGCTGCACCACCTCGAAGGACCAGAGGGTCGAGCCGGAAGCCGCCGGCTTGGGCCGCTCGGCGCCCTCACCGCCGCCCTGGTGCGCGGACTTCATCGGCCCCTCCATCCACGCCTGGAAGGACTCCTCGTCCCGCCAGCGCGTGTACACGAGGTACTGGTCGGTGCCCTCGACGGGGCGCAGCAGTTCGAACCACTCGAAGCCGTCGGAGCCCTCCACGGCGTGCGCCCGCGAGGCGAACCGCTTCTCGAGGGTCTCGCGCTGCTCGGCGGGAACGGTCAGTACGTTGATCTTGACTACGCTCATGGACCCCATCCTGCCTCCTCATGCGCGACAGCGCTCAGGCGGCGGTGGGGCCCGACGAATGCGCCCCGCAGGTGTCGACGGGCCGGGGCCTGGGGGGCGGCACGGGGCTGCCCCTGCACCACCCCACAGCAACCTCAGAAAATTACCGAACTCACGTACAACCCTTACTTCCCGCCGCAGGTCTCCTGATCGCCGACCGCTCCCGTGCTCAGCACGCATCGCCGCACCGCCGAACGGTCGCACCCCATCGACTGCGGATGCCCCGCCAGGCGTCCCCCGCATGCAGCAGGAGACCCCGCATGCACAGACCCCTGCGACTCGCCCTCGCGACGGCCACCGCGGCCGCGCTGACGGGCGGTCTGCTCACCTTCGCGGCCACGACCGCCTCGGCCGCGGACTCCACCACGGTCGCGAAGGCCGACTTCAACGGCGACGGCATCGGCGACGTGGTGACCTCCGCCCCCACCGCCTACGTCAGCGGCCACAAGGGCGCCGGCCAGGTCGTCGCGCTGTACGGCTCCGCCTCCGGCGTGACCTCCGCCAAGCGCACCACCCTCAGCCAGAACACCGCCGGCGTCCCCGGCACCGCCGAGGCCGGCGACGGCTTCGGCGCGGAGCTGGCCTACGCCGACTTCAACGGCGACGGCTACGACGACCTCGCCGTCGGCTCCCCGTACGAGAAGGTCGGCACCGACACCAACGGTGGCGCCCTCGCCATCCTGTGGGGCTCCGCGAGCGGCCTCACCGGCAAGAGCATCGACGTACCCGACCCGGCCACCGGCTCCCACGACTACTGGGGCAAGGACCTCGCCGCCGGCGACTTCGACGGCGACGGCAAGGCCGACCTGGCCGTCGGCAGCTCCTCCAACACGCTCTACGTCTACAAGGGCGGCTTCAGCACCTCCGGCACACCGGGCGGCCGTACGACCGTCAAGCCGCCCATCGAGACCGGCAGCAACGACTCGCCGTTCGGTCCGATGAGCCTGACCGCCGGTGACGTCAACGGCGACGGCCGCACCGACCTGATCGTCGACGGGTACGAGACCAGGACCTCGTCCCACTGGAACACCAACTACTGGCTGCCCGGCACCGCGAACGGCCTGAGCGTGTCCGGCGCCAAGGCCCTCAAGTCCGGCATCATCACGGCCGTCGGCGACATCAACGGCGACGGCTTCGGCGACATCGTCAGCGGCGCCTCCTGGGACGCGAAGGACAGCGACGGCACCACCATCCCGGACAGCGCCAAGGGCGGCCGGGTCGCCATCACCTACGGCACCGCGTCCGGCCCGGGCCCCGTCAAGTCCGTCAACCAGGACACCGGCAACGTGCCCGGCACCGCGGAGACCGGCGACGGCTTCGGCTGGGACCTCGACCTCGGTGACGTCAACGGCGACCACTACCAGGACCTCGTCGTCAGCTCCCCGAACGAGGACATCGACGGCGTCAGCAACACCGGCCAGGTCACCGTCCTGTACGGCTCCGCCACCGGCATCAACACCACCACCGGCGCCCAGGCCTTCTCCCAGAACACCGCGGGCGTCCCCGACGGCGACGAGAAGGACGACCTCTTCGGCGCCGACGTCAAGCTCGACGACGTCACCGGCGACGGCAAGGCCGACCTGGTCGTGGGCTCGTACGAGAACGGCGGCGACGGCGCGCTGACCTACCTGCCGTCCAACGGCACGAAGATCACCGCGACCGGCTCCCGCGCCGTCCCGGCGAGCGCCGTGGGCGTCTCGACGACGGGCAGCCCGCAGTTCGGCGCCCTCTTCGCCGACTGAGCCGCCGTACCACCCCGCTCTCACCCGCGGGGGACGGGCCCGCAGCCACCCGCCGGGCCCGTCCTCCGCTCCGCACAGGAAAGTCCCCGCCTTGCGCAAGTGCACCCTCCTGCTGGCCGCCACCCTCACCACCGGCCTGCTCACCGCTCTCCCCGCCACCCCGGCCACCGCCGCGCCGTCCCGCCTGTCCGGTGACTTCAACGGCGACGGCTACCGGGACGTCGCCATCGGCGCCTCCGGCACCCAGGTCGGCACCGCACAGCTGGCCGGCGCCGTCGTCGTGCTCTACGGATCCTCCTCCGGCGTCTCCGCCGCCCGCCGGACCGTGATCACCCAGAACTCCGCCGGCGTCCCCGGCACGGCCGAGGAACTGGACGGCTTCGGCAGCAGCCTGGCCGCCGGCGACCTGGACGGCGACGGCTACTGTGACCTCGTCGTCGGCGCCCCCCGCGAGGGCATCGGCGACCGGGACGGCGTCGGCTCCGTCACCGTCCTGTGGGGCGGCCCGTCCGGCCTGTCCGGCGGGGCCTCGCTGCCCCAGCCGTCCACACTCGCCGAGTGGGGCGGCTACGGCTCCGGTCTCGCGGTCGGCGACTTCGACGGTGACGGCAGAACCGACGTCACCGTCACCGGCCAGAGCCGCACCCGCCTGTACCGGGGCCCCTTCGCCCGCACCGGCGCCCCGGCGAGCCACACCTCGATCAGCGAGGTCGGCTCCACCTACGAGGTCACCGCCGGCGACCTCAACGGCGACGGCACGGCCGAGCGCGTGTACCCCTACACCCTGGACAGCGACGAGGGCGGGGTCATCGGCTACTTCACCTGGACCGGCACCAAGTACGCCCTGAAGGACCTGCCGAACGCCGACGGCTTCGCGGGCTCGGTCGCCGACATCAACGGCGACGGCTACGGCGACCTCGTCCTCGGCGACCACCAGGACCCGTCCCCGTACAAGAAGTCCGGTCACAAGGGCGGCCAGATCAGCGTCTGGTACGGCGGACCGAACGGTCCCGACCCCGCGCAGCAGCCGACGGTGGTCGACCAGGACACCGCGGGCGTGCCCGGCACCGGCGAGACCGACGACTTCTTCGGCGGCGCGATCGCCACCGGCGACATCAACGGCGACGGCTACGCCGACGTCGCGGTCGGCGCCCTGGGCGAGGACGTCGGCTCCGCACGGGACGCCGGCTCCGTGACCGTCCTGTTCGGCTCCGCGTCCGGCCTGAGGACGTCCGGCTCCGTGTCCTACACGCAGAACACCTCGGGCGTCCCCGGCACGGCCGAGTCCGGGGACGACTTCGGCCAGGCCGTCCGCCTCGTCGACCTCGACAGGAACGGCAAGGCCGACCTCGTCGCGGGCGCCGGCGGCGAGAACGGCCACGGCGCCGTCACCGTGCTGCGCGGCTCCGCCACGGGCCTGACCACCACGGGGGCCACGTCCGTCACCGCCGCCGACGTCGCCCTCAAGGGCAACGGCGACTTCGGCTGGGCCATCGCCCAGTGACCCACCGCCCGCTCCGCTCACGTCAAGGAAACCCCATGCGCCTCCGTGCCACCGCCGCCGTTCTCGCCGCGGCCCTGGCCCCCCTCGTCCTGACCGCCCCGGCCGCCCACGCCGCCGGGACCGCCGCCCCGTACGACTTCAACGGCGACGGCCGCGTCGACCTCGCCGTCGGCGCGCCCGGCGCCACGGTCGGCGGCCAGGCGAAGGCGGGCGCCGTGTCCGTCGTGTACGGCAGCCCGACCGGCCTGAAGACCTCCACCCGCACCCTGCTCACCCAGAACACCGCCGGCATACCCGGTTCCGCCGAGGCCGGCGACGCCTTCGGGGCCGCCGTCGCCTCCGCCGACCTGAACAAGGACGGCTACGCGGACCTCCTGGTCGGCGCCCCCGGCGAGGACACCGACGGCGACACCAACGACGGCACGGTGGTCATCGTCTGGGGCTCCTCGTCCGGCCTCTCCGGCGCCCGTACGCTCATCGACTACTGGCCCGAGGACGCGGACCGCTACGGCCAGGCACTGGCCGCGGGCGACCTCGACAACGACGGCGACACGGATGTGGCGGTCGGCTCCACCGGCCCGGTCAACCTGTCCTTCATCAAGGGGCCGATCACCAAGTCCGGCGCATTCAACGGCGGTTCCGGCGGGTTCCTGGACGCCTACTCGGACTCCTACGGCGTCACCTCCCTGTCCCTGGGGCCCGTGACGTCCTCCTCGCACACCAGCCTGGTGCTGCACGGGCGCCGGCCCGGCACCGACGACGCGATCACCCACCTGGCCGACCCGTCCATCGCCAACTACGCCGACTGGATGCGGAACCTCCCCGCCGGCTACGTCTCCTCGATCGCCGACATCGACCACGACGGGTACGCGGACATCGCCGTCGGCAACGAGCACGAGACCTCCGCCGACCCGGCCGGCGCCAAGGGCGGCAAGGTCACGATCGTCTACGGCGGCCCCGACGGCCGCGACACCTCCCGCGCCCCGTTCGTCGTCACCCAGGACACCAGCGGCGTCCCCGGCGCCGCCGAGACGGGCGACGCGTTCGGCAGCAGCGTCTTCCTGGGTGACCTCAACGCCGACGGCTACGCGGACCTCGCCGTCGGTGCGTCCGGGGAGGACTCCGGCGCCGGCGCGGTGACCGTCCTGTACGGCTCGGCCTCCGGGCTGAGGACGACCGGCGCCAAGACCTTCACCCAGAACACGGCGGGCGTCCCCGGCACCGCCGAGCAGGGCGACCGCTTCGGCGCCCGCGTCCTGCTCGCCGACCACTCCGGCGACCACCGCCCGGAACTCACCGTGGGCGGTCCGGGCGAGAACTCCGGCGACGGCTCGGTCTGGTCCCTGCCCGGCACCTCCACGGGCCCGACCACGACCGGCGCGCTGAGCTTCGGCCCGGCGGCCACCGGCGTCTCCACGGCGGGCGCGCCGGCCTACGGATCGGTCCTGGGCGGCTGACCAGGGCACGGCCGGCGACCGCACCCCCTGGGGGGAGCAACTTGCTGCCCCCTAGGGGATGTCACAGCTCGGCAGCAAAGCCGGTTCCGGACGCCGGGCCCGGCACGTCACTCTGCGGGACCGGGTACGTTCGAAGACGTGGCTGGATTCAGGATCGGACGCGGGGGCCGGGACAACCGCGCCCCGCAAGGACAGCAGGCCCCGCAGGGATCGTCGCACGGCCGGCAGGCCCCGCAGGGACCGTCGTCGTACGGCCGGCAGGCGCCGCAGGGACCGTCGTACGGTTACCCGCCGGCGCCGCAGCCGTACCCGCAGCAGCGGCCGCAGTACGGCGGTGGCGCGGGCGGACACGGTCAGTGGCCGCAGGCGGGCGGCGGTTACGGGGGCCAGGGCGGCGACGGGCCGGAGTACTTCGGCGACGGCGGCGGCTACCCCGGTCGGGGCGGCGCCCCCGACCCGTACGCGGCCGACAGCCCGGGCCACACCCAGGCCTTCTCGATCGACGAGGCCGCCTCCTACACGCAGGGTGAGACCTACCACGCGGGCGCCGCGGCCCCGTCCGGCCCGATCGGCCCGCCCCTGCACTGGAAGGAACTGCTGCGGGGGATCGTCCTCTCCCCCGACCAGACCTTCCTCCGGATGCGCGACTACACGATGTGGGGCCCGGCCCTCATCGTGACCTTCCTCTACGGTCTCCTCGCCGTCTTCGGCTTCGACGGCGCCCGTGCGGACGCGATCAACGCCACCCTCTCCAACGCGGTGCCGATCGTCCTGACGACGGCCGTGGCGATGGTGCTGTCGGCCTTCATCCTCGGCGTGGTCACCCACACCCTGGCCCGCCAGCTCGGCGGCGACGGCGCCTGGCAGCCCACGGTCGGCCTCTCCATGCTGATCATGTCCATCACGGACGCGCCCCGTCTGGCCCTCGCCATGTTCTTCGGCGGCGACGCGGGCTTCGTCCAGCTGCTGGGCTGGGCCACCTGGATCGCCGCGGGCGCCCTGCTCACCCTGATGGTCAGCCGCTCCCACGACCTGCCCTGGCCGAAGGCCCTCGGCGCGTCGGCGATCCAGCTGATCGCCCTGCTGTCGATCGTGAAGCTCGGCACGTTCTAGCCGACCGGGCGGCACGACACGCGAAGGGCCCCGGCTGGAGGACAGCCGGGGCCCTTCGCGCGTGGTGCGGGTCAGGTGCCGTGGAAGCCGTGGAATCCGTCGTCCTCCTCGGCCGGCGCCGGCGGGGCGTACTGCCGCAGCTCCCCGTCCCGGATCATCCACAGGCGGAAGAACCACTCCTCCTGATCCATGATCAAGAGCTGTACGGCACCGGGAACCCGCCAGGGCGTCCCGGCGAACCGTTGCCGGAGCGCGTCGAGGTCGGCATGGTTGAGAGCGCCGGCCCAAACCTCGCATTCGGGGTTCTTCGCGCCACCCCATCCGGCATCCGGCCCCGTGATCAGCCGCAGGGAACCGACGCCGACAGCGCCCGGTTGCCGCCGCCGCGGCGCCTCGTCCCGAAGCCAGTCGCTCAGCGCCTCGACGTTCCTCCAGTCCGAGGCGTCGGCGCAGACCATCACATTGGCCACCCAGCTCACGGACCAGCCCCCCATCCCGCCGTCACGGGCAGCTCAAAGCGCTTCCCGGTTCTCCTTGGGCGCCTCGCCCGACCTGCTCACCGGAGGCAGGACACTCCACGGGAAGTTGATCCAGTCATCGGTCCGCTTCCACACGTACTCGCACTTCACGAGGGAGTGGGACTTCTCATAGATCACGGCGGACCGCACCTCGGCGACGGTGTCGCGGCAGAAATCGCGCACCAGCTTCAGCGTCTTCCCCGTGTCGGCGACGTCGTCGGTGATGAGCACCTTCTTGTCGGAGAAGTCGATGACGTTCGGAACGGGAGCGAGCATGACCGGCATGGGAAGCGTGGTCCCCACACCGGTGTAGAACTCCACGTTGACGAGGTGGATGTTCTTGCAGTCGAGGGCATAGGCCAGCCCGCCGGCCACGAAGACCCCGCCGCGCGCGATGCTCAGCACTATGTCGGGTGCGAACCCGTCGTCGGCGATGGTCTGCGCCAGCTCACGCACGGCCGTGCCGAACCGCTCGTAGCTCAGGTTCTCCCGCACGTCACTCATGCTGCGGCCCTCACACCTGCGTCCGGTGGAAGTTCTTGAACGACCGCGAGGCGGTGGGCCCGCGCTGCCCCTGGTAGCGGGATCCGTACCGCTCGCTGCCGTAGGGGAACTCGGCCGGCGAGCTGAGCCGGAACATGCACAGCTGCCCGATCTTCATGCCCGGCCAGAGCTTGATGGGGAGCGTGGCGAGGTTGGACAGCTCCAGGGTCACGTGCCCGCTGAACCCGGGGTCGATGAACCCGGCGGTGGAGTGCGTGACGAGCCCGAGCCGCCCGAGGGAACTCTTCCCCTCCAGCCGCGAGGCGAGATCGTCGGGCAGCGTGATGACCTCGTACGTCGAGGCGAGGACGAACTCCCCGGGGTGCAGGATGAACGGCTCGTCGCCCTCGGGCTCCACGAGCCGGGTGAGATCCACCTGCTCGATGGAGGGGTCGATGTGCGGGTACCGGTGATTCTCGAACACCCGGAAGTACCGGTCCAGCCGCACGTCGATGCTCGACGGCTGCACCATGGATTCGTCGTAGGGATCGATCCGCACCCGTCCGGCGTCGATCTCGGCCCGGATGTCCTTGTCTGAGAGAAGCACGTCCCGAGGATACGCAAGGCGCGCGGAGCCGTGACAATCGTGACGGTTCCACGCGCCGAGGTACTGCTGTCCGCTGCCTGCTGTCCGCTGCCGCGGCTACCGCTTCTCGAGAGCCACCGGTACGGCATTGCGCAACCGGGCACACCGTGGACACCGGACGAGCCGACCGGGGCCGAGTCGCTCGGCCTGCTGCATCGGGAACGAAGCGGTGCTGAACACGTGCCCATCGGCACAGCGGACGACGGTGCGTTCCATCAAGTCCAAGAGTCCCTTCCCCAAGAGCCGCGTCCGGCTGACTGCCCTGACGACAAAAGCCACATTAGGGCATCAAAGAGACGACCCTCCAGGCGGCACTCCGCCCCCACCGGGCCCCTGGGTCACGCCACCACGCTACGCCCCAACTCAGTTCCCCCGCACCCGGATCCCATGCCGGCGGACATCCCCGAAACACCTGCGGCTCCAGCACACAGGTCTGCGATGAGGTACAGTGAGCGAGCGTTCGGACACGGCCCCGATCCGGGTCCGTCCGTCTTACGCGGGTGTAGTTTAATGGTAGAACATCAGCTTCCCAAGCTGAGAGCGCGAGTTCGATTCTCGTCACCCGCTCCATGCTGAAGGCCCAGGTCAGAGACCTGGGCCTTGTTGTTGTGCGCTGCGATCACCCGCCGCGTGCCAGATTCGTGCCAGAAGGCTCGTCGGGGGCCTTCCTGGCTACAGCGGCCCGAGCCTTCCGGACGGTGGCGTCGAGGCCGGCGGCAACCTCTTCCTGGCGCTCGTCGTCGGAGTGCTGGTAGATCAACGCGGCCTTCTCCGACGACTGCCCCGCACGGACCATCGTGTCCTTGAGAGTGGCGCCGGAGCGGGTGGAGAGCGTGTGACCGGTGTGCCGGAGGTCGTAGAACCGGAAGCCCTCTGGCATGCCGACGACCTCACGCGCCCTGCGCCACCTCCGACCGAAGGTGCTGCGACGGAAGGGCGCCCCCTTCTCCCCCACGAAGAGCAGCCCATCGGGCCCCGGCTCGGCGTACGACTCCAGGTGCCAACGGAGCTCCCGGCGGAGGAACGCGGGAAGAATCACAGTCCGGGTTCCGGCCTCACTCTTGGTCTCACCCTGGACGCGTCGCCCGTCCATCCGCTCCGGCTCGGCGAGGCGAACGCGGATGCGGAGGGTGTCCAGGTCGACGTCCCGGCGACGAAGGCCTGCCAGCTCTTCCGGCCGCATCGGACCGTAGGCGCCGAGGTAGACCATGAGCCGCCAGCGCATCCCCACGGCTTCGGCGAGAGCGTCGACCTGGGCGACGGTGGCGATACGGCGCTCGGCAGCCTTCTCCTTACCGGCCCCCTTGACCCGGCACGGGTTGCGCTGGATCAACTCGTCGTCGTGGGCGTCTCCATGATGGCCTTGAGAAGTCGGTACGCCTTGGCAGTCATCGTCTTGGCACCCGTGACGCGGAGCCGTTCGGCGCGCCACTCACGGACGCGCGGAGCGGTGATCTCGTCCAAGTCCGAGTCAGCGAAGGCGGTCAGGTGCTTGTCGAGGAGGTAGCGATAGAGGTCCTGAGTGAGTGGGGCCAACTCGCGTTCCTCCACCCAAGCAGGACGGCCATGCATTCGTAATTGGCGACGAAATCGACGTCGATCTCAAGCTAGGTCACTATCCAGTCGATGAAAAGCACACATACCTGCATGTGCAGATTGATGGAGATGACACGGACGGCAGGTCGTCCAGCGTTACGTCTAGGAAGCTTGATCATGGCCCCATTTTTGACTCACCCTTGGTGATAGGCGCAGGACAGTCACGCCGCTTCGTCTGCGCTTCGGATAAGACCATTAATAGGCTATCGCACCATGATTGCCTTGAGCGCGCATTCGGCGGCGGGGATCGCAACTGTTACCTATCCATCGGATTAATCTCGATCAACAAGGCGGCCTTTAAGGTTCAGCATTCACATACGATTCCATTCAGGGACACTCTGCGCGCTCTCAAACTCCCTAGCCGCATACCAGTTCAAAAAAGGATTTTGAGCTGGGCACGGACGAAACAGTGAACGTGCTCACACCCGTCGACTAGAGGGAGGTTGTCGAGCTGGCAGCAGCGAGCCAAGAAATTGCCGCTTGGCGGAAGGTGCCGGAGCAGACGCCGTCACCGCCAGGGAGGCGTAGGAGTACCGTCCGGATCGAGCCCGTGACGCCACTCCGGTGCAGTCGAAACCCATTCCTCTGTCATAGGGGAGGGATCTGTGTAGCCAGCATCGGCAGCTTGACGAAGGAGATGCTCGGCCCCCTGTTGATTTCCGGCCTGCTGCCGCATGCGCGCCAGCTTAACTAGCACGAAGCGATTTCCTGCATCAGCGGCCGCCCACGCGATGGCTTCGGCCTCCTCAGTATCCCCAGCTTCTTCACGCAGACGCGCCAAGGTGTCCAAGGCGATGACGTGGCCAGCATCAACTGCACGCCGCAGCAGTCCTTCAGCGCCCTCCCTGTCACCAGCCTCCATCCGCAGTTGGGCCAGATCGAGTAACACAGCGGTCCGGCCAGCATCAGCTGCGCGCTGCAGCAGTTCCTCTGCACCGTCCCTGTCCCCAGCCCTCATCCGCTCTGTTACCAGACGGTCTAAAGCTGAGGTGTGACCAGCATCAGCTGCGCGCCGCAACAGTCCCTCTGCACCCTCAGCATCTCCAGCCGTCATCCGAAGCCGCGCCAGAGCTAACAGGGCTGAACTGTGGCCCGCGTCAACTGCACGCCGCAACAACTCCTCTGCACCCTCCCCATCCCCAGCCCTCATCCGAAGCCGCGCAAGATCATCCAGGACGAAGGTGTTTTGAGCGTCCACCGCATGCCCCAGCCGATTCTGAAAGCCAGCCTCACAAACCCCGTCCATGAGCCAGGGCATATCTCCGAGGGTTACGGTGTGGCCCGCTTCGACGGCGCGCCACGCTGCCTCTTCGGCACCCTCCCGATCTCCAGCTTGCTCAAGCAATCGCGTCAGACCAAGCAGTGCATAGGGAAGGTCAGCATCAACCGCGCGCTGAAGCAGATCCGTCGCTTCCTCCGGGTCTCCAGCTTCCTGTCGCAACCGAGCCAAATCGACTAGCGCCGGGGGATAACCGACATCAACTGCACGCCGCAACAGTCCCTCAGCACCCTCGGCATCCCCAGCCGTCATCCGAAGCCGCGCCAGAGCCAACAGGGCTGAACTGTGGCCCGCGTCAACTGCACGCCGCAACAACTCCTCTGCACCCTCCCCATCCCCAGCCCTCATCCGAAGCCGCGCAAGATGGACTAGAGCCTCAGCACTCCCCGCCTTGGCGGCAGCGTCATAGAGATCGTGGGACCACTGCAGACGCTGCATGTGTTCGGCTTCTTGGGCGACATTCCTGAGGTCGTTGGGGCTTGTTAGGTGGGTATATGCCGCGTGCCAGAACGAGGCCGGGGGACATAGTCGCCGTCGAGCGGTGCGGCCATGTTGTTCGAGATAGTCGGCAAGCCGAAAGACTGGTCCCATTCCGGCCGGTGAAGTCTCGGTGGCGGGCTGTGTCGACCTGCCGGGCGGGCGGCGGGCCGGACGTGCCCCAGTACGACGAAGGGGAGCCTGCTTGCCGTGGACGGGCTGTGCGAGGTCGGCGTAGGCGGCCTCAGCCCAGTCCTCGCTCAACTCATCGAATTCGTCGTCGCTGAGGTAGTCCGTAGCCGCGTCGGTCAGGAAGGCTTGTGGCAGGTGCAAGCCGACACCCAGTCGGCGAGCGTCCATCGCCGCCTCCAACAACGCTCTAGTCGGCGGTACGGCCTGTTCGTAGCGGCGAAGCAATTCCGGGGCACCCGCTAGATCCTGGGCGACCCGACCTGTGGTGCGGGCACGGGTGAGGGCATCTGCCAACAGCGCGTCGCCCGCCTCCGCCAGGGTTGTGGCCGTGCGCAACGCCTCTTCATCGAAAGTGTCAGGGACGGTGACCATGCATCCGGAGAGAAGCTCCCGGACTCGACTGTGCAGATCCGACCTACCCGGCTGGGGAACGGTGGTGTAGGTCTGGGCGTACTCGGGCCAGAGAGTGCCTAGGACGAGGACCGGCCCTCGCCCGTGGTCGGTCAGGAGGGCATGAAGGCCGGCTGCGACTCGTTCACCGGCGCTCGGATCCCCAAGGTAGTGCTGCGCCTCGTTCAGCCAAATAACCGTCCGCGGGGTCACACGGGCGAGGTCTTGTAGGGCGGCCTCCACCCGGGTCGGATCGAATGGGTGCCACAGCAACCAGCCCTGGTCAGCGAGAAGCTGGACTGCCTCCCAACACGCCCGCGTCTTCCCTGCTGACGAAGAACCCACGAGGACCATCATCCGACTCCGGCCCTGCATTGCGTCATTCACGGCGCTGGTCAGAAGCTGGTCGTGGTTCCTCCTCACGTAACCTGGCAGCACCAGTCCGTCCGCCAGAGCGGTCCCTTGAACAGCCGGGCCAGATGGGTGGACCTCCAGGGCGTAGGGGTTCCACTCTGCGATCGGCTTGCCGGGCCCCAAATCGTTCTGGGGGGCGACCGCGTCCTCACCCGCGGCGGTCCGTCGCAGATCGAGCAGTTCATTCTCCGACAATTTCAGCGCCCGGGCTAGCGCCACCACGCTCTCCGCCGATGGAACAGGTCCGCCGTCCTGAAATGCGGACTGCACCGTCGTCCGGCCCAATCCGGCCCGGGTTGCGAGCTGCGTCTTATTCAGCCTGGCTTTTGCTAGTCCGTCTGCCAACCGTGCCCGCAGCTCCATCAGCGCTGCCCCACGACTCACTTGCTTGCCCTGCACATCCCCCTCCGTCCCCGTGTTCGCCTGTGTGCACCCGTGTTCGGCCGCACCTCGGCGCCCATCCGCCGGACGACCTTGGGACACGTCAACGCCCCGGACTTCTCACAGGAGTTGCCGTGTCTGTCATCGCCATTGTCCTCCTCGCTACCGCAATCGTCGTCGTCATCGCCTTGTTGGCGGCGGCCGGCGCAGCCACACTCGCTCACTTCGATGGCGCCACCTGGGCCACCGTCGTGACCCGCGCCGCCATCACCTTCGCTGCTGTCCTTGCCCTCGCTGCTGCGCTTACTACTGCCTTCGCTGAAACTCTCACTGACATCACCCGGTGACATCAACAGCCTCGGACGGCGATGGTCGCGTGCAGGCCGTAGCGACCACGCCGCTACCAGGTTGAGGTGGTTCTACCAGGAGATACCGAGGTTCGGGCCGAACGTCGCCGAGATTGATCATGGTCTGGCTGGGTCAGGCTGGAACTCTGCAACCGCACCAAGCCTGAAGGTTGTCTAGCAGGCATGGACCTGTTGTCTTACTTGGCCCAAAGGCCGTATGCCCTGGCTCAAGTGCGTAGGAGCGCTCGCCGACGAAAGAGCGCTTTACGGATGGGTGCCGCGCTGGACCGACGCCGGGAGCGCGTCAGGAGAGCCGACCGTCTTCGACGACGGGGGCTGGTGGCCCTGATGGCGATGGGAGGCCTTGCAATTGTGGTCGGCCTCCCATGGCTTATCTGGCGCGGCCCCTATGTCCTGGATGCCAAGTACATCGATCGCAAAGCTCTCGGTGAAGGATCAGCAGCCCTCGTCACCGGCCTGCGTACCGCTCTGGTCGCGGTTGTTGCTGCTCTCGGTGCGGGTATCGCCCTGCTCTACACCGCCCGCACCTACCGTCTCACCCGGCGCGGGCAGATCACCGACCGCTTCACCAAAGCTCTTGAACGGCTGGGCTCGCCCGAAATCTACGTCCGTATCGGTGGCATCCTCGCCCTCGAGCAGATCGTGCAGGACGCCCCCGAACAGGCAGCCACCGACGCGGCCGAGGTCCTCGGCCACTTCATCCGCCACCGGGCTCCTAAAGCCCGACGTCAGAACGACCCCGACCGCGGCGGCCTTCCCAATGAACTGGAGGCA
This sequence comes from Streptomyces sp. NPDC001544, assembly GCF_042894285.1. Taxonomy (NCBI): domain Bacteria; kingdom Bacillati; phylum Actinomycetota; class Actinomycetes; order Kitasatosporales; family Streptomycetaceae; genus Streptomyces; species Streptomyces sp. NPDC001544. The sequence continues at coordinate 264,114 of NZ_JBIAVN010000004.1, read as the reverse complement.
GACGTACAGGCAGCGCTCACAGCACTCACCCGAGCAGAGTCACGCACCCACGTCGACCCACGCCAGCAGCTCGATTTGCGTGGGCTTCACCTCGCTGGTGCACGTCTGAAGGCCGCAGATCTCACCTACGCCGACCTGCGCATGGCGGATCTAACGGGGGCCCACCTGACCGGGGCGACGTTGACGGAGGCCACTCTGATCAGGACGACTCTGGCGAAGGCGACCCTTTTCGAGGCGACGTTAACAAGGGCTGACCTGGCCCACGCCACGTTGACGGACGCCAATCTGCGCAGGGCGGATTTGACGGAGGCCTACCTGGTACAGGCAACGCTGACGGGGGCCAAGTTCGGCAAGGCGACTTTGACGGAGGCTGTCCTGAAGGAGGCGACTCTGACGAAGGCCGCCCTGCCCGGGGCAACGTTGACGGGGGCCGACCTGTCCGGGGCTGACCTCTCCGCAGCAATCCTTACGAGGGCCGACCTGTCCAGGGCAGTTACGACAGACATCGTGACTGACAAGCGCACGAAGATGCCAGAGGGGTGGGCCCCTGAGGCGTAGCGGTGGCGGATGACGGTCGGATCGGCGGATGCCCCGGCATCGCCGACGAGGAGATCATCCGTGCCGCCTGCGACCTGCTGTCCGACCCCAGCCGCTCGATCACCTCGATCACTAAGCTGATCGGCGACTCGCCGGGCACGCTTTACAACCATCCCGGACGTGCGCGGGCTGTCCGAGTGGGAGTGGCTGGGGTACAGAAAGCGCCGCTGAGACAGTCACTCCTTGTGGTGACGGGCCGCGCGTGGTGCCGCCCGCCGGCCGGGCGAGGTCCTGAAGCCGTCGGACAGGTCGAGATGGAAGGTGGAACATGGAGCCGTCGGGGTCCAGCCTCGCGCAGGGCGCGTTCGATGGCCTGGACAACGTCGGATGGCAGTACCGGTTCGGCCTCTCGCCTGCTTCAGTTGTTCAGGTGTGGCTGGTCGGTAGTGACCAAGAGCGTTGTCCCCGGGGTGTGCGCATACTCGACCGCGAACGTGCACGGCGACCAGGCCAGGCCATGGAAGTAGGGAGGCCTGCGTCGCAGCCGCCAACGGTAGGCCGTGGCATCGGCAACCATGCGCCGTGCGCCCTTACGCCCCAGTGCCATGACTCCCCCTGTGGTACGGACGATGCTAGCGACTCCGGCTCTGCCGTCCGTAGGAGGCAGGCGTGCCAGACCCGTGCCAGATCGTGCGGGGAACCAGGGGGAACACCGGGTAGCAACCCGAGGAGCGGCCAAGCGTCGGCAGTGCTCCTGTCCAGGTCAGCCAGGCAACGTTCCGTAGATCACCTCAGCTTCCCAAGCTGAGCGCGCCCGCCGCCTGGCCACGGGCTCCGAGGAGTCAGAGAAGGTCCTGCCAGAAGGCCAGCGTCGCTCGCGGGTTCCAGCTCTCGTCGACCTCGCCCCGCGTTTCGTCGAACTCCTGGTGCATGTAGTCGGCCAGGTTCAGGCCGTAATAGCTGATGTCGGTCTGCCACATCGAGAGCACCGGATGCCCGAAGCTTCCCCGGCCGGCAGGCAGGTATCGGTAGGCATCCACGGGCACCAGCACCGGAGCCTCCGCCAGAGGATGCCGCGCCGTGTCCAGCGCCGCCGTCTCGTCGGCTGGACGTTCACCCCAGCCCTCGTACCAGACCCCGTTGTGCCCAACGTCGAGTAGAACACCCTCGACCGGCCAATCGAGCTGTCGACGAAGACTGTCCAGATCGCCGCCGCGCCACTCCGGCCACGGCCTGGACCAGGTCTGCCCGTCCTCGGGAGGGACGTTGACCGGAAGCCCGGCCGCAAGGAATGCTCGGTGGTCGTCCGCGAACTCGAAGCCGTACTCACGCTCGATGCGCGTGAACTCGGCGTCCGTCAGCCCAGGCTCGAACGTATAGATGCCTGTCTGTGCCAGGCGACTTGCGGCCTCCCCACCCAGGCGTACTCCCTCATTGCTGATCAACGCCGCACGCTAGCGCCGACCGCAGCCGACCGTCACCCGAGTAATGCGCGGGCTCCGTCTCAGTTTCCCTCTCAGTCAGCAGCGTTCATGCTCGTTCAAGGGAGACTCGCCCGCGCATACGGCCCGACCGTCAGCCGCCCATGAACGCAGGTGAACGCCCCTGCACGCACCCCACCACCCCACCACCCCACCAACACAGTTGGAAAGCGTGCGTCTGCTCGGTGCGCGGCCGGCGCTGGCGGGTCTCTCCTTGGCCATCGACGAAGCCCGACCGTTGGTTAGGCCCCGGGTCGTGCCCGGGCCACCCCCAACAGAGCCGGGGATGCAGCTGCTCTACAGAGTTGGACACCTCGGAAGCCGACCGCGCGTCTGAGACCCTAGCCGTGAGCACTGACAATGCGCCTCGCGAGCAGAGCCCTTGACGCCACGCGTCCGCACCACAAGCGCACCAGATCGAGCGGGGAACAGCGGGGAACCACGGTGAAAGCGGTCTGGCCCGGCAAGGCCTCACCGTGAATGTTCGCACAGGTCAGCGCCTGAACCGGCCGCAAATGCTCGCAGCTTCCCGAGCTGAGAATGTCCGTCGCCACGGCTATCCCTCGTCCTGCTCAGGCCCCCTGGAACTTCGGCGGCACGGGTTTGAGCCACACGCAGGAAGCCCAAGATTGCAAGCATGAGCAGCTGGGGAGATCTGGCGGGCCAGACAGCCAGTGCACTCATAGGGACGTTGGCCGGCGGCGCCATCACGGTGCACGTCGCACGCTGGCAAACCGCAAGGGCCATCGAGGCCCAAGCTGAACTCGCTGCCTCTCAAGAAGCCGCCAACAGCGCGTTAGCCCGCCGACAATGGACGCAGCAGCGCACTGCCGAAGCCGCGCAACGACTGCTAGAACGGCTCGCAGAGCTTTACGCATGGCTACCATCACTGCCAGACCTGTCCCTGGAAGAACCTCGATTGAGCCTGCAGGCTCGTGAGCGTTGTGCGACAGCCTTGGACTTGATCCGTCAAGGCATGCAGACCGACCTTCTCTCCATAGGAGACGATCGCGTTCGCGACCGGTATAGGACTCTCGTGCGGCTGTGCTTCGACGTCGGATGGCGCGGCGTCGGCCAACACAACCGCGAGCGCCACATTCGTGACGTACGCGGATACCTGCGATACGTCCAGTTCACCCTTGAGGCCGTGATCGACAACAGCGCCTTGCCGGATGACTGCGAGGAGCCGGTGCTTGCCCGGAGCGGAGACGCCCCCTGGCTACCTCCAGAGCTGCCCTGGCACTGGCAAGACCCAGCCGACGGCAGTTGAAGCCCGGCACGGCCTCAGTCGCTTCCCCCGGCACGGCCGGCCCGGCCTCCTCTGGTCGACAGCACCGACAGCTTGGCTGAAGCCAGTACGGGTGCAGCGAGGCATACCCGTGCGCGGTCAGTTGCCGCACCCGCCGTCGTGGCTGACTGTCGTCGGCTGAGGCTCGTGCCATTGCCGTGCCAGATACAGCGGTCAGCCACGGTCAACGGGGAGGTCTGGCGGACAAGTTGCTGGGCATCTCACCAGTCATCGAAGCCCCAGATCACCGGCACGATGCCCCAGCCTCTCTCTCCTAAGGTGGTGCTCAGCTTCCGTCCTGCAGTGCGCCGCTGATCTCCAGGAGGCGCCCCTCGGGCAGAGCGAATGCGTTGCTTGGGTTTCGGTAGGAGTGCCCACCGTCGTTGATCCAGATGCCGCCTGCCGACCTCCATCGAGCGGGAGCCCACTGGCCCTGGTTCTCAAGGAGCATCCTTGAGACCTCGGCGGGCTCTTCGATCAGGGTGAGAGCAGCAAGCGCAGTGGTGAGAGCCGCGGCTGCATCGTCGGGAAGCAGTGCGTCGCCGAGTGTGGGGAAGAGCAGCAAGAGACGGGCGTCAGCATCACCAATGCCTTCTGTTGCCGACTGCCGAGCAGCGGACAGCAGTTCCGGCCAGGCCATGCCGGGCCCCATGAAGTGACCGTCGACCACGGCGAGGGTTTCCGCTTCGGACCAAGCCGGCTGATGGATCAGATAGTCCACGCCCCATTCGTCCACGAAGTTGCGGTAGACAACGTAGATGGTGTGACCGGAGCGCAGCGGCACGCTGAACACCGGCCACTCATGCTCGGCGGACAGTGTGCGATACAGCTCCATGGCCGCATCCCAGTCGGCGCCGAACGCGGCTCGTTGTGCGTCCTCCCCACGCAGACAGGAGCCGAGGTGCACAGGCCAGAACAACGGGTCGTCCAGGTAGGCGTCGCCCCGGACCAAGAGGCCGCCTTCGTATCCGGGGATCTTGAACATGTGCAGATGATGGCACGCGGGACAGTCACGGCGTCAGGAGCGAGATTCGGCCCTCATCCGTCTCAGTTTCCGTCTCATTCAGCGTCGTCCACAGCCGTCCAGACGAGACCGTAGGCGGTAGCCGCTCAGACGATCGACCGCACATGAACGCAGGTGAACGGCCCCGTCCGAAGCCCCCGAGGGCGCCGCCACAGTTGGAAAGCGTGCACCGCTCGGCTGACAAGCCATTCGTGCTCTGAGGCGGATGGGACACACTTTTGTGGCGTGCACACGTGCGCCCCTGATGCGCCCCATCTTCATTCGCTATCTTTCAGCGCCTGACAGGAATACGGCAACAGCACACCCTGTGAGGGCGGCGATGGCTGAGACCGATCAAGACGTGTGCGAAGGTGCTCTTGCCGAGTATTCCGCACTCAGAAGTGAGATCACCACTCGGATCAACTTGCAACATCAGATGCTAGCACTTCACATGACCGCCGTCAGCGTCGTATTCTCCGTAGCGCTGTCGGGAAGAGACCGGTGGCCGGTTCTCTTGACAATACCCTTCATCTCATACACATCCAGCGAGATCCTGGCGTCACTCTTCCGCGCAGTCGAGGGCATAGCGAAGTACATAGATGAGGAGCTAAGCCCAAAGGTGCCTGGTGGGCTGGGATGGGAGTCCTGGCTGGTCCACCAAAGACCTGATAGTGAAGCGCGCAGACTGACGCATCCGTACTACCTGTTGTTTCCCGGTATTTCCATCATCTCTTTGGCTGCCGTCGGTCCTTTTGCATGGGTCGGTCGAGTAAATTCCCGTGAACTCGGAGTTTCGTTCTGGGTAGTGCTCTCCGCCTGGCCCTTGGCAACCGCCTTTGCCTTTCTTTCTTTCAAAGCCGTCCGAAGGCTACGGGCGCCGTTCTGAATGGTGCGCTGCCGGAGGTCGTTCGGTCCGGGCACAAAGGCCGAGGAAACCTGGGAGCGTTCGCTTTCCTGGATAGCTGACGTGGTGAACGGCCGTTGTGCATCCGCCCTACGACGGCCTACCGGAGGCGCCACGGGCGGCGCTTCCGTCCGGTCTTGGATCCGTCATCCGGTCCCTTGATCGCTACCCTGCGCCGCCGGCGGCCTGGAGCGGCCGTGGAAGGAAGCCACCCAGATGGCGGTGGCCAGGGTGAGCGCCCCCGCCAAGCCCATCACGGTGCCGGTGGCCAAGCTCGCGGCTCCAGCTGCTGCACCCAGCACGACGGGAGCCACTCCCTGGAGCGTCATGATGCCTGAGCCGAGCAGGCCAAAGGCCTGACCGTGAAGCTCCTGCGGCAGCGACTCCAGGAACGGCCGTTGCAGGCCGAGTTGATACGCGAAGGCGCCGCCGGCAACCAGCAGCAGCACGGTCGCCACGTCCTCGCCGGGTTCCAGCGCGAAACCCAGCACGGCCAGCCCCATCAGCGCGGTCAGTGGCACCACCAGCCGCTCCCGGGTGCGCGGGGCCAGCAGCCTGCCCACCACCAGGTCGCCCGACAGCATGCCCACCGGCAGCGCGGCCATCAGCAACCCGTAGGCCCCGGCGGGGAAGTGGCGCTGACCGGCATAGGCCACGATCAGCCCCTCGGCCCCGCCCGTGAACGAGGACGGCAACCACTGCGCCAGCAGCAGCCGTCGTACCGGGCGGGTCCGCAGCAGCTGGAGGTTGCCCGCCAGGCTGGCCCTGACCACCGTGCCGTCGGCGGGCGACGCCGGCAACCGTGGCAGGCCCAGCCGGACTACGGCCGCCGCCACCAGGTGCAGCCCGGCCGCCGGCACCAGCGTCTGACGCGCGCCCAGGACCGCCACTGCCGCGCCGCCCAGGGCCAGGCCTGCCAGCTGGGCGGCGGAACCGGCGATGTTGTTGAGTGAGCGACCCAGCACGTAGGCGTCGCCCTCCAAGAACTCCGCCACCAGTCGGCCTGAGGCGCCGTGGAAGATCGGGCCGGGCAGCGCTGTCAGCGCGACCACTAGCAGGCTGACACCCACCGGTAGGTGCAGCAGCGCGACCAGCAGCGTCCCCGCAGCGCCCAGCAGGTAGCCGCCCGCGATCAGGCCACGCGGGGGCAGCCGGTCCGCCAGTGACCCCAGCAGCATCGAGCCAGGCAGGTGCGGCAGGAAGCCTGCCGCGAACGCGAGCGCGGACAGCAGTGGTGACGTGGTGGCGGCGTAGACCAGGACGGAGAAGGTCGTGATGCGCAACGTCTCGGCGATGACGGCGAAGGTGTGGCTGATGAATATCAGTCGAAACCGGGGCTCGCCGAGGACTTCGCCATAGCGGGTGCGCCGACCTGTCGCCGGGCCGCCGTCGGTCGAAGGCGGAGCGGGGGCTCGGGTCACGGCATCGGTCGAGGTCGGGTTGTCGGTCTCGCTCGCAGGGCCGTCGGTCCGTGCGGTCTCGGTCATGGCCCGCAGCCTGGCTCCGCGCCGGCACCGAAGCCCACTTCTACGTCCCAGGGCGTAAGGTCCTCGGACACGGCGGGCGTATCCTCCCGGCATGCTCCGCTTCGAGGTGGCCGCCGACGACCTGGCCCGCAGCCGCTTCGCCCTCTCCCCGGCATTCGAACTGTGCTGCCTGCTGCGCGCCCTCGCCTACGGTGAGCGCCCGCTGCCGCCTCCCTGGTCGGCACGGCTGCGGCCCGCCTTCGAGCAGTTGCGCCGCACCACCGCGCTCGACGCCGTACTCGCCCTGAACGTCCCCCGCGGGGGTGCGGACTTCACCGCACCACCGCCTTCCAGCCCGGCGCAGACCTGGGCCGAGGACCTCGCGGCCGTCCGTGACACCCCCGCCGCCGTCGCCCGCCGCGAGATCACCGCGCTGACCGCCGCCCACCCGGTGCGCGACCCGCGCGTGCGCGCCACGCTGGACGCCGAGGACGCGGTGGCCCGGCTCGCGGACGCACTCGACCGCGCCTGGCACGACCTGCTCGCCCCCGACTGGCCGCGAGTACGCGCAGTCTGCGAACGCGACGTGCAGCACCGGCTCGCTGTCATAGGCGCCCACGGCTGGGCAGCCACCGTCAGCGGCCTGCAACCAGGCAGCGCCTGGCGCCGCAGCGGCCTCGAACTCATGGACATCGCAGGGGAACACGAGCCTGTACGGCTGCACGGCGAGGGCCTGCTGCTGATCCCCTCCGTCTTCATCGGACCACGGGGCGCCTGCCACCACGAGGAGCCCTGGCCCAAGACCCTCATCTACCCGGCCCGCGGCACCGCCGCCCTCCTCGACACCGGCAGCGAGGCCCCGCCGGAGGCACTGGCGGCGCTGCTGGGACGAACCCGCGCCCTGCTCCTGCTGGAACTCGCCGCCCCATCGAGCACCACCCAGCTCGCCCGCAGCCTCGGCCTCGCCCCGGGCGCGGTTGGCGACCACCTCACCGTGCTGCGCCGAGCCGGGCTGCTGGACCGTGCCCGCACCGGACGCTCGGTCCTCTACCGACGCACCCCGCTCGGCGACACGCTGGCGGCGGGAGCACTGCGGCACGACCAGTAGCGACCACGCCCGCAACGGCGGCCCACTCAGTGGGCCACTGGCGTGCCGCCCACGTCGGCCGGCATCGGTCGTGAGGGTGTAGTCGGGGTCTGGCGGTTTTCGAGATCGCCGGCACGGGATTCAGGCTCGGCCGCGCTCCTGTCCGAGCGCGACGAGACGTGAAGCGACAGCCGGGCCGCGGAACGAGCTATGCGCCCTCGTTGGCATCCCGCAGGGAATGGATCATGCTCTGCAGGATCCGGAACGCTTCTGACTGCTCGGTCTCGGTCAGGCCGGTCAGCATTCTGGCCTCGACGGACCGGACGGCTGCGCTGGCCTTCTCCAGGCTGCGTCGGCCGCGAGGCGTGAGTCGCGTGGGAAGCGCCTTCCCGACGGGTGGCTGCGCGGGCCTGGTCACGTAGCCGTCTCGCTCCAGGGCCTGGAGCAGCACGTTCATCGTCTGTCGTGTCACGAACGCGCCCCGCGCGAGCTCGGAGTTCGACAAGCCCGGTCGTTGCGCCAGCAGCTCGAGGCAGGAGTAGTGCGTCACGCTCATCCCGAGCGGCCGCAGCACTTCCTCCATGGCCACGCGGAGGGCGCTCGACGCTTCCTTGAGCAGGTAGCCCAGTGACGTCTCCAGGTCGACGCCGACACCTTCTTGACCCATGTCAGCATTCTGACATAGCTTGCCGCGTGTCAGAAAACTGACATGAAAAGAAGGAGCGTCATCATGCCCGCCACCGGCCCCGACTTCATCTCGCTCCAAGTGCGCGACCTCGACGCTTCGCAGGCGTTCTACGAGCGGTACCTGGGCCTCGTCCGCTCGCCGGCCGGGCCTGCGCATGCCGTCGTCTTCGAGACGAAGCCGATCGCGTTCGCGCTCCGCGACGTCATTCCCGGCACGGACCTCGCATCCGTCGCTCAGCCCGGCATCGGCGCCGCGATCTGGCTCCACGCCACCGACGTCCAGGCCATCCACGACGCGCTCGTCGACGACGGTCACACCATCGTCTCCGCACCGATCGACGGCCCCTTCGGCCGGACCTTCACCTTCGCCGACCCCGACGGCTACCAGGTCACACTCCACGACCGCGTCTGATCGGCCGAACGCCACCAGGCGCCACCAGACGATCACCAGCGGTTGCGCCCCGGGCTCGACCGGTGCTCGCTCGCTATGACTGCCTGCGCGGTTCCTGCTGCTTGGCCTTCGTGCGGGCGAGCCGGTAGGACTCTGCGCCGGCGCCCTTGGTCGTCAGGCGGGGGTGGCGGGCGATCTCGCTGCGGCCGTGGAAGACCACGAGGGTACGGTGCCGATCATGTCAGCCGAACGAGTCTGTCCACGCTGTGAGCAGGACTGCGTCCAGCCGTACCGCTTCAAGGCCGATGGGGCGTGCTTCCTGCTCTGCACCGAGTGCGACTCACTGTGGTGGCCCCACGAGACGGTCATCGTCGCTCGAGCCCACTTCCTCGATGATGTCGTCGCGGCACGCCTCGGTGTGGAGGGCAATCCATGGGGGGAACGTGTCTCGGCTGACGTCATTGAGCCGGCACCCGGACTCCTTTCCTTCGTTCGCTTGCCCGGGGCGCGCGGACGTGCGTAGATGAGCGGATGTCACAGGGGGTGCGGCGGCCGGCCGCCTTCGGTTCGGCCGCGTCGGTATTCGGGCTCGCGTGTGTGGGGGGAAGGTGGTGGTTGGGCGATTCCTGGGCCACCGTGGCCACCATGTGCTGCCTCGAGGTACTGATCGTTGCGGCCGTTGCCGGAACGCGGCGGGTGTTGCGGAAGCGGTAAAGCCTCCCGACAGGGCCCGGGTTCAGAGCTGGGCGACGGACATGGTCGACCAGTGCGGTCGGGACCGCGACGGCGGGCCGGCGACCGACGCCAACGCGACCGACGAGGCGGCCGAAGGCCTCGGGCCAGCCCCTCAGGAGGTTCCGCCCGCGCTCGCATGCGCGGCGAATCCCCCGCCCACGGTGTACGCGTGGCCGTCGGCCGTTCCCGTGACGGTGTAGTTGTCGTGCTTGGCGTCCCGGCCGCCCTGCTGGTGGTTGTACTGCCCGGCGAAGACCCACTGGCCCGCCGGGACCGTACGGCCGTCCTTGAGCGTCCAGGTGTAGACGAGGAAGCCGTTCTGCTCCTGGACGGTCTGGGTGAAGTCGGCCTCGGGCAGGGAGCGCCAGGTGCCGGTGGTGGCCACACCGCCGGTCTGGGCGATCTTCAACTGGACGGTGAGTGCGGTGAGTTTCCTGGTCGTCTTCAGGGAGACATCGCTCTCGGCCCAGAAGTCGTTGCTGTGCGGGCCCAGGGAGCCGTCCAGCCACAGCGGGCCGCTCCGTTCCGTGTGGGTCACGGGCGGCCGGGCGGAGGCTCCGGCGCTCGGCGACCGACCGGTACGGGCACTCGGCGCACCGGACGGCCGCGTGGTGCCCACGCCGGACGTCGGGGCAGCGGTGCGGACGGGCGGACGGCTCGCGGTCGCGTCCGGCGTGCGGGGCGTGGGGGAGACGGCGACCGTACGCTCCTGCGCCGGGGGGCCGTCCTTCACCGCGGACGCCACCGCGTACCCGCCGACGGCGAGCACCCCGGCGACCGCCGCGGTCGCGCTGACCACCCGTACCCAGCCCAACACCGGGGGCCGCGTGGCCCGGTGCCCCGCGGGGCGGGGCGGCGCGGCCATGCCGCGCTCCACGCGGGCCAGGATGCGCGCGCGGTCGGGTTCGTGGGCCCCGGCCGCCTCGTGCAGCCGGGCGCGCAGCTCGTCGTGCACGTCCTGCTGCCTCATCGGTTCCTTCCTCCGCTCACGGCGCCGCCCCGCGCCATCGCCGCGTGGATCTTCCGCTCACCGCCCTGGGTGCCGAGCAGCCGTTGCAGCTCGGCCATGCCCCGGGACGTCTGGCTTTTGACCGTGCCCACCGACACCCCGAGGGTGAGCGCGGTGTCCTTCTCCGAGAGGTCGAACGCGTGTCGGAGCACCACACATGCCCGTTTGCGGAACGGCAGCCTGCGCAGCGCCTCCTGGACGTCCACCACGCCCGCGACGTCCGGGGTCTCGACCTTCTCCTCGCGGTGCGACCAGAAGAGCGCGATCCGGCGGCGCTCACGCACCGCGTTGCGGATGCGGGTACGGGCCAGGTTGGCGACGACACCCCGGGCGTAGGCCACCGGGTGGTCGGCCGCGCGCACCCGGTCCCAGCGGTGCCACAGTGCCAGCAGCGCGTCCGCGGCCAGGTCGTCCGCGGCGTCCGGCTCACCCGTCAGAAGATGGGCCAGCCGGGAGAGTTCCGCGTAGTGCCGTTCGAAGAAGGCGTGGAACTCCTCGGAGGCTGCGTCGCCGACGACAGTGCCCACGGGTGACCTCTCCTCGGTGCAACTCTGCGAGTGCCATGCGAATGACATGCGGACATCCGGAGGATGCGCCCGGACGGAGATCCGGAAGAGTAGCAGTGATCGTTCGGTGAAGGCGTACGTGGGTTCGGACGGTGAGTGACCAGTCGGGCCCGGTGCCGGTACACGGAAAAAGGTTTCTGCGGATCTTCGCGTGCGCGGCAACCTTTTCGGCCGCCCGGACCACTCAGTGTTGCCCGGCCAGGTGGTCCGGTCAGATGCAACGCCTGAAAGTGAGCACAGACATGTCCCCTCGCCCTCCCAAGTCGACCGACTCAACCGTCCCGGTGAGACGAAAAGCGGCACATCGTGGCCGACGGCTGATCGCGCGGCGCAGTGTCTGGGCGGCCGTCGTCATGGCTGTCGTGGGCGGCGCCGTCGTCGTGGTCAACAGCGCATCGGCCCAACCCGTGGATCCGAAGGCGTGGTACGTGCTGGTCAACCACAACAGTGGCAAGGTGCTGGACGGCCGTGCCTCCGCCACGAACGACGGTGCGGCAGTCGTGCAGTGGAACCGTCACGGCGGAGCCAACCAGCAGTGGCGGTTCATCGACGCCGGTGACGGCTACTACCGGCTGCAGAACCGGAACTCCGGCAAGGTGCTGGACGACTACCACTGGTCGAAGAGCAACGGCTCCGACCTCGTCCAGTGGAGCGACCGGAAAGGCTCCAACCAGGAGTTCAAGCTGGCGAAGTCGCCGGACGGCTACGTACGTCTGATCAACCGCTTCAGCGGCAAGGCCGTCGAGGTCCACAACGCCTCGAAGGCCGCCGGTGAACACGTCGTCCAGGACCGGGACCGGGGCGGTGCCGAGCAGCAGTGGAAACTCGTCCCGGCCGGGAGCACGTCAAGCGCCGGCACGCCCCCCGCGACGGACGGCAGCTCGGCGAAGCGCTTCATGGGCAGCAGCACGGTGCTCATCGGCGGCTCGATGTCCGACGCCTCGGCGAAGGCCGCGCCGTTCGACATGCGGTACGCCTACGTGCACAGCCAGCCCGCACCCTCGTCGGCCTACTACTCGGCATCGCGTTGCCAGGACGGGTGGTCGAACTGGTGGGGCTGCTGGGGCGGCAGCACCACGGCGCCCGGCAGTTACGTGACCTGGTCGGACACCCAGGCGGCCAAGGCGACGTACAAGGGCAGCCCGCGTCCGCAGAAGTTCTTCTGGACCTGGTACTCACTGCGTGACCTGGGGGACCTGGCAGGCGAGGGCGACGGTCCGGGCGAGGTCAAGGCCATCAACCGGGCCGACCTGCTCACCCGGTACATGAACGACTACCGGTTCTTCCTCCAGAAGATCGGCAACTCGCACGACGCGATCGACATCGAACCCGACTTCTGGGGCTACGTCCGGTCGCTCGGCGATCCACACAAGGTTGCCGCGCAGGTCACGGCCGCGAATCCGAAGGACTGCGGATCGCAGGAGAACAGCGCCGCCGGACTCTCCCGCTGCCTCATCTCGATGGCGCACAAGTACGCGCCGAACACCACCGTGGGCTTCCACCTGACGTGCTGGGACTGGCAGAACAACACACAGGGGTGCGTCAAGGACTACGCGAGCCTCGGGGCGAAGAACGCCGACTTCCTGGTCAGCGACGTGTCGGACCGCGACGCGGGCTGGTACGCACAGCCGGCCCACGGCGGCCGTGACACCTTCTGGACCGACCAGAAGGCTGCTGACTCGCTGAAGTTCTACAAGACGATGGCGGAGTCCGTGGGCAAGCCGGTGGTCCTGTGGCAGATCCCCGTGGGCAACATGGCGCAGAACAACACCCTCAACCATTACAAGGACGACAAGGTGGACTGGCTCTTCGGACACATGGGCCAGGTGGCGAACGCGCATGTCGCCGGTCTGCTGTTCGGTGCGGGGCAGCAGGAACAGACATCGGTCGAGACCGACGGCGGAAACCTGATCAGCAAGACCATCACCTACCACAACTCGGGTGGTACGCCGCTCAAGTAGGCCGCGTGCCAGGTTCGTGCCGGAAGGCCCCTCGGGGGCCTTCTTGGCTGCCGCCGCCCGTGCCTTGCGGACGGTGGCGTCCCGGCCGTGGCAGTCTGTTCCCGCCCGGCAGTCGACTTGCGGCCGCATTCCCCTACAGGGCGGACGCGGCGATGACCGCGGCGAGGGCGGCCACTGCGGTGCGGGCCGTCTCTCCGAGTGCTGCGGCCGGCTCCTGTCCCTCGGCGATCGCCGCGAACCGGCGTTCGACCGCTGCCTCATCGGCGCCTACGGGCAGGACGGACTTCAGCCCCGCATGGTGCAGCACCGTGATCAGGGCGGCCGTCCGCTCGTCGGGGTCCTGGCCTTGAGTGAGTACGGCGGCCAACCGCTCGCGGAGCGCCGCGAGCACGGTGATCTCCGCGACCGGGTGCCTGATCGTCCCGAACGCGCCGAGGACGCGTCGGCCTTCCTCGCGTACCAGCCGCTTCGCCGACAGCCCGTCGTAGGCGGCGGCGAGTGCCTGCTCACGTACGGCCGACAGCCACTGTCGGGGCGTCTCCTCGGGATGGCTTCGCATGCGCTCGGCCATGGCCGCCGCCGCCGGATCCATCGGCGCCGGCGCCGGTGTCCTTGCGAGGACGAACGCGCCGTCACGTACCACCACGTGCCCGGCGAAGGTCAGCTCCAGCAGAGCAGCCACCGAAACGGCGAGAGACACCCGCAGGGGCGCCTCCCTCAGGGTGCCACGCTCGTCCAGGGCCAGCAGCACGATCTGCTGCCCGACCGTCAGATCCTCAGTCACTTGCTCACCTTCCCGACAGGAAGACCGGCCCGGTGAGCTCTTGGTTCCCGGTGGGCGGTGGTGCCCCAGGGCTTCGCTCAGGCCCAGCAGCCGTTGACCGTGGCGGCCAGGCCGTCCAGGGAGTCCTTGATGGCGTCCGGGGCGGCTGTGGAGCCGTTCTCGATGAAGGAGAAGACCTTCCAGCGGCCGTCCTTGGCCTTCGTCAGTCCGCTGAGCGCGAGGGCGCCGGTCAGGGTGCCCGTCTTGGCCTTGACCTTGCCGACGGCACACCGGGAGTGCGCGGTGTCGAAGCGGCCCCATTCGGGCCCGAGGGTGCTGCCCGCCTCACCCGCCACCGGCAGGCCGTCGACGACGTACTTCAGGGTGCTGCTGTGGCGCGGGTCGGCCGCGACGGCGAGGATGTCGGCGAGGGTCCGTGCCGGGATGCGGTTGGCGCGTGAGAGGCCGCTGCCGTCGTGGACGACGAAGTGGTCCAGGGACACGCCGTAGTGGGTGAGCACCGTACGTACGGCCGCCGTGCCGCCCTCGAAGGTGGCCGGGCGGCCGGAGGCGAGCGCGGTCATCCTCAGCAGCGTCTCGGCCGCGTCGTTGTCACTCACCTTGAGCATGTGCTTCACGATGCCGGACAGCCGGTCGGACTGATGCCGGGCCACGGGAACGTCGCGGGTGCCGGCGGCGCCCCGGGTGACCTGCCCGGTGACGGTGACGCCCTGCTGGGTGAGGAGTTGCGCGAAGGATCGTCCGGCGTCCAGGGCGGTGTCCGTGACCATGCGGCCGTCCACCACCAACGCCCGTACCGGGGCGACGGTGTCCGGGTAGTAGCCGGTGTTCCAGCCGGTGGCGAGCGTGGGCTTGGGGAAGAGGCTGTCGTCGACCCGGACCTTCACCGAGGTGAGACCCGCGTTGCGCAGCCCCGCGGCCGCCGTCCTGGCGAGCGCCTCGAGGTCGCCGGTGGTCAGCGTGCGGTCCCCACCGCCGATCAGGGTCAGGGTGCCGCCACCGTAGACGACCTTCGTGGTGAACCGGTGGTCGGGTCCGAGTACCGTCAACGCAGCCGTGGCTGTGGCGAGTTTGGTGTTGGAGGCGGGCATCAGAGCGGTGGTCGCCTTGTGACCCCAAACGGTGGTGCGGGAGGTGGCGTCGATGACGACACCGCCGAGCGTGCTGCCCAGCGAAGTGTCCTGAGCGCGTCCGTCGAGGTTCTTCGCGATCTTCTGCTCGGCGGAGTCGAGTGCGGCGTTCTTGGCGACGGGCTTCTCCGCGGCGAACGCCGACGGACCGGCCAGGATCGACCCGGCGACGGGAGCGGTCAGTGCGACCAGGGTCGCTCGGCGGAGCGCCGGGCTGGGAGTTCTGGACTTGCGGTGCCGTCCACGCGCGGAGGAGGCGGAGAGGGGTCTGACCATACGAGAACCTCGCTGCGCTGTACGGGGACGGGATGTCTGCCGTGGATCTTGGGAGCGAAGAAGCTAACGACGAGGTTTCAGGTTGTGATGGCCGTTCGGTAAAGAAATCACCGGGTGGCCTCGGCGTCGACGACTTCCAGCACCAGGGGACGCGCGGCCGGGAAGCCCGGGGTGACCGCGTCCAGGAGGGTGTGCGCACGGCGTCCAGCGGCTCCGGATGGGCGGCGCAGCCGACGTAGGCGGCGTGGGGAGGCGGAACTCGACCGCCGAGGTCCCGCGTCAGAGGGGGAGGTCGTCGGGAAGTACCCGGAACGCCTTGTGACGGCTCAACGGGCGTACCGCCCGGAAGTCGCGCCGGTCGAGGGTGAGGATCGCGTCCGTGTCGTAGTCGGCGGCGAGCGCCACGTTCACCGCGTCGGCGAGGTCGAGGTCTGGTGCGCCATAGCGGACGCGGACGGACTGGGCAGCGCCCAGATGGTCCTCTGTGATCTCCGGCATGACGACACGCCCCCGGCTCATCCAGCGCCGCAGGTCGTCGACCGCGCTGAGGGCAGCGTCCCTGCCGAGCTCACGCGTCGCCACGTGGTCCAGTTCGGCCAGCAGGAGCGGGGACATGACCAGCAGGCCTGCCGCCATGATCGCCTCGTTCGCCGCCCGGTGTTCGGGATGCGCCGAGTCCAGGGCCGCCAGAAGGCCGGACGTGTCGGCGATGACAATGATCACGCGGCGGATCCGGAACCCGGAGCGGTCTCACGACGAACGGCCTCCGCGACCGTGTCCCGGACCTCCGACTCGGACAGCGTGCGCCCCGGCCCCTCGAAGGTGCGTGAGAACAGCGGCTCGTCCCAGACCCGGTTCGCCATGGCCGCGAGGTGGATGCCCTGGCGGATGATCTCGGCCTCGCTTATTCCCCGACGCTTGGCGGCTTCCTTGATGATGACCAGGTCTGCGGGGTCGGCGTAGACGTTGGTGCGCTTCATGGACATGTACCAAGGGTAGTCCATGTACCTGATTGATGTATGGGTGTGCGGAACGGCACCTGCTCCTCGTCGGCCAGTCCACACCGGGGTGCATCCCGCCGAGGCCGACAACCGGAGCCCTCGACGCCGCCGGACCGGCTGTCGGCCCCTGGTCGTCGGCCCGGACACCACGCTGCCGGCCGGAGGACCTTCCCCAGGTCGGCAGCGCTGCTCGGAGGCTGCCCAGGGGGTTACTGCCCGACCGGGTTGAGGTAGGTGGCCGGGTGGGTGGCGCCGTCCTGCTTGAGGATCTGGCCGCCGAAGGGCCACTTCAGGGTGAAGTGGTCCGTCTCGTTCGGCGGGGTGACCAGGAACTTCGACGGAACGAACTTCTCCCTCTGCGGCGTGGACGCGGCCACCGGGAGCAGGGTGATGCTGAAGTCCGTCGTGGCACCCGGCTCCAGGGTCAGCGTCTCGGGCTTCGCGGCGGAGCGCGCCAGCGACCAGGTGCCGTCGGTGGGCTGAGCGCCGACCATGTCGACGCCGGCGAAGCCGTTCAGGGTGCAGGTGTGGGTGCTCTTGTTGGTGAACCAGACGAACGCCTGCGTCTGCTTCGTGGTCTGCCCCATCTCCGGCTTCGCGTCGTCGCCCGTGGCGAAGCCGGCCTTCAGGTCGGCGGTGTGGCAACGGGCCGGCGCGGCCTTGACGGTGGCGGCGGAGGCCGGGACGGCGGCAGCGGCGGTTCCGGCGACGACGACGGCCGCAAGGGCCACGGCGGTCAGCTTGCTCTTCATGGAGTTTCGGGTCCCCTCGTTCTTGCGCATCGGCGCGCGAGGTCACGACGCGCTTACGCACCTGAAGATGTGAAATCCCGGGAAGCGGTTTCAGCCTGCCGGAGGAATTTTCTCCCGACGGCCAGGACGATCGGGTCATTGCCCCTTCCGCCTTCTGAATTGCCCGAAAGGGCAGGCTCGAAAAACTCTGCCGCGGCGAAGCAACCTGGTCCACCGCCCGCTCGTATCAACAGTCGACCGATTCACTTTTTGTCGACTCCCGAAAGGTGGAGGTTTCCATGAAACAAACCGTCAAGCGGGCGGCTCTGGCCGCGACCACGACTCTGGCGCTGACGGCGTCACTGACCGCCCTCACCGCGACGAGCGCGTCCGCGACCGATCAGGTCGACTGCGGCCCGGCCGACTACGTGCAGGTCACGTTCCACTACGGCGGGCGCGGCGACACCGACGTGTGCTTGGCCAACGCCGGAGGCGTCCCCCTCCCCGGCAACTCGTGGATCACCCGGATCTCGACCGGCAACAATCGCGTCCAGTGGTTCGGGGACGGAAGGTGGCAGCCCGCCGAAGGGCTCAACAAGTGGACCGTCATGACCTGGCCGAACCACTCCGGCGGGGTGAGCGCGTCCTGGATCAAGATTCTCTGAACCTCGACGGTTGCCCCAAAGGGAAGAAGGACTTTCCGGAAGGCGGAGAAACTCCATGAAACAAATCGCCAAGCGGGCGGCTCTGGCCGCGACGACGACCTTGGCGCTGACGGCCTCACTGACCGCCGTCTCGACGACGCAGGCATTCGCGATCAACACGGTGCCGTGCGGCAGTAGCGACTTCCTGCAGATCACGGTGCACACGACTGACACCGGTCCCTACGACTGGTGTCTCGCCAACGCCGGAACGTGGGACCTGACGGGTTCCCATACGTGGCTGCACCGGATCTCGACCGGCAACAACCGCGTCCAGTGGTACGGGGACGGAAGGTGGCAGCCCGCCACGCCGATCGACAGGAACACCGTCTACACCTTCCCCAACAACCCGGGTGGGGTCCGTATCGACCAGATCAGGATCCTCTGAACCACTGGTGCCATTCCCACCGGTGACATCGGGGCGGCGGCCCCCTGACCGCCGCCCCTTTCACTCCCCCGATGACCCGCCCCCTATTGAAACGTTCAATAGTCTCGCACCCGCCCATGCGCGCCGACCCCGCCCGCCCGAAGCGATCACCTGTCACGCCCGCCACGAAGTCATGGCACGACGATTGACCCCGCTCCCACTCGGCTCTACGTTACTAACGCCTCTCACGATTGAATCGATTCAACCATTTCCGTGCGGGTGAGGAGTCGTAGTGATCAGCAGGAGGAACTTTCTCGCGGGCACAGGTGCCACGGTCGCGGCCGTTACCGTCGACGGCGTACCGGCGACGGCCGCCCCGGCATCCGGACCGGTCCCGGCCGGGACGCGGCAAGGCGGGGTACGCGTCACAGCGCCGACAGTGGAGTACGTCCAGCGCCCCCTCGGGATCGACGCGCAACGCCCCCGGCTGAGCTGGCCGTTGGCCTCCGACAGGGCGGGCATGCGCCAGAGCGCCTATCAGGTCCGCGTCGCCACCACCCCGTCCCGCCTGCCGCATCCGGACGTCTGGGACAGCGGGAAGGTCACGTCCGGCGAGTCCGTCCTCGTGCCCTACCGCGGCCCCGGGCTCAAGCCACGGACGCGCTACCACTGGTCCGTACGCGTGTGGGACACCCATGGGCGGGTCTCCGACTGGAGTGCGCCGTCGTGGTGGGAGACCGGCCTCATGGACGCCGGGCAGTGGACCGCCGACTGGATCTCCGCACCGGCGGGCCTCGCGGACGCGCCGTCCTTCGAAGGCGCCTCCTGGATCTGGTTCCCCGAGGGCGATCCGACGAGCAGCGTTCCGGCGGCCACCCGTTGGTTCCGCGGCACCGCCGAACTGCCCGACCACATCACGGCGGCGGCGCTCGCCATCACCGCGGACAACGTGTACACGGTCTCCGTGAACGGGGTCGAGGTGGCTCACACCGACCTCGACACGGACAACGAGGACTGGCGCCGCCCGGCCGTGATCGACGTACTGGACCGGGTGCGCGCCGGTGACAACGTCATCGCCGTGTCCGCCACCAACGCGACCGAGGGCCCGGCGGGGCTCGTCGCCGTCCTGGTGGTCCGTACCGCCTCCGGTGAGAAGAGGGTGGTCACCGACGGCTCCTGGAAGAGCACGGACCAGGAACCTCCCGCGCACTGGCGCGAGTCCGGCTTCGACGACGGCGGCTGGCCGGCGGCCCGGGTGGCCGCCGCGTGGGGCGGCGGCCCCTGGGGAAGCGTCGTCCCCGTGTCGTACGCCGTCACCCAGGTCCGGCACGAGTTCCGGCTCCCGCACCGGAAGGTGGCACGCGCGCGCCTGTACGCCACGGCGCTCGGCCTGTACGAGGCCCACCTCAACGGCCGCCGCGTGGGCACCGACCAGCTCGCTCCCGGCTGGACGGACTACCGCACCCGTGTCCAGTACCAGACGTACGACGTCACCACGTCGCTGCGGCCCGGCGCCAACGCCATCGGGGCGTACCTGGCACCCGGCTGGTACGCGGGCAACGTCGGCATGTTCGGGCCGGGCCAGTACGGCCGGCACCCGGCCCTGCTGGCGCAGTTGGAGGTGGAGTACGCGGACGGGTCGAGCGAGCGCATCACGTCGGGCGCCGACTGGCGGGCCGCCGCCGGGCCGCTCGTCGCCGCCGACCTGCTGAACGGCGAGACGTACGACGCGCGCAAGG
Organism: Streptomyces sp. NPDC001544; assembly: GCF_042894285.1. NCBI lineage: Bacteria > Bacillati > Actinomycetota > Actinomycetes > Kitasatosporales > Streptomycetaceae > Streptomyces > Streptomyces sp. NPDC001544. Next base: position 244,270 of record NZ_JBIAVN010000004.1, on the reverse strand, counting down.
AGACCCCCGGCTGGACCTCACCCGGCTTCGACGACACCGGCTGGCTCCCCGTACGCGAGGCCGGCGACGTCGGCCCCCGCCTGATCGTCGCCCAGGTGGACGGTCCCGTACGGGTGGAGCGGGAGCTGACGCCGAAGAAGGTGACGCAGCCCAAGCCCGGCGTCTTCGTGTTCGACCTGGGGCAGAACATGGTCGGCTCGGTACGCCTGCGCGTGTCCGGCGCCGCCGGGGACACCGTCCGGCTCCGGCACGCCGAGGTGCTCAACCCCGACGGCACCGTGTACACCGGGAACCTGCGCAGCGCGGCGGCGACCGACACGTACACGCTGGGGGGCCACGGGGAGGAGACCTACGAGCCGCGCTTCACCTTCCACGGTTTCCGCTACGTCGAGGTGACCGGGTTCCCCGGCACTCCCTCGGCGGGGGCCGTCACCGGCCGCGTGATGCACACCTCCGCGCCGTTCACCCTCGACTTCGAGACCGACGTGCCGATGCTCAACCAGCTGCACCACAACATCACCTGGGGGCAGCGCGGCAACTTCCTCTCCGTCCCGACGGACACGCCCGCGCGTGACGAGCGCCTGGGATGGACAGGGGACATCAACGTCTTCGCGCCCACGGCCGCGTACACGATGGAGTCGGCCCGGTTCCTGTCCAAGTGGCTGGTCGACCTGCGGGACTCCCGTACCGCCGAGGGCGCGTTCACGGACGTGGCGCCGGTGGTCGGCACCCTCGGCAACGGCACCGCCGGCTGGGGCGACGCGGGTGTCACCGTGCCCTGGGCCCTCTACCAGGCGTACGGGGACCGCCAGGTACTGCGGGACGCCTGGCCGTCCGTCCAGGCCTGGCTGACGTACCTGGAGCGGCACAGCGACCTGCTGCTGCGCCCGGCGGAGGGCTACGGCGACTGGCTGAACGTCGACGACGACACCCCCAAGGACGTCATCGCCACCGCGTACTTCGCGCACAGCGCCGACCTCGCGGCCCGGATGGCCGGGGAGCTCGGCGAGGACGCCGCCCCCTACCGCGGTCTCTTCGAACGGATACGGGCGGCCTTCCAGCAGGCCTACGTCACCTCCGACGGCAGGGTCAAGGGCGATACGCAGACGGCCTATGTGCTGGCGCTGTCGATGGACCTGCTGCCGGACGCGTCGCGGAAGACCGCGGCCGACCGGCTCGTCGCCCTCATCAAGGGCAGGGACTGGCACCTGTCGACGGGCTTCCTCGGTACTCCCCGGCTGCTGCCCGTCCTGACCGACACGGGCCACACCGACGTCGCCCACCGTCTGCTGCGGCAGCGCTCGTTCCCGAGCTGGGGCTACCAGATCGACCGGGGCTCCACCACGATGTGGGAACGCTGGGACTCCATCCGGCCCGACGGCAGCTTCCAGGACCCGGCCATGAACTCCTTCAACCACTACGCCTACGGCTCGGTGGGGGAATGGATGTACGCGAACATCGCCGGCATCTCGGCGGGCCGGCCCGGCTACCGGGAGATCGTCGTCCGCCCCCGTCCGGGCGGTGGCGTCACCACCGCCCGGGCCACGTTCACTTCGCTCTACGGTCCCGTCTCCACCCGGTGGCGGCTGCGGTCGGGCCGGTTCACGCTGACCTGCGCGGTGCCGCCCAACACGACCGCCGAGGTGTGGGTCCCCGCGCCCGCTCCGGACGCGGTGACCGGCCCGCGGGGGACGTTCCTGCGGCAGGAGGACGGCTGCGCGGTCTTCCGGGTCGGCTCCGGCACACATCGCTTCACCACCTGATCGGGGCGGCGGGGCCGCTCGGGGGGGGTGGGCCCCCGCCTGCCGTTCGCGGGCGGTCGCCGACGCCGGGAACCGGATCGACCTGCCGTCGAGCGCCTGCGGAAGCGTCGGCGGGTCGTCGGGCCGTGACAGACGCCCGACTTCCGGTATGTCAAGTCGTGTTGGCGGAATCCGGGGTGCGCGAGTCCGGTCGCCGCGGCGACGGTACGGTATGCGGCAGTCGATCGCGAGTTCTACGATCGCCAGCCAACAAGGGGGTTTCATGAGACAACGCCGCCCGCGCCACCGTCGCAAAGTGGTCGCCAGAGCGGTCGGATCGGCGGGTGTGCTGGCCCTCGCGCTGGGCGTGGGGATGACACCGGCGATGGCCACCGGGAAGTCGCCCGACAAGCCCGCGGCCACCGGGGCCACGGTCGGCCAGGCCGACCCGAAGACGCCCTGGGCGCCCGAGAACGACGAGCTGCCGCTGCACCGCAAGGCCGTACAGCGGGAGGGCATCGCGTCCCCCCGCACGGCCGGGGGCGCCCAGCAGCTCACCATGCCCGCGCCGACCGGGCCGAACGAGGTGGGCATGGTCGGCCTGCACCTCGTCGACTCGTCCCGGACGGATCCGTACGTGGGCGGCAAGCGCGAGCTGATGGTGTCGCTGTTCTACCCGGCCACCGCCACGTCCGGGCACTACCAGGCGCCGTGGATGCCGTCGATCTCCGGCAACCACTTCCTCTCCACGCGCGGGCTGTCGCCCCAGCAGGTGACCCTGCCGAAGACGTCGGGCCACGTCCTCGCGCCGGTGAAGACCTCGCTCGGCAAGCTGCCCGTCCTGCTGTACTCGACCGGGCTGCACTCGGACCGTGCGATGGGCACCGCGCTCGCCCAGGACCTCGCCAGCCGCGGCTACCTCGTCGTCATCGTGGACCACACCCACGACGCCAACGAGGTGCAGTTCCCCGCCAACCGGCTCGAGCTCAACAAGATGCCGGCGGGCGCCCACTCATCCGACACGCTCAAGGTGCGCGCGGCCGACATCAAGTTCGTCATCAACGGTCTCGTCAAGATCGCCGGTGGCGGCAACCCGGACGCGGGCAAGGCGACGCTCCCCTCCGGGCTGACGAAGTCGGTGGACACCTCCCGTATCGGGATGTTCGGCTGGTCGCTGGGCGGCGCGGCGGTCGACACCGCCATGCAGCTCGACACGCGGATCAAGTCCGGCGCCAACCTGGACGGCCAGTTCTTCGGGACGGCGCCGACCAAGGACCTGGACCGCCCCTTCATGCTCTTCAGCTCGGGCAACCACAACCGCAACAACGACTCGTCGTGGCGGACGCTGTGGCCGCACCTGAAGGGTTACAAGGTCGACATCAAGCTCAAGGGCGCGGCGCACCTGTCGTTCAGCGACAACGAGTACCTGGTGCCGCAGTGGGCGCGCCTGGTCGGGATGTCCCAGTCCCAGGTGCAGCAGCAGTACGGCACGATCGACCCGAACCGCGCGGTGAAGGTCCAGCGCGACTACCTCGCCGCGTTCTTCGACCAGACGCTGCGCAAGAAGCACAGCACCCTGCTCGACGGGCCCAGCAGCAAGTACCCGGAGATCTCTTTCGTCCCGTGACGGAAAGCCGACCGGACACCCGAAGGGCGGGCCTGGTCACGGGCCCGCCCTTCGGCGCGTGGGAGCCTGTGTGGGTGGCCGCCGCGCAAAGTCTCGTTGTCACGTACAACACATGAGGCGAAAGTGTGATGGTTATATGGCCGCCGGGAGCTAGAATGTTCGCATTGTCGAACATTTGGGCGCTCGGCGCCAGTTGAGGAAGGATCCGCTCCCCTGTCCTCCGCACCCCGGTCGCCGCGCCGACACCGCACCCGCCGCCGCGCCGACATGCCGATGCTTGGCGGTGTGCGCCCGCCGATAGCCTCGCTCGTCGTACTCCTGCTGGTGGTCGCCGCCCTCACCGTGATCGGCCTCGACGGCGTCCACACCTCGGGCATCCCGCAGGCCGTACTGAACGGCGAGCAGCAGATCGCCGCAGACACCGCGGCGTCCATGCGCACCGCGGTCGAAGCCGAGGCGGGCGCGGTGCGCCGCAAGGCCCACGCCTACCCGGCGACGAGCGCGTCGACCCCCACGACCGTGCTCAAAGCGCTGACCTCCGACCGGAAGGCGTTCCTCGGCCGCGTGCTGCTCGACGCCCGCACCGGCAAACTGCTCGCGACCGGCGGCAAGACCGTGCCGCTGGCCGGCGTGAACGTCGCCAGGACGGCAGCCGGGCACGGCCAGATCCCGCCCCGACTGGTGACGTCGGGCGGCACACGGGAACTGCTGTACTTCGCCAGGGTCACACTGCCCGCGCAAGCGGACGACCCCGACCAGGACCAGTACCAGGCCCAGAACGGGGGCGAGCGGCAGTGGCTGCTGGTGGTCTCCGAGGCGCTCCCCGCCCTCGCGGCGTACGGCGACGGACGCACCGCACAGGTGCTGGACGCGAGCGGCACGGTGCTCGCCACCGCGGCCCACGGCACGGCGTCCACGGCCGGCGCCCGAGCGGCCGCCCACAGCGGTCTGTCCGCGGCGGCCGTCCGCGCGGCGAAGGGGGCGGGGGCCGAGACCGACGCCTCGGGAAGCCTGCTGGGCGCCGCCGGTGGCAGCCGGCGCACCGTGGCCGGCTGGGCCCAGGTCGCCTCGGCGACCGGCGCCGGAGAAACCGACGACCTCGGTCTGGTGGTGCTCACCTCCCGCGCGGTGCCCGCCACGACCACCGCCGCCGACTACTCGGGCTTCGCGCTCGAGGCCGCCGGAGCGCTGGCCGTGGTCGTGCTGCTGCTGTGGCTGGTGCTGCACTTCTGCGTGCAGCAGCCGCTGCTGCGGCTGTATCTGTCCGCCGGCCGCCTGGCCCGGGGCGCGAGCGGGGACGGGCCGACCGCGGCGGAGGAGCTCTCCCGGCCGGTCCCGGTGTACGGCTTCGGGGAGCTGGCCCGGATCGGGCGGGCACTGGACGCACTGCGCGGGCAACTGCTCGGCGAGAGCGGCCCCCAGGAGTTCCCGGCCCGGCGCGGGCCGGGCTACCGGGCCCTGGCCGTGGCCTGCGTGGTGGTCGTGGCCTGCTGGGCCGTTCCGATGATCTTCATGCTGAACCGGGCGGACACCGCGACCGCGGTTCCGGCCTCCGTCCTCGCCGACCAGCAGGCCCGCACCGAGATCGCGACGCACCGGATCCGGCAGTCCCTCGACCAGTCGTACACCGATCTGAGCGACGCGGCCGCGAGCCTGCCGGGCAGGAGCCGGGCCGCCCAGACCGAGGTCCTGCGGCAGTCCCTCGCCGACCACAAGCAGTACCGCTCGCTGTATCTCCTGGACCGCAAGGGCGGCATCACGCTGCGGGTGGGCGGCACCCCGCTGCGCACCCTCGTCCACGTGCCCCACGGCGGCGGCATCACCACCGTCAACGCCTCGGGCCGGATCCCGGCGATCGCCGCCTACGCCCAGGTCGGGGCCGTCAAGGGCAAGGCTCCGGCGGCCGGCGTGGTCCTGTTCGGCGAGATCGACGTGAAGGCGCTCAACTCCATTCTGCCCAGGCCGAAGCTGGGCAGCGTCTGGGTGACGGACGACCACGACAAGGTGCTGGCGTCGAGCGTGGGCTACCGCGCCTTCCAGTCGCTGCCCGAATCCGGTCTGACCCGTCTCGCCCGCGCCACCAAGGGCGCCCCGGGGACCGCGGGCACCGCGACCTCGGCGGTGCACGACACGTCCTCCGGGCCATCGGTCGACGCTGCCGCGCCGCTGGCGCAGAGCGGTCCTACCGCCCGTCTCGGCTGGCACGTGGTGACCGCGGAGCCCGCGGCGGCCCTCCAGATCCCCGCGGTGCAGGCCGAGCAGCGCACCATGCTCGCCGGCATCCTGGGCCTCGCCGTGGGCGCGGCCGGCCTGGGCTGGCTGCATGTCGTGGTGATCCGGCCGCTGCGCGCGGTCGCCGTGCTCGTCGAGCGGCTCGCCGGCGGGGACCGCCGCACCGTGCTGCATCCGGTCAACCACGACGAGATCGGCTCGGTCACCCGCAGCCTGGAGCTGGTGCGCCAGGCCCTGGCGGAACGCGACCGGGCGGCCAGGGCCGGCCAGGTCGCCGGGTCCGCCCGGTCCCGCGAGAACACCCTCCAGCGGTAGAAGGACGGAATCGGCGTGCTTTTCCTTTATGTCATCGTCCTGTTGTGCTGCTCCGGGCTGTGGATCGCCGGAATCCTGGAGCAGCGGCGGCACTTCGCCTCGCTGGAGCAGATACCCACGCGGGTGCTGGTCAACGGCATCCGCGGCAAGAGTTCGATCACCCGGTTGTGCGCGGGCGCGCTGCGCGGTGGCGGCCTGGTCACGGTGTCCAAGACCACCGGCACCGCGGCCCGGTTCATCCATCCGGACGCCACCGAGGAGCCGGTGTACCGCAAGTTCGGCATCTCCAACATCGTCGAGCAGATCGGCATCGTGCGGCGGGCGGCGACCTACCGGCCGGACGCGCTGGTGATCGAGTGCATGGCGGTGATGCCCGCGCTGCAGGAGATCAACCAGGAGAAGCTGATCCGTTCCACGATCGGCGTGCTGTGCAACGTCCGCGAGGACCATCTGGAGGAGATGGGCCCGACGCTGGACGACGTCGCCCGCTCGCTCTCCCGCTCGATGCCCGTGGGCGGGATCTGCGTGACGGCGGAGAAGGACCGGCTGCACATCCTCCAGGAGGAGGCCGACAAGCGGAACTGCCGGCTGATCGCGGTCGACCCGGAGACGGTGACCGACGCCGAACTGCGCGGCTTCAGCTGGTTCACCTTCAAGGAGAACGTGGCGATCGCGCTCGCCGTCGCCGAACTGCTCGGCATCGACCGGCAGACCGCGATGCAGGGCATGTGGGACGCGCCGCCCGACCCGGGCGTGCTGTCCGTGGAGCGCTATGTCACCCCCGAGGGCAAGCGCCTGCGGTTCGCCAACGTCTTCGCGGCCAACGACCCCGAGTCGACGCTGATGAACGTCAAGCAGCTCGAGGACCTCGGCGCGATCCGACGGCCGATCGGCGTCGTCATCAACTGCCGTCCGGACCGGGTGGAACGCAACGGCCAGATGGGCACGATCGTCCCCGACCTCGCCGCCGAGACGGTGTTCCTGATCGGCCACCCGACCAAGAGCGCCCGCGACGCGATCCCGGACGGCTTCACCGGGCGGGTGGTGGATCTCGGCGGCGACCGCCGGGACCCCGAGGAGCTGACCGCGGCGATCCTGTCGGAACTCGGGCCGGACTCCTCGCTGGTGGCCATCGGCAACATCCACGGCCAGGGCGAGCTGTTCCTGGAATGCCTGGCCGAGCTGCCGGTGGACGACTCCGAGGACCCGTTCGACCTCGTTCCCGACGGCGACGGACTGGACCAGGAGACCATGCAGATCGCCCTGCCCCGCCAGCGGGTCTCGGTGGCCCGTCCGCCCGAGCCGGAGCCCTACAGCTGGGTGGCACCGCTGGATTCACCGACGCAAGCCATCCGCATCCCGGAGCAGCGCGATCTCGCCCGCCGGGCCGCCGAACGCCAGGGCTGGTCCGTCGACCATCGCCCGGCGGACAACCAGCGCCACGCGGACGACCCGCGCCACGCGGACGACCAGCGCCACGCGGACGACCCGCGCCACTCCTACGACCCGTCCCAGTTCACGAGGAACCCGTGATCCCCGCCAATCTCAACGCACAGACCGCCGCGCTCGGGATCGCCCTCGGGCTGGTCTTCTCGCTCGTCTGCTACCTGACCACCAACCTCTCCCCCGGGGGCATGATCACCCCCGGCTGGATCGCCCTCACGCTCGTCACCGACGTGCGGATGGCCGGGCTGATGGTCGCCGTGGCGGCGGGCACGTACTTCCTAATGAAGCTGGTGCAGCGCACGGTGATTCTCTACGGAAAGCGGCTGTTCGCCGCCGTCGTGCTGTGCGCGGTGCTGATGCAGACCACCGTGATGCTCGCCCTCAGCCACGAGTTCCCGTTGCTGTACACGTCACAGACCCTTGGCTTCATCGTCCCCGGCCTGGTCTCCTACCAGATGGCCCGCCAGCCGATGGCGGCCACGGTCATCTCGACCACGGCGGTGACCCTGGCCACGTACGTGGTGCTGGTCTCCGGTCTGCTGATCGGCGTCCTGCCCACCGGCTGACCCACCCATCCCCTCTCACCTCACAGTCCCAGGAGGATCGGTCATGCACTCCGAACATGCCGGCAGGCGAAGCCAGCCGACTCGCCGCGCCGTGTTCCGGACGATCGCGGGCGTGGCGGTCGCCGGGGTGGCGGGCGGGTACGCCTGGGACCGCTTCGGGCACGGCGGCGACGACCCTGACGGCACGTCCGCCGCCGGCCCGGACTCCGACCCGAGCGTCCGGGCCGCCGGACCGCACACCTTCGAGCGGCTGTCCTCCCCCGACCGCACCGTGGTCCGGGCCGGCGACGGCGGCACGCTCGCCACGTTCACCGACGGCGCCCGTACGGCCGTACTCACCGGACCCAGCCGCACCTTCAGCGAGCCGCGGACCACCGAGGCCAAGGTGACCACGGACGCCTGGGTGCGGGTGCTGCCGCACGCGTGGCAGCGGGGCATGGAGAAGTCCGCCTGGTTCAAGGGCTGGTTCCGCAAGACGCTCGTCGACAGCAGCCCGGACGTCTTCGCCGTGGCGTTCCAGTACAGCAGCGCCGGAGCGCCCGCCAAGCGCAACAAGGACGGCGTGCGCTACGCGGGCACCGCGCACTTCGGGCCGCGCAACTCCGCGGTCAAGAACCCGCTGGACTTCGCCTACTACGACGAGCAGTCCGACTTCTACGACTATCTGGGCATCGACTGGACCTTCCCGAGCGGCACGCGCGTGCAGCCGGAGCAGGCCCGCTACGGCTGTGTCGACTGCTCCGGCTTCCAGCGTCTGGTGTGGGGCTACCGCATGGGCATCCCCATGCACGAGACGAACACCAAGGGCGTCGGCCTGCCGCGCCGCGCCTACGCCATCGCCGCCTACGGTCCCGGCCGCGTGGTGATCCCCCACACCGGCACGAAGCAGGCCACCGACCTGGACGCCCTGCAACCCGGTGACCTGGTCTTCTTCGCCATCATCAAGGACAAGCCGGACTTCATCGACCACGTCGGCATGTACATGGGCCTGGATGACCAGGGCCGGCACCGCTTCTACTCCAGCCGCTCCGCCGCCAACGGCCCGACCCTGGGTGACCTGTCGGGCCACGCGCTGCTGGACGGCACCGACTTCTACGCCCGCGGCTTCCGGGCGGCCCGCCGGCTGTGACTCGCCGCGTGTGACCGAAGTGCCTGAGACCGAAGCCGCGTGTGCACCGCCGCCTCACCTGACCTGCTGATCCGAGGACCACTGCCATGACCGCCATCCCCGCCGCCCAGCCCACCGGAGCGCAGGAGAGCCGCCCGGCGGCGAACCGCCGCCCCGGCCGGCCGGAGGACGCCCCGCGCTGGGAGCGCCCGGCGCTCGCCGCGGTGCTGGTCCTGGCCACGGTGCTGTACTCCTGGGGCATCGGGCACGCCGCGCTCCACCCCTTCTACGGTGCGGCGATCCGCTCGATGGCCAACAGTTGGCGTGCGTTCTTCTTCGGCGGGCTCGACGCCGCCGGCTCGATCAGCATCGACAAGCTGCCCGGCGCCTTCTGGCCCGACGCCATCTCCGTCTGGCTCTTCGGCCCGCACACCTGGGCGGCCGCGCTCCCGCAGGTCGTCGAGGGCGTGCTCACCGTATGGCTGCTGCACCGGATCGTACGGGCCTGGGCCGGTCCGTTCGCCGCACTGATCGCCGCGCTGGTGCTGACCCTCACCCCGGTCACCGTGGCGCTCAACCGTGCCACCATCCCGGACACCGCGCTCACCCTGCTCCTGGTGGCGGCCGCCGGGGCGCTGCAGAAGGCGGTTCGTACCGAGCGGCTGCTGCCGATGATCACCTGCGGGGTCTGGGTCGGGCTCGCCTTCCAGGCGAAGATGCTGCAGGCGTGGCTGGTGCTGCCGGTCTTCGCCGTCGTGTACCAACTCGTCGCGCCCGGCAAGCCGTTGCACCGGGCCATACGCCTCTTGGTGGGCGGGGCGGTCGCGCTGGCGGTGTCCTGCTCGTGGATGCTGATCGCCTCGGCGACACCGGCCGCCCACCGCCCGTACCTCGACGGCACGTCCGACAACAATCCGTTCGCCCTGGTCTTCGGCTACAACGGCCTCAGCCGCTTCACCAGCGACCCCACCGCGTTCGGCGCCGTCGCGGGCACCGCGGCCAGCCGCACCACCGGCAACACCGGCTGGGACATGCTGATCAACGACACGGTCGGCCCGCAGATCGCCTGGTTCCTGCCGCTCGCCGTACTGGCCGCGGTCCTCGGCGTCACGCGGCGCGCGGGCCGGCCGCGAACCGACCTGACGCGTGCGGGATTCCTGCTGTGGGGCGGCTGGCTGGCCATGCACGCCCTGGTGTTCAGCGTCTCCAACGGCAACCACGCCTACTACACGGCCGTCATCGCCCCGGCGCTCGCCGCCCTGGCCGGCGGCGGCCTCGCGCTCTTCCGCTCGGAGTACGAGGCGAAGTACGCGGCGGGATCCGAGCCTGAGCGGAAGCCGGAGCAGGAGCCGGGGTACGAGCCGGAGCAGGCGCCGGAGCCGGCGCCGGGGTACGAGCCGCATGGCGTGCCGGGGTACGAGCCGGCCCTGGAGGCGTGGTACGAGCCGGGGCCGCGGTACGAGCAGGGGTACGAGCCGGAACCGGGGCCGAGGAACGAGCCGGAACCGGAGCCGGAGCACGAGGTGACCGACCGGCAGCACCTGGTGCTGCCGGCGGCGATCGCGCTGACGGCGGCGTGGGCGCTGATGCTCGACTGGCCGACCCGATTCGTCTCCTGGCTGCTGCCGGTCGCCGTGATGCTCGCGCTGTGCGGGGTGGTGGGCCTGTGGAGCCGCGGGCCGCGCACCTCCCCGCGGATGATCCACGCCGCCCTCGCCGCCGGGATCGCGGCCACCCTGGTCGTACCGGCCGGCTGGGCCTTCTCCAGCCTCGACCCGCTCTACGCGGGCGCCACCACCTCGCCGATGACCGGCCCGGTCGGCAAGTCGTACAACGAGCACCCCCATCGCGCTCCGCGGCGCAAGGGGCTCGACCAGCCCAGCGCCCGCGACACCGCCCTGCTCGACTACCTCACCAAGCACCGCCACGGCGAGAAGTACCTGCTCGCCACCCAGGCCGCCTACACCGCCGAGCCCCTGCTGCGCGCGAAGTCCGAACCCGTCCTCGTCATGGGCGGCTTCACCGGCAGCACCCCCTTCCCGTCCGCCCAGCAGCTCGGCAGCCTCGTCACCTCCCATCAGCTGCGCTACGCGCTGCTCACCACCCAGCGCCCCACCACTCCCGCCACCACCTGGGTGAAGTCCCACTGCGCCCGCATCCGGCCCACCGCGTACGGCCTGCGCACCGACGGCAGCTTCACCCTCTACGACTGCGCCCGGCACAAGTGAGGCGCCGCCCGCGCACCTGGGGGCCGGACGTCCTTCATCCCAGCCGGCTCCCTATTGCACAGTCGTGACGGTGAGCGCACAGCACCGTCACTCTCCGCTGGAAGACTTCCCTCAGTCATTCACATCACTGGGGGACCTGATGTCCGCTCCTGACCGTCACCGCCGGGGCACCGCAGCCGCCGTCACCGCGGGTGCCGCCGCACTGCTCGCCCTGGCCGGCACGGCCGCCACCGCGACGGCCGCTCCGTCCTCGGGCACACTCACCGTGCCCAGGGGACTCACCATCAGCGACGGCACCCGCCACGTCGTGGTCGACGGCAGGTCGATCGACTTCGGCACCGTCGTCCGTGACCTGGCCTGGAACCCCAGCGGCAGCAAGGCCGCCTTCATCGACGGGCACGGCGACCTCGTCGTCTCCGACCCCGACGGCAGTCACCGTGTCACCGTCGCCGCCAACCCGGGCGGGCAGACCTGGTCCCACCCCACCTGGCAGGTGACCGCCGCCGACCGGGCGAACCGGATCCCCGCGAAGAACAACCTCATCTTCTCGGCCAAGGTCCACGGCCACACCGTCCTGGAGGGCGTCAAGGCCACCAGCGACCACGGCAAGCCTGCCCAGATCAGCCTGAACGGCGAGCCGGGCGAGGGCAACGTCCCCCAGACCGACAACACCTGGCCGAACGTCGGCGGCAGCTACGGCACGGCCGTCTACGAGAACACCCACACCGGCGAGGTCTACATCCGCGACGACTACCTGCGGCAGCAGGGCGGCGCGCTGACCAAGGGCTCCGAGCCCGCTCTCGCCCCCGACGAGGAGGAGGTCGTCTTCGTCCGCTCCGTCCACGGGCACGACCACCTCTTCGTCGAGGACTTCGGCGGCTCCCACAAGGTGACCAAGGACGTCACCCCCGACGCCACCACCGACTGCACCGAGCCCACCTGGTCGCCGAACGGCAAGACCATCGCCTTCCGCGCCCCGACCGGTACGTACACCATCACGAAGACCGCCCACGGCTTCGGCAAGCCCGTCAAGGTCACCCCCCACACCGGCCTGCCCGCCTACCGCGGCTGACCGCCGCCCAACCGGCCGCCGGAGCAGGCGAGTTCGGCCCGCAGCTCCGGCAGGTGCTGGTCGGCCGTGTCATGCGGCAGGTACTCGACCACGTCCAGAAAGCGGAACAGGACCTGGCTCCTGGTGACGGCGAACTCGTAGTCGCCGAACCCCACCACGGCACCCATCTCCCCCCGGACAGCGCCCCGGACGACATGCGCGGTCATGTCGTCCGGATTCTCCGCCGTCAGCCCCCGGCGCGCGTTGGGCCGAGCCAGATACGGGCAGACCATCGAGGCGTACAGCATGCACGCACGGTGCCCCGGACCCTCCAGCGTCGCCGCCATGTTGCGGTACGGCCGCCCGGCAGCGAGCGCCTCGCGGATCGCGGAACTCTCCGCGGCACCGACCACCCGCCACACCGGCCCTCTGGGGATCAGCGTGTTGCACACCGAACACAGACGCCGCCGCGCACACTCGGCGCTGCGCCCGTAGTCGGTGAGCGCGAACTGCGGCTCGTCGCCCTCCCACGGGGTGATGGCGGGCACGGGATAACCCCGGCTGTCACGAGGCCGGGCCTCGACGGTCGCCGGCATGGGAACGGAATCGAATCGCACACCTCATGTTCAACCACATGGCGGGCACCGCGGCGGTCGATCAGGCAAGTACCGGCCGGTTTCTGCGTCGCGCCTCTCCGGCGAACGGCTGAGACTCCTCAGGCGACGTCGTGCACGTTGTGCTCGGCCAAGTCGGACGCGTGCCGGGCCACAGCGCGATAGTCGGCATCGTCGTGGAGGACGGCCAGGCCGTGGTGAGCCGCAGTGGCGGCGATGACGAGATCCACCGCCGAGGCACTGCGATGCTCCCCGGCCCGCGCCATCCGGTGTTGCACCGCGCTGATCCATCGTCCCGCGTTCTTCGGTACCGACACATCGGGATAGAGCTCGCTGAACATCTCGGCGATCTCCTCGTACTCGCGTCCGTTACGGGCACTGTGGAGAAATTCGGCGCGCTGCACATAGCAGGATGCGATGACCCCGGCATCGATCGCGTCGTACCAGGCCGCTTGCAGTTTCGGATCACGCAGCAGCCGAACCAGGGCGGACGTGTCGAGTAGATAGATCACCGGCTGTGCTTCTCCGCCCGGTGCAGGCGCTCGGCATCCTCGACGGCGCCCCAGTCACGCGCACGCTCGAAGTGACGGCTGATGCGAGCCGCCCGCTCCTGCTGCTCGGCGTAGAAGTGCAGAGCGAGATTGACCGCTTCCTTCTTGGTCCTCACCTTGGCCAGAGCCATGGCACGTTCCAGGGCGTCGTCGTCGATATCGATCTGGGTCACGGACACGCGACACCTCCCCAATGTTGGTGATGTACATAGAAGAATACGTCACCAACATTCACAGCGCAGCCCGATCCCGCCGGGGATCGTCGCGTTGTCCGCGAACCTCCCCGGAATTGTCCGCGGTCGGTAACGGACGTATCCAGGGGCCGTTCTTCCTCGTCATCCTGATCAGAGGACACCGGGGAACAGCGGGGAGCGGGGCGGACATGGCGCGGCACGGCGGTAGGCGGGGCTGGTACGGCAAGGTGGTCGGTGCGGCGCTCGGGGTGACGCTGCTGGCCGCCGGGGCCTCGGTGTGGACCGCGCAGGCCGGCTCCGTGGGCGGCTCGTCGTCGAAGGCGGGCGCGTCGGCCAAGCGGGCCGGTGACGTCAAGCCGGTCGACGCGACCATCGCGCACGCCTCGGACAAGGGCGCGCACGGGGTCAACATCACCATCGACGACGGGCCCGACCCCGCGTGGACGCCCCAAGTGCTCGACGTGCTGAGGGAGTACGGGGTGAAGGCCACGTTCTGCATGGTGGGGACGCAGGCGCAGGCCCACCCGGACCTCGTGAAGCAGGTGGTCGCGGCCGGGCACCGGCTGTGCGACCACTCGGTGTCGCACGACACCACCATGGACAAGAAGTCCGAGGCCTACCAGTCAAAGGAGATCCTCGACGCCGAACGCATGATCACGAAGGCGTCCGGGGGTGTACGGCCGATGTACTACCGGGCGCCCGGCGGGGCTTTCACCCCGTACAGCCGCAAGCTCGCCGCCTCCCGGGGCATGCGCCCGCTGGGCTGGAACGTGGACAGCAAGGACTTCGAGCGGCCGGGCACGGACGCCATCGTCGCCACCGTCGAGCAGGAGCTGTCCAACGGGCCCACGGTCCTCTTCCACGACGCGGGAGGCGACCGCTCCCAGACCGTCGAGGCCCTGCGCCGGGTCCTGCCCTGGCTCAAGGAACAGGGCTACTCCTTCGGCTTCCCGGTGCGGTGAGGCGCTGGCGTGTGAGCGTAACGGTGAGATGCCAAGCCCGCGGGGTGCTCGGGGAACAAATATCTGTACTCGCGACATGAGATATCAACGCGGCACACGATAAACATTCCTGCGGCCACAGGCGGTGCAGAATTACTTTCCGTGCAGGGTCGACACCGACGTGCTACTGTCGTCATCAGTTGCGGGTGTGGTTGCCAGTTAGGTTTTTCCGACGGCCGATCATCACGGCGACACGGAATGCGCACAGAGTGTATTCCTGACATCGTCTCCGAAGGAGAAACAAAATGGCTACTGGCACTGTGAAATGGTTCAACTCCGAAAAGGGCTTCGGCTTCATCGAGCAGGACGGCGGCGGCGCCGACGTCTTCGCCCACTACTCGAACATCGCCACCCAGGGCTTCCGTGAGCTGCTCGAAGGCCAGAAGGTGTCGTTCGACATCGCGCAGGGCCAGAAGGGTCCGACGGCCGAGAACATCGTTCCCGCCTGACGCACCGGCACTGCCGCATACTTCGCAGCCGGGACCCGCACCTTGGGGTGCGGGTCCCGGCTCGCTTTATTTCCGGGGTGCTTCTCCCCCGGCGTTTTCGGCCCGTTCTCGCGATTCTCTGCGCCGCTCGTTTGCTGCGGAAATTCCTTGACACGTGCCCGCATCGAGGAAGGTTCCGCATGAACCGCACACGCACCACTCGCGCACGCGACAATCGCCCGTACAGCCGCTTCGGAGGAAGTGCGGAAACAGGCCGCTCCGGCGTTCCGCGCCGTTCCGACGGGTACGGAAACCGGCAGTCCGCAGGGGGCGAGTTCGCGCTTCCGAAGACGGTCACGCCCGCGTTGCCCGCTGTCGGGTCGTTCGCCGATCTCGCCATGCCGGCGCCGTTGCTGACCACGCTCGGCCAGGAGGGCGTGACCGTCCCCTTCCCGATCCAGGCGGCGACCCTGCCGAACTCCCTGACCGGCCGTGACGTGCTCGGCCGTGGCCGCACCGGGTCGGGCAAGACCCTCGCCTTCGGCCTCGCCGTGCTGGCCCGTACGGCGGGCCGACGCGGCGAGCCACGCCGGCCCCTGGCCCTGGTCCTCGTCCCCACCCGGGAGCTGGCCCAGCAGGTCACGGACGCGCTCGCGCCCTACGCCCGCTCCGTGCGCCTGCGGCTCGCCACCGTCGTCGGCGGCATGTCCATCGGCAGGCAGGCCGGTGCGCTGCGCGTCGGCGCGGAGGTGGTCGTCGCGACCCCGGGCCGGCTCAAGGACCTCATCGACCGGGGCGACTGCCGGCTCGACGACGTCGGCATCACGGTTCTCGACGAGGCCGACCAGATGGCCGACATGGGGTTCATGCCCCAGGTCACCGCCCTGCTCGACCAGGTGCCCTCCGAAGGGCAGCGGATGTTGTTCTCGGCCACCCTGGACCGCAACGTCGACCTGCTGGTCCGCCGCTACCTGACCGACCCGGTCGTCCACTCGGTCGACCCGTCGGCCGGTGCCGTCCCCACGATGGAGCACCATGTGCTCCATGTGCGCGACGCGGACAAGCACCGTACGACCACCGAGATCGCGGCCCGGGACGGCCGGGTCATCATGTTCCTGGACACCAAGCACGCCGTGGACCGGCTGACCAAGGACCTGCTGAACAGCGGTGTCCGTGCCGCGGCCCTGCACGGAGGGCGGTCCCAGCCGCAGCGCACCCGCACCCTGGCGCAGTTCAAGGACGGTCACGTCACCGTCCTGGTGGCCACCAACGTCGCGGCCCGCGGCATCCACGTCGACAGCCTCGACCTGGTCGTCAACGTGGATCCGCCCAGCGACCACAAGGACTACCTGCACCGCGGCGGCCGTACGGCCCGCGCCGGGCAGTCCGGCAGCGTCGTCACCCTGGTGACCCCCGCCCAGCGTCGCGGCATGGCCCGGCTGATGGCTTCGGCCGGGATCACCCCGCACATCACGCCGGTCCGCTCGGGCGAGGCGGAGCTGAGCCGCATCACCGGCGCCCAGGCGCCCTCCGGGATCCCGGTGGTCATCACCGCGCCGGTCGTGGAACGCACCCGCCGCGCGTCCTCGCCGTCCCGGAGCCGTCGCGGCCGCACCGGCCAGGGCCGTCCCGCCGGCGCGGGGGTGCGCCGCAGGGCACAGCGCGGGCCCGGGAACGACTCGGCTGCCTAGCGGGCCGGTCCCCGAAGGCCCCGTGGCCTCCCCGGAGCCCCGTGGCCTCCCCGGAGCCCCGTGGCCTCCCGGGAGCCGCAGGGGCCGCCCGGGCCTCCAGGGCCGCCAGGGCCGCCAGGCGCCAGGGCCGCCAAGCCGACCATCCCTCACCCAAGGAGACACCCTTGACGCCAGCGCGGACGCAGTCCCGTGTGCCGGAGCCCGCCCCCGTGACCATGGTCGAGGACATCGACGGGCACGGGCCTCGGGTATGTGACGACATGACCGTCGAGGTGGCTCTGGCCGTGATGGCGGGTGCCCGGGTCGAGTACCTGACCGTGTGCGACGGGGACGACCAGAGCACGGGCCTGATCACGCAGGTCCGGCTCACCGTCCTCCGCGACAGTCCCGCATACACGGACCGGATCCGGCTGCGGGACGTCCTCGACGGATCACCGCCCTCGCCCGCCGCCCGCCCCGGCGGCATCGGAGCGTACGGCCGGGCTCCGGGCGCATGCGCCCTCTCGCGCTGATTCGCCCCGCCTGCACGGCCCGTTCTCCCGCGACTTCTCCCCTGTGAGGCACCATGCGCTGCGTCATCGCCCAGTACCCGTTCGACCTGACCAAGGCCGGGGTGACGGCCTCGATGAAGGACGTCCGGCCCGACCCCGTCACGGGTGAGTCCGTGACCATCGGCCGCCGCCGCTACCCCGTCAAGCAGGTGGGCCAGGTCATCACGCGACAGGACCCTCGTGACTTCACCGCCGGCGAAGTCACGAGGGCCATGACGCGCCTCGGCTTCACCTGCCACGGCCGCCCCGAGGCCGCGCCCGGGGGCGTGAGCGCGGGCGGTCCCGATCTCCTCCGCACCGCGTCCGCACTGCTCGGCGGCACCGGCCCCGGGGCGGTGTGAGGCCGGGCGGTGAACCGCCCTCAGGAGCCCGGTGGGGGCCCTGCCGACGCGCGTCGGCAGGGCCCCCACCGCTGTGCCGCCGTCCGCTCGCAAGCCGTGGGCGGGTGCACCGTGGGCCGGACAACGAGGTGGAGACGGCGTCTCACTCGTCGAAGTAGCTGAGGTCGCCCACGGTCCATGCGCTGACGTCCTTGATCGCGACTCGGTACATGCCACCCGTCTCCGGGATCCCGAGGCTGCCCTGCAGGATCCGCGCGAGATGGAAGTGCAGATGCGTGGGCGCCGCACCGCGATCGGGCCGCTTGCCGCGCGGACGGGCGAAGACGTCCGAGAACGGGCCGAGGCGGTCCGAGTCCTTCAGGACCTCCGCCACCCGCTCCCGCCATACGGCCTCGGGAGCCAACCGGCCGGTGATGACGGCACCGCCGACGACCACGGTCAGCGACATCTGATTGCTTCCCTCGGACTCCACCGCGGCACAGATGGCGACGAGCAGCTCATCAGGATTCGACATGGCAGCAGAGCATATGCGGCCCACCCGTACCACCGCTGCCCGAGGGGGGTGAAGCAGGTGCGCCGACGGCAGGGGCAGGCGGCTCCGGGCAACCGATGAGGGCCGGCCCGAGGGCCGGCCGCGGCAGGCTTGCTCATCCGCCGGACGGATGAAATCTACCTT
This sequence comes from Streptomyces sp. NPDC001544, assembly GCF_042894285.1. Classification (NCBI taxonomy): domain Bacteria; kingdom Bacillati; phylum Actinomycetota; class Actinomycetes; order Kitasatosporales; family Streptomycetaceae; genus Streptomyces; species Streptomyces sp. NPDC001544. Next base: position 225,908 of record NZ_JBIAVN010000004.1, on the reverse strand, counting down.
TGCCAGAGTAGACATTCCCACCTGGCATGGATACGCTTCTTCTCATACGACAGGGTCGAACGAGACCCGCCAGACACGAACTGGCGGGTGGCTGAATACGAAGTACGCAGGTCAGCAGTGGTTGCTCCCGAGAAAGAACGGAGGAGTAGACGCCATCAGGATCGCCCGGCCCGAGACGCACTCGGCCCGGGTACCGCAAGACCCCGGATTGGATGGTGGTCCCCGGTCACGCAGCTGCGATCCCCCGCTCCGCCCTGTCGGGCCGGGTAGCGGAAACAGAAGGTCGGCACGTCAGTAGTGCCGACAGATGGTGTTCAATTTCCTTCGGGGCCCTGGTGCCGTACGGCACCAGGGCCCCTCGACGCGTTGCACAGCGAGGTGACATGACATCGGACAACCCACTGAATGATCGTCTGGACGACGACGACTACCCCGCGTACACGATGGGCCGGGCAGCCGAGATGCTCGGCGCGACTCCCGCCTTCCTCCGAGCCCTCGGTGAGGCTCGTCTGATCACTCCGCTCCGCTCGGAGGGGGGACATCGCCGGTACTCCCGCTACCAACTGCGGATCGCCGCCCGCGCCCGCGAGCTCGTCGACAAAGGGACCCCGATCGAGGCCGCGTGCCGCATCGTCATCCTCGAGGACCAGCTCGAGGAGGCGCAGCGCATCAACGCCGAGTACCGCCGTGCCGCCGGCGAATCGGCGGCCAGTTCCGGATCCGGCTGAACCGCGGGCGCGGGGCCGCGTCCGGAACGCCGTCCGGCGGCCGACGCCAGGCCCGGGCCCGGAAGACGAACCGCCGGCGGCCGAGTCGACGGTCAGCCGGTGAAGAACCGCTCGTCGAGCGCGATGGTCAGCAGCCGGTCCATCGTCAGCGCCGGCTGGGGGCGCGTCACGGGGGCGCTTTCGGCGTACGAGTTGACCTCCCGCACCACCACCCGGCGGCCGTCCGGACGCAGGGTGTCGACCAGCCACACAGCGGCCGAACCGCCCTTCTCCGAGTGCCCCTTGACCTTCTTCACCTTGGTGCCGTCGGGCATGGTCCAGGCCTCGCAGTCACCGGCGACACCGGTGCAGCCCATGTCCTTGGCCAGGAGGGCGGACATGTTGTACTGCGCGTCGGCTTCCACCATGTTCTTCCCCCGGCCGTCGTCGTACACGAGCTCAACCAGGTCGTCGCTCGCGTCCAGGTCGGAGATGGTCCCGCCGTGGGGCAGGTGTGACTTCAGCACACTGGTCATACGGGTGCCGGGTACGTGCTTCGTCCCGGCCGAGGGGCTCGTGGAGTGGCCGTCGTCGGCCGGCAGCGCGGCGATCGCCTTGGCCCAGGCCGGGCTGCGCGCGATGGAGGTCAACCGGTCGGTCGACAGCAGCGGATCGGCTCCGTCGACCGAGCCCTTCTCGCCGCCGCCACCGAACTCCTGCACCGTCACCTGCACCCCGGCCGCGGTGGTGTACACCACGTACCAGCGCTTCTGGCCGGTGTCGCTGTTGGGATAGGTGAACGACTTCGTGGTGCTGAGCACCGCGCCGCCGGGGAGCTTCCGGGTGGTGCACTTGTCGTACGGGCGCACCTCGACCGGGAGGCAGCCGCCATCGCCCTGCTGGTTCGCCGGGACGCCGGGATCCAGCCGCGCGAGGCGGATGTCGATACCGGAGGACCCCTTGCCGGTGGAGTAGGTGAGTTTGGCGGTCGGGGAGATGAAGGGACCGTCCGACTGCGTCCCCCGTCCCGAGGCGTCGGAGACGGTGCCGCCGGGCGGCAGCAGACTCTTCAGCGTGCTGACCATCTCCTCCCCGCTGACCGTCACCGGGGCGGCGGAGGACGACCGTTCGGTGGACTGCCCCGAGGCGCCGGGCCTCGACCGGGTGCCGTCACCGCCCACGCTGTGCACGGCGCCCGTGGCCATCATGGTGCCGCCCACGGTGACCAGCGCGAAGACGGCCGTGGCGGCGGCGACCTGGGTGGCGCGGACCAGTTTCATCCGCCGCCCCCGCGCGACGGACCGCTGCACCAGGTCGGCGGAGTGGGGCGGGAACTCGCCCGCGGCACGGCTCATGGCGCGGGTCAGCCCTTCGTCGAGGTCCTCGTTGAGTGACATGGTGGATCTCCGTTCGTGTGGGCGTCGGTCGGCCCGGGCGCGAGGGGCGCCGCCGGACCGTGCTCGTCATGCGGTCAGGTCGGCCAACTGATCGCCGAGCAGGGCACGCAGCCGTTCCAGGGCACGCCTGCTCTGGGAACGAACGGCTCCCGGCGACACGTGCAGGACCTGTGAGGTCTCCTCCACCGAGCGGTCCTCCCAGTAGCGGAGCACCAGTACGGCACGGTCCTTGGCCGTCATCCGGGCCAGGCCGTCCAGCAGCGTCATCCGCAGCTCCGCGTCCCGCGTCGGGCCGGCCGCCTCGGGCAGCCGGTCGCTGGGGCGTTCGGTGGAGCTGCGGCGGCGGCGCTGGGAGAGGAAGGTCCGCACCAGCACGGTGTCGGCATAGGCCACCGGGGCTTCCACCCGGCTGATCCGCCGCCAGGACCGGTACATCTTGGCGAGGGTCTCCTGAACCAGATCCTCGGCGAGATGCCAGTCGCCTGTGAGCAGGCAGGCGGTCCGGAACAGAGGCCCGCTGCGGGCGGCTGCGAACTCCAGGTAGTCCGCGGGTGCTTCCCTCACGTGTGTCCCTTCATGGTCGGACGTCACCTCTTACACGCGGTGGGGGTGCCTGCGCGTTACGCGTCCGCCGGAATCGGCGTCGCGGATGTGGTGACGGCCGCTCCGGCGGTGATCCGCACACACGGGACGTTCGACGGTACGGCTGCCCGGGCCGGTCACCGGCCCGGGCAGCCCAGGGGCGGCCAAGGGGTCAGCCCCAGGCCTTGTTGAGCTGGTCGGAGTAACCCGACAGGTACCCCTGCAGGTTCGGGTGGAAGACCTCGGAGGCGTGGTTCAGGTCGTTGATCCACGCGTCGGAGCCGCACGCCCCGTGGCCCTTGAACGTGTCGCGCAGGTCGACGAACGTGACCGACTGCTGCGCCGCCGCGGCCTTGGTGCCCTCGGCCAGCGCGTCGGCGAACCCGTTCATGTAGCCGCGCTTGGCGGGGCTGAGGTCGATCACCGGGCAGGTCCCGGTCGGGGAGAGCGCCTCCGGGTAGCCGAGGACGATGATCCTGGCCTGCGGGGCCCGGGACTTGACGTCCCTGTACAGGCCGGCGAGCTCGGTCACCATCTGGTTCCTGGCGTAGGACGACATCCACGACGTGGCCGTCTTGCAGTAGCTGTCCGTGTTCAGCAGACAGTCCTGGGCCACGGAGGAGAACTGGGCGTCGTTGCCGCCGACCGTGAGGGTGACGATGTCGGTGTCGCCGTTGAGGGCGGAGAGCTGCTTGTCGCGCACGTCCGCGATGGTCGCGCCGCTGCAGGAGACGTCCTTCAGCGTGTACTGCGGGTGCGCGGCCTGCGACAGGGCCGGGTAGTCGAGCGTGCTGCGCTTGCAGTCACCGCTGGCCGGGTCGTAGTGACCCGCGCCGACCCCGGATGCGTACGAATCTCCCAGAGCCACGTACTGCTGATCTCCCGCGGCCTGGGCGGGGGCACCGGCCACCGTCGTGAGCCCGGCGAAAGCCAGCACGGCGCCGGCGGCGATCGACGTCAATGTACGCATGAGTTCCTTCTGGATCTTGGGTTCGAATGGATGATCGAGACGCGGAAGGGGAGCTGCCTACGGGACGCTCCTCGCAACTCACCTGTCAGACAGAGAAGTTGGGGTTGGCGTTGGGCCGTCCGAGGAATTCCGCTCACCGGTTCGGGTGACTTACCGCGCGGCCTTCGCTCCTTCGGCGTATGCCGCGCGTGAACTGGGCCCTAGTCACACGACGAGGCCGGCCGTCCGGTCAGAAGAGAACCAGAAGAGAAAGGGACCCCGGATGCGCGTACTGCGCGCCTTCGCAGGGAGCGTCCTCGCATCGCTCCTCCTGCTGATCGGCATCTCCCCGGCCACGGCCCAGGCCGACCACACCCGGCCGGGGCACAGCACGTACTGCCCGACCACCGACCGCGCCCGCGGCACCAACTCGGCGCCGACGACGGCGTACGAGCGGTACTACCTCGACGACTGGCGGCTGGGGCCGAAGTACCTCCCCCAGTCGGGCGCCATCGGCGCGATGCTGAGGGGCTATCAGCGCACCGATCACACCTCCGCCTACTGGTTCCTCGGGTGCTACTGGCAGACGGATCCCACGACGGGGAAGTCGGGCTGGTGGTACCCCGACCACCAGGGCTTCGTGCTGGTGAACGGCAAGCCGGTCGAGCGTCCCGTGACACTCCGCAAGGGGCAGCTGGTCGACCTCTTCGGCAGCGGTCTCGGCAACTTCCTCGCCCCCGCGGGCACTCCGTACGCCAAGCGTGCGCTTCCGCCCAGCAATCTGGACACCTACGTCTCGAGGTATCCGTTCAGCTACCACCTCTACCGGGTGGACCAGCCGTTCACCGTCGAGGCCGGCCCGATCCGTCCCTGGTTCGGCCAGCCCGGCCTGGGCCTGCAGTACGTGACGACGGACACGATCCCCACGCTGGTCACCGCGCACAAGCTGAAGGAGCTGACCTAGGCCGACACGGCCCAGCGACCCGATGGACAGAGCAGAACTCGTCGCGCGACTCCGCCAGGCGGGCGTTCCCGAGGCCTACTACGAGATCGCCGGTGTCCACGACGTGCCCGTCCAGCCCGACGCCTACTACTTCCTGCGGCAGGAGGCGGATGCCTGGACCGTCGGCCTGCGGCAACGCGCCCAGGACAGTGTCATGCGGCGTTGCGGCACCGAGGCCGAAGCCTGCGCGTACCTCTACGACACGCTGACGCGGCTGCCCGCTCCCTCCTCGGCGGCCGCGGAGCCCCTGGAGAGGCTGCTGTCGGACGCCGAGGAGATCCAGCGGCAGGCGTGGGAGGACTTTCGTCGGGGCACCGGGGCGGCCGGTGACGGTTGAGGCCCAGGGCGACGTCACCAGCTGACGGCGTCGTCCATCGACTGCTGCCAGTACGAGACCTTGAGCGAGTCGTCGACGTAGGCGCCCTTCGCGGGGAGTGCCGGGTGGGCGGCCGGGCCGGTGCTCCCACTGCCGGAGCGCCCCTGGAAGTAGACGGTCAGCGTCTTCGCGGTGTGGCCGTTCGAGCCGCTGCCGTCGGTGGCGGACAGGCTCACCGACGCGTACCCGGACTCCCCCGGCTGGAGCGTGACGACCGCCTGCGGCTTCGACTCCTCGATGACCGGCGGCACGGACTGGGCCTCACCGAAGCTGACGGACGGGTAGCCGTAGAGGTAGCAGCTCTTGCTGCCGGTGTTGGTCACCGTGAGCAGCATGTGGTTCACGGGGCGGTTCAGCGGGGCCGCGACCGTCCTGGTGTTGGACCCCTCACAGGTGACCGGCGTGCCCGTGGAGACGGGTGCCTTGGAGGAGACCGAGGTCTTCGAGAGGGACGAGCCGTTCGAGTGGGCGGAGCCCTTCGAGGAGGCCGAGCCGTTCGAGGGGGCCGCGGTGTTCGAGGAGAGCGAGGAGGAGTCGGCGCGGGAGCCCGCGGAGGGGGAGGCGGTGGAGTGGCCCGCGGAGGTGGCCGCCGGTCGGGGCTCGGTGTGCAGACCGGTCCCGTCGCTGCACGCGCTCAGGGAGAGCGCGGCGACGACGACGGTCGCGGCGGCGCCGGCGAGACGGATGCGGGAGGTGCGGAGAGTGGACATGTTGCCGTGCCCCTTCGGTGTTCGGGTGGCGGTGGTGATTGGATGACCGAAGCTTGTGCGGTGATCCGTCCCAACCGCCACGCACAGCGGGGAGTTGGGGACGCTGGAACGCCGAAATGCGCTCTGACCAGGGGAAACGCAAGGGCCCTGGAACGCGCGACTGGAATGCGGGGAATGAGGGGAACGGGTGTCAGGGGCAGGGGAGGCCGGGGAGACCGAGGCGTTCGCACGGCGGCTGCGGGAGCTGAAGGACCGCTCGGGGCTGAGCTACGGGGCGCTGGCCAAGCGGCTGCACATGAGCACGTCGACGCTGCACCGCTACTGCAACGGCACCGCGGTGCCGGTCGAGTACGCACCGGTGGAGCGCCTCGCGAAGGTCTGCCGGGCGACGCCGCAGGAGCTGGTGGAACTGCACCGGCGCTGGATCCTGGCGGACGCGGCGCGTGGGCGCAGGGCGGAACAGGTCACGGAGCGGGAGCCGGCCCGGGACGCCGGTCCGGACGGTCCGGCCGATGCGGTGGATGCGGCGGATCCCGGACGGGGTGAGGGCGGGGCCGTGGGAGAGACCGCATCCGGCAACGGGGCCGAGGGCGACGCCGAGAGCGGTGAGCCGGTTGTCATCGACACGGCGGCCGGGGCCGCGCTGTCCCGGCGTCCCTCCCGGCTGCGTCGTCGCAGCACCGCGCTGATCGCCTCCGCCGCGGTGGTCGCCGCGCTGGGAGCCGTCGTGTACGCCCTGCAGCCGACGCCCCTCCCGGCCGGGGACACCACGGTGCCGGCCTCCACCGGCCCCGTGGAGGCCGGCGCCCCCGGGCAGCCCTCCGCCACCCCGTCCGCCGTCAGGAGCGGACACGGGCCGTCCGCGTCGCCCACCAAGTCCCCCACCGCGGTGGCCGGTTCCCGGAGCACCGGGACCGGCGCCCCGAAGGGCGACGGCAGGCGGAGTGCGGGCCGGCCCGCCGGCGACAACACCTCCGACGCCGTCCCGTTCACCGTCGGCACCCGTCCCTACGTCTACGACAGCCCGTGCAGCCAGCACTTCCTCGTGGACAGCGGACCCGAGCAGGTCGGCCCGCCGGCGAGCGAGCAGGACGCCCCGCGCTGGGCCGCCGCCTACGGGGCGGTCTCGTCGGGCGAACAGCGGATCGCGCTCACCGTCCAGGGCACCGGCGAGGACACCGTCGTCCTGCAGGCGTTGCACGTACGGGTCCTCGCCAAGGGCGCGCCGCTCGCCTGGAACGACTACTCGATGGGCGTCGGCTGCGGCGGCGGCGTCGACACCGAGTCGTTCGACATCGACCTGGACGAGGGCAGCCCCACGGTCACCGTCAAGAACGGCCGGCGCGACTTCCCGTACAAGGTCAGCGAGTCCGACCCGGAGGTCTTCTACGTCACCGCCCACACCAGGGCGCACGACGTGCGCTGGGACCTCACCCTGGACTGGTCCAGCGGCAGCCGTCACGGCACGGTCCACATCGACGACGACGGCACCCCGTTCCGCACCAGCGCGGACGTGGGCCGCCCGGGGTACGACTACCCGCTGGGCGGCGGGGAGTGGATCGTCCGGGAGGGCTGACCCGGTCCTCGCGCGCTCCGGGTCAGGGCGCGGGCGGGGCCGCCTGGACGAGGCCCGACTGGTAGGCGATGACGACGAGAGCCCGGCCAGGGCGATGACGACGGTGAGTCCCGCGAAGACGACCGCGGAACCGGCCGTGCCGGCCGCCAGCCCGGCCGCCTCCTCGGGCGCACGGCCCTGGGCGCGCTCCTCGCGGTAGCGGGAGACGACGAAGACCGCGTAGTCGATGCCGACCGCGAGGCCCAGCATCATCGCCAGGGTGCCGGTCGTCGTGGACAGGCCGAGGGCGTGGGACAGGGCCAGGATCATGGCCATGCTGACGCCGACGCCCATGACGGCGGTGAGCAGCGGCAGCCCGGCGGCGGCCAGTGAACCGAAGGTGATCAGCAGGACGACGGCGGCGATCGCAATACCGATGCCCTCGGCGGCGCCGCCCGCGCCGCCGCGGTCGTCCACCGCGCTCCCGCCGGCCTCGACGGTCAGCCCGGAGTCGTGGGCCCTGTCGATGGCCTTCTGCAGGTGGCTCTTGGCGGCGTCGGTGAGGTCGCTGCCCTTGACCTTGTAGGTGACGGTCGCGTACGCCGTCGTACCGTCCTTGCTGACCGCCTTCGCCCGGAACGGGTCGGCGGCGCTCGCCACCTGCGGGCCGTGGGCCAGTTCGGTGACCGCCTTCTCGACGGTCCGCCTGTTCTCGGCGGCGGTCACCTTCTCACCGTCCGGCGCGACGAAGACGACGCGGGCGCTCGCGCCGTCGGCCCTGGCCCCGGGGAAGCGCTGCTCCAGCAGGTCGAACGCCTTCTGGGACTCGATCCCCGGCATGGAGAACCCCTCGTCGGCGGCCCCCGGGGCCTTGAGCGCGCCGAATCCGACGGCGGCCAGGACGGCCGCCCAGACAAGGGCGACGTACCAGCGCCGCCGGAAGGCCAGACGGCCCACTCGATACAGGAAGGTAGCCACGGCAGGAGGTCTCCACATCTGGTGCCGACTGTCCGCCAAGGCTCTCCGGGAACGTGCCCTCCTGTCGTCGTGCGCCTGCCGACACTTCCGGCTACTGAGAACGCAGTACGGCCCGGCCGCCGGATCCCCCGCGGGTACTACCGCGGGGGACCTCCTGTACCGCTACCGGGACCCTGCTAGTCGACGTCCACCGGGCCGTCGTTCGACTTGCGCTCCTTGCCCGCGCGCAACTGGAGCAGGCCGTTGTCCTTGTTCTGCTCCGGGCGGCGATCGTCGGACTCCTGGCCGTTCAGGTTCTGCCGGACCGAGTCGAGGATCGTCAGGCCCTGGGACACCAGGCCCGCGGCGATCTCACCGAGGCCGTCCGCGCCGTTCAGCACGTTGACGTTGGCGCCGGCCAGGCCGCCGGCGGCCTCCTTCACGATCTGCGGGAGCTGGTCGATCAGCATCCGGTCCAGGGCGACCCGGTCGTAGGAGGCCGCGGCCTCCGCCTGGATCTTCATGCGCTGCGCTTCGGCGGCGGCGAGGATCCTGACCCGTTCGGCCTCCGCCTCGGCCGGCTTGACGACCTCGGCCACCAGCTGCTGCTGGCGCAGCTTGGCCTGGCGCAGCGCCAGCTCGGTCTGGGCGGCGAGCACCTCCTGCTGGGCGTGCGCCTGCGCCAGCGGTCCGGCCTGCGCGGACTGCGCCTGGGCGCGGTCCACCTCGGCCGCGTACTCGGCCTTCACGACGGCGGTCTGCCGCGCGTACTCGGCCTGCTTGCGGGCCGCCGCCTGCTCCGCCTCGACCGCGGCCTGGGTGGCCTGTGCCTGGGCGATCTGCGCCTGCCGCTGGATGGCCGCCTTGTGCGGCGCGGACATCGCGTCGATGTAGCCGGTGTCGCCGTCGTCGATCGACTGGATCTGCAGCGAGTCGACGATCAGGCCGATCTTCGCCATCTCCGTCTTCGAGGTGTCCAGGACCTCGGCGGCGAGCTTCTGCCGCTCGGTGACGATCTCCTCGACGGTCATCGAGCCGATGATGGCCCGCAGGTGACCGGCGAAGATCCGGCCGGTGAGCACCGACATCTGTTCCTGGTCGGAGAGGAACCGCTGGCCCGCGTTGATGATGCTCTCGTGGTCGTTGCCGACCTTGAAGGCGATGACCGCGCGGACGTGCAGCGCTATGCCCTGCCTGGTCACACAGGTCTCGGTGACCTCGGACTCGCACATCGACAGGGTCAGGAAACGGACCTTGCGGAAGACCGGCAGGACGAACTTCCCGTGCCCGGTCACCACCCGGAACGGCGCGCCCCCCAGTCCCCGCCGGCCACCCGAGATCAACATCGCCTCGTCGGGGGCGGGTACGCGGTATCCGAACATTGCTTGTACTCCTCAACCGGCGCCGGCGGTGTCGTCGCCGAGCGCGTCCAATGGATCCACCCACTCGATGACGCCGACCTCGCGGCATCCCCGTGATTCGATCACCAGCACCGTCGCCCCCGTGGGCAGGGGATCCTCCGACCAGGCGAGGAAGGTCTCCGAACCGCCTCTGACCTTGACCAGGATCTCTCCGGGGCCCGCGGATCCGCGGGTTCCGATGAGTACCTTCCCCGTGCAGCCGATCACGGCCTCGTCCTGCGGCATCACCGGCCGTCCTCCTCGTTCTGGCCCCGGCATTGACGACGATAGACCCAGTGGGGCCGGGGACCAACGGGAGGGATGCCGACCGTGATCGGGGCGGGCCCGGACGGGTCCGTCAGGCGGGGGAGCCGTTCCCGTCCGCCGTCGGCAGGGCGACCAGGAGCAGGGTGACGTCGTCGTCATGGGCGGCGGTGTCCGGGATGAGGGCGCCGATCAGCCGGGAGGCGGCCTCGTCGAGGATGCGCGGGTCCGCGGGCGCGCCCTTCAGCGTGACCTCGAGGGTGTGGGCGAGGACGTCGATCTGGACGTCGATGTCGGTGCCCGGCCGCTCGACCAGTCCGTCCGTGCACAGGGCGAGGGTGCTGCCGGGCGGCAGCGGCCGCGTCGTCTCCCGGAACGGCTCCCCACCGCCGCCGAGGTCGCTCACGCCCAGCGGCACGCCGACCGGCGCCGGCAACCGGTGGGCGGGCCCGTCCGGCGGCAGGGCGATGACCGGCAGATGCCCGGCGGAGCACACGGTGACCTCGCCTGCGTCCTGGTCGATCACCAGGTAGGCGCAGGTGACGAGCTGGTCCCCCAGGTCACCGACGAACGCGTCCAGCCCGGTCATGAGCCGGCTGGGCGATACGCCCGTGCGGGCCAGCGCGTGGGACGCGGCGCGCAGTTGGCCCATGACGGCGGCGGCCTCCAGGCCCCGGCCCATCACGTCGCCGATGACGATGCCCGTACGGTCCCGGTCCAGGGGGATGATGTCGAACCAGTCGCCGCCGACTCCGGGGCCCTGGACGGACGCCAGGTACCGGTGGGCGCTGGGCAGGTGGGGCAGCCGGGGCGGTTCGCCCATGAGGCTGTGCTGCAGGGTGTAGGCGATGCGCCGTTGCTGCTCGTAGCGTTCGGCGCGGTCGGCCTCGGCCTGTCTGCGTTCGGTGATGTCCCGGACGGTCAGGAAGATCAGCGTCTCCTGTTCGGCCTGGAGGGTGCTGACGCTCACCTCCACGGGGAACTCACGGCCGTCGCCGTGCAGCCCGTACAGGTCCCTGTCCAGGACCATCGGCTTCGCGTCGGGCAGCCGGAGGTACCCGTCGAGGAGCGCCCTGTGTCTGCGGCGCCGTGGGCCGGGCACCAGGTCGACGACCTCGGCTCCGACGAGGTCGGCCGAGCCGCGGCCGAACAACCGTTCCACCTGTGCGTTGGCCATGACGATGGTGCCGTCGCCGTCGGTGATCAGGATGGCGTCGGGGGCGGATTCCAGCAGTGCGAGGAAGCGCCGGTGGGCCCGCTGCACCTCGCGCTGGGCCGCGACCCGTGCGGTGATGTCGGTGACCACGCCGCCCACGGCGTACGGTCTGCCGGAGGAGTCGGTGAGCGGGAACAACGAGGTGAGGACGTCCTTGGGGCCTCCCGGCAGGTCGAGCACCTCCTCCCGCTGCACCGGGGTGCCCCGGGCCAGCATGTCGGCATCGGCGGTCCGCATGTGCCGTGCCAGGCCGGGCGGCAGGACGTCCCGGTCCCTCAGGCCCAGTGCCCGTTCACGGGACAGGCCCGTCTCCTGCTCGAACCTCGTGTTGACCGCCAGGAAGCGGCCGTCGAGGTCCTTGATGAACACCGCCGCCGGCGTGTGGTCCATGAACGCCTGCAGCAGCGCGTTCTGCCGCACCTGCTGTTCGGCGCGGGCGTGCGCCACCTCGATACGGCGGCCCACGCCCAGGGCGACGAAGATGACCGCGGCGAACGCGGTCACCTGGCCGCACACCAGCAGCGCGACGCCCAGCCGCGTCCCGTACAGTCCCGCGTCCTCACCGGCCAGGACGGCCCAGCCCAGCAGCGGCGGCACGACGAGGATGGTGGCGAGCAGTCGGCGGCCCAGCGCGCCCGTGGTGCCCGCGTTCATCAGCAGCCCCGCGGGGCCTTCGTCCGCACGGGCCAGGAAGACGGCGATGCCCAGCAGCACCAGGGCGAGCGCGGTGTGCAGGGCCATGCCCGTGTAGTCGCCGAACCGTTCCAGCTGGGGCACGCCGTAGGCGAACCCGTAGAGCCGGAGCATGCCCAGGGTGAGGACGACGAGGCCGGGAATCTGGCTCGTCCAGGCGGGCAGCCGCCGCGTGCTCGCGCACAGTGACGCCACGCTCCCGAGCGTCAGCGCCACGGCCGTGTTGGGCGCCATCCGTCCGGGTGTCCCCGTCGCCACCCTCGCGGTGTCGTCCTGGAAGAGAAGCTGGTCGATGCCCAGGTGCGCCCCGGTCACGTACTCCGCGACGGTGAGCCCGCCGATCAGGCCGGCCAGGACGGCGGCCGTACGGGCCACGGTGACCGTCCGCGGCGTCAGTGGTCCCCGGGCCGGCAGGAACACGGAAAGGCCCAGCGCCAGCAGGGCCACGGCCGTGTTCGGCTTCATGGACGCGTCGACACCGGGCAGGACGCTCTTCAGGACGCCGACGTCGAAGATCCAGCCGGACAGGCCGACCGCGCCGATCAGGGCGGCCAGCAAAGAGGCACCGAGGGCAACGGCGCGGGCGGCGGCCAGAGCGGGCGCATGGAACGACAGGACCGCGCCCTGCTCTGCTCCGGGTACGGCAGTCGGCTCGGGCGCCCGCTGCTCTCGTTTCACCGATCCATCACCTTTTGACCGAATTCCCCCAATTAATATCATCCGGCTTGAAGGCGTGAAAGGGATACGTTCGGGCCGCGGACGCGATCCTGACGGTGACGGGCGACTACCGGACGGTGATCGTCACCGTCGCCGTGCTGGTCGCGGCGGGGAGACGGGTGGTGTCCACGGCCAGGTACTCGCCGTCGCCCTGCGCGCCGTTCGGGAGGGTCTTGGCGTGCAGGGCGTAGGGCGGGGTGGGGGTCGAGCCGGAGACGCCGAAGTCGCTGTCGTTGCTGACGACGACGGTGCGGCCGCCGTCCGTCGTGGCGACGCCCTCGATCTTGTCGTGGCCGAAGAAGCCACCGGTCGGATCCAGGCTGCTGACCAGGCCGCCGAGGTCCAGGTAGAGGCTCTTGGCGACGGGGGCGATGCCCGCGGACTTCAGGGCGCTCATGGCGGCCGCCGTGCTGCCGGCGCCCACGTAGTGGGGGCGGCCTGTGCGGGAGACGGCACCGCGCTCAGGGCGGCGCCGGCGAGTACCGCCGCGGCGGGGAGGGCGAGACGCAGGGGCCTGGGAAGGAGGGAGGCCACGGCGTTGATCCTCCATCAATTCCCTTGTTGCGTCGATGAATTGACGGTCACAGTGTCCTGAGAACGGGCTGTGGACGCCGTGGGCGGGAGGTGGCGAGCTGCGGCGCGTAATCGGGCAGGACGATGTCCTCGGCGGTCCTGCGGGCGATGTTCGACGCCATGTTCTTGCCCGGGAGGTAGGGCAGCAGCCGGTAGTAGCGGTTGAGGAACGCGGCCAGGGCGCGGCTGCCGGGGACCATCAGCCGGGCCACACCGTCGCCCATCTTCTGGCAGCCCCGTGCGTAGGCGCGCATCCGGTCCTCGTACTGCGCGAACGCCACCGTGTGGTCGCCGTGTGCGGCGGCCAGTTCGCCCGCGAGGACGTACGCGCCGACCAGCGCCAGGCCGGAGCCCATCCCGGAGAGGGAGGACGGGCAGTGGGCGGCGTCGCCGAGCAGGGCGACACGGCCCCGGGACCAGGTGTCCATGTGGACCTGGGCGACCGAGTCGAAGTAGAAGTCGGGTGCGTGCCGCATCGCCTCCAGCAGGCGGTCGCTCTCCCAGCCGTTGCCGGCGAAGTGCTCGGCGAGGACGGCCTGCTGGCGGGGCACGTCACGGCGGTGGAGGTCCAGGCGCGGTGAGGCGAAGTAGAAGACCGCCCTGGCCTCTGCGTTGTGGCGGGCGCTGTGGAGGCCGACGAACCTGCCCGCCGTGCGGAAGACGTGGCCGGTGTGGTCGAGGCCGAGGTAGTTGTCCGTGGTGAAGATCGCGCAGTGGACGCCGAGATGGCGGACGAACCGCTCCTCGGGGCCGAACACCAGGCGGCGGGTGGTGGAGTGCAGCCCGTCCGCGCCGATCACCAGGCCGAACCTGCGCGGCGCGGAGCGTTCGAAGGTGGCGGTCACGCCGTCGGCGTCCTCGGTGAGCGAGGTGACGGAGTCGCCGAAGACGTACTCGGTGTGCTCCTTGGTGGCGTCGTAGAGGATGCGGGACAGGTCGCCGCGCAGGACCTCGATGTCCCCGGCGAACAGGTCGGCGGGCATCTCGGCCACGGGCCTGCCCGCACTGTTGACGTACTTCATGGAGCCCGTGCCGGTCCGGGCGCGTTCGAGTTCCGGCAGGATGCCCATCGCACGCAGCACGGACAGGTGTGCCTCGCCGCGGAAGTCGACGGCGTAACCGCCGTCCCGCAGGGCGGGGGCGCGCTCCACGATCGTCGGGCGGAAGCCGTGGCGGTGCAGCCAGTAGGCGAGGGCGGGACCGGCGACGGAGGCGCCGGAGATCAGGACGTCGGTGTTCTTGGCGTTCGGTGAGTTCGTCATGCCGTAGAGACTGCGCCCGGCCGCTCACCGGACGGTCACCGCCGGCTCACCGCCTCGGTGAGGGCCTCGGGCAGGCCCAGCAGGCGCAGCGCGTCCGGCAGGGCCGTCCCGGGCACGGCCGCCGTGGCGGACTCGGCAGCTTCCCGGTAGCGGGCCCGGGCCGCGGCGCGGTCGCCGTGTGTCTCGGCGATCCGGCCGAGCCCGGCCAGCGTCCGGACCCGGTTGCCGAGGCCCTTCACCCAGTGCGGGTCGAGCTGTTCCAGGGCCTGGGTGTAGAGGTCCTCCGCCGTGGCCGGGTCCCGCTCCAGCAGGGCGAGGTCGGCCAGGCCGCGCTGGGCGGCGGCCAGTGCGGCCGGGCTGCCCGCGCGGCGGGCGAGGTCGGCGGCCCGCGTGTAGTCGGCGCGCGCCGCCGCCGGGTCGGCGTCCACGCGGTGGTCACCCCGGTTGACCAGCAGGTCCGCGCAGTCCTCCAGGGCGCCGAGCCGCTCGGCGAGGCCGAGCGCCTCGTCCGTGAGGGCGACCGCCCGCTCGCGGTCGCCACGCCCGGCCGCCAGAGCGGCCAGCGCGTCCAGGGCCAGCGCGGCACCCCATCGGTCGCCCAGCGCGCGGAACTCCTCGACGGCCGTGCGGAACGCGTCCTCGGCGTCCGCCGCTTTCCCCTCGCCGAGGGGCCCGAAGGCGGACACGTACCGCGCGGCCGCCCTGACCCACGGGTCGGACCGCTCCCGCTGGGCCGAGACCAGGGCGAACGCGCCCGGGGCGTCGCCGTCGCCCGCGTTGCGCATCATCCACAGCAGCAGGCCGGCCGGGTAGCGGCCCGGCCGGTCGCCGGACCACACCTCGGTCAGGGCCTTCCCGGCCGACGCACGATGCCGGTGCCACACCGCCCGGCCGCCCGGACCGGACGCGGCGAGCAGCACGCAGATCGCGTACTCCTCGCCGAGCCCGGCCGGCGGGGTGCCGCCCACGATGTCGAGGAGGGCACCCGCCTGCGGTGCCGCCGTGCCGGACGCGCCGCGGATCCACAGGTACGCCGATGCCGAGGCGAGCAGTTCCAGCGCGACCCCGACCCCGTCCACACGGTCCCGCTCCGCACCACCCCACGCCGCCCGGTCCCCGTCCGCACCATCCCGCACCGCACCGGCTCGCGCCCCACCGCCGCCGTCCACACGGTCCCCGTCCGCACCGCCCCACGCCGCACCGGCTCGCGCCCCACCGCCGCCGTCCACACGGCCCCGGCCCACACCGCCCCACGCCGAGCGGTCCCCGTCCGCACCGCCCCCCGCCACACCGCCCCCCGCCGAGCGGTCCCCGTCCGCACCGCCCCCCGCCACGCCGACCGCCCAGCGCACCGCCGCCAGCAGGTCGGGCTGTTCCGCCGTGAGTGCCTCCAGCCACTGGAGTTGTTCGGCGCGCCGGAGCCACGGGTCGGCGGCGCGCAGCCGGTCGAGCAGGGTCGCGGCATGGGCCTGCCGCACCGCGTCCGTCTCCCCCGCGGCGTCCAGCCGTTCGGCGGCGTAGGCGCGGATCGTCGCCAGCATGCGGTACCGGCCGCCCGCCCGGTCCAGCAGGGACTTGTCGGCCAGCGACTCCAGCGTGTCCTCGTCCGTGCCGCAGACCCGGCGGGCGGACTCGGGGCTCGCGCCCGCCGCGAACACGGAGAAGCGCCGCGCGGCCCGTCGCTCCGGCTCGTCGAGCAGCTCCCAGCTCCACTCGACGACCGAGCGCAGCGTCCGGTGCCGTTCATCGGCGGTGCGGCTGCCGCGCGCGGACACGGCGAGCCGGTCGTGGAGGCGCTCGGCGAGCTCGTCCAGGCTCAGGGTGCGCAGCCGGGCCGCCGCGAGTTCGATGGCCAGGGGCAGGTCGTCGAGGGCCGCGCAGATCCGCCGTACGGTGTCCGGGGCGGGGACGAACGCGCGGCGCACGGCGCGGGCCCGGTCGGTGAACAGTTCCGCCGCCGCCGCGTCGTCGAGCGGCCGTACGGGGTGGAGGTGCTCGCCGATGACGCCCAGCGGCTCCCGGCTCGTCGCCAGCACCCGCAGGCGCGGGCACGTCGTCAGCAGCCGGGCCGCCAGTACGGCGCTCTCCTCGACCAGGTGCTCGCAGTTGTCCAGGGCGAGCAGGAGCATCCGGCCCGACAGCGCGGCGACCAGCCGGTCCAGCGGGTCCCGGTCGCCAGCCGCCGCATGCAGTCCGTTCTCGCGCAGGCCGAGGGCGCCGAGCACGGCCTGCGGCAGCACGGCGGGGTCGCGCAGCGCGCCGAGTTCCACGAAGCACACCTCGTCGGACTCCGCCCGGGCGACCTCCGCGGACAGCCGGGTCTTGCCGACGCCTCCCGGCCCGGTCAGCGTCACCAGGCGGGTGGTGCGCAGGAGTTCACGCACCTCGGCGACCTCGGCCGAGCGGCCGACGAAGGACGTCAGCGGGGCCGGTGGGCCGGTGAGCGAGGGCGACGGGTCGGAGTTCAGCAACTCGCCGTGCAGACCGGTCAGTTCGGCGGACGGATCGGCGCCGAGCTCGTCGGCGAGGTGCCGTCGTACCCGCTCGAACACCAGCAGCGCCTCGGCCTGCCCGCCGTCGGCGGACAACGCCCGCATCAGCAGCCCGGCGAGACGTTCGCGCAGCGGATGACGGTCGACCAGCTCCCGCAACTCCGGCACGGACGCGCGGTGTTCGCCGAGCCGCAGCTCGGCCTCGATCCGGTCCTCCAGCACGGTCAGCCGCAGCTCCTCCAGCCGTACGGCGGCGGCGCGGGCCGGCTCGCTGTCGGCGGCGTCGGCGAGCGCCTGGCCCCGCCACAGTCCCAGTGCCGTGCGCAGCAGGGTGACCGCGCGCTCCGCGTCCCCTTCCCGCAGCGCCGCCCGGCCCTCCCGTGCCAGGCGTTCGAACCGGCCGGCGTCGACGTCGTCCGCGTCGACGACGACGCGGTAGCCGGTCCCGGCCCGCTCGATCAGCTCCGCCCGCCCCAGGGCCGAGCGCAGCCGGGACACCTGCGACTGCAGTGCGTGCGCGGACGGGACCCCCTGCGTCCCGCCGCCCCCGTGCGCCGCCGCGGCCCCGACGGCCGCGACACCGTCGGCGAGCCGGTCACCGGGGACGACCTCACCGGGCCTGACGAGCAGCAGGGTGAGCAGTGCCCGCCGCGCCGGCCCGCCCAGCGACACCTCCGCCCCGTCGTCGCCCCACACCTGCGTGCCGCCGAGGATTCCGAAGCGCATGCGCGCGATTATCCACCCCGGTACCGGAGTTGGGGGGTGTTCCCCGGCCCGCCCGAGGGGCGGCTGCCGCCTCGTGCCTCACGCGATCGGGCCGAGATACGTGCCGCCGGACACGTCGATGGTCTGGCCGGTGATCCAGCGTCCCTGCGGACCCGCCAGGAAGCCGACGACATCGGCCACGTCCTCGACCTCGCCGAGGCGGCCCAGCGCGGTGATCGCCTCTATCCCGGCGACCACTTCGGGAATCGCGGTGTAGCCGGCGGTCAGGTCGGTCCGCACGGCGCCCGGCGCGACCGTGTTCACCGTGATCCCGCGCCGGCCGAGCTCGTTGGCCAGGGACGGGGCCAGTGACTCCAGCGCCGCCTTGGTGACGGTGTAGCCGATCTGCGTGGAGACGGCGAACCGGCTGGCCGTCGAACCGATGTTGACGATGCGTCCGCCGTCGTTGAGCAGCGGCAGGGCCCGCTGGATCACGAAGAACGGCGCGGTGACGTTGACCGCCAGCAGCCGGTCCCACTCCTCTGCGGTCACCTGCCCGATGGAGTGCCCGGAGGAGATGCCCGCGTTGTTGACCAGGACGTCCAGCCCCCGGCCGTCGAGTCCCGCGCCGAGCTGCCGGAACAGCCGGTCCACCGCGCCCTCCTCACCGAACCGGGCCCGCACGGCGAACGCGCGCCCGCCGGCCTCCTCGATCCGCGCGACGGTCGCCTCGGCCGCCTCGTCGTCGCCGCCGTAGTGGACGGCGACCAGCGCGCCCTCGGCGGCCAGCCGCAGCGCCACCGCCCGGCCGATGCCCCGTGACGCACCCGTCACCAGTGCCGTCCTGCCCGTCAGTGCGGCCATCGTCAGCTCCTCACTCGGTGGCCGGTCCTCCGTTCGGAACCGGCGATGGCCCCACTCTCGGGACGACGGCTCACCGCGCGCTCACCGCCGGCTCACCGGGACGTCGGCCCACCGGCCCGTCCGCCCCCCTGTCTCGGGGGGATCCGGCCCGATAGGGTGAAAGCGGTGTGCCGGGAAGTCTGGTCGGCAGGGAGCCGGAGCGGCTTCCTCTCAGCCCCAGGGGGACGGCATGCGGAGCGTCGGTACGGTACTCGCGCTGGTCATCCTGGCCACCGTGGTGGCGACCTTCGCGCGCCGGTGGCGGATGCCCGCGCCCTCCCTGCTGGTGGTCGCCGGTCTCGCCGTGGCGCTGCTGCCGGGCACCCCGCGGATCGAGATCAGCCCGCAGATCATCGCGCTGGTGGTGCTGCCGCCGCTGCTGTACGCGAGTGCGGAGGACATGCCCTGGCGGGAACTGCGCGCCGTGTGGAAACCGGTCGGGATCCTCGCCATCGGCCTGGTCCTGGCCTCCGCGGCGGCGGTCGGCGCCATCGCGGCGTGGGTGACCCCGCTGTCGTGGCAGATGGCGTTCGTCCTGGGCGCGGTGCTGGCCAGCACCGATCCGGTGGCCGTCACCGCGCTCGGGCGCAGGCTCGCGCTCCCGCCGCGCGTGCAGGTCCTCGTCCAGGCGGAGAGCCTTTTCAACGACGCGACCTCCCTGGTCCTGGTGCGGGTGGCGGCCGGGATCGCGGTCGCGTCCGCGGCGGCGAACTGGGGGGCGGCGGGCGGCCAGTTCCTGCTGCTCGCCGGTGGCGGCACGGTGATCGGCGCGGTGGTGGCCGGGGTGGTGGCCCTGATCCGGCGGCGCACCGAGGAGCCGGTCCTGGAGACGGTGATCGCCCTGGTCACCCCGTACGCCGCCTATCTGCTCGCCGAGGCCGCGCACACGTCCGGGGTGACCTCCTGCGTGGTGGCCGGGGTCGTCCTGGGCGGCCGGGGCGACCGGCTCACCAACGCCCGGATCCGGCTGCAGCTGCACGCCGTGTACGGCACGGTGGTGTTCCTGCTGGAGAGTGTGGTCTTCTCCCTCATCGGGCTGGCGCTGCCCGCCCAGGTGCGGGCGCTGGCCCACGGCGACCGGGCCTGGCCGCTGTACGCCCTCGCCGTCGCCGCCACGCTCGTCGTCGTACGTCTGCTGTGGCTCGCGCCCCTGTCGGCGGTCGTGCAGCGCAGGGGCGGGATCAGCCGGCTGAACTGGCGGGTGCCGATGGTGCTGACCTGGGCGGGCACCCGTGGGGTGATGCCCCTGGCCGCCGCGCTGTCCATCCCGGAGGCCACCAGGAGCGGCACCCCGCTCGCGGGCCGCCCCCTCGTCCTGGTCCTGACCACCTCGGTCGTGGTGGTCACCCTGGTCGTCCAGGGGTTCACCCTCGCCCCGGTCGTCCGCCGCTCCGGCATCGCCCTGGAACCCGCCCACACCGAACGCGAGGAGATCGAGGCCCGCACCCACCTCGCCCACGCCGGACTCGCCCGGCTGGAGGAGCTCGCCGAACTGGAGGCCGTACCGGACGTCGTGCTCGACCGGCTGCGCCGCGGCCTCAACGCCCGCCTCGACGACGCCCACGACCGCCTCGCCGAGGCCGACGGCAGCGGTGGCGGTGGCCGCAGCGGCGGCACGGCGGCCGAGTCCGCCGACCTGGTCTACCGCCAGCTGCGCCGCGACCTGATCGCCGTGGAGACGGCGGAACTCCAGCGCCTGTACGACGTGCACCGCATCAGCGAGACGACCCGGCGGCGGCTGCAGCGGTCGCTCGACCTCGAGGACGCCCGGCTGACGGACGTCTGAAGACGCTCACCCGAGGACGCCCGCCCGCGTCTTAACGCACCCTTGACGCGTTCGGCGGTCTCTCCCGTGGGCCCCGGCGTCACTCTCTGCTTACGCTGGTGCCGCCATCCGCGTGATGGCCGAAACCGCACGCCGAGCCGCACGCCGGAAGAGAGCACACCGATGGCCACCACCGAGACTCCGCCGCAGAGCCGTCTGCGGACGTGGATGCTGGAGGGCCTGTCCGACATGGGCAAGCACGGCGGCCACACCGGTCCCCACGCCGAGCCGGAGCCGCCGCACAAGGGACAGCGCTGGTACCGCGTGATGTGCCTGACCGGCGTCGACTACTTCTCCACCCTCGGTTACCAGCCCGGCATCGCGGCCCTCGCCGCCGGTCTGCTCTCCCCGGTGGCGACCCTCGTCCTCGTCGTGGTCACCCTGGCCGGCGCGCTGCCGGTGTACCGCCGGGTGGCCGAGGAGAGCCCGCACGGGGAGGGCTCCATCGCCATGCTGGAGCGGCTGCTGTCCTTCTGGAAGGGCAAGCTTTTCGTCCTGACCCTGCTGGGCTTCGCCGCCACCGACTTCCTGATCACCATCACCCTTTCGGCCGCCGACGCCTCCACCCACCTCGTGGAGAACCCGCATCTGACCAGCGTGCTGCACGGCCAGGAGATGTGGATCACCCTGTTCCTGGTGGCCCTGCTGGGCGCGGTGTTCCTCAAGGGCTTCCTGGAGGCGATCGGCGTCGCGGTCGCCCTGGTGGTCGTCTACCTCGGACTGAACGCCGTGGTCGTGGTCGACGGCCTGTGGCACGTGGTGACCGCCGGGCACCTGGTCACCGACTGGACCAGCGCCCTCACCGCCGAGCACGGCAGCGTCTTCGCCATGATCGGCGTGTCCCTGCTGGTCTTCCCCAAGCTCGCCCTGGGCCTGTCCGGCTTCGAGACGGGCGTCGCGGTGATGCCGCACGTCCAGGGCGACCCGGGCGACACGGAGGAGCACCCCAGGGGCCGGATCCGGGACACCAAGAAGCTGCTGACGACCGCCGCCCTGATCATGAGCGTGTTCCTGATCGCCACCAGTTTCATAACGACGGTGCTCATCCCGGCGAAGGAGTTCAAGCCCGGCGGAGCCGCCAACGGCCGCGCGCTGGCCTACCTCGCGCACCAGTACCTGGGCAACGGCTTCGGCACGGTGTACGACCTCTCCACCATCGCCATCCTGTGGTTCGCGGGCGCCTCCGCCATGGCCGGCCTGCTCAACCTGATGCCGCGCTATCTGCCCCGCTACGGCATGGCCCCGCACTGGGCCCGCGCCGTACGCCCCATGGTCATCGTCTTCACCCTGATCGCCTTCCTGGTCACCTGGATCTTCGATGCCAACGTGGACGCGCAGGGCGGCGCCTACGCCACCGGCGTGCTGGTGCTGATGTCCTCGGCGGCGATCGCGGTGACCATCGCCGCCCGCAGGGCCGGGCAGCGCCACTGGACCATCGCTTTTTCGATCGTGGCGGCGGTTCTGCTCTACGTGACCGTGGCCAACGTCATCGAGCGCCCCGACGGTGTGAAGATCGGCGCCTGCTTCATCGTGGGCATCATGCTGGTCTCGCTGCTCTCCCGGCTGGCCCGTGCCTTCGAGCTGCGCGTGACGAGTGTGCAGCTCGACTCCATGGCGGAACGATTCGTCCGGGACATCGCCAGCCGCAAGGTCCGCTTCATCGCCAACGACCCGGGCGACCGCGACAAGGCCGAGTACCGCGACAAGATCGAGCAGATCCGGGCCGACAACGAACTGCCGGAGCAGGAGGACTTCGTCTTCGTCGAGGTCACCGTCACCGACCCGTCGGAGTTCGAGGCGGGGCTGACGGTCCGCGGCGAGGTGCTGCACGACCGCTACCGGGTCCTCACCCTGGAGTCGTCCTCCATACCCAACGCCCTCGCGGCCCTTCTCCTGCACGTCCGCGACACCACGGGCTGCATCCCGCACATGTACTTCGAGTGGACCGAGGGCACCCCCTTCGCCAACTTCCTCCGCTTCTTCCTCTTCGGCCAGGGCGAGGTCGCCCCCGTCACCCGCGAGGTCCTGCGCGAGGCGGAACCGGACCGCGCCCGCCGCCCGCGCGTCCACGTCGGCTGACCCCACGCCGGCCGACGACCGGCCCACGCGTAAGAATGCCGTCAAGGAGGGCCCCCACCGCGTAAGAACACCGTCAGTACGCGTCGCACGGGGCCAGCCGCCGCCTAGCGTCGGTGCCATGCGAGGCAGCGGTCCGAGGAACGGCCCGGTCGCCGACCGCCACTGGCGTGGCAGTGCCCGGCTCGCGGCCACCTGCGCCCTCGCCTTCTGCGCGCTGGCCGTCCTCGTCGACTGGGACGCGCACACCCTCACCGCCGCCCGCGCCGCGGTGTGGCTCGCCCTGTCCGCCGCGGTCTTCGCCGTCCTGCTGCCGCAGCGGGTCACGGCGGGCACCGGCTGGCTGACGGTGCGCGGGCCGCTGCGTCGGCGGACGGTACGGACGGACGCGCTCGTGTCCGTACGACGTTCCGCCGGTGTCACCGACCGCCTCGTCCTGCGGGACACCCGCGGCGGACGCCTCGAACTCGACATCCGCGTCCTGACGGCGAACCCCCTGCTGTGGCACGAACTGGACACCGGCCTCCGCCACTCCGTGCACCGCGGCACCCTGCGCAGCGGGGCGGACGCGTTCCGGCGGCTGGGCGAGCAGATCGACACGGAGACGGCGCGGGCGGTCCTCCGGGCGTCCGGGCTGTCGTAGGCCCTCCTACGGGTGCGCCATCGCTCCGGCTCCGGCCGGGTCGAGTTCGCGGAGGATGCGGTGCAGATCGTCCGGGGCGGCCGCGAGGCGGACGGGGGTGCCTGCGTCGTCGAGTTCGGCGATGTGCCAGCTCCTGGAGACGGTGTCGCCGTCGCCGCCCCGGACGCGGCGCACGGCCTTGAGGGTGAGCCGCCCCATGGGGATCGGTTTGGCCGCGAACCTGCCGGGACCGGGTGTCACCGCGGGCGGGCCGTCCCCGAGGGCGATGTGGGTGCCGAAGCCGTGCGGGTTGTAGTCGGTGGGCTCCAGGAAGCGGGCCGGCAGGAACACCTCCTCGCCCTCCCGCCCGGCCGGCCCGTCGCTCACCGCGGCCGGCCGGGGCGCGCGCAGCCGGGTGGCACGCCAGGCCGCCGTGAGGAACACCAGCGAGGCGAGCGTGCCCGAGGCGCCCCAGGCGATCGGCACGGGAGAGGTGAACAGGGTCGCGGGGTGCAGGTGGCACAGCGGCAGCAGCCACAGGGCCGTGCCGGCGAGCGCGCCCGCGAAGGGGAGCGCCGACGGGAGGACCTCGTCGTCGGGCAGCCGGCGCCCGCGCAGGCGCAGCACCAGCTGGGCGGCGGGGTACCCGGCGGCGAGGGCGAGGACGGCGGCCCCGACGGCCAGGTCCCCGGCGCCGCCGACCCGGTCGTGCCACACGTAGTGCCGCCCGCTGACCTCCCGGACCGCCCCGCGCCAGACGGTCAGTTCGACCCTGTCCCCGGGCCGGAACCCCTGTGCGGCCTCCCGGGTGACCTCGAGCCGCCCCAGCGGCCCACCGCCGGTGAAGTACAGCCGGCCCTGTTGCTTCGGCCGGTCGGCGTCGGTCCGCTCGATCACGGCCGGCAGCTTGTCCAGGCACTCGGTCCGTTCCCCGGCAGGCGTACCGGCGGCGCACGGGCGGGCCGCGTTCCACGCCGCCTCCTCGGCCGCGGCCTGCGGCACGGTCCACGCGGCCACTCCCGCGCCCGCGAGCAGCAGCACGCACACGGTCAGCGACCCGGCCCAGCCGCGGCCGGCGGTGCGGGAGGAGATGACGGGGAGGTGACTCGACGCGGGGGTTCCGTACCGGCGGTGCAGCGTGCGCAGCGCGTCCAGCGTGGCGTCGAACTCCGGGTCGTCGGACCTTCCGCTGAGCGGCAGCGGCAGGAACAGCCTGCGGCCGTCGCGCAGCACCGCGGCGACGCGACGGAACTCCCCGTTCCTCGTGTGCCTCAGATGCACCCGCAGGTCGGCGACCTCGTGCCAGGCCACGCTCCGGCCGCCCCGCAGCGTCCGGATCCGCAGGCCGGAAGCATCGGCGGTCGTCCGGGCGGCGAGCGCGTGGAGCGCCACGGTCCCCGCCAGGACGGACGCCAGGCCGACGCCCAGCCAGAGGTACCCGAGCCCGCCCCGGTACGCCGTCCCCGTCGCGGCCAGGACCGTCCCGGCCGCTCCGAGTGCGACGATCCACCACAGGGCGCGCTTCGCGGGAGGAAGGCAGGTCACGTCCCGGACATCGGTCATGCGCGGAATCCTGACACCGGCGGGGACGGGACCGCTTGTGCTGTGTCCGGCAGTTTCCCGGGCCCCGTCGTTGCCGACGGGACACCGGGACCGCCCCTGCGGGGAACGCGGGTCGGCTAGCCGTTCGCCCTGCCCGGGGTGTCGCCCCGGTGGTCGACCACCGCGCGTTCCATGACGGCGCTGACGCCCAGGAGGGTGGTGGGGCGCGGCTCCTTCTTCTTGTCCTTGGTGATGTACGAGCGGGCGCCCAGGTAGGTCAGGTCGTGCTTGTCGAAGATCCAGACGTCACGGATCCGGGACCTCGGGTCCTCGCGGGTGATGCCGATGCCGTGCCGGCCGGCGGCGTCGACGGCGTCGGGGATCACCACCACGCCGGGGATCCGCGCGGCGGCCTTGTAGAGCGCGGCGTTGTTCGCGGCGGGCATGACGTCGCCGAGCAGGTCACCGATCCTGCTGAAGGCGGCCTGGTCGTGCGACTCGGTCTCGTCCCCCTTGGTCCTGGAGTAGATCAGGCGGAGCAGGGCGGCGGGGTCGGTCGGCAGGGAGGCCAGCCACTTGTAGGTGGGGCGGTCGAAGCCGGCAGGGACCGGGGCGCCGCCCTCCTCGATGGGGATCGTCTCACCGGGCATGACCGCGTCCTTGCCGGTTTCCCTGAGCCACCCGGCGGTCTTGACGGGGGCGGGGTTCTGCACCGTCCAGGACTCCGACTGGTGCAGGGCGCCGAGCTTCACCGGGCCTTCGAACGTGCCCGTGTTGGCGCGGAGCAGGGTTCGGACGTAGACCAACTGCCCGTCCTTGACCGGGCTGGTGCCGGTCTCCATGGCCGCGGCGGCGATCCGGCCGAGCGTCACGGACGCGCTGGGGCCGCCCTCGGCCGTCCCCGCGCCGCCGGTCCCCGATCCCGGGGCGGAGCCGCCACCGCCGGAGAGGGTGACGACCAGCGCGCCGGCCAGCGCCAACGACGCGGCGGGCAGCAGCACGGCGGCGCGCAGCAGCAGCTTGCGGCGGGGCGGCGCCGCGGCCGTCCGCGCGGCGGGGTTCAGGTCATGGTCGATGCGTCGCATCAGTACGTCCTTGTGGTGGAGGTGCCGGTTCCGCGGGAGGTCCCATTCCGCCGGGGCCGACAGCAGCTCCTCGGCCTCGCTCCGGGCGGCGGAGCCGGAGCCGGCGCGGGGCAGGTCGTCAGCGTTCACGGGGTTTCCTCCTGCAGGAACAGGGCCGCGAACGCGGCCTCACTCTCCATCTCTCCGCGGGTCCGGGGCGGTTCCGGTTCTTCCCGGTCGCCCTCGCCGGTGGCGCTGAGCCGGGCCAGCCGCGCGCGGGCCCGGGACAGCCGGGAGCGCACGGTGCCGACCGGGATGCCGAGGGCCTCGGCCGCCTGCTGGTAGTCCAGCCCGGCGGCCACGCACAGGGCGAGCACCTCCCGGTCCTGGCGGCGCAGCCCGCGCAGCGCGTTGTGGACCAGGGCGAGCCGGCGGGCGTCGTCGACGCGGCCCGCCGTCTCGTCCGCGAAGTCCTCGACCGGCCGGGGCTCCGGGCTGCGGGCCAGGAAGGCGATCCGCCGCCGTATCCCGCGGTTGGCGTTGCGCGCCTTGTGCGTGGCGATGCCGAGCAGCCACGGTTTCAGCGATCCGCCCTCCGGCTCCACCGTCTCCCGGGCACGCCAGGCGGCGAGAAAGGTCTCGGACATCGCCTCCTCGGCCTCCGACCAGTCACCGGTAAGCCGCAGGGCATGGTTGTAGACCGCCCGCGCGTGGCTCTCGTACAGCTCGGCGAAGGCTTCACGGTCCCCTGCCCGTATCCGCGCACGCACTGACTCTCCTCGTTCCGTCTGCCGCCTCACATCTGTTACTCCCTGCGGGACGGGGGGAGTTCCTGTGCGCCGCGTCACATGACCTTGTGCTTCACCAGTGCCTTGCCGCCGACCGTGCGGGTGGTGCCGTCGGCGAGGATCAGGGTGAGTGTGCCGGTCAGCGGGCCGCCGGGGTCGCGGTCGGGCCACCACACGGTCCAGCGGCCGCTGTCCACGGTGGCCTGGACGGTGTGCCCGTGGTCGCGCACGGTGATCCTCTTCACCTCCGAACCGGCGGACCCCACCGCGTAGCCGTACTCCGCCGATCCGCTTCCGCCGGCGCCCAGGGTGTCCAGCGTGATGCGGCCGTAGGGGACTTCGGCAGCCGGGCCGATGGAGGTGGTCATGCCGTCGGTTCGCGGGCGGCCCAGTGCACCGTGCTCCGCGCGGGCGGTGCGGCGCTCGACGCGTCGCTTCGTCCGCCGTGCAGTAAGAACGCCGTCGAGCCGAGCAGGCCGACGGCCATCATCGCGGCGACCAGGCAGGCCCGGCCCCGGTGGCGCGGACCGCCCCGGCGGTGGGCGGACCTGTGCCGGTCGGCGCTCCGAGAGGGCCGGTGCGAACGGCCACCGCGGCGGGATGCCGCGGCGCTGCCGACGGGCGGTGCGGGTTCTCGCTCTGGTACCGAATGCATGACAGCTCAAGCTGGTCATCTCAAATGATGACCATGAGCTCAAACGGTCACGAAACGGTAACGAAGGATCTTCCCATGATCTTCCGACGGGGGCGTCGGGGCTATTCCGCGTCCGTGGTGGGCCGCGTACGGCCGACCTCCGGCAGCTCTCCCAGTTCGGCGCGGGCGTGGAGGACGTCGCCGACGAACAGGTCGTACACCAGGACCCCGATGACCCCGCCGACGAGTGGCCCGACGATCGGTATCCAGAAGTAGTTGCTGAACCATGGACCGTCCCCCGGCAAGGCCAGACTCTGCCAGCCCGCGAGCCAGGTGAACAGGCGCGGGCCGAAGTCACGGGCGGGGTTGATGGCGTAGCCGGCGTTCGCCCCGTAGGACATGCCGACGGCGGCCACCACCAGGCCGATCACGAACGGCCCCAGGTTGGCCTGCACCGCCGTGTTGCGCAGGTCGATGACGGCCACGACGAACATCACCAGGAAGGCGGTGCCCACGATCTGGTCGATCAGCGGCCCCCAGACGCCACCGTTGAAGTACGGCGCCGGGAAGGTGGCGAAGATCGAGAACGTGGCGAGTGTGTGCCCGTTGGTCTTCGGCGGTTTCGAGGCGGCGTCGAAGGCGTTGATCGCGTCGTGATAGACGGCGAAGACCAGGGCCGCACCAGCGAAAGCACCCACCAGCTGCGAGAACCAGTACGGCAGGACCTTGGCCCAGGGGAACTTGCGGCGCACCGCGAACGCCAGCGTCACCGCCGGGTTGATGTGCGCGCCGCTGACGCCTCCGGCCACGTAGATACCGAAGACCACGGCCATCGCCCAGCCCCAGGTGATCAGCAGCCAGTCTCCGGCGGCGAGGAAGATCGTGGTGGGCGTGGCGGCACGGCCCGAGCCGGGCAGCGCCGCGACGGCCATCGCGACAACGCCGGCACCGAACGCGATCAGTACGAAGGTCCCCAGGAACTCCGCCATGCACTCGCCCAGCAGTCCGGCACGCCGTCTGAGCATGGATGGTTTGATCAGGGGAGGGATTTCCACAGCCATGTCGGCCCCCTCAGTGAGAGCATCCGGCCATATGACCGATCACGAAACCGGTCATAACCCCATGGTTGCGCATGAATGCGTCAAGGGACACCGGAGGCTCTCCGGGCGGCCGTCACGCCGTCACGACACGGCCACGGTCTCCGCCGCCGCGCTCCCCGGGCCGCCGGTCAGGGCCGCCAGGCGCTCCCGCTGCACCGCCGAGACGGCCCGCACGACGAAGGCACCGGCGATCGCCGCGCCCACGACCGCCGCGTCCGCGGCCAGCAGCGGCCAGACCTCGGTGTAGGCGCGCTCGATGATCTCGTCGGTGGAGTCCTCGTACAGCAGGCCGACCCCGCTGAGCATCCCGAGCAGCCACAGCCCCCACCACACGTTCAGCGAGCGCGGCAGGGGCCGCCCGGGGGCACTCTTCTCGTAGACGTCCACGACGATGCCGCGCGGCACCCACAGGTTCATGATCGGCAGGATCCAGCCCAGGTAGACCCAGATCCCCGAATAGCGCGGCGGCTCGGCCGACAGGACCCGCGCGTCGTCGCGGACGCGCCACAGCCAGGACAGGAACGCCAGCACGCAGATCAGCGTGGCGCCGCCCCCCAGCGCGTTGACGACGTGGTACGAGTCCTCCAGCCCCGTCAGCGTCCGGTGCACACC
Organism: Streptomyces sp. NPDC001544; assembly: GCF_042894285.1. Classification (NCBI taxonomy): domain Bacteria; kingdom Bacillati; phylum Actinomycetota; class Actinomycetes; order Kitasatosporales; family Streptomycetaceae; genus Streptomyces; species Streptomyces sp. NPDC001544. The sequence continues at coordinate 197,184 of NZ_JBIAVN010000004.1, read as the reverse complement.
GTCCCCCTGGTCCGGCGGGCCCGAGGCGGGCTCCCCGGCCAGGAACAGCCGCACGTGCCACACCGCCCGGGCGGCCCAGGCGGCGCCCGCGAGCAGCAGCCCGCCCACGGCACACCGCTCCACCGCCCGGCCCGGTCGCGGACCGGCGAATCGCTCCGTGCCGTCACGGTAGGCGTCGTGTTCGTCGTTCACCCTGGGCATCCTGTTCTCCGTACGCACATTTTGTTTACGCCATGTCAGACGCAGAACGATGCGCCATGGTCACGGACGACCACGGGGTTGTTACGCCGTACGGATGGCCGGGCGTGCGCACCCGCGGCCCCGGTCCTTGACTGGACAGGAGAACGGCGGGGGCCACGGACGGAGGCGGTATGACGGGTCTACGGACAGGCGCGGCACTGACGCTCGCCGTATGCCTGGGCGCCGGGCTGGGCGGCTGCTCGAACAGCAACGGCGGCAGCCCCTCGTTCGCGGTCAGCAAGGCGGCGTCCTACGCCTCGCAGGGCGCGTCGGCGCTGGCCTCGGCGACCGCGGAGGCGGGGAAGCGGCTGGACGACGTGAAGAACGGTGTCGACGCCAGGGCCGCGGTGCGGCTGGGCACACCGGCCGCGACCTCCGACGGCCATATGGCGGTCCAGGTCACGGCGGACAACACGGCGGACGCCACCAAGTCCTTCGCCGTCCAGGTCGACTTCAAGGACGGCAGCGGCAACCTCCTGGACACGACCGTCGCCACGGTCGCGAACGTCCCCGCCGGAAAGTCGGGCAAGGCGACGGCGCAGAGCCACCGCACACTGTCGGGACAGGTGAGGACGGAGGTGGCGAGGGCGCTCCGGTACTGAGCGGCCGGGCCTGCGACCGGGATTTGAACGGCCGGGCCTGAGCGGCTCAGGCCATCCAGAAGAAGACCGCCGTCATCCGCTTCTCCTCCAGCGTCCGGCCACAGTAACCGGTCGCGCTGTGCACGAGGTTGGCGTTGTAGAGGAGCAGGCGGTTGTACCGGTGCGGGACGCGCACGTCCTCCTCGAAGGCGTCCGGTGCCACGAAGCGGGTGCCGAGGGCCTCGACCAGGTTGTTGTGCGGGGCCTGGACGACGTTGCCGCCGAGGCGTCCGCCGGGCAGGGACTGCCGGTAGAAACTGGTGCCGCAGTCCTTCGGCACGCCCGGGTTGAGATACAGCACGGCCGCGTACCGGCACAGCGCGCGCGAGTCGGTGTGCGGCCGGGGCTCGCTCTCCCCCGCGCCCACCACCTGCACGCAGTTGTGGTTGAGGGTGCCGCCGCCGGGCGCCCGCTGCACCCACAGCTCCTTGGCCCCGGTGGCCTTCTTCACCAGCCGCTCGATCCGCCCCAGTTCACCCGGCTCCAGCCCCGGCATGGCGCGCAGCCCCGGCCAGGTCTCCTGCGTGTACGGATATCCCTCGACCCAGTCGTCCTTGGCGAGACACCGCTGCCGTACGGCGTCCACGTCCGGCAGGACGTCGTCCAGGACCCAGTAGTCGCGGCCCTTGGTGGGCTTGCGGTAGGGGAGAACGGGGAGGGATGCGGCAGCCCTCGCGGGGTGCCCGGGTCGCGGTGGCATGGACATGCGGCGAACGTACAGTCAGGTTCGCCCAGGCTCTCCCACCGGCCGGTCAACGTTCGGTCAACCACCGGCCCGACAGGTTTTACCAAAAACATTGAGTGCCGACGCTTCCGTCTCCGTACTCCTGTGCGTCCGAACCGCTCGTCCGCGCGAGCGGTTACCCCTACCGGGCAGGAGGCACGGTGCGACTTTCGCGTAACGCGACGGGAACTCTCTTCGTGGGCGGAGCCATGGCGGTGACCCTCGTGGCGCTCGTCTACCCGAGCATGCTCGGGGTGAGCACCGTCTCCTCCGACCAGTCCCGCATCATCGCGAACACCCAGTGGGGGCCGCTGACCGAGGGCGACCGCGACTTCGTGGTGAAGGTGCGGGCCGCGGGGCTGTGGGAGTACCCGGTCGGTCAGATCGGTCTGCAGAAGGGCCAGTCGCCCGCGGTCAAGACGGCCAGCGAGCACCTGATCGACGGTCACGCCGCGCTGGACGTCACCTGCCGCAAGATCGCGCCGTTGCTGAACATCACGTTGCCCAACGTGGCCAGCCCCCAGCAGGAGGGCTTCGTCACCCAGCTGAAGAGCGACACCGGCAAGCAGTTCGACGTCGACTTCGCCAACATCCTGCGGATGACGCACGGCTCGATCTTCAACGGCATCGCGAAGATCCGCTCCACCACCAAGAACTCGCTGGTGCGCGCCCTCGCCGACCAGGCCAACGACACGGTCCTGGACCACATGACGGTCATGGAGAAGACGGGCGACGTCGACTTCGACACGACCCTCAACACGCAGACGAACCCGCCGAAACTGCCGGCCTCCGACGTGACCCCGCCGAATCCGCCGGCCGGGCAGCCGGAGGTGGTGCTCACCGCGCCGCCCACCGAGACGTCCACTCCGGTGGACCTCAGCGGACTCCTCGGCGGCTCGGCCGCCGGCGGCGGAGCAGGCGCCGGCGCTCCCGCCAGCCCGAGCCCGTCGGCGGGCTGAGCACGGCCTAGGTGTGCTGTCCCGGGAGATCATGCCGCAGACGCGGGGCTTGGCACGCTCGGCCCCGCTCACCAGCGCCGATGAGGCACCGCCCGTGCCCTGCGACCTGGTCCGCCGGACAGGCCCTAGCCGAGCCACACCGTGGTGTCCGGCGGCAGGCTCCCTCCGTCCGGTAGCGGCGCGCTGCTCAGCAGCGGCTCACCGGGCGGCAGGGGGACCGCCTCGGCCGAGAGGTTGGTGACGCACCGCCAGCCGTCCGAGCGGGCGAAGTCCAGGACGCCGGCGGGCGCGTCCGGCGCCCAGGTCAGCGACTCCCCCTCGAGGAGCTTGCGGCGCAGGCGCAGCGCCCGGCGGTAGAACTCCAGGGTGGAGCCCTCCACCCCGTCCTGCGCCTGCACGGCGTACGACGCGAAGACCGGTGGCTGCGGCAGCCAGGCACCCCCGGAGCCGAAGCCGTACGACGCTCCCCCGGTCGTCCACGGCAGGGGCACCCGGCAGCCGTCGCGGCCCTTGCGGACGTGCCCGGTCTGTTCCCAGATCGGGTCCTGGAGGACCTCGGTGGGCAGGTCGGCCACCTCGGGCAGGCCGAGTTCCTCGCCCTGGTAGACGTACGCGGACCCGGGCAGGGCCAGCATCAGCAGGGTCGCCGCCCGCGCCCGGCGCAGCCCAGCCGCCTCGTCGATCCGCGGCGCGTGGCCGCCGGAGAGCAGCCAGGCGTTGTCGTCCGTGCCGGGCGGCAGCATCAGGCGTGAGGTGTGGCGTACGACGTCGTGGTTGGACAGCACCCAGGTGGCCGAGGCGCCGACCGTACGGGCCGTGTCCAGGGAACCGGTGATGACCCCGCGCAGCACCTCGGCGTCCCAGCCGGCCTGAAGGTACTCGAAGTTGAACGCCTGGCCCAGTTCGTCCGGGCGGGCGTACAGGGCGCGGCGGGCGTCCGGGACCCAGGCCTCGGCGACCGCGGTGCGGGGCGGGGTGTAGGCGTCGAAGATCTTGCGCCAGTCGCGGTAGATCTCGTGTACCTCGTCGCGGTCCCAGTAGGGATGGCTGCCGGGCGACAGGTGCGGCAGCGCGTCCTCGCCGGTCGCGCCGATGTCCCCGACGTCGCGCAGCGGACCGTCGAGGTCCTTGGCCAGGCCGTGGGCGACGTCGACGCGGAAGCCGTCGACGCCCCGGTCGGACCAGAAACGCAGGGTGGTGCGGAAGTCGGCGCGGACCTCCTCGTTGCCCCAGTCGAGGTCGGGCTGCTCGGGGGCGAACAGATGGAGGTACCACTGGCCGTCGGGGACCCGCTGCCAGGCGCTGCCCCCGAAGACGGACTGCCAGTCGGTGGGCGGGAGTTCGCCCCGCTCCCCGCGTCCGGCGCGGAAGACGTAGCGGTCGCGGGCGGCGGAGCCGGGGCCGGCGCGCAGGGCCTCCTGGAACCAGGGGTGCTGGTGGGAGGTGTGGTTGGGGACGATGTCGACGATCACCTTCAGGCCCAGCCGGTGGGCCTCGGCGACCAGGGCGTCGAAGTCGTCCAGCGTGCCGAGGCGGGGGTCGACGTCCCTGGGGTCGGCGACGTCGTAGCCGCCGTCGGCCAGTTCCGACGGGTAGAAGGGGCTCAGCCACACGGCGTCGACGCCCAGCGCGGCCACGTGGTGCAGACGCTCGGTGATGCCCCGGATGTCACCGAGCCCGTCACCGTCGGCGTCGGCGAAACTGCGGGGGTAGACCTGGTAGATGACGGCCTGGCGCCACCAGTCGGGATTCCTGGACGAAAGGTCGGTCACAGCGGCTCCCTCGGAGAGGACGACGGAGGCAATCCTGTCCACATCGCCGGGAAAGCGAAACTTCAGGACAGGTCGACGATGCCTCCGTCGGCCGCGCAGTGCTTCAGCAGCCCCCGCACCTCGGCGTCCACCACCCGGTACCTGACCACCCGCCCCTCCTTCTCGCCCTCCACGACCCCCGCCGCCCGCAGCAGCCGCAAGGCCTGTGAGACCGCGGGGTCGTTCATCCCGGTCGCGATGGCCAGGTCGGACACGGCGAGCGGCCCGGTGCGGTGCAGCGCGAGCAGCAGCGCGAGCCGCTTGGCGTCGGCGAGCAGGGAGAAACGGTCGGCCCAGGTGCGCACATGACCTGGTTCGCCGATCGCGGCGATGGCGTCGCACACCCGGTGGCCGTCGATGGTGCGACGGTCCGCGCGGTCGGCAGGCACGAGATGCATGACGCCATAGTGGCAGGCGCCGTTCTGTGATCTTTCATACCTGCGCAGGTACGCAGCTATGCAGGAAACCGCTCGCACCCCTACGGTGGGCACGCCGTGGTGCTCGGGAAGTCGATGCGATGTCGACGCGGCCCTCGCCACTGTGATCGGGGAGTTCCCGTCCCGTCCGGCACCCGCCGGGCCACTGGTCGTACGACCGGGAAGGCAGGGACGGCGGACGCAACCACCCGTAAGCCAGGAGACCGGCCACGGCAGCTCACGAAGTGATCCACGAGGTGCTGGAGCGTGAACCGGATGACCCTGCCCGTGAAGACCGACCCCCCGACGACGGTGCCCGCCTCCTTCAGGTGGCGGCGCGAGGACACGCTCAGGACGGCCGGGCTGCTGGTGGTGATCCTCGCCCTGCACGTCGTCGCGTTCGGCATCCTCTTCCTGCTCGTCGTCCCCGAGCACTACAAGGTCGGCACCAAGGCGTTCGGGATCGGCCTGGGCATCACCGCCTACACCCTCGGCATGCGGCACGCCTTCGACGCCGACCACATCGCCGCCATCGACAACACCACCCGCAAGCTGATGGCCGACGGCAAGCGCCCGGTGTCGGTGGGCTTCTGGTTCGCACTCGGACACTCCAGCGTGGTGGTGGTCCTCGCGGCGCTGATCGCGGGCGGCACCCAGCTCGCCGGCAAGGTGATGAACGAGGGCTCGCGCACCCACCAGGTCCTCGGCTTCATGGGTACGACGATCTCCGGCACGTTCCTCTACCTCATCGCCGCCCTCAACCTGGTCGCCCTGACGGGCATCCTGCGCGTGTTCAGGGCGATGCGGGCCGGCACGTACGACGAGAGGGAACTCGAAGCCCACCTGGACTCCCGGGGGTTCATGAACCGGATCCTCGGCCGTCTGACGAAGTCGGTCTCCCGCCCCGGCCAGATGTTCCCCCTGGGCTTCCTCTTCGGCCTCGGCTTCGACACGGCGACCGAGGTCACGCTGATGGTGATGGCTGGCTCGGGCGCGGCGGCCGGCCTGCCCTGGTACGCGATCCTCTGCCTGCCCCTCCTCTTCGCCGCCGGGATGAGCCTGTTCGACACCCTCGACGGCACGTTCATGAACTTCGCCTACCAGTGGGCGTTCTCCAACCCGGTGCGCAAGGTCTTCTACAACCTCACCATCACCGGGCTGTCCATCGCCGTCGCCTTCTTCATCGGCACCATCGAGCTGGTCGGCGTCCTGCACGACAAACTCGACCTGCGCGACGGCCTCACCGGCTGGATCGCGGACCTCGACCTGGACAACGTCGGCTACATCATCGTCGGCCTGTTCGTGGTGGTGTGGGCGGCGGCCCTGACCTACTGGAAGGTGGCCCGGGTGGAGGAACGGTGGGGAGCACCGACGCCGGCCCCCGCCCCGACCGACTAGGGCCGCTCCACGGTCTCCAGGTACAGCTTCACGAACCGGTCGACGTCCACCTCCAACGCCACGTCCAGCAGCGCCTGTTCGCGGACGCCCTCGTGGATCTCGGACTCGCCCGGGCGGGGGCGGCGGTCGACGACGGTCTGGCCCCGGGCCGGGCCCGGGGCGAGGGAGACCTCGACGGGCAGCCGGCGGGTGGTGATGCCCTCCGGGTCGGCGACCGCGCAGACCGCGCCCGCGTCACCGAGACCGCCCGCCGCCTCGGCCTCGGCGGGGCCGCCCTGCGCCGTCGGCCGGTGGGCGAGCAGCTCGCCGGCCAGCCGGGTGCCGGGCTCGGCACTCGCCCGCAGCCGCCGCACCTCGACCCCGGGTACGACGACCTGGTGGAAGACGTCCAGCCCGTACATGGTGATCGGCACCCCGGCGGTGAGCAGGATCGCCGCCGCCTCCGGGTCGTGCCAGACGTTGAACTCGGCGACGGGCGTGGCGTTCCCGGTGGCCACGGCCCCGCCCATGAACACGATCCGCTCGATGTTGCCGGTCACCTCCGGATGCGCGCGCAACAGCAGGGCGATGTTGGTGAGCGGGGCCGTCGGGACCAGGGTGACCGGGCGGGGCGAGGCGAGGATCTCGCGGTGCAGCAGCGTCACCGCGTCCACGGCGGCCGGGGCCCGGGTCGGCGCGGGCAGCCCCAGGTCACCCATCCCGTCGTGGCCGTGCACATGCCGTGCCGAGCGGGCCGGCTCGATCAGCGGCCGCTCGGCCCCCCGCGCCACCGGGACGTCCGGCGCACCGGCCTGCTCCAGCACCGTCAGGGTGTTGCGGACGACCCCGTCAACGTCCGTGTTCCCGGCCACGCACGTCACCGCCCGCAGATCCAGGTCCGGGTGGCGGACGGCGAACAGCAGGGCCAGGGCGTCGTCGACCCCTGTGTCGCAGTCGATGATCACGGGTATGGGCTGACCGGTCACGGCGGACTCCTTCTGTCGTTCCGCCCCCAGGATCAACCCCGGACGGGGCCCGCGTCACCGGGGAAGCGGGGGTCTGGGGTCGGCAGCCCCCGGCGGTGCCCTGGGCAGCCCCTCACCCGGACGGCCCGGACCGCTGGTGGACCGCCGGAGGCAGTGGTGCCGTGAGTACATGCCCCGCCCCTCGGTCACCCGCCGCCCCGCCGCCGTCCTGCTCACCGCGGCCACGCTGCTCAGTGCCTCCTCCTGTCTGGTGCGCACACCGGACCAGGCCCGGGACCCGGTGGCCACCTCGGCGCTGACACCGGACGCGCAGAACGGCCCCGACCCCGCCCTGACCGGCGCCCAGGCCCGCTCCGCGCTGGTCGGCGAGGCCGATCTCGGCGCGCCGTGGGTGCCGTCCGAGGGGGCGGCGACCTGGCGGGACGGGATGCTGAAGGCGACGACGAACGCGGCGCCCGACTGTCAGCGGTTGCTGGAGGCGCTGTACACCGAGGAGCTGTTCGGTTCGCCGTGGGGCAGCGAGGCCGCCGTGACCGCCCTGGACGACACCGACGACCTCGCCCAGTTGCGCTACCAGGTCGCCGCCCACCGCCCGGCGGACGTGGACCGCGCGCTGGCCTGGCTGCGGACGCTGCCGGGAAGCTGCGGACAGTTCCTGGCGACGACCACCCGCTCCGGCGCCGAGGCCGTCCAGGTGGAGGAGCTGCCGCTGCCGGCCGTCGGGGACGCCCGGCAGGGACTGCGGATCACGCTGACCGGCGAGGCCGGCACGGACGGCGACGCGCCCGTGCTCAGCGTGGACCTCGCCGCGGTACGCGTCGGGGACCAGTCGATCGTGCTCACGCTCGGCGCACCCGGCACCGTACTCCCCGACGACACCGCCCGCCGGGCTCTGGAGGTCGGCGCCCAGCGTCTGGCCCAGGTCCGCGACGAGGCCCGCGCCCAGGCCTGACCGCCGTCAGGGCCCGTCAGGGCTGGTCCCTGTCGAACCGTGTGCGGTGCCCGACCACGTCGTGCGCCACCTCCAGCACCGTGCGCCCGCAGGCGAACGCGCGCCCGCGCAGCCGGGCCAGCGCCTCGCCCGCGTCGACCCCCCGCTGGGCCATGACCATGCCGATGGCCTGCTGGATCGCGCTGTGTTCGTGGGTCAGGCCGCCCAGCCGGCCGGCATCCGCATCGTCCCGGTGCAGCGACGTCAGCGCCGTGGTCAGGGCGCTCGCCAGCAGCCGGGCGGTGTGCAGGTCGGGGCCGGCCAGCTCGCCGGGATCCGTGCCGTACAGGTTCAGGGTGCCCACGCACACCGTGGTGTCGCCGAGGGGCAGCGAGTAGGCCGCGCGGACCCCCACGGCCGTCGCCTGCTGCGCGTACACCGGCCAGCGCGCCACGGCCGGTCCGCCCGTCAGGTCGCCCGCGAACACCGGGGCGGTGGTCTCGGCGGCGCACACGCAGGGCCCCTCACCGAGCGTGGCCTCCATCTCCGCCATGCCGACCGCGTGGTCGTCGCTGGCCCCGACCAGCACGGGCAGCCCCTCGCTGAGCAGTGACACGCTCGCGCCGGCCACCGGAAGCAGTTCGACCGCGGCCGCGCACAGCCGTCGGGGCAGTTCCTCGGGCGCCGCTCCGCGCACCGCGTCGGCCAGGGCCCGCGCCGGGTCCGCCCGGTCCGGTGCCGGGTCGCCGGGAGCACGCGTGGGGTGCCGGCCCTGCTGGGGCCCGCCGAAACCGTCCGCGTGTGCGCCGTCGTCCCTGGGCCGCACCTCCACCGCCTCCTTCAGCCCCGGCCCGGCCGTCCTCGAAGGCCCCGGAGCAGGTGTCCCCGTCCCCGGGAGGAGTCCCGACTACCCGTGGCCGGGGGCCCGAAACGGCCTTCGGTCACCCCGGGCGGGCTCACAGTGCCGAGTCGCGCGGGTGCAGCGGCCTGGTGGCGGGGGGAGCACCGCTGACCTGGGCGACGACCTCCGAGGCCACGTCGCGGAGCTTGATGTTGTGCTCCTGCGAGAGGCGCTTGAGGACCTCCAGGGCCTGCTCGGAGTCGCAGCGCCGCTGCGACATGATGATGCCGAGGGCCTGGTCGATGATCGTGCGGGAGCTGATCGCCCGCTGCAGGTCGGTGCTGAACTGCAACTGGCCGGCGATCTTCAGCGCCACGCCCAGCGCGCCGGAGGCGTATCCGGCGAAGACGGCGGCCTGCTCCCGTACCGGCCGGGTGAAGGCCCCGCGCTCGCTGGAGTAGAGGTTCATGACGCCGCTGACCCGCTGGCGCGGCGGTGTCAGCGGCAGCGAGAGCATGCTGCACATGCCGTACTCGTTGCAGAGGTCCGGGAAGGGGCCGAAGCGGTCCTCCGCCTCCAGGTCCGGGATGTCGTGCGGCGTGCCGGTGCGCAGGGTCGACAGACAGGGCCCGTCGTCGATCTCGTACTGCCGCTGGTCGAACAGTTCCACCTCGGGGTCGCTGGCGGCCGCAGTGGTGGGCTGGTCGCCGCCCTCCGGACTGAGGGTGACGGAGCAGTGGGCGGGGACGGGCAGGGCCTGCGCGGTGAGGGTGACGAGCTCGTCCAGGAAGTCCTCCAGCCGGTCCGACTCCACCAGCAGTGTCTGCAGCCGGGCCAGCACCTGCTCTCCCTGGCCGGCATGGTCGGCGTGCGTGTCCGTCATGACGAGCCTCCCGTGGAGTCGAACGGCCGTACGACCCCCGTGTACCCCTCCTCCGAAGGCTCTCAAGCAGTCCGGCACCCGCCCGCACCTGCCGCGCCGGCCACCCGCGCCGCCCGCCTCACAGCGGCGGCTGGGCCGGGGCGGGGCCGAGGGTGGTGGTGCCGGGGGCCGTGCGGTGGCCGAGGCCCGTCCGGTAGGCGTCCAGTGCGGCCTCGACCCGCCCCGTGCGACGCAGCAGGTCGCCGAGCAGCCGGCACAGGTCGGCGAGGTCACCGGCGGCCCCGGCCCGCTCCAGCAGGCTCAGCGCCCGTACGTAGTGCTCCTCGGCCGCGTCCGTGTCCCGGGCGTCCTCGGCGATGATCCCCAGCAGCCGGTGCGCGGCCGCCGAGTGCACGGCGCCCCGCTCCGAGGAGAGGTCCCCGAGCACCCCCTCCAGCAGCTCGGCGGCCTGCGCCGACTTGCCGCGCCGGTGCAGCACGTCGGCGAGCTCGACGGCGACCTGGCTGCTGTAGAGGGCGGCGCGGGTGGCGGAGAGCATCGCGAGCGCCTCGCGCAACTCCTCCTCGGCGCGGTCCAGTTCGCCGTCCTGGGCGTACACGTACCCGCGCATCCAGTGGCAGTTGGCGAGCTCGGTCCGAAGCTGGAGCTGGCGGTACAGCTCGGCCGCCTTGGCCAGGGAGGCGTCGGCCTCGGCGACCCGGCCCTCGGCGAGCAGGGTGCGGGCGACGGAGCGGTGCATCCGGGCGAGCAGCGCGGGGTCCTCGACCTGCGGCGCGAGGGCGAGGGCGAACTCGGCGGCCTGGGCGGCGCGGGCGTGGGCGCCCATGTCCATGTAGGGGCCGATGATGCTGGCGTAGAGCAGGAGGAGGGCGTCCGGATCGTGCAGCCCGCCCCGGTTGAGCTCGTCGAGGGCCGACTCCAGCAGGTACACGGCGTACCGGAGCTCACCCGCCAGGTAGTGGGCGACCGCGCGACCGCGCAGGGCGGGCACCCGCACCGGCAGCGGCTCGCGGGCCGTCACCTCCTCGGCGCGCTCGAAGTACTCCCTGGCCTCGACCAGGTCACCGGTCTCCAGTGCGCACTCCCCGAGGCCGAGCAGCGCGGCGGCCTGCTCGGCGGGGAGCCCCTGCGCCTCCGCCTCCGTGAGCAGGGCCGCGTACTGGACGGCCGCCTCCTTGGCCTCGCCGGTCGCCAGGGTCCGCTGCGCCTCGGTGAGCCGCAGCCGCAGGTCGGTGGCCAGGTGCGGGGACCGCCCGACGGCCAGCTCCTCGAACGCGACGCCGAGCCGGCCCGCGATGTGCCGGAGCGCGTCGTCGGAGGCCCGCACCCGGCCCGCCTCCAGCGTCGAGATATAGGCGGGCGTGTACGCCGGCTCCGCCAACTGCCGCTGGGTCAGTCCCCGTTCTGCCCGCAGCTGCTGCACCCGTCGCCCGATGGTCTCCGGATCGTCACGCTCCGACACCCCAACTCCCCCTCCACCCCTTGCCGTTCGGCTTGAACAGCCCCTAGGTTAAGCGTCGCATTAAACATGCTTAACATGCCGCTGTTGTTGCGAGGTTGCCGTGCTCGGACGCTCATCCGCACGCTACGGACGCCCCACCGCACGGTACGCCAGAGGCGTCGCCGCAGCCGTGGTCGCCGTCGCCGCCCTCATCACGGCGGCCAACGCGGGCCCGGCCAGGGCCACTCCCGAGACACCTTCCGCCCAGCATGCCCAGCACCGCTAGACACCCCCTAGGGTCGTCCCCATGACCTCCCCCGCCGCCCGGACCGCCCTGGAGCTGACCGCCGACCTTCCGGTGGCCGCACTGGAGGACCTGTACCGGGATCTGCACCGCCACCCGGAGCTGTCCATGGCCGAGCACCGCACGGCCGGCAGGCTCGCCGAGCGGCTGCGGGCGGCCGGGTTCGAGACGGTTGAGGGGATCGGCGGCACCGGGGTCGCGGGGGTGCTGCGCAACGGGGACGGCCCGGTCGTGCTGCTGCGGGCGGACATGGACGCCCTGCCGGTCGCGGAGCGGACGGGGCTGCCGTACGCGTCCGAGACGGACGGCGTGATGCACGCCTGCGGGCACGATCTGCACGTCACCTGGCTCGTGGGCGCCGGACAGGCGCTGGCGGCCGGGCGGGAGACCTGGTCGGGGACGCTGCTGCTGGTCGGGCAGCCCGCCGAGGAGACCGGGCAGGGCGCGGCCCGCATGGTCGCGGACGGGCTGTACGAGCGGTTCGGGCGGCCGGACGTGCTGCTCGGCCAGCACGCGGTGCCGGGTCCGGCCGGGCTGTACCCGCACGTGCCGGGGCTGATCATGTCGGCCTCGACGGACGTGGACATCGTCGTGCACGGCCGGGGCGGACACGGGTCCCGGCCGGAGACGACCGTCGACCCGGTGGTGACGGCCGCGTATCTCGTCACCCGGCTGCAGACGGTCGTCGCCCGGGAGACCGCCGCCGCCGAATCGGCCGTGCTGACGGTCGGCCGGATCGAGGCGGGCACCCGGCACAACATCATCCCGTCCGAGGCGCGCATCGCCCTCAACCTGCGCACCCAGTCCGAGACGGTGCGGGCGCGCATGCTCGCCGCGATCCGCCGGATCGCCCAGGGGGAGTGTCTGGCGGCCGGATGTCCGCGGGAGCCGGAGGTGACGGTCGGGGCGACCTTCCCGGTGACGGTGAACGACATGGACACCGACCGCCGGGTCGCCGCCGTGCACGGCGAGGTGTTCGGCGCGGCGACCGTGTTCGACCCGGGCCCGGCGATGGGCAGCGAGGACTTCTCCGAGCTGGCGGCGGGCTCGATCCCGTACGCGTACTGGTTCGTGACGACCACCCCGCCCCCGGTGTGGGAAGCGACCGAGGGCACGGACCTGAAGGAGAAGCTGCAGGGCGTGCCGAGCAACCACAGCCCGCACTTCGCGCCCGATCTGTCCACGGTCGCCCCGGGTGTGCGCACCCTCGTCTCCGGAGCTCTGGCGCTTTTGTCAGTGGCATGACCTAGTGTTCGACCCCTAGGCTTCTCACATCCGCCACACACGACCCACAGGGGACCCACACATCAGCGGTCGTGTTCCGTGGCGCCTTTCATCATTCGTTCCGGGGGGTTCGAACCAGCGTGCGTATGCGCACTCTCACGACCGCCACTACCCTGGCGGTCCTCCTCAGCTCGGCGGCGCTCGCCGCCGCTCCGGCGTTCGCCGACTCCAGCAAGGTCCTGCCGGTCAGGTCGACCGGCGACATCGTGGTGGACGGCGTCCACCAGCGGGTCTTCATCAGCGACCCGAGCAACGGCAAGATCGTCGTCACCGACTACGCCGGCAACGTCGTCAAGCAGCTCACCACCGACCTGTCCGGCGTCTCCGGTCTGGAGCTGTCCGCCGACTCGCGCACGCTCTACGCGGCCGTGCAGGACCTGGACGCCATCGCCGTCATCGACACCGCGACGGACACCGAGACCACCCGCTACGCCGTGGGCGACAAGCCGCTGAGCGTCGCCCTCGCGGGCGGCAGACTGTGGTTCGGCTACGGCGGCGCCGCCCAGGGCAACCTCGGCTCCGTCGACCTGACCGGCGAGCAGCACGAGGTGACCCTCGGCCAGGACAACGGCTGGTACCAGGCGCCGATACTGGACGCGGCGCCGGGCTCGAACACCCTGATCGCGGGTGCGGTCGGCCAGAGCCCCGTCGAGCTGGCCTCGTACGACGTCTCGTCGGGCACCGCCGCCCGGGTGGCGAGCACCCGCGAGGCGGGCAGCGACCTCAACGACCTCCAGGTCACCCCCGACGGCAAGGACGTCGTGGTGGCCAGCAGCGCTCCGTACTACCAGCAGGTGTTCAAGACCGCCGACCTGCAGGGGGACGGCAAGTACGTCACCCACGCCTACCCGAACGCGGTGGCCGTCGCGCCCGACGGCACGGTCGCCGGAGGCATCGACGACCTGTACGACCCGGACGTCTACGTCTTCCGGCCGGGCAGCGGCGAGGCGCTGCGCACCTACGACTTCAGCGGCTCCGACGTGCTGGCTCCCGCCGGACTGGCCTGGACGCCGGACGGCTCCCGGCTGTTCGCGGTGTCCCACGACACCGCGGGCGGGTACTCGCTGCGCGAGTTCGACGCGCCCACCAAGGTGGCCACGACTGTCACCGTGGACGCCCCGGCGACCGCCACCCGCGGCAAGAAGCTCACCGTCAAGGGCAAGGTGACCTCCAAGGCCGCCCTCCCCGCCGGCGCCAAGCTGACCGTCACCCGCACCGACCTGGACTCCCCGAACGGCAAGCCCCTGCCCTCGGTGACCACCAAGGCCGACGGCAGCTACTCCTTCGCCGACACCCCGCCGGCCGGCGGCAAGGTGAAGTACACGGTGGCGTACGCGGGCGACGCCGACCACGCGGCGGGTTCCGGCTCCGACACCGTGGACGTCTCGCGGGACAAGCCGGCGCTGTCGATCGACAACAACGGCAAGGTGTACGCGTACGGCAAGAACGTGAAGTTCACCGCCCACCTCGGTACGACGTACAAGAACCGCACGGTGGAGATCTGGGCCGACCCCTACGGCCCCGACAAGCCCAACAAGCTGGTCAAGTCCGGCAAGGTCGACTCCCACGGCAACCTGTCGGTCACCATCGGCCTGAAGCGGGACGCCACGGTGACCGCGAAGTTCGCGGGCGACGCCCGCTACCAGCCGCGCTCGGCGGCCAGCACGGTCGGCGCGCAGGTGAGCGTGTCCACCTCGGTCAGCGGCCACTACAAGTCGAAGAGCGTGTGGGGCCAGACCTACTACTTCTTCCACAAGTCCAAGAACCCGCTGTTCACGACGAAGATGCCGTACTACCCGAACCGCGCGCAGAAGTTCGAGTTCGAGGTGTACTACCAGGGCAAGTGGTACCCCGGCGACCCCCAGTACTTCAAGCTGGGCCCCGACGGCGTCTCCAAGGTGAGTTACGGCGGCAACCACAGCGAGGACGTCGGCTGGCGGCTCCGGATCCGCTCCTCCTACATCAACAGCGCCTCCGGTGACACCGTGAACTCCACGACGCACGGCGCCTGGAAGTACTTCACGTTCACCAGCTGACGCTCAGCCCTGTGTCTGGAGCTGGCGCAGGTGCTGCTGGACGTGGTCCAGCGCACCCTGCCGGCGGCCCGGCACCCTGAGTCTCAACTCCGCGAGCGCGGGCCCGAGTTCACGGGCCCTCGCTCGGTCGTCGATGCGCCCCCACTGGTGGTGGGCACGGTCCACGGCCGCCTCCACGGCGGGCGCGTCCGCCGCCTGACCGGCGGCCAGCCGGGCCGAGGCGACGGTCAGCCAGGTACGGCAACTGCGCACCGGGTCACCGGCGAACATCGCCAGGTCCGCGCGGACCTCGGCCCAGTGCAGCGCGTCCTCCGAGGCGGCCCCGAGCGCCCGCACCGCGGCCTGCTCGTGACGCGCGGCGACGGCGTCGGCGTCGGCGTGCCGCCCGGCCCGCACGGCGGCACTGATCTCGGCGTGCGGGTCGGCGCCACCGGGGCCCCGGGTGGCGGCCAGCACGAGGTCACGGTGGGCGCCGCCCTCCTCGGCGGTCCGGGCCAGCGCCTGCTCGTGCAACTGCTCCATGGGCGGCCGCGACCCGCTGCGCAGCAGCGTCGCCACCGCCTTCATGTAGGACGGCGGGGCGACCTGCCGCCGGGGCGGCGGCGGCGCGATCCGCCCGTAGACGGCGTTGTTCCGGCCGGAGTCCAGGGGCGTGCCGTGCAGGTGCTCCCAGGTCTCGGCGTCCGCGTGCAGGTCGACGACCAGGGTGGTCGCGCCGGCGGGGCGCAGCCGGAGCTCCTCACGGATCCAGTGCCAGGGCAGGGCCGTGTAGCGGACGGTCGCGGGGGTGGTGCGGGCCAGCGCCAGGTGCGGCAGGTGCTGGCGGCGGTCGAGCTGGAGCTGACCGGTGACGAAGACGCTGAGCGGGCCGGGGGCGGCCGCGGCGGCGCGCAGCCGGGTGAGCACGGCCTGCGGGTCCAGCGGGTCGGCGAGTTCCACCACGTTGGCGGTGTCGGTGCCGGCGAGCACGGCGGGGGCGACGGCCGCCAGGACGGGGAGCACGGAGGCCGCGTCCACCAGGCGTCCCTTGCCCATCGGTGAGGCCGCCAGCAGCAGCACGGTTCCGGGCATCGTCCCCCCTTTGATCGGTCAGGCCGACCGGTCGGCCTGACCGGTCAGCAGCACCGTAACCGCTGCGACCGCGAAGGGGGGTGTCAGGCCCGGAAACGTCCCCCCAGCAGGACGCCCTCGATGCGCCGCACCGCGAAGATCGTGGTGTCGTCCGCCAGGTGGCCGCCGCTGTGCCGCAGCACGCCCTCGCGGACCAGCCGGGTCAGCCGGCGGGGCCGGGCGGCGCCCGGGTCGGCGGTGGTGGCGCGGGCGACCTGCCCCACGAGGTCGTAGAAGACGCCGTGGCCGTCCCGGGCCTCGGTCACCCCGTCCGTGGTGAGCAGCACGGTCTCGCCGGGGCCGAGGGGGACCCGGGCCGGCGCGGGAGGCCCGGCGGCGGGTACGAGTTCACCGAGGCCGAGGGGGAGGCGGTCACCGGCCGGCAGGGCGCGGACGCCGTCCGCGCCGATCACGAGCGGGGGTTCGTGGCCGAAGTTGACGACCTCCACGGTGCCGTCGTCCACGACGGGGAAGCCGATCAGCACGGCGGTGGCGAAGCGGTCGCCGTCCGCGCGGCCCAGCGAGGTGGTGTGGAAGCGGTGGCGGCCCATGCGCACCTCGAGGTGGGCGGCGACCGTCGCCAGGTCGGGCGCGTGGTAGCCGATCTCCCGGAAGGTGCCGAGCAGCGCGGCCGCCGCCTCCACCGCGCCGAGGCCCTTGCCCTGCACGTCACCGAGGAGGACGCGGGTGCCGTGCGGGCCGGGCTGGATGTCGTAGAAGTCGCCGCCGACGCGGGCCTCGGTGTCGGCGGCCAGGTAGGCGGCGGCGTGCTCCAGCCCGGCCCAGCCCGGCGGCAGCGGGCGCAGCACGGTGCGGCGGGTGGTCTCGGCGATGTCCCTCATGTGCAGCATCCGCCGCTCGCCGCGCAGCCGGACCGCGCAGGCCAGTGTGGCGAGGATGCCGCCGAGGGTGACCAGGACGAAGTCGGGCCAGCCCACCTTGTACTGGTGGAAGAGGACACTGTCCACGAGCACGTAGTCGACGACCGCGAGCACGGCGAAGAGGGCCGTGGTCCACAGCCCGCAGAGGGCGGCGGCGATCCCGGGCACCAGGACGATCCAGGAGATGATCCGGACGCTCGCGGCGGTGTTGACGTCGACCGTCGTGATCCCGACGAGCAGCAGCAGCGGCACCACCCATGCGACGCTCCGGCCCCGGATCCGCAGGGGCTGCCTTCGGCGCAGGACCTCGTGGTCGGTCACGGTGTGCAGTGCGGCCCGCCCTTCATGCCCCAAGGGAAGCACGCGAGGGGGCGGGCCGCATCCGCGAACCGGGCCTCGCCGCCCACTTGCCAGGGTGTTCCCCACGGGTGTGCTCTGGAGGGCAGGGGCGAGGAGAGAGGAGTGCTCTCATGGCTCATGCGGCACCCACGTCCGGTGCGATGACCCGGTACGGCCGTCCGCCCGACGTGTTCGACGAGCGGACCCACAGGGTCGCCAGGTGGGCGATTCCGCTGGTGGTCGCCCTGGTCTACGGGTACTGGGCCGCGGCCAACACCCGCTACGGCGGTCCCATCACCGGCTGGAACGTGCTGTTCGGCTTCGTGACGGCGATCGTGTTCTTCGCCCTGTGCATGGGCGTGCAGTCCCTCGGCGCCCACGTGCGGCGCGAGGTGCACGCCTTCCTGTGGGCGGCCCTCACCGGCGTCGCGGTCGGTTTCCTGTACAGCCTGAGCGGCCGTGGCCACACCGTACTGGCGTCCACGGCCCTGGGCCTGGCGACCGCCGCGCCGGTGTTCGTGGTGGTGTTCTACCGCTATTACACCCGCGAGGACGCCGCCGGCCACCGGATCAGGTGATCCCCGCCCCGGCCACGCGTGGGCCCCGGTGAGACCGCCGGGGCCCACGCGGTTCCCGTAGCCCTCCGTGTCCCCGCGTCCCCCCGAATGCAGCCCCTCCGCTCGCGCGCCTGGACCTGCGGACGTGTCCTGGGAGCGTGTCCCCACGTCCACGCAGTGCCCTGTCGGCCGTACTGACCGTCCTGTCCTGCCTCCTCGTGCCGTTCGGCGCGGTGGCGGCCTGGGCGTCGTACGCGCTCGCCGACACCGGCCGGTACGTCGCGGCCGTGGCGCCGCTCGCCACCGACCCGGACGTGCGGGACGCCGTCGCGGACACGGTCGGGGACGGCATCGTGCGCCAGGTCGACGTGGGCGGCCCGGCGCGCACCGCGGTCCTCCCCTTCGTCCACGACGCGGTGCGCTCCTTCACCCGGACCCGGGCCTTCCGCGTCGCCTGGGACGCCGGCAACCGGGCCGCCCACAGCGCCGTGCTCCGGGCGCTGCACGACGAACGCGCCGCGCACGACCGGCCGGTCACCGTCGACCTCGCCCCCGTCACCGCCCAGGTGAAACACCGGCTGGCCCAGGACCATGTGCCGCTGGCCGCCCGCATCCCGGTGCGGCACACCTCGGTCACCGTGCTCCCGGCCCGGGAACTGGCCCGTCTGAGGAAGGGGTTCCACGTGCTGGAAGTCGCCGGCTTCTGGCTTCCCGTCACGGCCGTCGTCCTCGCCGCCGCCGGGATCGCCCTCGCCGTCCACCGCCGCCGCGCGGTCACCGCCACCGCCCTGGGCACGGCCCTGGGCGGCGCGCTGCTCCTCCTCGCGCTCACCGTCGGCCGCCGTCTCACCCTCGCCGGCCTGCCCGACGACATCCCCCGTCCGGCGGCCGGCGCCGTCTACGACGCGCTCACCGCCCATCTGCGCACGGCGTCCTGGCTGCTGCTCGGCTGCGGCCTGGCGGTGGCACTGGCCGCCTGGCTCACCGGGTACGCCCGGGTGCCGGGCGCCGCGCCGCCGCCGCGACGCCGGCGAGTGTCCGCAGCGCCCGAACCAGCTCCGGCTCCGGCTCCGAGGCGAGCCCGAGCCTGACGGCGTCCGGTGTGCGGCTGGGGTCCACGCAGAAGGCCGTACCCGGCGTGACGGCGATGCCGCGGGCCGCCGCGGCGGCCGTGAAGGTGTCCGCCCGCCACCGCGGGGGCAGCTCCCACCAGGCGAAACAGGCCTGCGGATCGGACCGTACGGCGAACCCGGCGAGCTCCTCGGCGAGCAGTCGCCGCCGCCGGGCCGCGTCCGCCCGCTTGGCCGTCACCAGCCGCGCCACCGTTCCGTCCCCGAGCCACCGCACGGCCGCCTCCAGCGCGAACGCGCCCGCGCTCCAGCCCCCGGACCGGATCGCCGAGGCCACCGCCTCCACCCGGTCCGGCGGTACGACGGCGAAGCCGACGGTCAGGCCCGGCGCGACCCGCTTGGACAGGCTGTCGACGAGGTGGGTGAGCGCGGGGGCGAGGGCGGCGAGCGGGGGCTCGGTCCCCTGGTGCAGGAACGCCCAGATGCGGTCCTCGACCACGGGCAGGTTCAACTCGCTCACCACAGCGGCGACTTCGGCGCGGCGCCCGGCGTCCATGGTCACCGAGGTCGGATTGTGCAGCGTCGGCTGGAGGTAGAGGGCCGACAGGGGAGCGGTCCGGTGGGCGGCGGCGACGGACCGCGGACTGAGGCCGCCGTCGTCCGCCGCGAGCGCCACCAGGGTGATGCCCAGCCGGGCCGCTATCTCCTTGACCAGCGGATACGTCAACGGCTCGACACCGAGCCGGCCACCCGGCCGGACCAGGGAGGCGAGGGTCGCGGCGATGGCCTGGCGGGCGTTGCCGGTGAAGAGGATCCGGCCGGGGTCCGGACGCCAGGCGCCGGTGCCGAGCAGGGCGGCCACCGCGTCCCGGGCCGCGGGGTTGCCGGTGACGGCGGCCGGGCGGAGCGCCTCGGTGAGCGCGTCCGGGCGGAGCAGCGCGGCCAGGGCGGGGGCGAGGATCTCCGACTGGCCCGGTGCGGCCGGGTAGTTGAGCTCCAGGTTGACCGACCGAGCGGGGGCGGCGGCTTCCGTGAGCGCCCGACCGGCCGCCTGCGGACCGGCGGCGGCGCGCACGAAGGTGCCCCGCCCGACCTCGCCCACCACCAGCCCGCGCCGCACGAGTTCGGCGTACACACGCCCGGCCGTCGAGGCGGCGATCCCGCGCCGCCGGGCGAAGGTCCGCTGAGGGAGCAGCCGTTGCCCCGGCCGCAGCCGCCCGGCCGCGATCTCGTCGGCGACCAGGTCGGCGAGCTGCCGGAAGTCGTCCACAACTCTCCTTGCTCCGTAGGGCAGTTGGCTCGCACTTGGCACGGTCACGGGGATTGCACCGAGGGCAAAGATCTTATTGCCCCGGGGGGTCGATCACCCTAGGGTCGCCGTATGCCCCCCTTCCTCGCATTCGATGACAAAGCCCCGGAAAACCCTCAGGGACTCCCTCTCGTCCTCGTCCACGGCCACCCCTTCGACCGCACCATGTGGGCCCCGCAGACCGAGGCGTTCTCCGCCTCCCGCCGGGTGATCGCCCCCGACCTGCGCGGCTACGGCGCCTCCCCCGTCCTCCCCGGCGTCACCCCGCTCGCCCGGTTCGCGCGGGACATCGCCGGCCTGCTGGACGAGCTGGAAGTGGAGTCCTGCGTGCTCGCCGGGCTGTCCATGGGCGGGCAGATCGTCATGGACTGCTACCGGCGGTTCCCCGAGCGGATACGGGGCCTGGTCCTCGCCGACACCTTCCCGGCGGCGGAGACCCCGGACGGCAAGCGGGCCCGGGGTGCCATGGCGGACCGGCTGCTGCGGGAGGGCATGCGCGGATACGCCGACGAGGTCCTGGAGAAGATGGTCGCCCCGTACGCACCGCCCGAGGTGAAGTCCCACGTCCACCGCATGATGACGGCCACCCCGCCCGAGGGCGCCGCGGCGGCCCTGCGCGGTCGCGCCGAACGCCCCGACTACCGCGACCTGCTGACCCGCGTCACCGTGCCCGCGCTCGTGGTCGTCGGCGCCGACGACACCTTCACCCCGGTCTCCGACGCCGAGGCGATGCACGCCGCCCTCCCCGACTCCACCCTGCACGTCATCGAGGGCGCGGCGCACCTGCCCAACCTGGAACGGCCCGAGGAGTTCAACAGGGCGCTGGGGGAGTTCCTGGCGAGGGCGGACAGAGGACTCGTACCCTCGCGACGATAATGGGCGCATGCCCCGAGAGTTCCCCATCGGCCTCACCCCTCCCGACTGGCTGATGCGGAACCTCCAGTCCCGGCCGGCCCCCGTCAACCTGCCCGCCATGGCCCGCGCGGCGATCGGGATGTCGGCGCCCCTGGCCGTCGGACTCGCCACCGGACACGCCCAGTACGGCGCGCTCGCCTCCATGGGCGCCCTGTCCGGCGTCATCGGCGACACCGCCGACGCCTACCGCATGCGGCTGCTCAACATCGCCGTCCCCCAGCTCTTCGGCGCGCTCGGCGTGACCCTCGGCGCGCTGGTCTTCGGCCAGGGATGGCTCGCCGTCGTCGCCGTCACCGGCGTGGCGCTGGTCTCCGGAATGATCTCCACGATCGGCGCGGTGGCCTCGGTGTCGGGCCTCCTTCTGCTCCTGAACGCGGTCATCGGCGCGGGCCTCCCCCTGCCCGGCCCCTGGTGGCTGGCCCCCGCCCTGATGACCGGCGGCGGCCTGCTCGTCCTCCTGCTCACCCTGCTGGCCTGGCCACTGCGGTCCGGGGTGCCGGAGCGGACGGCGGTGGCGGGCACCTACCGGACCGTCGCCGCCCTGCTGGCGGCGAGCGGCACCGACCGCACGGACGAGTACGACGCCGCCCGCCACGCCGTCACCCAGTCCCTGAACCAGTCCTACGACCTCATCCTCGCCCACCGCGCCCGCCACCACGGCCGCAGCCGCGAACTGACCCGGCTGCTCGCCCAGTTGAACGCGATCACCCCGGTCGTGGAGGCGGCGCCCATGGCCCACCTCGCGGGCCGGCCCCTGCCACCCGAGATCCCGGCGGCGGTCAGGCACCTGGCCCAGGCGGTGGACACGGGCTACACGGGCCCGATAGACCTCCGCATCCCCACCCCCACCACCGAGACGGCCCGCGCCGTCGACCACGCCCTGCGCCACGCGGCCGAGGTCGTCACCTCCCCCGACGTGGACCCACGGGGCATCGACGACCGCCTCGGCCGGCCCGCCGCCCTCGGCGTCCGCACCGCCCGGGCCGCCCGCAACGTCGTCCTGTCCGCCCACTCCTGGCGCTACGGACTGCGCCTCGCCCTGTGCATCGGCATCGCGCAGGCCCTGGTCTCCCTCGTCCCGGTGCCCCGTTCCTACTGGGTCGCCCTCACCATCACCTTCGTCCTCAAGCCCGACTTCGGCTCGGTCTTCTCCCGCGCCCTGCTGCGCGCCCTCGGCACGGTGGCGGGCCTGCTGATCGCGGCGGCGGTCCTGGCGGAGGTGCCGAGGGGCTGGTGGGACGTCCCGGTGATACTGATCCTGGCCCCCCTGATCCCAGCCCTGACTCCGCGGGGCTACGGCTACCAGACAGCGGCGATCACCCCGGTCATCCTCCTCCTTTCGGACATCCTGAACCACCAGGGCACCGCCCTCCTCGTCCCCCGGCTGCTGGACTCCCTGCTCGGCTGCGCGATCGCCCTCGTCGCCGGCTACCTCCTCTGGCCGGAGAGCTGGCACACCCGCGTCGGCGACCGCCTCGCGAACGCGGTCGCGGACACGGCCCGCTACGTGGAGTCGGCGTTCGGCGACCCCCCGGACACACCGACCGATCCGGCCTCTCGTGCCCGCATGCGCCGCCGCCTCTACCGCGACCTCTCCGCCATCCGTACGGAGTTCCAGCGCGCCCTGACCGAACCCCCGCCCACCGGCCGCCGCGCCGCCGCCTGGTGGCCGCTGGTCGTCGCCGTGGAACGCATCGTCGACGCGACGACGGCGGCCCGCGTCCGCGTCGGCCACGGCGCGGCCGCGCCTTCCTCGCTCGAGGTGGACCAGGTGGTCCTGCAGCTCGACGAACTCTCGGAGGGCGTCCGTCACGCCGAATCCCTGATCGCCGTCCGCACCGACCTCACGGGCCCGGCGGGCAGCGTCCTGGAACCCCTGCGGCAGGAGGTGGCGGCAGCGAGGGCCATTGCTTCACCGCACTGAGATCCGGGGCCGCTAACCTTACGTGTCCGTCCTGGCCAGGGATCGACGGGAACAACTCACTTCGAAGGGTTGCGCACATGGGCATTCTCACTCTCCTGCGGAACGCGTTCGGCCGATCGCGCAAGGGGCGCACCGCCGAAGCGGAGGGTGCGGACAGCACGCTTTCGCCCGAGCCGACCGCTTCGTCCCCCACACCGGAACCCGAACCGCAGCCCGAGCCCAAGGCCCAGGTCTCCGAGCCCCGCCAGGAGCACGACCTGGTCTCGGCGGCCTTCAGCAACGTAACGGTCCCGGCCCAGTCCACGGACCCGGAAATCCGCCTGGTCCCGGTGATCGCCCCCACCCCGGAACCGGAGCCGCAGCCCACGGCCGAGGCAGAACCCGCCCCCGAGGCCGAGGCCGAAGCGGAGGCAGAGCCCGAGGCCAAGGCCGGGGCCGAAGCGGAGGCGACGCCCGCGTCCGTGGCGACCGCCGAGACCGAGCCGGAGCCCGAGGCCAAGCCGGAGCCGACCGCCGAGACCGAGCCCGAGGCCAAGTCGACCACCGAGGCCGAACCGGAGCCGACCGTCGAGCCCGCGCCGACCGCCGAAGCAGCCCCCGAGGCCAAGCCGGAGCCCGAGGCCGAGCCGACCGCCGAAGCAACTCCCGAGGCCGAGCCGGAGCCGGTGACCGAGGAGCCCGCCGAGATCGAGGCCGAGGTAGCGGCGGAGCCGGAGCCGACCGTCGAGCCCGAGCCGACCGTCGAGGCGGAGCCGGAGCCCGAGGCCAAGTCGACCACCGAGGCCGAGCCGGAGCCGACCGCCGAAGCAGCCCCCGAGACCAAGCCGGAGCCCGAGGCCGAGCCGACCGCCGAAGCAGCCCCCGAGGCCGAGCCGGAGCCGGTGACCGAGGAGCCCGCCGAGATCGAGGCCGAGGTAGCGGCGGAGGCGGAGCCGGCCGCCAAGGCCGAGCCCAAGCCGACAGCCG